>JAHFTX010000031.1 GCA_023265395.1 Thermoplasmata archaeon
TGATGGTCAGGACATCGCCGTCGGGTTCGGTGATGGCCGAAGGGACCAGGAGGATCGCCTCGCCCTTGTGGCCGCCGCTGATGTCGTCGCCCAGGTCGATGGTGGGGGCTTGGTCGACGGTGAAGTTGAGGTCGATGCTGTGGACCTGTGCGCTGTGCACGCCGTCGGACCCGAAGGTCATCCGCAGTTGCAGGTGCGTGTCGGTGACCTCGGTGGTCAGCGCCTGCCCACTGGTCAGGGCCTGCCACGAGGACCAGGTGGTGCCCTCGGGGCTCGAGCGCAGGTCGACGGTCAAGGTCGCTGGCGCGATGATGTCCGCATCCCAGCTGACGTCCTGGAGTTGCACCAGGTCGGCGGGAAGCGTCGCACCGACGGTCGCGGTGCCGGTCGCCAGGAAGGGGTCGACCAGCTCGTACCAGTAGTCGGCGAGCGCCGAGTCGACGGCACCCCAGCCCCCGAAGAGGATCGGGTGGTCGTTGGTGGTATCGAAGAGCATGACCGGCCACCAGCGAGCTGCCCACCCAGGATCGGCGAGCTCGGTCCAGCTGTCCTGGCCGATGTCGTAGACTGCCGGCAGCGGCGGTGGCCCGCCGGCGGGGTCGATGTACCCGAAGTAGGCGTAGATGTCGCCATCCCGCGGGTCGTAATAGGCCGCACCGTCGATGCGGTAATCCGGGAGGGTGGCGCCGTAGGTCCAGTTGTCGGCGGCGGCGTCATAGACCCAGGTCGCGTCCAGGCTGCCGGCGCCCCCGGCTTCGTATCCACCGAAGGCGACGAGGGTGCGGGTGCCATAGTCGAAGGCCGACTCGGCGAGCGGGCCAGCGACACCATGGAAGATCGCAGGGTCATCGCAGTCACGGTTGTCCGGGGGGGATGCCAGCGGCGTCCAGCTGTCCGCGACGGGGTCGTAGCCCCAGAGCTTGTTGTTGCAACCGTCGAAGACGAGGAATTGGCCGTTGGGGGCGTCCCAGAAGGCCTTGACTCCGAACATCGGTTCAGGGGTCGGGTTGGCCATCTGGCTCCACTGGTCGGTGGCGGGGTTGTAGCGCCAGACGTCATCATAGGTGAAGGCGCCGCCGTCGAACCCGGCGAAGAGGTACATCCGGTCGGTCGCTGGGGAATAGGCCAGCTCAGAGAGCATGCGCCCACCGATCGGGAGGTTGGCCTTTTGGACCCAGTCCCCCGTCGATGGGTCGAAGCTCCAGACACCGGTGATATGCCCGAAGTTCTCATCGTGTCCGGTCGCGGTGATGAACACCTCTCGGACCGGGTCCCAGGCCGCCGCGTGGGCGTTGCGCTGGATGGCGCTCTCTGCCTGCGCCATCCAGAACGTCCCGATCTGGCTGTCGAGGCTCAGCCCGCTGGAGTCCTCGTGGACGTCCGTGAGCGTGGCACCAGAGGTGCCGTCGAAGTCGATGGTCTGCAGGCCGGCATGGGGGTCGACGCGCCCGCTGCTTCCGCCATCGGCGATGGCCAGCATCGCCCCCAAGGGGGCGAGCACCAGCAGCGCGAGGATCCCGATCGTTGTCAGACGCCGTCCCGACGGTTGAGCCGGGAGGTCTGCGTTGTGGGTCATGGGCGGCCCAGACGGGGGGGCCTTAAAGCCCAACATGGAACAAACCGGCATGCCACCGGGGGGGTGCGCTCAGCGGCAGGCGAGGAACCGGACGCTCTCGTCCTTGCCCGAGAAGGCCTCCTTGAAGCCTGCCAGGGCGGCATCGACCTCTTCGATGGTCGTCTGATGGCCCAGCGAGAGGCGGATGCAGCAGTGCGCGTCCTGCGCTGACAGGCCCATCGCCAGCAGGGTGGCCGAGGGGTCAGGTGAGCCGGCCTTGCACGCCGAACCCGAGGAGAGCGCGATGCCCTTGCGGTCGAGCGCCATCACCAAGGACTCGCCACGGGTGCCGGGCACCACCAGGCTGAGCGTGTTGGGCAGACGGTTCTGCAGGTCGCCATTGACGCGCGCCTGCGGGATGATCTGGAGGATCCCCGCTTGGAGGCGGTCGCGCAATTCCGCCAGCCTCCCTGCGTGGGGCAGGCGGTGGCGGGCCAGCTCGGCGGCGACCCCTAGGCCGACGATGGCTGCGGTGTTCTCGGTCCCGGCGCGCAGCGCGTGCTCCTGGCTCCCGCCATCGACCAGCGGTCGGAGGGCGGTGCCAGCCTTGACAAAGAGCGCCCCGACCCCCTTGGGGCCGTGCAGCTTGTGGCCGGAGAGGGCGAGCAGGTCGACATCGAGGTCGGTGACGTCGAGGGGGACCTTGCCGACCGCTTGGACTGCGTCGGTGTGGAACAGCGCCCCGGCGCCGTGCGCGATGGCGCAGAGCTCCTTGATGGGCTGGATGGTGCCGACCTCGTTGTTGGCGAACATCACCGACACCAGCACCGTGTCGGGGCGCAGGGCCGCCTCCAGCTGGGTGGGCGAGACGCGCCCGTCGCCATCGACGGGGAGGGTGGTCACCGCAAAGCCCTGTCCCTGCAGGCTGCGACAGGCGTTGCGGACCGCCGGGTGCTCGATCGCCGTGGTGATGATGTGGCGCCCCTTGGCGGTGTTGGCTTGGGCGGCCCCCTTGATCGCGAGGTTGTCGGCCTCGGAGCCGCCGCCGGTGAAGACGATGCGCCGTGCCGTGGTGTGCAACAGCGCCGCCACCTTGCGCCGAGCCTCCTCGACGGCGGTGCGCGCCGTGGTCCCGAAGCTGTGGATCGAGGAAGGGTTGCCGAAGTCCTGTTGCAGCAGCGGCAACATCGCCTCGAGCACCTTGGGGTCCAGCGGCGTGGTGGCGTTGTTGTCCAGATAGACGCGGCGGCGCACCGCCGTCGGTGGTGCGGCAGAGCGTGCGCGCGCAAGGACGCTGGGCGGCGGCGTTCGGACGTCCCGCAGCAGCGGCTTGGGGGAGTCCGAAGATGCGCGTCCCCCGACCTTCCGCACATCACAGAGGAGGGACTTGTAGACGGGGAAGCCGGAGATGGGGTCGTAGCGTTGGAGGTCGGTGAGGTCGTTGACGTTGGACGTGCGCCACGCCTCGGGGCCGATGGGCCCGCCGCCGCCCTGGCTGACGTCGACGTTGCCCACGACGATGTCCTCGGTGACATAGGCGCGCACCGGCACCGACCCGCGCGGCGAGACGACCTCGACGAGGTCGCCATCGGCGATCCCACGGAGCGCGGCGTCAGCGCTGTTGAGCCACACCACCGGCTCAGGGGCGATCCGGCTCAGGCCCTCGACGCTGTGGAACTGCGAGCGGAAGTCCGTGACCACCCGCGAACCACTGTTGAACACCAGGGGGTAGTGCTGCGCCAGCTCCGGCGAGCCCAGTGGCCCCTCGACCGGCTCGGTGTAGCGGGGGAGGCCCTCGTAGCCGTACTCCTGCAGGATCGAGCTGACGATCTCGAACTTGCCCGACGGTGTCTCGAAGCCGTCGCGCCCATCGGCGCGCAGGCCGCCGATCAGCCACTTGCGGTACTCCATCATCACCGTCGGCAACGACACCCATCCGCCGGCGGCACGCACCTGCTCGAGGGTGTAGCCCGAACCCGCCAGCGCGGTCCGGACGATCTCCTCCTCGCTCTGCGGGTAGAGGTGGCCGTAGCCCAACCGTGCCGCGAGCTCGGCGAGGATCAGGAAGTCGTTGCGGGCCTCGCCCTGGGGGGGGAGCAGCCGCTCGCGGATCCGGAAGATCGGACCGTAGACCATGTAGGAGAGGATCTCATAGTAGGTGGTCGCCGGCAGCACGATGTCGGCGTAGGCGGCATCGGCGGTCAGCTGCCGGTCGATGACCACCAGCAGGTCGAGCTTGGCCAGCGTCTGGCGCCACAGCTGGGGCTGCGGCCATGACGTGATCAGCGACGCACCATCGATGATCAACCCGCGGATGGGATAGGGGTCATCCTCGAGCACCGCCTTGGGGAAGGCCGCGGCGTGGGATTCACCACGGTACCGGCTGTAGATGGGGAACCGGTCGGTGCCCACCGCCTTGGAGGGGTGCGGGTTGGGCTGGTGGGTCGCCGTGGGGATGGGCCAGAGGCTCTTGCGCATGTGGAAGCACAAGCCCCCTGGGACATCGAGCTGACCTGCCAGGGCGAAGAGGATCTGCACCGCGCGGATCGCCTGGACGCCGCTGTCGGAGTACTCCAACCCCGTGTACATCACCGGGGCGGCACCGTGGGCGGCGGCGATCCGCCGCGCCAGCTGACGGATGGTCGCGGCGGGGATGCCGGTGATCGTCGCGACGCGCTCGGGCGTGAAGTGCTGCGAGTAGGCGCGCAGCTCCTCGAAGCCGACGCACCAGTCGCGGACGAACGACTCGTCATAGAGCTCCTCGTGGATCAGCACCTCGATCATCCCCAGCGCCAGGGCACCGTCGGTGCCACTGCGGATGGGGAGCCATTGGGCATCGGCCAGATGCGCCGTCTCGGTCCGCCGCGGGTCGATGACGACCACCTCTGCGCCGTTGCGCCTCTGCGCGTCGAGGATCTGGTGCATGACCATCGGTGGGGAATCGGTGGCGGGGTTGGTCCCCCATACGACGATGAGCTCCGCCTGCTCGACGTCGGAGAACATGGTGATGAGCATCCCGCCATGGGTGACGTGGGGCGCGATCATCGCATAGGAGACGTAGCAGAGCGCACCCACCCCCGAGGTGTTGGGCGAGCCGAAGGGGAAGAGCACGCTGCTGGCGGAGCTGACCGCCACGCCCTTGGGCTGGAACAGGTCGCACATCGCACGCTCGAAGGAGCCGCGGCCGGTGTAGATCGCCATCCCCTCGGGACCGTGCTGCGCCTTGATCGCCTGCATCGCCGTGACGATGTGGTCGTAGGCCGCCTCCCAGCTGATCCGCTCGAACTGCAAGGTGCCCTTCGCCCCCACTCGACGCATCGGGAACTGGAGCCGCTCGTGGGCATGGACGATGTCGGGGGAATTGGCTCCGAGGGTGCAGAGCATCCCCAGCGGGTGCGTGGGGTCGGGAGCGACGGAGACCAATCGCCCCTGGTCGATGGTGGCGTCGATCCAGCAGCCCGCGGGACAACACCCACACATGCCCTTGACCACGGGGGGTCCTGCAGCAGCTGCCGTCGCTGCTTGGGCGAGGGGAGCGCGTTCCTTGACCGTCATCGCGCCCTGCGCACCAGCAGGGGGCGGTCTGATAGGCCTTTCCGTCCTCTTTCCGCGCCCCGTCAGATCGGCCAGGGGGTCGTGGGCAGGGGGAGCACCAGGCGCACCGTCGAGCTGAGCAACAGCACGTGCGCCAGCAGCAGCATCACCACCGCGTAGGCCAGCATCCAGTGCAGCCACCGCCATCGCGGCTCTCCCAGCGCGGCCCGCAACGGCGTCCGCGCGATCCCGACGAGTGCCGTCGTCAGCAGGACCGCCCCCAGCGCCATCGACTGGACGTTGTGCCAGTCCCACGACAGGGCGCGGTAGGGGCCAAGCCACAGCACCAGACCGTGATACAGGACGACCAGCAGCAGCAGGGCTGAGCATCCGGTGTGCAAGGCCACCTGCCGACGGGTCCCGCCGACGCGCGCGACGATGGCCGCGCGCACCGAAGGGATCAGGCCGCCGCTGAGCAGGCTCAGCGTCAGCAACGCCAGCGCCGCAGCTGCGGCCAACCGACCGGCCAACCACAGGTCCCCACTGCGCGTCGAGACCGGTTCGGGTGCCGGGTGCACCACCACCGGGATCGAGACGACCTGCTGGCCGCCCTGCCCCTGCCAGTGGATGCGCAGCTCCCCGGTGCCGCCATGGGCGGCATGTAGCTGCAGATGGACGGTCGTGGTGGTGTTCCCCTGCAGGCGCTCGAACCGGGCGGGGCTGACGCTGAGCAGGTCTGCCACCTCGAAGGAGGGGTCGATCGCGACCTGTGCGAGCTCTTGACGGGTGCTCAGCTGCAGCTCCAGCTGGGCATTGCGACCCGTGACCGATTCGATGCGGGTCAGCGAGAGTCCGAGGGCGAAGCTCAGTGGGACGATCACGGTATCCACAGTGGCGACCTTCTGGTGGTCATTGAGTCCTGCTGCGGTGAACTGCAGGCGTTCGGGCGCCTCTCGAAGAGGGCGGACCTGCCACTGCACGGAGTGGTCTCCGGGAGTGACGGCGCTCAAGGTGACGGTCCGGTCGCCGAGCACCTCCACGACCCCCTCGAGGGCGGTCAGCGTGACGGTGACGCGCGCCAGCGTGCGATGGTTGGGCGCGTTGACATCGTTGCGCACCAGCGCGCTGATCGTGGCAGGCTCACCGACCTGCAGGCGGAGGGGACCCTGCGGGCCGGAGAGCTGAGGGATGACCGAGAGGTACTGTGCATAACCGGTGCCGGCGTGGCAGCCCTGCTCCGTGCATCCGGTGCGGGAGCGCGACGACACCAGCGGCAGTTGGAGCGGTGCCACCAGCAGGATCATCAGCAGCAGCGCGAGGATGATGCGCTGCCGCACGCGACGTCTCATCGGCGCCGCCTCCAGAGGGGTCGCTTGCGGAAAGGGTGCCCTGGGGTGACGGACTGGGCGGCTCCGGTGCGTCGCACGCGCCAGAGCGCCCACGACGCCAGAGGCACGGCGCTGCCCACGAGGACGGCGGCGACCACCTGTAACATGCCCAGGTAGGTCCGGCGTGTCTGCACCTGCGGCGCGACGTACCCTGCGGGGCGCAGGAGCAGGGGGGTGGTGTTGCCATCCCTTGCATCGCTCGGGTCGAGGCCGAGCGCACCCTCCTCGCGGTCGTCGCGGCCGTCGAGGTCGGTATCGACCGAGCGGGCGGGGTCGGCGGGGAACGCATCGGCGCTGTCGAGGACATGGTCGCCGTCACGGTCGGGAGGTGTGGTCGCTGGCCACAGCTCGAACCGGCGCACGGGCGAGAAGGAGCCATCCGGCAGGCCCGCCCGCGCCTCGATGACCACCGGTGTGGTGCCCGCTGACCAGAAGGTGCCGTCGAGCAGGATGAGGCCAGACTCCCCCGGGCCATCGAAGGCGCCATCGTGCGGTGAGAGCGGACGCCAGGCTTCACCCGTCAGCCGCACCTGCAGCGAGACGACGGCCAAGGAAGGGTCGGCGACCGTCGCCCGAAGGTCGAGTTCGACGCTGCGGGAATGTTCCAGCGGGGGGCTGGGGTCGGTCGTCAGCACCAGGACGACCTCGGTCGGTGGCGGTGGGGGGGCAAGGACCTGCAGCACGATCGACGATGCAGGACCGAGCGCTCCCCCACGGTCGCGCCCGCGGACCCACAGCTGGTAGTCCCCGGCATCGAGGCCCGTCGACTGCAGCGCGGCGGCGAAGCTCTCCGATGAGCCGTTGGCCCAGCCGTCGAGCGGACCCAGGGGGAGCCCAGGCCAGTGGGCCGGCGTGCCGCTGGGGGAGAGGACATGCTCCGCCCCTGCGACGACACCGCCGGAGGAGGGCTCGTCGAGCAGGTCGACCCGCAGCACCGCGGGCGCCCCGGCGCGGAGCACCTGGGGCTCCAGACGGATGGCGCGCACCATCGGACCCATCAGGTCGGCACTGGCATTGCGCAGCAGCGGGAGCGCCAGGGGCGGGCCCCAGGTGCCCTTGGCGTCGCGCCCACGGACCCATAGCAACAGGGGCGTTCCCGCAGGGAGCGCGGTGCCGTCGATCGTGGCAGTGGCGTTCTCCTGTGACGAATCGAAGGCACCGTCATCGGCGCTGAGGTTGGTCCCGGGCCAGCTGGGACGGGGGCCCAGCGAGAACTGTGCCGCAGCGACCGTCGATTGGCCGCGTTGCTGTTCGTCGAGCAGCACGCGCACGGTCACCGTCGTCGCGTTGTCGGGCACGGGCCCCGGGACCTCTCGCGGGAGCGTCAAAGGACCCAGCGAGTCGCCGCTGGCGGCGACCACCTGGACTTCGATGGAGCTGCCCGGCGCGACATTCCCCTGCGAATCGGTCGCACGCACCCAGACCGTGTAGGGCGAGAGGGCGGCCAGCCACGTGCTCGTCGGCACCTCGAAGGAGAAGGGCTCGGTCGGCGAGTCGAAGATGCCGTCGTCGGGGACCACTGCAAGGCCGGGCCAGCTGGGGCTCGGGCCAAGGGCGTACTCGATCGATCGCAGGACGCTCTGGCCTTGGCCGATGTCGCTGGCCGTCCCGACGACCGTCGTCGTCGAAGTGACGTTCTGCACCACCACGGTGGGGTCGGCCCCATCGATCAGCACCAGCGGAGGCTCGTGGTCGGGTGCGGGGGTGATCACGGCGCTGCGCACCACCGTCTCGACGATGGGCTTGTCGCTCGTCGCCGGGCCGTCATCGTAGAAGATGGCGATCCGCACGACGTAGGTCCCGGGGGCGTCAGGTGCGATCAGCTGCCACACGAACTCGGTCGGTGCCGCAAGCGGCGGCTCGTTGAGGTTGCGCGGCCGCTGGTTGTAGCTGCGGGGCGGGTCGTTGCCGTTGGGGTCGGCGGCGATCCGGAAGTGGGGGGTGACGTCGACGATGGAGCGACCGCTGAGGTCGTCGAGGAGCATCACCCCGACCATCTTGCCCTCGCCACCGGTGCCCGAGAGGTCGACCCGCACCCGCAGGTCCAACCCCTCCTGCTCCGTCAGCGCAGCGGCGGGGAACGCGGTGACCTCCCATTGCGCCCCACCGGGCCCCTTGCTGATGTCGTGGCAGCCGCTGTTGAAGGTGCAGCTCTCCATCGGCTGGCTGCTGTCGCTGCTGCCGGTGGTGGGGAAGCCCGGCGCCGTCGGCGTCAGCGCGCCGGCGAGGCTGAGCAGGCACAGCAGCAGCAGCGCCGACGGGGGGCGCCGGCCCTTGCGTGGCCTCTTGCGGCCCGCCTTCGAATGGTCGCGGGCCTTGGCCGGCGGTGGGGGCCTCCACCTGCCATATGACCGGCGTCGTTCCGTTCCGCTGCGCATGCGGGGGCGTCCCGGAGTATCCAGTAGCAGTGCCCCCAACCGCCGTGGGGTCGCTGCGACGTACCAGCAGAGCGCGACCACGCTGAGCGCCACAGCGATCGCTCCCCCCAGCAGCGCCACCGTCTCCACCGTGGCGATCGGCGCCTCGACCCCCTCCTCGCGCTCGGGCGGCGGGGTCGGCAGCAGGTCGGGGTGCACGGGGTCGGTGTGCAGCCACACCTCGTAGGGGTCCGGTCGGCCGTCGCCGTCAGTGTCCTGCCAGTATTGTGGGTCGAAGGGGAAGGCATCGGCGGAATCGCCCACGCCATCCGAATCGGCGTCGGCCCACTCGTCTGCATCTCCGGGGAACAGGTCGGCGTTGTCCCCGACGCCATCGCTGTCGCTGTCGCGCCACTCCTGGGGGTCCTTCGGGAAGGGATCGGCGCCGTCGACCACCCCATCGGCGTCCCCATCGGACTGCCCATGCTGCGGGAGCGGCAGCCGCCACACGGAGAGTGCGACGACCCGACCGACGTTGCCGGCAGAGTCGATACCTCGCACCCACAGCGCGTAGGCGTTCGTCCGTGGGGCAAGGTTCTGCAGGTCGACGGTCCCCGTGGCCCCCTCGACGCTGCCGTCGAAGGCCCCGTCAGCGGCCTGCAGTGGCAGGCCCGGCCAGTGTGGCGGATCGCCGATCGCGAACTCGCCGCTGGCGATGGCACTGGTGCCGCTGGAGGTGTCGTCCAGCACGAGCAGCAGCTGCGTCGCAGCGATCGCTTCCGTGACCGCAGGGCTGCTCAGGTGCGCTCCGACCACGAGCGGGCCGACGGTGTCACGGCGCGGGCCGACCGAGAGGTCGACGAAGGAGGCTGGGCCCCAGTTCCCCAGCGAGTCGGCAGCTCGCACCCACAGGCGGTAGGGGGAGAGCGGCGCCGTCCAGTTGGAGGTGGCGATCGTCAGGTTCGCCTCGGCGGCGATGCCGTCGCCATCGGCGTCGACCGTCAGCACCTCGCCCTGGTCCCACAGCGGCAGTGGCCCCAGCGACCAGCTTACCGCGCGCACCGTCGCACCGCTGCCATCCGCAGGAGCCGCGGGGTCGACGGTGATCGCCACCAGCAGCGCCAGGCTTCCCGCCGGCAGGGGATCGACCGCGGGGATGATCTCGAGCACCGCCGGTCCTTCTCGATGGGATGGGACCACGACGACGACGAGCGACAGCGGCGTGCCGTTGTTGCCGGCCGAGTCGGTGCCGACGACCTCGATCTCAAACCCACCCTCGTCGCTGATGGGCCAGAGCGCGCTCGGCAGCGCTGCCGTCACCTCCTCGCGCGACGAATCGAACACACCGTCGAGCGGGTCCATCGGCAGGGCCAGACCCACCGAGGGGACCGACACCCACCCAGCGGTGATGATGCTTCCACCCGTGTCGGAATCATCGATGGTCGCTTCGACCACCAAGGGGCTCTGGCCCGCCGCAAGCACCGAGGGCTCCGCGTGGGCGGCTACGACCTGCGGACCGCTCGAATCGAGGGCCGCGGCCGGACCAGGCACCAGCAGTGGCACCAACGCCAAGGAGAGCACCAGGTGCGCAAGCCTCTGCGAGGAGCCGCGCCGGACCATCGGGTGCTGTGCCCCGCAACGCCGACGATAAAGACTCCTGTCCCTGGCTGCATAGCCGCCATCGTAGCGACCAAGGCTCTTTGTAGGACGCCGACGGCTCAGCGACTGTGCCGTGGCCGTTCAAGCGCAAGGACAAGGGCGAGGACATCGGTCCGATGCCCGGGCAGACCCCCAGCGCTCCACCGCCGCAACCGACCTCCTGGCAGACTCCCCAAGCCAGTGAGCCGCAGCTGCAGGGCGGGCGCTGGCAGGAGGGTTCGGGCGGGGAGGTCTCTGCGCTCGGCGGGATGCTCGATGCAGCCCCTGCGCACGACGAGGTGCCACAGGTCGCTGCCATCGTCGTGCCGCTGGGGGTGCCCACTGGTGGAGCGTGTGACGCCAACGCATTGTTCTCTCAGACACTGGCGGTCTGGGCGGCGCGGCGATCTCGACGCGGCGAGCCACCTGCTGAGGTGCTGGCACGCTATGGCGCCCACAAGCCCCAGGTCCGCGCGGCGGTGCGCAACGCGCAGTACGACGCTCTGGCACAGCTGCTGATGCCAGCCCTGACGACCGAACTCTCCGATGCCTGGGTCCACGTCTCTGCCGGGGTGATCGGCTATCTCAGCAACGCGCTGGCGTCGCTGTTGGTCTCGGGAGCGCTGACGCAGCCGCCGACGGCGGCGCAGGCGGAGGCGCTGCTCGGAGTCGTCGCGGCCATGGCGATCCACGAGGGGCGGACCTTTGGCACGCCCGACCACGTGCGAGCGGCGCTGCTCATGAGCGGCCCGCAGCTGCTGCCCTTCTCCCCGGCGTTGGGGATGGGCGCAGCGGCAGCGACGACGACGGTGCTCGACGCGGTGCGGGTCCCGACCGCCTGAGGACCACGGCCCAGGCTTATATCGGGGTGCGGGATTGGCCCGCTTGCGGGCCCGTAGCTTAGACAGGCTAGAGCACCCGGCTGATAACCGGGAGGTCGCCGGTTCGAATCCGGCCGGGCCCATCCTCGTCCTCGTCAATCCCGGTGACAGGGGAGAGGGAGCTGACTGAAGAGCGCGGAAGGCACGCGACTCAGCAGCAGCGCGTGCGCAAGGTATAATTCGAGCGTCCCGGCTGGCGAGGACCTCCGCCCATGATACGCCTGGCAGATCCCTACTGGCGCCGACTGCTGGCCATCGCGGCTGTCGGCACCTTGCTTGCAGCTGCCGTCGCCCTTGTCGCGATGCCGTTGCAATCGGGCTCCGGCGATGATCGGGCTGGCTCGTCGGGGAGCGCCCACGGTTTCCACGTCAGTGCGGTCACCCTCAGCCCCGGGCCGCAGGCGGGCATCGTCGAACTCTCGGTCGACGTCTCCAACGACGAGGGGGGACTCGTCGAGGACCTCACGGCACGAGTCGAGGACGTCACCCTTGCCCCCGCATCGGACACGGTCGCGGGGTTCGTGGGCCGGGTCGGTCTCACCGGTCCTGGGCAACATGGCTCCCAGACCCATCCGTTCGATGTCGTCGCCGCCGAGGGCGTGGACCTCTCCTTGCGCGCAACCTCCGTCTCCCCCGCAGGGGGTCTGTCGTTGGAGGTGGTCGCACCCTCGGGGAAGAAGTGGACCGCGCAGGGGTCGGGGACGGCCAAGGCCCTCTCGCTCGGGGTGGAGGACATCACCGCCGGTGGCGAGGGCTCCTACCAGGCCGTCGTCGCCCACGCCGGGGGGCTTCGAGCGATCTCCTACAACCTCACGGCCACCGTCCGTCACATCCCGTCGTCGGAGGATCTGACCTGGTCAGAGCTCGCAACCGGCGAATCGCACACCTTCCGATGGCTCGTCGAAGATGGAGAGAATGTGACGGCAGCCCGCGTCTTGGTGGGGGGAACGTTCGTGGCCCCCGGTGGGGAGCCGATGTCCTATGAGTACGCAGCTGGCGTCGAAACGCCCGCCGTCGAGGTTTCCGACACACCGCCTGGAGCATGGTTCACCTCGGGGGAGGCCTTGGGGTTCGTCGCGGTGACCGTGCTCAGCGTCGCAGTGCTCAGTGGCCTCCTCCGCGCACGGGGAGGTCGAGCGCAGAGCCAGGTCCGTTCGAGGCGATCGGTGTGGGTGCACAGGGTCGCCTACCTGACGATGCTGGGGGTGGTGACCGCCCACGGTCTTGTGCAGCTTGCCGCAGGCCACTACGACGACCTCCTCACCGTCGGGATGGTGGGGACGGCGGCCTTCGCCGGGATGGTCGCACTGCTGTGGTTCAATGCCTACCGCCGGGACCTCGTCGCCTCGATGAGCTGGAACGTCTGGCTTGCGCTGAAGGTCGTCGCGGTGCTCTCCGTCGTCGCGCTCATCGCGGTGCACGTCCTCCTCTTTGGCCGCCACTTCATCGCCTAGTCCCGCCCTCGATCGGCGAATGGCCCGCCGGCACGGGAGGGTTCCCCCGGACCTCCCACCTGGCGCTTGAAGGCCTGCGACCCCTGCATGCGGTCATGCACCACCGACCCTCCTTGTTGATGCGCCTGCTGACTGCGTTGCTCGGCTCCTCCGAGAGCCGCCGCTCCCGACGCCGTCGCGGCGGGCTCCGGATCATGGGCGTGCGGGTCCGATAGTCCCTCCCGACCCCGCGACGCCCGGGGCCTCGTCCGACGCGCTGTCCTTGATGGGCCGTGGCGCGCACCCCCGCCCTGTTCGTCGATCATGGCGCGCCCACTCGGGCGTTGCAGACTGACGCCACGACCGAGGCGCTTCGAAGCCTTGGCGATCAGCTGCGCTTTGGCGCGGTCGTCGTCATCTCCGCCCACGGGGAGGCGACCGGGCCGATCCGGGTGGCCGCGGCGGAGCGCAACGAGACGCTCCATGACTTCGGGGGCTTCGCACCCGAGCTCTACGACCTCCGCTACGATCCGCTGGGCAGGCCTAGGGCTGCGGCCCGCCATCGGCAGGGCGACCCGCGCTGACCCACAGCGCGTAGGGGACGTAGGGGGGCTCGATGTCATCGTGCCACAGCATCGCGTTGATCTCGCCGCGGTGGGTGATGTCCTCGAGCGCCGATTCGATCAACAGCGTCTCGAGCGTCGTGGTGAGCTCCACCCCCTCGACCGTGATCTGCAGCGGCGTGGTGAGCTGGGCGACCGTGGTGGCACGGATCAGCTCCTCCGTCGCGCGCTGGACCTGCTCGAGGCGGCGCACCATGCTCGGCGTGTCGGTGAAGCTGTCGAACTGCGGACCCGTCCATTCCCGCTTCTGGGGGAGGTCGTGCAGGTACCACTCCTCCATGTTGCACCCGTGCATGAAGGCCCCCGCGATGGTCTGGTGGCTCGTCTGGTGGTTCGTCGTCAGCTGCGCCCACGAGAGCTCCGCAACGAAGAAGCGCCCATAGCGCGCGCGCATCACGTGGTTGTAGCGGACGAGGTCGACGGCGTCCATGACCGTCCAACCCTCGGCGGTGGTTAAAGGGCGGGGATGGTGGATTGCTCCGCGGCGAGGGTAGGCAAGGGATTAAGAGGTCCCAAAGGAGCCGGGGGTCGAGGAAGGCGCAATGGCGACTCGGATGAGCAAATACGTGGCAGAGCTGATCGGGACGTTCACGCTGGTGTTCGTCGGCACCGGCGTGGCGACCGTGTTGGGCTACTACGCCTCTACGGAGGGTGGCGCGCGCCTGGTCCCTGGCCAAGTCTGGCTCGCCGTGGCGTTGGCGTTTGGTGGCACCCTGCTGGTGCTGGCCTACACGCTGGGCAAGGTCTCTGGGTGCCATGTCAATCCCGCCGTGACCGTGGCGGCGGCGCTGGGCAAGAAGATGGACAGCGCGGACGTGCTCCCCTACATCGTGATGCAGTTCATCGGCGGGATCCTCGCCAGCGCGGTCGTCCTGGTGATGATGGGCGGCATGCCCGACTATGCCGTCAGCACGCACGGCCTAGCGCAGAACGTCGATGGAATCAAGGGGATGAGCCTGACCCCGATCATCGTCTCCGAAGTGGTCCTGACCATGCTCTTCCTGCTGGTGATCCTCGCCAGTACCGACCCACGCAACCTCCCCGCCGGGTTCGCTCCGATCCCGATCGGCGGGTTCCTCTTCGTGGCCCACCTGCTCGGGGCGCCGCTGGGATACTCCTCGTTGAATCCCGCCCGCTCGCTCGGACCGGCCCTGCTGGTCGGTGGCGACGCGTTGAACCGGCTGGGGCTCATGCTGACCGCTCCCTTCGTCGGGGCGATACTGGGCCTGATCCTCTACATGATGATCTGGCCCTCCGACGCCCCCCCACGGCGCGCCGCTGCACCCAGCGGAGCTCGGTCGAAGGTCGTGCCCCCCCCCGCGGCAGTGGACACCGAGGAATAGCCGGCTGCACCCTCCCCGCGCCTGGTCACTGACCGTGGCGGCGGCTGGCGGACGAGCCTCAGCCCTTGGGCGAAGTCCCGAGCAGCTGCGCCAGCAGCGTCTCGACGTCGGTGGTCGGCACCGCAGGGTCCCCTCCCTGCATGCGCACCGTCACGAAGCCACGCTCGTGCGCTGATGCGCGGGGGGCCGCGAGCACCGTCGGTTCGATTGGTGCTGCAGGGACCACGGCGGTCGGGCGCGCGGAGGGGGTCATCGCGGGTCCCTCTGAGAGCGGCAGTTCGTCGCCCTCGGCCAGGGCGGCGTCGAGGGAGTGACCTGACCGTAGACGCAGGAGGACCCGCACGGTGAAACCGTCCGCCGCTCCAGCGTCTCCCGCGCGGCGGCGGATCGTCCCGGGGTCAGGCGGGGACGGAGGGGGGGCAGGGGCCGCGACCACGCTCGTCCCGTCCCGGCCCGGTGGCACGGGCATCGCCGGCGATGCCGCGGCGACCTCCGCCAGGTGCAGCAGCCGTGCCTCGCTGCCGGGGGTCACCAGATGGTGCAGCTCGGCCGCCCAGCCCTGGGCCGTCTGGAGGGTGTCGTGGACCTGCGTGAGAATCCCACAGAAGCGTCCCCGCTCCCCGATCAGCTTGCAGAGCGCCTGCAGCTGGACGTAGCCATCCTCCCACCACCAGGGGATGACCAGAAGCGAGACGGCCTTGAGCAGCACCGTGCCTTGACCCTGGGCGTCGCCCTCGGGAGGCCTCACGGCCACGAGCCGGATCGCGAAGGGTGCCTCACCGGGATTGAAGGGGCCTATGAAGTGCCGTGCATCGAAGGCCATCCTCCGCCAGTGGAGTGGCACAGAGCAGGTTGGTTGCGCCGTGGCTCTCGGTGGTGAGACCCAGCGGCACCGTGCACGGGTCTGTCACGGCCAAGCTTTTCAAGGCCTCAGGGGCTTGCCGTGCGCACGGTCGTCCATGGTCGAGCGATCACGAAGCGGGCTCCAGCCGATCCGACCGACCGCATCGCCGCCAGGGCGCTCCCGATGGGGGTCCCGCCCCTGAGCGCTGCTGATCTGGTGCGCCGCCGCAGCGCCGCCCGTCGCCGGGCCCCCTCCGCACCGGCGCCGAATATTCCCCGGACCCTCGTCCCCGAAGGGCACTGCCGTCCCGAAGCGGCCGAACTCGATCCGCTGCCGCCAGAGCAGCGCCCGGCGTCGGAGGCACACCAACAACGGCTGCAACGGATCCTCGATCGACTGGTGCAGGAGGGCGGGAGTGCGCGCATGAAGCGCGAGCGGCCCCAGGTGCGCCTGCGGCCCACGATCGACTACCACTTCCGCACCGCCTATCGCAACGACCTCCTCCAGGTCCTGCTCAGCGACGTCATCCAGGATTGCCCCGACGAGGTGGCCCAGGGACTCTTGGAGGTGGTGCTGGCCTCCCAATACCGCCGCAAGGTCCCCGAGGAGCTGTGGCAGCGCTATCTACGGTACCGGCGTCAGCCGAGCATCGTCAAGCGCGCGCAGGTGCTCTTCTTGGCGCGCAACCGTTCCATCACCCCGGTGCCCAAGGGGAAGGTCTTCGACCTCGACGAGGTGTTCGCTGCGCTCAACCTCGTCTACTTCGACACCCAGCTGCCGCGGCCGGCGCTGGCCTGGACGGTGCGGCATGCCCGCACCACCTTGGGGTACTACCTCGAGGATTTCGACATCATCGTCATCAACAGCGTCCTGGACCGTCGGGGGGTCCCTCGCTTCGCCCTCGAGGGCGTCCTCTACCACGAGATGCTCCACAAGCAACAGGAGGGACTGCCCCATCGAGGTGGGCGCCGGCGGCACCACCCCCCCTCCTTCCAGGCGGCCGAGCGCCGATTCCTGCTCTTCGAGCCGGCACGCAAATGGTGCGAGGACTACTGGGGAGCCGCTGACTGAGGCTGCCGCACTAGCGGCGCCGCTTGGCCGTGGGGCGCTTGACCGGGCGGGCCTTGGGCCGCGCCTTGGGCGTGGGCCTCTTGGCCTTCGCCGTTGGCTTGGGGCGTGCCTTGCCCTTGCCCTGACGCTTGGCGACCGCTGCGGCGGCGCGCACGACCCGCTTGTTGGCCGCAGATGCCGCCGCTGCGCGCGACCCAGGCCGGGCCTTGCCGCTGGGCGGGCGCACGGAGCGCCCCTTGGGCTGCGGCAGGGGCTGCCCTGCTGCGGCGGCGGCGACGGCCTTTGCGGCCAGGGATTCGGCTCGGGACTTGGCCCGCGCAGTGGCGCGGCGCTCCTCCTCCTCGCGCTTGGCCTTGGCCTCGAAGTCATCCTGCCATTGGCGGGCCTTGCGCTGGATCTGCAGGCGGTTGAGCCGCTTGCCCTTGAAGTTCATCTTGGCGACCCGCCGTTCGATCGCCATCGGGGGAGGCACCACGCTCTCGGCGGGCACGCCGACCTCGATCAGCAACGAGGAGACCTTGGCGCGGCGCTTCCATTCGTCGACCCCGAAGGTCTTCATCAGGTCGGCGGTGCGCAGGATCTGGTTGTGCGAGGCGACCTTGAGTCCGCGGAACCAGTCGTAGTGCTCACAGGTGTCGAAGTCGGGGCACTGGTGGCAGTAGGTATAGCCGCGCTCCTTGGCGCAGATGAGCATGCGACAGTCGGAGGCCCAGTGGGTCTCGAGGGTCCCACGGCACCCGTGGCACTCGATCTGGCTGGGGCGGATCGGTTTGCCCGACAGGCGGGTGTACTTGGCCGCCAGCTCCTTGCGCAGCTCCTCGTCGTTGTTCTTGGTCGCCTTGTAGATCTCGCAGGCCGCGCAATCGAGCCCGCAGATCGCGATGTGGTGGGTCCCATCCTCGGGGGAGGCGGTGGGTACATGTCCAGCAGGGGCGGGGGGGAGCAGTTGGAGGGGTACCGACATCGGGGACACCGCAGAGGATTCGTGGGACGGCTCGACCCGTTTTGAGGGTTGTGGCAGCGGCGATGATGCGGTCCGACCGAGGCAGACCAGAGCTCCATCGACGTTGCCCGCGAAGGGGCGGACCTGCGGGGCGGCTACCACACCTCCCTGCGGGACGTCAGCGGGCCGAACGGCCCTTCGCAGCCCCTCCAGGAGGGGTGCACAGGATGGCATTCCATGAAAGTATACAAAAGGGGCACGTTTTGCAGTTGCTAGGGCGATCTCGGAGGACCCTCAAGCAGCCGTACGAGGGACATTAATGTGCCACCGCTCGGCCTCCCTCCGATGGCGATGCGCTTCACCTCCCCGATTCTCGCCGTGCTCGTCGCAACGCTCCTCCTTGCGACGCTGCCCCTCCCCAGCGCCATCGGGGACCCAGCCGCCGAGGAGCCGACCGCGCCCGCGGGTGCGCACCTCGAGCCGATCCTCGAGCAGCGATGGCTCGGACAGCAGATGCCACTGGTGCTGCACATGCGCTGGCAGCTCGAAGAAGGCGTGGCCCTCCCCTCGCCGCGGACCTACCACGTCCTCATCAGCGACGAACGGGACCGGGTGGTGCGCGAGGGCTGGGTGCACTCCCCGTACCCTGCCCCCAGTGCCGACCGCGCGATGACCTGGTTCGAACCGATGGTCGTCACGTGGGACCTTGCCGCGACGGACCAAGGGCCGCTGGCGGTCGGCCGCTACCACATCGACCTCTGGTTGGGCCCACGATCGGTGGCCCCGGCCTTGCAGGCCGCGGCCGTCGGCGCGTTCCTCCCCAACGGGCCCGACGACCCATCGAAATCGACCTTCCCTGGAGAACAGAGCAACTCCCTCTCAGGCGGGGCGATCGACGACAGCGGGGAGGCGGCCGCACCCTCGCCACCGGAGGGCGAACCCGCCCGCAGCGACCAGACGACGCCCAGCAGTCCCTGGTGGACCGCCGTCTCCGCGGTCCCCTTTGCCATCGTCCCCCAGGAAGCGACGCTCCTGGTGCCCCTGGCGGGGGTGCTGACGCCCAGCGAGGCGGCGGCCCTCGGCCCGACCCTCTCCCGCCTCGATACTGCTCCGCGCAACATCAGCGTGCAACTGGGCCGTCTCGAGCTCGAACTGCGACCGATCCTCGGCACGGGGCCGAGCGCGACCCTCGACCTGCCGCAAGCCTGCGCGGCCCTGGGCTGTTCGATCGGCCCTACGGGTCCGATGCCGCTGTCGCTGGCGATGGCCGCCGGGGTGCGCGAGCGCACCTTGATCAGTCTCTCCGAGCGCCCACGCCAGGGGGACCTGCTGGTCTCTCCGAGCGCCTTTGGTCCGCGCGCACAAGTCCCACCCGACCTCTACCACCTCCACGCGGTCATCGAGGCGACGGTCGATGATCGCGGCGTCACGGTGGCCCTCGAGCGCACGGTCATCGCCGCCAGCACGCTGCCATCGGCGCTGCAGGTGCGGCCGCTGTGGGAAGACAACGCCGCGACGATCCCGATGGATCCTGCCCTGGTGGGGGTCCAGCTGTCCAACCCCACCTACTCGACCGTGCACCTCTCCTTCGCCGGGTTGCCCACCTACACCATGGTGCTCTCGAGCACCGAAGGGGTGACCCCCCCCGCCACCGCCAGCCAGCAGTCCTTGGGCGCCGCGGAGCTGCGTGGCGATTCATGGGTGATCGACCTCGAGCCGGGGGCGACCCTGACGCTTGCCCCGCCGACGCTGGCTGCGGTCCTGCCGAGCTCCCTGCGCACCCCGCTGCAGCTGGGGCTACGCCTCGATGGCCTGCGCGCGATCACCATCGGCGACGATCCGACCCCGCTGGCGACAGCGCTGGTGTTCGGCGCGCCGTTGCCGACCGTCCAATGGCAGGACCCCAGTCTCGATCCGCTGCTCGACGCGCCGAGCCATCTGATGATCTCCTCTGCACCGCCAGTCGAGTTCCTTCCCCAGGTGCTGCTGCACAACCACCACGCCGGTGCGGTCCCCCTGGGGGAGCTCGACGCCATCGAGCTCCAGACCCTCGAGGGCCAGCAGGTGCGCCGCGAGCCGGTCGATGCCCGTAGCGGTCCAATGTCGCCGACCTTGCAGCCCCTCAGCGACCTGGGTGCCGCCCTGGCCCCGCTTCCGCTGGTGCCCTCGGCCGACGAGCCCTTGCCCCCGGGGGCCTACCGGTTGGTCACCCGTGTGCACATCGACGGCACGGACTTCCCGCTGGCTCGCTCCATCGCCATCGGCGCGTCAGCCGTGCCGATGGTCGCGGTGCGGCCGTTGGGCGACGGCGGTGGCGACCTGCCTCATGGGCACCGGGTCACGGCGGTGCCCACGCTGCTGGGCGAGCGTGTGGCCCTGACCGCTGCGTCGACCATCGTCCTCTCGGCGTTGGTGGCCCTTGCAGCAACCACCGAGGCGGGCCGCTGGAGCCTGCACACCTGGATCATCCTGCCACTGTACTCTCGGTTGCGCCGTGAGGAGGTCCTCGACCAGTTCCTGCGCGGCAAGATCCAAGGCTACGTCATCGCCAACCCCGGTGAGCACTACAACGCCATCCGCGAGGCGTTGGACATCCCCAACGGCACCTTGGCCTACCACCTGCGGGTCCTCGAGCGCGAGGGGTACGTCAAGGTGTTGCGCGACGGGGTCTTCAAGCGGTTCTACCCCGCCAACGAGCGCCTGCCGCAGCGGCGCAACCTGACGATGGCCCAGAGCCTCATCGTCGAGCAGATCCGCCAGGAACCCGGAGTCTCGCAGGCGGAGATCGGCCGACGCATGGGCACCTCGGTGCAGGTGGTCAACTACTACGTCTCGCGACTGGGGCGCATGGGGCTGGTCGAGATGCAGCGGCAGGGACGGACCACCCGCTGCTTCCTCGTCGAGGGACGGCTGGAGCAGGCCGAGGGCGGCGGATGGTCCTACGAGGCCCTCCCCGGCATCCCCATCGAGTGAGGCCGCTCAGAAGCGGTCGAGGCTACAGAGCCAGAAGGCGCCGCTGTCGGTGCCCAGCTCCGCCTGGAGTGCTGCTGCGCTCGTGGTGGCGGTGCGCAGGTCGCAGGCCATCAGCACGCTCCAGCTGCGCGACGAGAGGGTGAACCCCACCGCCTGCAGCGGTGCCAGCTGGGGACCGCACACCGGCGCGACGTGGAGCGCCTCACCGCCGAAGGTCGACTCGATGGCTCCCAGCACCAGGGGCAGTCGGCCCGGCAGGGCGCAGACGTCCCGCACCATCGCGCCAAAGGGAGCGCGGCGTGCGATGGCGTACCCGATGGGAGAGCCGTCGGGGGCGTCGGTGCACAGCCACAGCTCGGTGGGTGAGAGGTCTCCGCTTTGCTCGAGGACCGAGAGGTGGTCCTTGTGTCGATGGACGAACCCCCGCCCTCCGGCGACCTGTTGGCGAAAGAGCCAGAAGAAGGTCGGTTGGGCCTCGAGACCCACCTGCTGCAGATGGGCACCTGCCGGTCGCTCGGTCGACGCGGCGGCGACGGAGCGGGTCCCGACCTGCAGCTCATCGACGTCGTGGTACCCTCGTCGCTGGTAGAACCCGTGCGCCACCCAGCTGCGGCGCGTCAGCAGCAGCGCAAGGGAGAGACCGTCCTGCCGCAGTCGCTCATGGGCCGCTTCGAGCAGCGCCGAGGCGACTCCGCGGCGTGCGACGTGCGGGGCCGTCGCGACGCCCTGGATGCCCCCGACCATCGTCACCCCTGCGGGTAGCTGCAGCTCGAGGCGGAGGGGCAGCACGCTGCCCAGGACGGAACCGCCCTCGACCGCAAAGAGGCCGAAGGGCTCGAGCACGCGCACGTCCATCAGGCGCGCCGCCGCCAGGCGCTCGCTGCTGGGCGCCGAGCCGAAGGCATCGGCCCACAGGTCCCGCACTTGGTGGGCGTCGACCTCGTCATAGCTGCGGATCTGCACCCTGCCCACCTGCGGCGGCGATGGAGGCGGAGACCTTCAACCCCACCCACGGGGCGCTGATTCCTCAGACATGACAACGGTCGCGCCCACAGGTTGATAGGCTCCCTTGGACAGGTTGGGGCGGGGCCGTCGATGGCACAGGCGACCGAGGGGCGTTGGGGCGTCCTGGTGACGCTGGTCATCGCTGCACTGCTGCTTGCTCCGGGCGTCAGCGCGCTGCCGCTTCGGGGCATCGCTCCCGCGGCTTGGCTGACACGACCGGTCGTCGCCTCGGTCGGATGCACCCCGCCAGGGAGCGGCGATTGGGTCATCAGCACCTCCGTCTCCTGCGTCGGTGAGGATCTCGTCCTGGCCGGGAACCTGCTCGTCCAGAGCGGAGGGACCTTGGAGCTCTCGGGCACGACCGTGAGCTTCGACAGCCCTGCCGCCGACGGCTACGACCTGCACGCCCTTGCCGGAGCGACCCTCTACCTCAACGATTCGGCGCTCCATTCCACCCAGGACACCACCTTCTTCGCGCTGCTGGTCGACGCGGGCGTGACCTTTGGGATGCATGGCACCGAGGTCATCGGTGCCGGCTGGAACGACCTCGAGCTCTATGCGGGGGCCCCCTCGGGCCAAGCCTACGTCGAGTACGGACGCTACCTGTGGCTGCAGGCGCCCGCCACGGACCGCACCTTCACCAGCAACGACGGCATCGAGATCTCCTCGACCCCCACCGACTTCTGGGGCAACACCTTCGACAACTACACCCACCTGCGGTTCTATGCCGACGACGTCGTCGTCGCGGGGAACACCTTCTCCAACTTCAAGCACGAGGCGCTGGCCTTCCTCGACGACCTCCAGCGGGTGCGCGTCACCAACAACACCTTCCGGGACGCTACACGGATGGACCGCAACATCCACGGGGTGGTCCTCTACACCAACGTCACCGATGTCGAGATCGCCGACAACGACTTCTCGTGGGTCCCTTCGGGCATCCTCGTGGCCGACCGCGGGCCGTGGTACGCCTGCCGCGACGTGCGCATCCTCCACAACGACTTCCGCAACGTCATCTTCGGCTACCGGGGCCGCATCGAGCAGGGGACGATCTCCAACAACACCTTCGACGGCATCATGCAAGCGATGTCGATCGACAGCACGCAGCGCCTGGTGGTCGAGGACAACGTGATGCGGAACATCACCTTCCAGCAGGCCCTCGAAGGGGTCATCGACCAGGACTACTACAACGCCGTCGACGGCCGCGGGCTGCTGCCCAACCTCGCCTACTGGATGTGGGGCTTCTACTGCTCCAAGTTCATCGTCAACCTCAGCTGGTACACCCGCGACGTCGTGCTGCGGCGCAACCACTTCGCTGACGCCCCGCCCTACACCATGGCGCTCAACACCGACCAGGCGCAGGGCCTGCAGCGGGTGCAGGTCCTCGAGAACACCTTCGAGAACATCGGGACCTACATCCCCTCCGGCTACCACGTGCGGCGCGACACGACGGGGCACAACGACTTCTCCAACGTCACGCCCATCAGCGGCGCAGCCGTGATGCTCGAAGGCTCCGACGCCGTGGTGGTGGCCAACAACACCTTCCTCAACGTCACCGTCGGCGTCACGACCTCGGCTCCGGACGCGCTGGGCAACTTCGGCGGATTCCGCATCGAGCACAACCTCTTCTTGGGGGTCGGCCCCTTCGCCTACGACGAGGAGCGCTTGGGCGGGAGCTGGTGGGGCGGTGCGTTCGCCCAGGAGGATCCTGGCATCGGGGTCGCGACCTCGATGAACTACATCTCCCCGGGGGGCTCCTACAACTGGAGCGCGTGGATCGGCACCACCTACGAGGGCGACTCGACCCAGCGGATCACCAACAACACCTTCTCCGACTTCACCTACCCGCTGATCGTCGATTACCGGCGCCAGCAGCCCTCGGCGGCCAACATGGGGCTCAAGACCGCCTTGGTGCGCGACAACCTCGTGCTCTCCTACGGGGCGATCCAGACCTACGTCGGCGCTCCCAACCGCGTCATCGTCGAGGACAACATCCTGGCCGCGGACAACCCCACGCACTGGGCCTCGGCAGCGGTCGAGGGTCCCCACGACCTCTCGAACGCCTCGTCGCTCTTCCTGCTGCCCCACCCCCAGACGACGACCGACCTGCAGCTCGACAACCTCACGAGCTGGGATTCGTTGGAGGTCAGCCCCGTCAGCGGCACGACGGTCACGGTCGCTACGTCGACCGATGGCGGCGCCCAGTGGGTCACCCTCTCCCCCTCGGGCGATCTCTCAGCCCTGCCGACGACCAACGGCTCCCTCCGCCTGCAGCTGTCGAGCTCCGGCGACCCGTGGCCGACGGGCGCGCTGTCGCTGCGCCTGGAGGAACTGACCCTGCGGTGGCACGGGAACGAGGCGCCGATCCTCGCCCTGCCGCAGAACCAGAGCGCCCTCAAATGGCAACCGCTGACATTGATGGCCAGCGGCAGCGACCTCGACGCCGACCCGCTCGGATTCTCGTGGGAGCAGCGCAGTGGGCCCGTCGAGCTCTTCGCGCCGACGAGCGCACCGGAGCTGACCTTCACACCCAACCATAGTGGCTCGTACGAGCTGTGGCTGGGGACCAGCGATGGCGCGCAGGCCACCAATGGCACGTTCTGGCTGCAGGTGCCCAACGCGCCCCCCCAGGTCAGCGCGACCGGCCCGTCCCTCTCCCCCAAGGGGCAGCCGATGGTGGTGCAGGCCAACGGCTCCGACCCCGACGGCGACCCGCTGACCTACCAGTGGAGCCAACTGGTGGGACCGGCAACGTTGCTCGAGGGAGCCGAGAACCAGACCCTGACCGTCCACCCCAGCGCAGGAGGCGTCTATCGCTTCTCGGTGCAGGCCTTCGACAACGAGGGGATCGCCAGCCCACCTGCCGAGGTCGAGGTGACCGTGACATTGGCAGCACCGGTGGCCGCCCTCGCTATCGCCCAACCGACCGTCCCACTGGGGACCGCGGTGCTCCTCGAGGGCGCAGGGAGCTCCGATTCCGATGGCACGGTGGTCGGATACCTGTTCGACCTTGGCGATGGGATGGCGCCCACCTGGGGCAACTCCTCGAGGTTCTCCTACGTCTACGAGGAGACGGGCTCCTTCCTCGCGTCGTTGACCGTGCGCGACGACGACGGGCAATCTTCAGCATCGATGACGGTCATCGTCGAGGTGGTCGATGCTCCCGTCGCCCCGACGGTCCGGATCGCCGTCGAGCCGCTGCAACCCTTCGTCGGCGATGCGGTCGAACTGCGCGCGCTCAGTGACGACGTCGACGGGGAGGTGGTCGGGTGGCTCTGGTCCATCGATGGCGAGGTCAGCGGGTCGGCGGCTGTGGTGGG
Organism: Thermoplasmata archaeon; assembly: GCA_023265395.1. Classification (GTDB taxonomy): domain Archaea; phylum Thermoplasmatota; class DTKX01; order JAHFTX01; family JAHFTX01; genus JAHFTX01. The sequence goes on from JAHFTX010000031.1 coordinate 24,906, forward strand.
CTTCATCTTCACGACGGCCGGAGTGCACGAGGTGGGGGTCGTCGTCACCGATGACAGCGGCCTCTCCGCCAACGCGACCACCCCACTCATCGTCCGCGAGGCGCCCAACGGACCGCCCGAGCTCATCGAGGCCAGTCCACAACCCGGCCTGGTCTTGAACGTGGGTCAGGCAGTGACGTTGGAGGTCACCGTGACCGACCCAGAGTCTGACCTCATCAACTACACCTGGAGCCTTGAGGGCGTGCTGCGCCCCGAGCGCGAGCAGACGCTGCTGCTGCGGCCCTCCGTCGTCGGGGTCATCCATGCGCAGGTCCTCTTCACCGACGGGTTCCACCAATCGCTCATCCACCAATGGGTGATCACCGTCGTGGATCACCCACTCCCCCCAAGGTGTAGTCAGTCGTGCGGCTCCTCGATGCTCTTGGCAGGCGTGGGGATCGCCGCTGTGGCGGTAGTCATGGTGATCCTGCTGCTCCGCCGGCGCCAACAGTAGCTGGGGTGCGGGCTGCCATCCCGCCACTCGTGCGGGCGGGCACGGGGGGCTGGTCGGGCCGTGGGAGCGGTTACCCTCAATAACGCCATCCCCCTTGGAGGCCACGAGGCGCACCTCCATGGGAACGACCAAGAAGAGCGAGATGGCCGAGCGTGTGTGGACCTGGCTCAGCGACGAAGGCTGGGCGATCCAGAAGCAGTCTGACCCCAAGGCCCACTTCAACTACCTGGTCGAAGTCCTCTCGGGCGTGTCGTTGAACGTGATCCAGCCCATGGAAGGTGGGAGCGACAAGGTCGTCGTCGCGTCGAACTACGACATCGATCAGAGCGACATGAGCTACCTGAGGGGCCTCGACCCCGCGGGCCGGGACCGTTTCCTGTGGGACCTCAAGATCCTCCTTACGCAGGTGGGCATCCAGTTCAACATGGTCGGAGCCACCGGTGAACCCGATGGCGAGGACCCGGCCAGGATCGTGGTGCTGGCCCCGGCATGGTTCGACGGGCTCACCAAGAACGTCTTCATGCACACCGTCGACATCGTCAAGAACGGCTTGCTCCTGGTGGGCTGGACCTTCGCCCGCGCCAAGGGTGCGCCGCTCTCGGGTGAGAGCGATCCGATGGTGCGGTGATCGCCCCGACGACACTGAGCACATCATCGATGAGATCTCAGGAGGATGGAGCGGCTCGCCTGGCGATGACGGGAAGGGATCTGCAGCACCTGAGCGGATGTGGGGTTCGAGGTCCCACGTGCTAGGGGCCTCTGAGGATACCTTTATCTCCCGTCGCTAAGGTCGAATGGGTATGGCCCCACGGCCCTGTGCGGATCCGCACCATCAACGGACGCGCATGGCCAGCTGGAGCGCTCCGCTGCTGCTGGTGGCGTTGATGCTGCTCGGGGCCGCCGCTCCGCTGATCGGTGGCGACGACGGCTCCTCTGGTGCCTCGCGCGACGCACCGCTGGAGATGGGCCAGTCGGGCTTCTGGAACATCAGCGCCCCGGTCAGCTACAGGAATCAGACGATCCGCTCGCTGGGCGACGTCACCATCCTCGACGGCGGCGCACTGATGCTCGAGAACGCGACGTTGCTGATGGCCAAGGAGCGCGCGACCATCACCGTCGCGCCCGGCGGCGCGCTCGACCTGATGATGGGGGCGACGATCGCGGGTGCACTGAACACCTCCTCCAACATCACGGGCACCACCTACCGCTACTGTCTGCTCGTCGAGGAGGGTGGCAAGCTCATGGTCGAGGATGGCTCGATCCTCGGCACCGGATGGGCCAACGGCACCACCACCGAGGGCGGGGTCGTGGTGCGCAGCTCCGATGTGATGGTGCAGATGGCCATGATCGATGGCTGGGCCTATGGCATGCGGATCGAGGCTCAGGACCCGATCCGCCTCTCCTGGTCCGAGCTGATGGCCCATGACCAGAACATGACCGCACCGGCGCTGATCGCCGCCACCGGCACCGAGGTCCACCTGCTCGACTCGCCTGCAGCAGGCGCGATGGCCGAGCCCGGCGGGACGATCGTCATCGAGCATGAGATCGACATCGATGTCCAGAACGGTCACATGCGCTCGCTCCAGGGAGCCGATGTGCGCATCGTCACCGGTGGGAAGCTGGTCTATGCCACCGAAGGGTTCGGCGGCACCGACCCCCGCACCGCCGTCCACTCGATGATGTCGGGCATGATGGGCGAGATGGGGGACATGGGGATGGAGGGCATGGACATGATGGAGATGATGCCCGGCCTGTGCGAGGAGGAGAAGTCCATGATGGAGGGCATGGACCACATGCGGGAGATGGACGAGATGGGGATGATGGGGGAGAGCGCCCATGCCTGCAACCCGGTCATCGTCACCGGCGCCATGGTGGACGGGCACGACTCCACCAACGTCACCACCACGGTGACCGCCCGCTACGCTAGCTGGAGCCAGACGGTGAGCACCAACGTCAACGGCAGCCGCCTGATGCCGTTGATGGCACACCTGCCGACCTCTACCTTCAGTAACGTCGCCGCGGCCGCGGGCGTGGCCCAATCTGAGCCCCCCTTCGACTCCTCCCAGGCCATCGGCCCGCTGGGCGCGTGGGCCGACTATGATGGCGATGGCCTGCTCGACCTCTATGCCACCGGCCGCGTGGGCGTCGAGATGGACCTGCCCGCCAGCCGTAGCCACCTCTACCACAACGACGGCGACGGCACCTTCTCGGACCGCACCGACGACGCCGGTGTGCGCGTCATCGGCACCCCTACCGGGGCGGTCTGGGGCGACTATGACAACGATGGCGACCCGGACCTGTTCGTCGTCACCTACGGTTGGGCCTACGACACCAGCGCACCGGGGGCTCCCGACCTGCTGTTCCGCAACAACGGCGATGGCCACTTCACCGAGGTCGGTGGCGCCGCGGGCGTCAGCGGCGGCAACGCCCATGGTATGGCCGCCGCCTGGGACGACTATGACCATGATGGGCTGCTCGACCTGTATGTGGGCAACCTCGGGGTCATGAACTGGGGTGCCGGGCACCTGCGCAACGAGACCAACCTGCTCTTCCACAACGATGGCGATGGCACCTTCTCCGACGCGACGGCGTCGGCGGGACAGGTCACCGGCGGTGGAGCAGCCCCTGGCGGCGGACAGACCGCCATGGGCATGGTCCAGGGCATCACCGGTGAGATGACCATGATCGGCAGCATCTCGGGCGATGGTGCAGGTGGCTCAGGGTTCACCTATGCGGTACTCTGGTTCGATGCCGACGGCGACAGCTGGGACGACCTGATGGTCGGCAACGACGCCGGCGTCAGCCCGCTCTACCACAACGACCGCGACGGCACCTTCAGCCTGATCACCCAGAGCGCCGGGCTACGCCTGGCGGGCTCGGCGATGGGCCTCGACGCTGGGGACGTCGACGGCGACGGTGACTTCGACGTCTGCCAGACCAACTACAACTACAACTTCCTCTGGCGCAACGACGGCGACCTCACCTTCAGGGAAGCGGGTCGCGCGGCGGGGATCGACGACCCTCAGGTCGGGTGGAGCTGCAGCTTCTTCGACTACGACGGCGACGGCGACCTCGACCAGTTCGTGGCCAACGGCGACCAGGCCATGGGGATGGGGGAGATGGGCATGGAGGGGATGGGCGACATGGGCCACGACATGGGCATGGAGGAGATGGGGATGATGGGCATGAGCCACGACATCCTCTTCCAGAACCACGGCGATGGGACCTTCGCCGACGTCACCGCCGACGCCGGACTGGAGGAGATGGCCAAGAGCACCGGTGCCGCCTACGCCGACTACGACAACGACGGCGACCCCGACCTGTGGGTGGGGAACTCCGATGGCGCCAACGCGCTCTACCGCAACGACGTCCGGGGGGTCCACTGGCTGCGCCTGCAGCTGCAAGGGACCCTCTCCAACCGCGACGCCATCGGCGCCACCGTCGAGGTCTCCGCCAATGGGCACGTGCAGACGCTGCAGGTGCGCGCCGGCAGCGCCTTTGGTTCCCAGAACAGCGCCCGCCTGCAGGTCGGCCTGGGCACGGCGCTGCATGCCGACTCGGTGCGCATCGCCTGGCCCTCAGGCATCGTCACGTTGCTGCAGGACCTGCCCGTCGGCCCGCTGCAGACCATCGTCGAATCGACCGACCTGATGGTCCAGGCAGGACCCTCGCTGGTCACCGGTGAGGACCAACCGGTGCAGCTGCACGCAGAGGTCACCTCGAAGGCGCCGCAGGGGCTGACCATCGGCTGGATCGTCAACACCTCCAGCGGCGACGTCGCCCTCGAGGGTGCCGATCCCAGCTACATCTTCACGACACCGGGGACGTACCACCTGAGCGTCACCGCGACCGACGGCAGCGGCGCGACCGCCACCGACAGGTTGCTGGTGGTCGTCACCGACCGAACCGCGCCGCAGGTCAACCTCACCCTGCCGCCCAAGGTCTTGGCGACGGTCACGACGGTCTACAGCGCCAAGGGCACGGTGGACAACGACCCGACGCCCAGCGGAGGCCTCAGCTACGCCTGGAACTTCACCCTCGGCGACAAGACGGTCAAGGCCCTTGGGCAGGAGCCCAAGGTCACCCTGCCGCTCACAGGGACCTGGAACCTGACCCTGGTCGTCACGGACCGCAGCGGCAACAGGCAGGTCGAGCATCGCGACATCGTGGTCGGCTATGCCCCGCCGCCGGCGCTGCCGCCACTGCAGATGAGCCTGATGGCGGCTGCACTGCCGCTGGTGCTGACGGCGGCGCTGATCGTGGTGGGCCGTGCCCTGATCCCCCGCTCGGACCGCGCCTCTTCCAAGCGGCCGCCAGCGGCCAAGCCCGCTGCGGGCAAGGATGACTCCGAGGAGTGAGACGATGGCTCAGACGTCCGCTCACTGGTCCCTCCGCCTGCTCCGCGGGATGCTCTTTGGCCCCAGCGGCTGGCGCAACTTCCTGCTGGCGCTGCTGGCGCTGGTGACGCTCCAAGGCTTCCACGTGCTCGAGCATGCGGTGCAGAACGTCCAGGTCTGGTACCAACATGTGCTGCCCCCGCTCTCCTGCGGCCTGCTTGGCTGCCAGCTCGACTTCCCCTGGGTCCATTTCGTCTACAACGTCGCCTACTTCGTGGGGTTGGGCTGGATGGTCGTGTGGGCCTACGGGCTGGGCCAGTCCAACCGCTGGGCGGTCGGGTCGATCATCTTCGCCACCGCCTTCCAGGGCTACCACACCTTCGAGCACGGCGTGCAGCTGATGCAGTTCTTCGCGACAGGCAACCCGCGCCCGCCAGGCGTCATCGGGGTCTTCGGCAACAACATCGTCATCCACCTGATCTACAACCTCATCGCCTGGGTCCCGGTCTGTGCCGCGCTGGTGGCCCTAGCCCTCGAGGGGCCGGTGCGCCGCCCCTGGGTCTCGGCGATGCGGCCCAAGGACAAGGGGCCCGGCAAGGGAGTGGCTCACGACCGCACCACCAAGACGCAGGAGCCCTCCCGACAGGTCCGCGCCCGGCGCCGTCCGATCTAGGGATGGACGCTGGTCGCCGCTGTCCCCCCAGGGCTCAACCACAAGGCTGAAAGCGCCCGCCCGACCCTGGGCAGCCGATGGACGACCAGGCACCGACCCCGCGCAGGCCGATGCTGCGCTCCCGTCGAGGGGTCATCGTCGCTGTGGCGATCGTCGCCGTCGTCGTCCTCGCCGCGGTCTTGGGCGGCAACGTCGGATCCCTCTTCCGTTCCCAGAGCAAGCCGCTGCGATTGCACCTCGAGCCCGCGGTCGCCCCCGGCGGCGAGGTGACCACCTTCACCGTCAGCGTCTCCGAGGCCGGAGGCACGCTGGTGCTGCCGTGGATGTTGCTGCCCAAGGATGACAACGGCACCTACTTCGACATCACCCGCAACGTCACGCTCGTCGAGCGCACCTGGAGCTTCACAGCGCTGGTCATGCCCGCCCGCAACGAGACGGGCACCAACATGACCAACCTCACCTATGTCAAGGGCGAGCGCAACGCCACGGCGCCACTGGAGCGCACCAATGGCACCTCCCCGCTGGTCAGCGGCCAGGGCTTCTATGACAACCTGGCGTACCTGACCTCCAACTACCCCCACCGGCAGACGGGCCGCAGGGACCACTACGCCGCCGCCGCGTGGATCGAGGGGATCTTCACCGCCCAGGGGTACGAGAGCGAGACCCACCATTACCGGTGGTCCGACCGGATCGGTGGGGTGGTCGGGTTCCGGCCCATCGTCCCGCGACCACTGGGGGACATCCTGGTGGTCACCGGCATCAAGCGTGGCGAGGTCGACGACGAATGGATCGTCATCGGCGGTCACTTCGACGACGCGGCCAACGACCGCTCCACCGGCGAGGGTGCCTATGATGATGGTGCGGGCACCTCGCTGATGCTCGAGTACGCACGGGCCCTCTCCGACATCCCCCTCCGGCACACGGTCATGTTCGCCGCCTGGGGCGGCGAGGAGGAGGGGCTCTACGGGTCCGACCGCTGGGTCACCAATGACGTCCCGCCGGGGGTGTCGATCAAGTTCTACCTCAACCTCGACATGACCGGGATCAGCTACCCCAACCCATCGACCTTCCACAGCTGGGTCGGCCCCGACATGACCGAGGGGATCGACCACCCGGTGCTCTTCGGGTTGGTGGAGAACCTCACCTACGAGGGCATGGGCATGCCCCGCGACCTGGGGAAGGTCGAGCTGATCGAGAGCGACTTTGGGCGCTCCGACCACGTCAGCTTCTGGCACATCGACACCCCGACGGTGTTCTTCATCGGAGAGCTCGACACCTACCCCTACTACCACACCCCCGACGACACGCTGGCCAAGATGGAGGAGTTCGTCGGCGGCAAGGAGAACCTGATCGCCGGCTTCGACGTCGCCGCCTGGAATGGGATGCTCATCGTGCTTGCGGTCGACGCCGATGACCAGATCCACCAGGGCGAGGTCGATTACCAGTAGGCGGCAAGACCCTCCCCGCCAGCGGAGGGGTGCCGCCAAGGCCAA
>JAHFTX010000007.1 GCA_023265395.1 Thermoplasmata archaeon
GCGCCGATGCCGTGTGGGTCCAGACCCTCGATGCGTGGATGCCCAACCAACCCCAATGGGCAGTCGACCAGCTGGGCTTGCCGTTGCTGGGCGCGATCGCTCCAGCGCGCCGCGCGATCGTCGGCGCCGGTCGCGACGGGGACCTCAAGCTGCTGGTGAGCGGGTCGGTCCGCACTGGCATGGACGCCTTCAAGGCCCTGGGGCTGGGCGCCGATGCCGTGGGCGTCGATGCCGGGGCCCTCGTCGCCCTGGGGAGCTTGAGCGCCACCGCCGCCGCCGCCGGTCCGGCCGCCCCAGCCGAGCTAGGAGCGATCACCGACGTCCCTGCCGCTGCCCGTTCGCTGGCCAACTACCTCCATGGGATGCAAGAGGAGCTGGTCGCCATCAGTGCCGCGGCCGGCTACACCGACCTCAACGCCATCGACGGGGACGCCTTGCGCGCAGTCACCTACGACGCCGCGGCGATCAGCGGCATCCGCCTGCTGGGCTACGACAACCCCCTGCCGATGTGGCTCCACTGAGGCGCCTTCGCGCCACCAGCTTCTTTTAGCGCAGGCGTGTTGCGCGCCCATCGAGGGACTCACATGGGTGCAGCGACCTACGGCTTCTTCATCGACGGTGCGTGGACCACCCCCAAGACCAAGGCACGCTTCGAGACGACCAATCCCGCCACCGGTGAGGTGCTTGCGACCTTCCCTCAGGGCACAACCGCCGATGTCGTCACGGCCATCGCTGCCGCCGAAGCGGCGCTGCCTGCGTGGAAGGCGACCCCTGCCCCGGCGCGCGGGGCGATCGCCCTGCGTGCCGCCGAGCTGATGCGGGCGCGCAAGAAGGAGCTGGGCGCCCTGGTGACCGCCGAGATGGGCAAGGTGCTGACCGAGGGCAACGGCGACGTCCAGGAGGCCATCGACTTCTTCGAGTACATCGCCGGCGAAGGGCGGCGACTGCTGGGCGAGACGACCCCCTCCGAGCTACGCGACAAGTTCTGCATGACGGTGCGCCAGCCCATCGGGGTCGTCGGGCTGATCACCCCCTGGAACTTCCCCATCGCGATCCCCGTCTGGAAGATCGGCGCAGCGATGGTCGCCGGCAACACCATGGTGTTCAAGCCCGCCTCGGCGACGCCGCTGTGTGCCGCGCGGGTGGTCGAGATCCTCACGGAGGCCGGCCTGCCCAAGGGGGTGCTCAACATGGTCACCGGCCCCGGCGATCCCGTCGGGATGGAGCTGGCCAACAACCCGCGGGTGCGTGCGGTCAGCTTCACCGGCTCCGTCGACGTCGGACGGACGGTCTACACGGCAGCCGCTGCGCACCTCAAGCCCGTCGAGCTCGAGATGGGTGGGAAGAACCCCCAGATCGTCATGGACGATGCCAACCTCGACCTGGCGGTCGAGGGTGCGCTCTTTGGCGCCTTCGGCACCGCTGGTCAGCGCTGCACCGCCACCAGCCGGCTCATCGTCCACGAGAAGGTCTACGAACAGGTCAAGAAGAAGCTCCTCAAGGCCCTGGAGACCTTCACCATCGGGGACCCCAGCGACCCAGGGGTCAAGATGGGCCCACTCTGCTCCAAGCAGCAGTGTGAGACGGTCCTGCGCTACATCGAGGTGGGCAAGAAGGAGGCGAGCCTGCTGGTCGGTGGCACCCGCTTGAGCGGCAAGGCCTACGACCGTGGCTTCTTCGTCTCCCCGACGATCTTCGAGACCGCCCATGGGACCCGCATCAGCAAGGAGGAGATCTTCGGCCCGGTGCTCTCGCTGATCAAGGCCAAGGACTACGCCGATGCCGTGCGCATCGCCAACGACGTCGACTACGGCCTGAGCAGCTCGCTCTACACCCGCAACGTCAACCTGGCCTTCCGGGCGATCAAGGACTTCGAGACCGGGATCACCTACATCAACGCCCCGACCATCGGTGCCGAGGTCCACCTGCCCTTTGGGGGCATCAAGCACACCGGCAACGGCGGCCGCGAGGCAGGGACCACCGCCATCGACGAGTTCACCGAGTTCAAGACGGTCTTCGTCGACTACAGCGATCGGCTGCAGAAGGCCCAGGGCATCCAGTAGGTCGGCTCAGGCCGCATGGGGCGCTGACGTCGCCGCGCGGTCGATCTCGACCGGCTGCAGCACCGGTGCGACCTCCAGCAGCCACGACGGCGCCAGGGTCGAGGGTGCCGCCACGTAGACCTCGAGCCCTTGCCGTCCCTCGAGGCGGTCGAGCAACGCGCGGATCGTCGCCGTGGGGAAGTAGCAGGCGAGCACCGAGAGATTGTCGATCAGCACGAAGTCCGCGGGCGTGCTGCTCTGCTGGGCGGCGCTGATCTTCGCTTCGACGTCGCCGAGCAGGCGGTCACCGACGTTGGTGCTCGGTTCCATCGGAAGCGGGGCGACCATCCCCACGGCGTCGACGAAGGTGACACGACCCTCATCGATCCCGCGGCGGTGCAGCAGGCGAGCCAGGTGGTTCGGTGGGGTGTCGATGCAGACCACCATCCCGCGGCGCTTGCCGTCGGCCAGCAGGTGCTCGAGCAGGGCGACGCAGAATCGCGGGACGTGGCTGGGGGCGGTGCGGAAGAGCATCCGTGGGGCCGGGCTTCCCGAGAGGAGGGACCGCAGCTGGTGGCGTAGCCCGTTTCCTTCGAGGTCGGGGGCGATTGCCGGTTGCGACATCCCCGACCCTCGCGACATCCCGCTAGGCGGAGAACGCCTGTTGCAGGGTCACGAGGAAACCGCGGCAGAAGGTGGTGGCGAGGGAGGGATTGTGGTCGCGCACGACCAAGAACCCTCGACCCATGGCGCAGGCGCGGATCACGGCTTCCCGTGCCGGGCCCTCGAACCGGACGACCACCATTGCCTGATGCCCCTGTCCCGACCCTGGGACCCCAGTCGCGTCTGTGCGTGCCCCCTATATGTACCTCGCAGTATCGTGCGCCTTCCCCCCGCAGAACGGCCCTGTGTCACGTTGTGTGCTATCATGTTGCACGGTAGGGTGTGACAGTGCACAATCACACGGCAGCCCCCGGCCCTCTTTCGAAGCTGCCGAAGGGTGTGTCCTCCCCTTGGACAGACCCACAAGGGGCAGCTCCCAGACCGCCCAGCGGTGATGGCCGCGGTCGGGAGAGGGCTTGAGGGCCCTCCCCCCCGGCCTAGAGCGGTCAGCCCTGCCTCATCGAACACCGAAAGGAGGTGGTCCATGGTGGACACCGCGGCGACGGATGTGGGCCCGCTCGGGGGTCCATCCCCCTCGATCCCGACGCCTCCGCCGCGTGGGGATGCGACCTTGAGGCCACCACAATCTTGATGGCGGGCACCTTGGTTCCTGCGGTCTGATGCAGGGCTATCAGCGCTCCGGTGGTGCCCTCTTCGTCTTCCTCCTCCTCGTGAGCAACATCTCCGTGCTGGCATTGGGGGCTATCGGTGAACAAGACTCGCCCCAACCACAACCTCTCCCTTCCGACGCCCCGGCGGTGGGGCTGAGTGCTGCGATGACCGCGGCATCGCAGGAGGCCAACAACTCCAGTGTGCTCTACCCCTGGGATGACCTGTTCACCACCTATCTCGAATACCCTGAGCTGACCACCTACCTTCACCGGCTCGAGGCCGAGCACCGCGACATCGCCCGTCTCTATGACATCACCGCGCTGACCGACAAGGGCTCCACGTGGCAGGGGCGCACGGTCTGGGCCATGCGCATCACCCAAGACCCTGCCATCGAGCATCCCGATCGGAACAAGGCATTCATCGTTGGTAACCATCATGCGCGCGAATGGATGAGTTACGAGGTCACCACCTACACCATCGCCCTCCTGCTCAACCTCTACAACCAGCCTCCCACCGATGACGACGGTGACGGTGCAGTGAACGAGGATCCCTTCGATGGCACCGACAACGACGGCGATGGGCTCTACGATGAGGACGAGTCCGAGGCCCGGATCACCTGGCTGGTGGATCACCGGGATATCTGGATCGTCCCGATGCTCAATCCCGATGGCGTCACCTACGACCATACCATCAGCCAACCGGGCGACGCCACCAGCGGCTGGCGCAAGAACGTGCGCGACAACAACCGCGACGGGAACTTCAACCCCAACTGCGACGGGGTCGACCCCAACCGCAACTATCCCTGGCAGTGGGCCCGCAACCGCGACGCCCAGTACTTCGAGGGTGGCCAACTGACCCGCACCGTCGATGACAGCAACCCCTGCAGTGACATCTACCACGGGCCCGATGACAACGCTGACCAGGACGGCGATTCGAAGTTCCCGGCACCCGACTGGTGGAACCAGCGCCGGCTGCCGCAGGACTGGAACGGGATTGACGAGGATCCGATGGACGGCATGGACAATGACGGCGACGGCCTCGTCGACGAGGACTGGGATGGCGGCTGGAGCGAGCCCGAGACACAGTCGATGCGCATGGTCTGGAAGACCTTCCTCGACAGCGATGGGGACGAGTTCAACCACCAGAGCGACGTCGGGATCATGATCACCTACCACAGCTTCTCAGGGCTGGTGATCTGGCCCTGGGGGTACACCCGCGAGCGCACGACGGTCGACGCCCTCTTCACCGATGTGGGTACGTCGATGGCCAACTTCACGGGCTACACCCCGCAGCATGGGACCGACCTCTATCCGGTGAGCGGGGACATCACCGACTGGCTCTACGGCGCCCATGGGGTGCTGGCCTACACCGTCGAGCTCAACACCGACGCCGAGGGCGGGTTCCACCCCATGCCCGACATGATCCTGCCCACGGTCCGCAAGAACGCGGCGACCAACCTGTGGATGTTCAAAGCCCAAGACGTCGCGCTCCAGGCGCACCGCGGTACCTGGGACTCGCTCGACATCGGTGTCCCGACGCTCGAGCACAACCAGAGCCGCAGCAGCGTCTCGGCCAGCGAGCAGCTGAACCTCAAGGTCAGCGTCACCACGCATCTGGAGAACCTCGACCCTGAGGGCGTCACCCTCCACTACTGGCTCAGCCGATCGGGCGATCCGCAGGGCTACCAGTACCAGCGCTATGCCGACCACCAGGTGCAGCTGCGGGGCAACGACCAGGGGGTCTACAAGGGCGCGATCCCTTCCCAGGAGGGGGGGATGGTCATCCACTACTGGTTCTCCGCCAAGGATGTCCGAGGGATCGGCCTGTACGCCCCCGAATTCGGCGGTCCGGACTCCTATCGGGTCGTCGTCGGTGGCGGCTTGGTCATCGACGTGTCCGATATCCTGGCGCTGGCGGTCGTCGCCCTGTTCCTCTTTGGGATGTTCTGGGTCGGTGCCTTCCGGATGATCGCATTCAGGGTCACCGGTCGTCGGCCTCGCCCCGTCGGTGCGGGGGCCAGCGACGCCGGTTCGCACATCGAGGTCGCGACCCCTGTTGCAGAGGGGAGCGCGACCGCTTCTTCGGGGCTCCTGGATGATGATGGGCCCAGCGTCCTGGCTGGCAAGGCTCCCTCTTCCGACCAGTCGAACGGGTAGTCCAGCTTAGGGGCGGCGACCGCTAGCTTCATTCAACGGGGTAGCACTCGCCGTCGACATGGCCGCTGCCTCCCCCCCAGCTGAGACTTCGTCGATCACCAACGCATTCGCCCTCTCGGTTGGAGCGCTTTTCCTCGCCGGTGTCCTCGTCGGCTTGTTGTTGCCCTATCCCCAGCTTGCTCAAGACGACCGCGACGACGAACTGCCTGCCCTTGGTCTCGATCCTACCGATGACCCGTATGCTCCGCACATCGACCCAGCCTCCTTCGTCGAGAATGTGACAAACCCCTACTTCCCGCTCATCCCGGGCACCACCTTCCGGTTCGGCGGCACCACCTCCGCAGGCCACGAGGAAGGGGTCATGGTCGTCCTTGCGGAGCACAAGATGATCCTCGGAGTCTCCTGCACCATCGTCCGCGACCGCCTGTCCGTCGATGGCAGCTTGGTCGAGGAGACCCTCGACTGGTACGCCCAGGATGCCGACGGCACCGTCTGGTACATGGGCGAAGACTCCAAGGAGTACCGCAACGGGGTGGTCGTGGGTACCGCCGGCTCGTGGCAGGCCGGTGTCGGCGGCGCACAACCAGGGGTCATCATGTTCGCTGATCCCCTGCCCGGTGTCACCTACCGGCAGGAGTACCTGCGCGGAGAAGCCGAGGACATGGCGACGGTGCTCCTGACCGATGGCTCGGTGCACCTAGCGATGGGGGACTACACGCACATCGTGCAGACCAAGGACTTCTCCCTCCTCGAACCCGACATCATCGAATACAAGTACTATGCCCCTGGCCTGGGGATGATCCTCGAGGACTCGCCCGGCGGAGTCGAGCGCGTCGAGCTGCTGTCGGTCACACCAGGGTGATCAGCGCTTGGGCGGCGCGTCGCGCAGCGCCGCGATCGCCGCCTCAGCCTTGCGGAGCTCCCGAGTAGCGCCCATCTGCAATAGGGCGCTCCTGGCACGCTCGAGGCGCTCCAGGCCCCGCGCGCTGTGGCCGAGCGCCCCCTCGCACTCCCCGGTGATCCGCAAGAGCCGCACATTCTCCCAGTCGTGGATCGAGAAGGCAGGGTCGGAGACGGCCTCTGCCAGTCGGGTCAGGCCCTCTTCGCTGTTGCCCAGTGCCAGCTCCGCTCGCCCGAGTACGCCGATGCACTGGGCCATGTAGCGCTCGGGGGGATGGTGGGAGTGCGCCGTCGCGACGATCGGGGCGACGAGGGCGCGGGCTTGCTCGGGCTGGTCGGCAAGGAGGTGGACCTCGGCAAGCACCATCGACGCCATCCCAAGGAAACTGGGTGTCTGCTGCGCCAAGGCGACCGCCTCCGTGCCATTGGCGAGCGCTTGATCGAACCTGCCCAGCTCGGCACGGACCCAGGCAAGGTATTGCAGCGAGTCGATCCGCGGAAGGGTGGCACCCAGCTGCTTAGAGAGCGTGGCGGCTGCAGAAAGTTGCTCTTCAGCCTCCTCGAGGCGCCCAAGGTAGAAGTAGGCCAGTCCCAGGCGCAGGCGGGCCACCGCACAGAAGTAGTCCTCCTGAGCGAGCTCGGCGGCGCCCAAGGCGCGCCGGGCAAGGTCCAAGCCGACGCCCAGATGGCCCCGTTCGATCTCCAGGAGGGCGAAGTTGCACAACAGCCGCAACTCCTGGTCGAGCGCCCCTGCGGCCATCGCCGCCTCCAGGCCGCGCTGATAGTGCATCGCCGCCTCGTCGGGGCGCAATAGGCTGCGCGCCACCGATGCGATGGTGTTGTGGCAATCGGCCACCTCAGGTTGGACGGTCCCACCAACCTCGAAGGCCGCCAGTGCCTCGAGGGCGTCTTCGGTGGCGCCCTCATACTGCTGCAACCGATACCGCACCCATGCACGGGCCGCGAAGAAGAGGGCGCCGGCACGCTCTCCGCATCCTGGCGCCGGCAGCCCTCCTTCGAGCACGGAGATCGCGTCCTTGGGGTGGCCGACCGATTCGAGGGCCCGTGCGTAGCGTGCCAGCGCGACGGTCAGCCGGTCAGGCTCGCCGCTGCTGCGTGCCTCCTCCAGCTCGGTGGTGGCGTCCTGCAACCGCGCATCGGCCACTGGCAGCGGGGCGACGCCCGGTCCTGCCGCGGGTGCCATCGCGGTGGCAGGCCCCTGTCCCCTCAAGGTTCTGCCGGGACGAAGCGGGCTCGAGGATTCCCCTAGCGCCAGATCCCCGGGATCGTCAGACCGCAGGAGCCGCACTGGCCTTTGCCCAGGTCCAGCTTGCGCACCGTTGTGTCGAACCAGTGGCGCTCGATCAGCAGCGTGTTGCACCGCGGACAGCGGGTGTTCTCGTACTCTCCATGGTCGACGTTGCCCCCGTAGACGTAATGCAGGCCCACCTCCTTGGCGGCATCGCACGCCGCGACGACTGTCGTCGGTGGCGTCGGCGGGATGTCCTGCATCTGGTAGTCGGGATGGAAGGCGGAGAAGTGCAACGGCACGTCCGGGCCGAGCTTGTCGAGGACCCACTGCGCAGTCTGGGTGAACTCCTTGGGGTCGTCGTTGTGGGTGGGGATGATCAAGTAGGTCAGCTCGACGTAGATGCCCAGGTCGACCGCGCGCTCGACCGTCTGGAGCACTGGGTCGAGCCGGCCTTTGCTGACCTTCTTGTAGAAATCCAGGGTGCCCGCCTTGACGTCGTAGTTGGCGGCGTCGAGGACCGGCGCGAGCTCGGCCAGCGGTGCGGCGTTGATGTAGCCGTTGCTGACCATCGTCGTGTAGCCGCCTGCCGCCTTGACCTGCTGGTAGCAGGCGAGGATGTACTCGAACCAGATCGAGGGCTCGTTGTAGGTGTAGGCGACGCCCTTGGCTCCGCTCTTGCGCAGCATCGCGGGGACCTCTTCGGGCGGCACGAAGGCCGTCTCACGATCCCCCGGGCGGTGCTGGCTGATTGAGTGGTTCTGGCAGTGGAGGCACTTGAAGTTGCATCCGACCGACCCGAAGCTGAGGACCCTGCTCGTGGGGTGGAAGTGGAACAGCGGCTTCTTCTCGATCGGGTCGAGGTTGATCGCCGCGGGGGTGCCCCAGACGAGGGTGTAGAGCCGCCCCTCGTGGACCGCCCGGATGGTGCAGATGCCCGCCTTGCCCTCGGAGATGACGCAGTTGTGAGGGCAGAGGGTGCAACGGACGCGCCCCTTGTAGGGCTCCCAGTAGGCGGCCTCGCGCACGGCACGCTGGTCCACCTCGGCAGGGATCCAGTCGAGCGCTCCGGAGGTCACGCTCGTCCTTGGTCACCCCATCGCGATAAGGCTTTGGCAGTCGCCCCGACGGATGTGCGCCCGTGGCGGACCTTAAGGCACGCTCGGGCCATGGCGCGTTGCCGGTGATCCCCATCGATCCGTGGCCGCTGATCCCGCCGTGGCTGGCGTCTCTGCTGATCCCGCGCCTGGGGTTCTGGCTCTACCTGGGGATCGCCTTCGTCCTGGGCAACTTCGCCACTGCGACGCTGAGCGACCTGCGGCACATGTCGGCGCAGCACGAGTTCGTCACCACGTGGGAGTTGATCCTGTTGGCGCTGGTCGTCTACGACGTGATCATCAACCTCGACGCGCTGATGGCCGGCGAGCTCGTCCTCTCCCTGGCGCTCAAGTACGGTCTGATCGTGGCCTTCTGCCTCCTCTCCCACGAACGCATCGGCGTGCTGTTCCGGCTTGCCACCGGAGATGTCGTGGCGCTCGCCTGCGCCAGCGCGTTGCTCTCCCCCATCCTGGTGATCCTGTTCTTCGTCCTAGTGAAGCTCTTCGACCTGCTGGAGGCGCCGCTCCTGCGCCGTGTCGGCGCCGACGGCGCCTATCCCTTCATGCCCGTGGTGTTCTCGGCCCTCAGTGGCGTGCTCGCCCTGGGCCTCTGGGTGGGCGGGGCGTTCTAGGCGACCGTGTCGCCGAGCCTGCAAGTTTTATAGGGCGGAGCCGACTGGAGGGGCGATGGGCAAGCTCGTCGACAAGTGCACTGGCTGCGGTGCACGCAAGCAGCTGAACTTCCGCGGGTTGTGCAAGCGCTGCAACGTCCTGCCAGAGGTCCTCGCCAAGCGGGCCGGCGGCAGCTGAGGTGGGCGACCGCGGGCCGCCCGCAGGGCTGGAGGGGGGTGAGCCGACGTCGTCGCGGCCCGCTGCGCTGCGCCGTCGCCGCACATACCTGACCCTCGTCGTCGCTGCGCTGCTGCTGATGAGCGGCGCGCTGATTCCCCTACCAGGGACCAGCCATATCAACGGCATCGATGGACGCGCCGGTCGCGGGTGCGGCGGCCTCGAGTGCCACCAGCGCGTGGACCCGACGCTGGCGGTGCGCATCGTCGGCGTTCCCCATCGGTACGAATCTTCGACGACCTATCCCCTGATCATCCGACTGAGCAACGGCACCGCTCCCAATCCCAACGAGGGCGCGGCACGTGGCGGCTTCGACCTCTCGGTCTCTGCAGGCGTGCTCTCGGCCACCGACTTCGATCCCCAGGTGCGTCTGTACCCAGGGGTCGACGGCAAGGTCCGCGAGGCCGGCCACAGCGCTGCGACCAACGGGCAGCGCGAGTGGCGGCTCAATTGGACCTCCCCCTCGGGGGGAAAGGTGATCTTCCTGCTCTCGGTCAACGCCGTCAACGGCGATGGCACCCCCGAGGGCGATGGATGGACCGGGCAGACCTTCGAGGTGCTCGGGCCCGAGGGTACCAACGACATCGACGTCGTCCCCATCTGGGCGTTGATCGGGGTGGTGCTGACGATCACCATCATCGGCTACGTCGTCGGGCCGCGCCGCCGCAAGGCCGCCAAGACGGCGCCCTCCTCGTCCCCCTCCAAGGGGAGGCATTACCGCTCCCTCGCCGACGTCACCGACGACTCGCAGGAGTAGGCGCACCCTGCGCCTGCCCCCGTAACCTTCAAGGGTGGCGTGCACGTCGCTCGGAGCATGTTCGCCCCCGCTGCGCCCGATGCGCACGCTCGGATCGCCCTTGGGACCACCCTCATCGCCTTGGTGGTGCTCAGCAGCGCCACGCTCGGTGGCGCGTCCCCTACATCGTGGACCACAGGCCAGGAGAAGGACCTGACCGGCCACACCTTCTCCGAGACCTCCTGGACCGCCGAGGTCTCGTATGCCAACGGCACCCACGGCAACTCCACCACCTTTGGGGTCAGCTACCTCAACAAGTACAGCACCCAGGCGTTCTTGGTCAACCTCAAGGTCCACACGGGTCCGAACGGGCGACAGAGCACCGTCCCCTACCAGATGTTCGGGCTGCACTACAACACCCTCCTGGGCCAGGAGGTGTTCATCGGGTCGATCCTCTCCTTCCTGATGGCCTTCAACGACACCAGCAACGGCACCGGTCCGAGCAGCGGCAGCAACGGCCTGCCCGATCCCGGGCTCGAGCCCGTCTACTACATCATCCCCTTCGGGGTCAGCGACGTCGCAGGGTTCGAGGGCTACGCACCCGAGGTCGAGGTCGAACCGGTCAGCGAGGTCAGCACCGACCACTACCGTTTCGAGGTCCACTACCGCAACCTCTTCGCCAAGATCATCGATGGCAACTCGGTGATCGGCGCACTGCTCTCGGCAGCCTTGCCGCTGTACATCGCCAAGTTCAGCGAGCTGACGGTCCGCTACGACATCACCTACGACCACCTCAAGGGCACGATCGCCGCCGAGACCTTCTACACCCTCGGGCAGGTCGATACGCTGTGGGTGCTGGGCAAGGAGACCGCTCCGCGGGCTGTTCTGACCCCCAGCTGGGGAATCGCGGCGGTGCACACCGTCGCCGTCTTCGCCTCCAAGGACTTCAGCTTCTCGCGCGCCTCCGACGGCGTCAAGCTCAAGACCAACATCGCCGCACCGACGACCGACCTGCAGATGAGCCTGGGTGCCGAGAAGTCGGTCTTCGAGATCGGCTTCCGGGGCACCTTCGACAAGATCGACGAGGCCAACGGCAACGCCGTAATCTCCACCGACACCCCGGCGATCAACGGGATCTTCGCCGCGCGGCTCGTCGACCTGTGGCTCGTCGGCGCCCAGGCACCCTTCAGCCTGGACCTCTTCTCGGTGTTCGCCTACGCCCTGAGCGACGCCAACCAGAAGCAGTTCTCCAGCCCCAACGACCTGCTGACCCGCGCAGCGAGCCGCTTCACCGCCGGGGTCTT
The DNA here is from genome assembly GCA_023265395.1 of Thermoplasmata archaeon. Taxonomy (GTDB): domain Archaea; phylum Thermoplasmatota; class DTKX01; order JAHFTX01; family JAHFTX01; genus JAHFTX01. The sequence goes on from JAHFTX010000007.1 coordinate 11,609, forward strand.
CTGGTATGGGGTCTCCTTCCCCAGCTGGGAGGGCTACCGCATCGTCCACGACCCGGTCTACACCGCCCATACCAGCTTCGAGGCCAAGGACAAGGTCAACAAGATCACCGACGAAGGCCGCAAGCGGGTCCCCGACTTCACACTGGCTCTTGCCCTGCTGGGCGTCGCTGTCCCGGCGGTGCTCGTACGTCAGCGGCGTCGGTGAAGAGCGCACGTCCTGCCCCCTTGGCCGCGCAGGGGCGTTGAAGTAGGCCGAGGCGCTCCACGACCCGATGGCCGCGCACGCGAGGCAGCAGCGCCCAGCCCCTGAGGCGTACGCGCCCGTGCTCCCACCCTGGACCGCGCCCACGCAGCAGGTGCTCCTGCCCCCGCAAGCCCCGACCCCTGCCGTGCACCTGCGCAGCGGTATCTGGGGCAGCGGTGCCGAGCTGCGGCTGCGACTGGCGGCGGTGCAGGTGCTCGCGCATCTGCGGGGGCAAGGCCTTGCATCGCCGCTGGGTGCCCGGCTGCGCCCGCTTCCCCACCAGCTGGGCGTCGCCCACCGGGTGATCCACGGCTTCGGCCGCGGCGCTCTGCTGGCAGACGAGGTGGGACTGGGCAAGACCATCGAGGCGGGCCTGGTGCTCCACGAGCTGCTCACGCGCCAGCAGGTGCATCGGGCACTGGTGCTCGTGCCTGCTGCGCTGTTGCCACAATGGGAGGAGGAGCTGCGCGCGCGCTTCCGGCTCCGTCCGTGGGTCTACGGTCGCGACGGAATCGGGGCGGCGGTCCGTTCACCCTCGCTGCAGGGGGTCGTGCTCGCCTCGTTGCAGACCGCTCGACGGCAACCCCACGCGCGCAACCTCCAGGCGGTCGGCTGGGACCTCGTCATCGTCGACGAGGCCCATCGACTCAAGTCGAGCAGCTCCCAGGCGCACCAGTTCGTCGCAAGCCTGGGGGCGCCCTGGTTGCTGCTGCTGACCGCCACACCGGTGCAGAACAGCCTGCGGGAGCTCCATGCGCTGGTGACCCTGATCGACCCGCTGGTGCTTGGCTCCGCCGAGCGCTTCGAGCACACCTTCCTCGCCGATGCCAGCGGGCGCAAGGTCCTACGCGCCGAGGAACTGCGTCGCCGCCTGGCGACCGTGATGGTGCGCAACCGTCGCGCGACCCTGCCGGACCTCGTCGACGCCGGGCGCACCGCCTCGACGGTGCGGGTGGTCCTCTCACCCTCCGAGAAGGCGCTCTACGACGACCTCTCCTCCTATCTGGCCGAGCGCTATCGAATCGCGCGCGCCGAAGGCAGGCCAGCCCACGGGTTCCTGGTGACGCTCTACCAGCGGATGCTCGCCTCGAGCTTCTCGACGCTCCGCCACGCCCTCGAGGCGCGCCATGGCCACCTCGAACTCGTCCTAGCGCTGGTGACCCAGGAGCGCCGTTCCCGTCGCAGCGCAGGACAGGCCGATCAGGTGCCCGCGCTGGGGCAGATGGACCTGACCTCCTTGGGGGAGCTCTGGCTCGACTGGCGTACGACGACTGCCCCGACGCGCCGCGGAGGATCCCGTTCCGCTACGCAGGATGAGCCACGGTTCGACCCTGCGCGACGGTGGGTCGAGGACCTCTCCGCCGAGGACCTGGCGCGCCAGGAGGAGGACTTGCGGGTCGAGCGCGAACAGCTGGGACGCTTCCAGGCCGCCCTGGCAGCGCTTCCGACACCGACAAAGGTGCGCCGCGTCGGTGCACTGGTCGACGAGCTTGCCGCCGGCGGCGGCGCGGCACAGGGTCGACAGGTCGTCCTCTTCACCGAGTTCCTGCGCACCCAAGCGGAGGTCAGCGCCCACCTGCGCCAGCTGGGTCATGCCGTCGTCGAGTTCCACGGGGGGCTCTCCCCCGAGGCCAAGGAGGAGGCCATCGCCACCTTCCGGGGCGGGGCGGCGGTGCTGGTGAGCACTGAGGCTGGTGCGGAGGGTCGCAACCTGCAGTGGTGCTCGACGCTGGTCAACCTCGACCTGCCCTGGAACCCCATGCGCGTCGAACAGCGGATCGGGCGGCTGCATCGGCTGGGGCAGCAGCGGACCGTCCAAGTGGTCAACCTCGTCAGCGCCGGCACGGTCGAGGAGGAGGTGCTCGAGCTCCTGGCGGAGAAGATCGGCCTGTTCGAGTCGGTGATGGGTGATCTCGATCTCATCCTGGGCGAGGTCACCAGCGACCTGCCGCTCGAACGCGTCATCATGGACGCCATAGCCCACGTCGACCCGCGGGTGCGCGACAAGGGGGGGGAGGGGGTCTCTAGCGGCGGACTTGCGGAGCTTGGGGAGCGCTTTGCAGCGGCCCGTGCCGCCTACGGTGCGGCCCATGACCTGATGGGGGCGACCGTCGGAGCACTCGAATTGGGGACCGCCGAGGGTGACGTGCCCCTCGAGTGGGGGCTGAGCCTGGCCCTGCACCAGTGGCTCCTGGCCTGGGCCGCAGCTCGTGGGTTCCCGCTCTCGCCCCCGAGCGAGGGCATCGTCACGTTGCCGACCCACCCATCGGTCGGGGCGCTCAGCGGGCGGTGGCGGCTGCCAGCCGCCTGCCCCGCCCCGGGGGTGCCAGCCGACGTCGATGATGGCCCTCCGCTGCTGTGGATGGCCGATAACGACCTGCAGCGTGAGCTCGGGCGCAGCCTCCAAGGCGGTGCGACTGCGCTGCTGGCGCCGCCTAACGATGCGGCGCGGCTGCGTGGCTTCGAGGGCATCGAGGGTTTGGTGGTGTGCGCCCTGCGCCCCTCCGATGACGGGAGCCCGCCTGTGATGGTCGAGGTGGCCGTCGGGACAGACGGGTCGCCGTTGCCTGCCGACCTGCCCTCCCTCCCCGAGGTCGCTGCCCTCTGCGGCACCACCGATCCCTCCCCTGCGGTCTCACCGCCTCCGCCCGAGCGCCTCGAGCAGCTGTTGGCGCTGGCCCTGGGGCGTCTCGAGAGGACCGCCCCCCCGTCGACGACGGCTCCTGTGCCGCAGGGCGCCGACCGATGGCACCGCCTCGAGGGGACCTTGCGCGACCATTACGCCGACCAGCGGGCGCAGCTGCAACAAGAGGAGCGGACGATGCGCCAGCGGCACACGACCTCGCTGGTGCGGCAGCGCTCGGCTGCCGGGGAACGCCGCCGCGCATTGCTCCGCGAGCGCATGCTGAGCACATCGAGCCTCGATTCCCTCTCGCTGCGACGTGCCGCCCTCGATGCCCAGGAGGTCGAGGTCCTCGCCGAGGTGCGACGCCGACACGCCGCGGCGCCGCACCGTGCAGGGCCGCTCCAACCGCTGGCGGTGGCCTGGCTCTCCATCGGCTCGACCCCTCGACGTCGCCGGGGCTGAAGGTATAAGACCCCCCGGCCGACATTTGGGTCGATGGCGGCGCACCCGCTGGCCACCGCCCCGTTCAAGGCGGATTATGGCTCCTGCCCCGCCTGCGGCGGAAAGCTGGTCCTCGACGGCTTCAACCCCACGCGCCTCTTCGTGAAGTGCTGCGGCAAGTTCGGACTGCAGGACGGCTGTGGCTACTCCGACGTTCGGCTCCATTGAACGCAAGCTCCGCGAGGGTGCGACACCTTTATGGGCGTACCTTCGTCTTGCGCCGTGAGGCGCGCGACATGGCCAAGGGCTTCCTCAAGCGGCTCAAGCCCAACGAGGCTCGGGTCCAGGCTTCCGAATCCTTCATCGACCTTGGGGCTCTCGAAGAGGCAGGTCTGATCTCCCCTGCCGACGGCGGTCCCGCTGGCACCCTGCGTGTCGCCGAGGTGCAACAGTACGAGGACCTGCGCGAGTTGATCGACTTGATCTACCAGGGCACCTTCATGATAATCGACTTCAACCCCATCGCCGAGGACGAGCTGAGCATGCGGCGCGTCACCAGCGAGCTGCAGACGGCGGTGAAGGATACCGGCGGCGACCTCGTCGCGCTCAAGCGCAACTTCCTGGTCGTCGCACCGGCCGGTGTCAAGATCGACCGCAAGGTCATCAAGTCCTCCGTGCTCTAGCCCGGCTGCGCCCCTGTGCGGGCGATCGCGGTCCGCTCCACCGGTCCGGCATCTGCCTACGCCGCCACACGAAGCAACACGGTCAGCCTCGGACCACCCTCTTCCGTGGCGACCTGCCGTTCCAACGTCAGGCGCAGGTGCGCCGGACTCAGGTGCACCATGCCGGTGGCAGGTCCGCTGCGTTCGACGTCCATCGCGTCGCCCCAGTGCAAGAGCACCGGTTCCCCATCGGCGTCATGGAACGGGGCGTAGTGGGCGCTCCCGGAGTCGAGGGCGACGTAGGCCCCGCTGCAGTTGGGATGCCCTGCCTCGACCTTTGGGGAACATCCCACCCACAGGTCGGTGGCCCGGTGCACGCCATTGCCGCCGCCCTCGAAGGTCGTCACCGTCGCGCCCAGCGGCCCTGCCGCATCCAATCGTAGGAGCGCGGACTGCAGTCGCTCGATCGCAGACGTCGCATCCGTTCGGGCAGCCTGCAGCGACACCTCGTCCAGCAGCGCCGCGCCCAGCGAGGCGATCAACGTCGCCCCCAGCACCGTCAGCACCAGATCGAAGGGGAGTTCGACCACTGCCTGCTCCGATCGGCAGAGCCGACGCACCGCAGGACTCCGTGGTGTCCTCACTCCTTGACCACCGGCAGGTTGAGCATCCGCTCGCCCAGTCCCGCCTTCTCGACCTTGATGACCACCGGCTGTGGGCTGCCAATGACCTCCAGGTGCAGGTCGGAGAAGCCGACCATCCCCTTCGAGTCGGTCGTGCCGTGCACCTGCGACCCAGAACTGTCGGTGATGCTGTTGCCGCTGAGCGAGACCGTCGCGCCCTTGACACGGTCATTGGCACTGTCGGTGACGATGATCGTCAGCGTCGCCTCTTCGGTGGTGTAGCGATCGTCACCATCGGGGTCCTTGACCACCAGGCTCGTGGGCGTGATGACGACATCGCCCACACTCCGCGGCGTCTGCACCTGACTGAACAGCTGCAGCATCAAGGCGGCCCCGACCACCCCAAAGATCGCCAGGATCATCAGGTAGAGGGGGAAGCCCTCGATGGCAGCCTCCTCTTGCCGCTGGCCTTTGGGTCGTCGTCGGGTCCTTCCGGTCGGTTGGCGCTCATGGACTCTGCTCTGAAGAATGCGCACGCATGCTCCCCCTATGGGCTTGGGCAAGCGGGGGCCAAATATGAACCTTGGGGCGCCCCGACGACGTCGGTGACGACACCCTAACGGACCCGGTAGGTCCCCTTGGCACCGCACGAGGGGCAGACCACCGGGACGGCGGTGGCACCGGCCTCGATCCCCAGGAGGATCCGTGTGGCGCACTTGGGGCAGTTGACCGCCTTCTTGGGTAGCCGTTGCCACTGGTCCTCGGAGACGTCATCGAGCTCGCCTGCTGCGGAGCGACCGGTGCGCTGGGGCAGGTCGGGAAGGGGCTCCTCGACCTCTTGGACCGCTGCTGCCCCAGCAGGAGCGCCCTTGGACGATGCGGTTTTGGGGCCGACGGTCTTGCGCGAGCCCTTGCGCACCCCGATCTCGGTCTCGTCGGCGGACTCCTCGGCGCCCGTGCCGGTGGACCGAGAAAGCGTCGCGGTCTTGAAGCGGCCCTGCAGGCCACAGGCAGTGCAGTGGAGGATGCTCACTCCCCCCTTGGGGGTGACGCTCGTCCGCGCCCCGCAGCGCGGACAGGTGACCTCGACATGGTCGAGCATCTCCCCACGAGCGATGGCGGCGTGGGTGGCCTCGGTCTCCGCACTGAGCTCGACGCTCTGGTCCCCGCCGCGCAACCGGTCATGGGCCCGTGCGATCCCGGCGTAGTACCCCGTGCGGTCCTTCTGCTCTCGCATCGGCCCGCCACGGCCGCGGCTGGGGGGCGGCGCCTGCGTCCCCAGGTACGCGAGTTGCGGGGCGATCTGTGGCAGCTCCTCCCAGAGGATCCCCTCATCGTCGACATCGACCGCTGCCCCATCGGGATCCGTGGTACCCCACTGTGCCTTGCTGGCCGCGACCGCACCGGCATCCCAACGCAATGCCCCGCCGGCTGCCTCTGGGGCTACGTCGCTGCCATCATCGGTCCGAGGCGTGCGCTGCAGTTGGGCCTTTGCCGCCTTGCGCGCCGCAGCCCGCTGCGGGTGTTCCGTGGCGAAGGCCAGCTCCTCGCCATCGGGTCGCTCCTTCCTGCGGCGCCACAGCATCCATCCTGCCACGGCGACCACGGCGAGGATGCCCAGCAGCGCCAAGGGCAGCAGGACGGCACCCAGTTGCACCGGGCCACCGGGGGTGCCGCCGTCGGTGCGTGCGGTGATGGTCAAGGGGACCTCGATGCTGGCATTGACCCCTGCAGGGTCCTGGAGCGTGACGAGGAGCACGTGCGTGCCCACCGGGATGTCCGATCCGGCGACGAAGGTGCGATTCCAGGGTCGATCATCCCCGCGGGGGAGCAGCGGGCCCGTCGTGCCATCCTGCCGGCGCAGCGTCCACGTCAGCCCGAAGCGGTCGATGCGGTCGTCGTTGACCTGGAGGTTGATTCCCTCATCGGGGTCGATCACCTGGCCGCGGGCTTCGAGGTGCCACCGTTGGCCCTCCGTGACCGAGATCCCGCTGGCGTTGTTCACGACGCGGCTGATCTGGAGCTCGGTCGAACTGGCCCGCAGCCCGAGCAGTTGGGGCGGGACGTCGACATCGTGGATCGTGACGTTCCAATGGGTCGTCGCCGTGCCGCCATGGCCATCGGTGATGCGGGCGACGATCCGCAGGTGGGAGATGTTGCTCCCCTGGGCATTGGCCGAGTATGCCCCCACCGGGGCCAGCGCCAGGGAGAATCGGGTGCTCGATCCGGTGCGGTCGCGCAGGATGCGGTCCTGCGCATCATGCACCTCCCAGAGCACTTGGAGGGGATCCTCGTCTGCATCGACGATCTGCAGGTCGAACTGCAAGACCGTGCCCTGTGCACCGGGGATCCCACCGACGTTCTCCGCTGCATCGACGTCGATCGCCGTAGGGGTCTGGCTGGTGATCCGTGGCGCATCGTTGTCGGAGAGGACGTTGACTCCGACCGGCACGTCGACCTTCCGTCCGCTCTGGTCGGTCGCCTGCACGACCACCGACGTCGAGCCCCACCAGTCAGCCACCGGGGCGAGGCTGAGGGTGCTGGCGCGCAGCGTGGCCTGCATCACGCTGGCGTTGAAACCGCGCAGTCGGAAGATCAGGGAATCATTGGCAAGATAGCCTTCGGTGTCGAGGTCGGCGTCGAGGACAGCGGATCGCACATCGAGGTCGAGTGTGCCATCCTCGGGGATGTTGACCACCACGGTGCCGTTCACGGCGGGGTCGTGGTTGCGGTGCGCCAATCTCACGATCAAGGAGAGGGTGGCGTTGGCGCCACTGTGGTCCGTCGCCCGCAGCTGGACGATCGCATCGTGTGCTGCAGGCACGCTCAGGTCAGGCACGCTCAGCGTCAACGAACCATTGGGGGCCAGCGTCGCCTCTAGCGGAGCCGTCGCGGTGACGTTGAAGAGCAGCACCTCTTCGGGGTCGGCAGGTTGGCCGGCATCGGTCAGCTCGAGGTCGGCGTCGCCAAAGAGGTCGGTCAGTCCCAAGGCGACGGTCGTGTCGTTGCCCTCCAGCTGTGCTCCGAGGCCCAGAGTGAAGCCTGGGTCGAGCAGCTGCGGTGCGTCGTTGCGGTTTCGTACATGCAGGATGAACGTCCAGACCGCCTCTGCGGGGTCTTCGGCGTCGTCACGCACGTGATAGAGGATGGTGTAGTCCCGCACGCTCTGCTGGGTGGGGGTCCAACGGATCGCGCCCTGGGCGTCGAGCCCCTGCTCGAAGTCGGGGTAGTCTGGGATCGCTGCGGCAGTGAAGTTGAGCACCTGTCCGACGGTCGCGACATCGGGGTCGATCGCGGTGAGGTTGAAGCCGTTCCCCAGCGTCGAAGAGACCCCCTCGAACACCTCGACCTCGCTGGGGAGCGCTCCTGGGCCAAGGGGCACCAGTGCAGGCCCGGTGTTCGCGAAGGGCAGGCAGGGCCCCTGCTTGAGGCGTCCGCCGTCGAGGCGATAGATCGTGCTGTTGGCGCACGGGGCGAACTGCAGTGGCCGAAGGTTGACATCGACCACGGAGACGTTGGAGGACTGGTTGGCACCGACCCAGATGGTGCGGCTCAGTTGGATGTCGCCGTCGACCTCCATGATGAAGGTCGGGTCATACTCGACGCCAAAGGAGGTGACCGGTGCGATGTCGACGACGGTGGTCGTCAGGTCGTAGGTGCGGGTCTCACTGACGAACTCGTCGCTGGAGTTGAAGAAGGCGCCGCCGACGAACACGCTGCGGTTGAAGGTGGTCAAGGTCGTCTCGGTGGTGGGCCAGAAGGAGCTGTTCCCGAAGGGTTGCGTATCCCAGCTCGTCGGCCAGCGGCTCAGGGCGCCTTGGCTTGGGAGGATCTCCAGGCCATCGTCGGCCCAGTCGCTGAGGTTGAAGGTGGCGGTCCCCAGGAAGTCGATGTCGCGCAAATACCCGAAAGTGGCCGAGAACAGGTTGAGGTTGCTCTGCTGGAGGGTCTCCTGTCGCCGCGCCCCTACGGTGACCGCCCGGTAGCTCCCAGCCCCCTGGAAGGAGCCCAGCGGACAGGTGCCCGGGTTGCTGGTGGCACTGATCTCCATCCGCCAGCTGCCGTTGTCCCAGACGTCGGATGTCTCGTTGACCACGTAGGTCCCCGCCGAATCGTCGACCACCTCGACCCAGGTCAGCGCATAGTAGGCCCCTGGGGTGTTGGTGATCTCGCCGGTGCACACGCCCCCGGCGATCGGGACGTGGGCGACGATGTAGGGGTCCGGAGGATCGGTGCCCAGGTAGAGCCACTGCGAGGAGTTGTCGTCGGCAATCCAGGTCGGGAGGGCGGCCTCCAGGGCACGCGGGCCACGTGCGAGGCTTCGCTGGGCTTGGACGTCAAGGACCCCTGTGACGGGCGCTGGGGAGCGCGAGGACTCCTGGAAGTCTCGGCCGAGGACCCCAAGGGCAGGAGCCAGCGGGGAGAGCAGCAGGATCACGAGTGCAACTGCCGCACTGCGGACTGCCATGGGTAGATGCTGCTCGCCTCGAAGCGCATAAGCCTTCTGCGGCAGGAATCGAGGGATGGGCGATGGGGTGGGCAGAGCAGGGAGTGTCCCCGTGATCGGAGTACCGTCATCAATCCACCTGAGGTGGAGCGGAGTCTCGCTCCAGGTCGGATCCTACCGTTCGAGCACCATCGCCAGGGAGTCGCCGCCCCCGATGCACAGCGTCGCCAAGCCTCGGTGGGCGTGCTTGTCGACCATCGAGTGCAACAAGGTCACGACGATGCGCGCCCCCGAGCAGCCGATCGGGTGGCCCAGGGCGACCGCCCCGCCATGGATGTTGAACACCTCCCACGGGATTCCCAGCTCCTGCCGTACGCCGACCGAGGCGGTGGAGAAGGCCTCGTTGTGTTCGATGAGGTCGAAGTCATCGATGCGCAGGGAGGTGCGGGCGCAGAGCTTGCGCACGCACGGGATGGGCGCGAACATCACCTCCTCGGGTGGGACCGCCTGCTGGTCGTAGTCGACGATGGTCGCCAACGGGTCGATCCCGCGGCGGTGCGCACTAGCGCGGCTCATGAGCACCGTCGCCGCGGCGCCGTCGCTGATCTGCGAGGAGTTGCCGGCGGTCAGCACCCCATCGTCGGCGAACGCCGGGCGCAGACGCGCCAAGGACTCGACGCTGGTGTCGGCGCGGATTCCCTCGTCATCGCTGACGGTGGTCAGCTTGCCTTTGCTGCCGGTGAGGTCGACGGGGACGATCTCCTTGGAGAAGCGCCCCGAGGCGGTGGCCTTGGCGGCGAGGGTGTGGCTGCGCGCCGCAAAGTCGTCGACCTGCTCACGGCTGAGGTGCAGCCGCTTGGCCATCAACTCCCCCGCCGTCCCCATGATCACGTCGTTGTGGACGTCCCACAGGCCGTCGGTCACCAATGAATCGAGGATCTGGGCATGGCCCAAGCTCGCGCCCATGCGGGCCTGTGGCATCAGGTAGGGGGCCATGGTCATGTTCTCCATGCCCCCGGCGATGATGATGCGGCTGGGGTCCTCGCGGATCGCCCGCACGCCTTGGATCATCGCCTCCATGCCCGAGCCGCAGACGCGGTTGATGGTGGTCGCACCGACGCTGGGCGGTATCCCCGCGAAGAGCGTCGCCTGCCGCGCCGGGGCCTGGTAGGTCCCTGCCTGCACCACATGGCCGATGTACGCCTCGGAGACTTCGCTCGGTCGGACCGCCGCGCGCTCGATCGCCGCGGCGATCGCAACTGCCGCAAGTCGAGGGGCAGGGGTCTGCTGGAACGCCCCCTTGAAGCGCCCGATGGGAGTGCGCACCGCGCTGGCGATGACGACCTCGGTGCCCGCCATCGCGTCGCTACGCCGGCGGGAGGTATTTCGGGCTTGCGGTCACGTCGTGGTCGTACGTGGAAACCTCGATGTGCCGTCCGAGGAACTCCTCGAGTGCTGGCAGCGCGTGCCGAAGGACGTGCATGCGGAACACCCGGCCATCGTCGATGGTCAGGCGCACGGGGACCGTCGGTTCGCTCGGAAGGTCGACCCCACGCTGCGCCGAGACGATATGCTCCGCAGCGATCGGGGCGAAGCGCTCGGGTGGGAAGAGGCGACGATCCGTCGGCGGCAGGAGTCCAGCGGCGGTGATCCCTGCTTGGTCGCCCGTCATCGACAGGAAGATCCCCGCCCCGATGGGCGAGGCCATGCCGATGCCGAGGATCAGGATGATCATCAGGCCGTGGGGGGGGACGATCGGGATCTGTGCGTAGAGGGCGCCGATGAGGATCGCAAGCCCAGCCGAGATCCCCAGCAGCGTCAGCACCAGCGGCAGGATGATCGACCGCTGGACCGCGACCCAGTCATCCTCCAGAGACGTCAAGACCCGATGTTCCACGTCATCCACCGGATGGTGTTGAGGGTCGCAGCCCTTGAGCGCTACGCCCGACGACGGTGGATGTGCGCAGGGTGTGGCTCAGGGGCGTGCACGACCTTGGCCGCTCTCCCGCTGCGCCAGTTGCAGCAGCACGCGGGTGAGCACGCGTGCACCCATGGTCAGCTCCGGGATGGTGGTGTGCTCCGTGGGCGTGTGGTCGAGGTGGCTGTCCCCCGGCCCATAGGCGACCATCGGTACGGCCCACCGCGGAGAGAGGATGTTGAGGTCGGCCGTCCCGGTCTTCTTCTTGAACGTGGGGGTCCCCCCCTCGGCGCGGATCGCAGCGAGGAACGCCCGCACCAGGGGGGTGTTCTTCTCGACGACCACTGGCTCCTCCCATCCCTCCCAGCGTACCTCACCGCCCAGGCCGTAGCGTGCGACGAAGGTCTGGAGCTTCAGCACGTCGAAGCCCGGGGGGATGCGGAAGTCGACCCGCAGCGTCGCCTCCATGCCCATGCCATCATCGACGCTCTGCAGTGACAGCGGGCGCATCTGCAGGCTCGTAAAGGCACTGTCGGGCACCGTGTGCTCGCTATGGAACGCCAGCAGGCGGTTCCAGAATGTCAAGGTGTCATCGAGGGCGTTACTTGCCTCCCCGTTGCTGCTGTGGGCCGAATCGGTGCGACGGGTGTAGGTGAGCTTGATCGTCCCCTTGTAGCCCAGCGTGACCGCGGCCGACCCCGAGGGTTCGCCGACGATGGCGTAGTGCGGGTGATAGTGGGGCGCAGCGAAGCGCGCACCGTGGGAGGGCCCCTCCTCGTCCTTGCAGCCGATCAGGTGGACCTGCAGCCGCGGCTCGACGCTGACCGCTGCGACCGCTGCAGCGCAGAACGCCGCGAAGGGTCCCTTGGCGTCGACGGCGCCCCGGCCGAAGAGCCGATCGCCGTCGCGGCGCACAGGGACCTGACCGCGGACCGTGTCGATGTGACCCACCAGGGCGACCTGCACCGGTCCTTGGCCCACCGTCGCGACGAGGTTCCCGATGTCATCGGTGCTCGGGTGGATGCTCCAGGAGGGCAGCGCTGCACGCAGCTGCTCGACCACCGGGCCGATCTCGCCGGTAGGGCTGTACGCCGTGAGCATCCCCTCGAGCAACACATCGAGCGAGGGTTGGAGTGTCGACAACGCCTGCAGCGCCTGCTCGGTGGGGGCCATGGCCTACCCCTCGGCGTCGCCACCGCTCTCGGAGACCTCGCTGCGCAGCACGCGCTCGAGGGCGCCGATCGCCTCGTCGAGCTGCTCACGGCTGATCACCAGTGGCGGGAGGAACCGGATGACGGTGGCCCCTGCGGGCAGCGCGATGATCCCCGCCCCGACCAACGCATTGAGGTAGGGACTGCACTTCTTGCGCAGCTCCAGGGCACACATCAGGCCCATGCCCCGCCCCTCCCGGCCGATGGGGAGCTCGTCGGCGAGGCGCCGCAGCGAGAAGAGCAGATGGGCACCCTCATGGGCGGCATGCTCGATCAGATGGTCGTGCTCGAGGACGTCGAGCACCGCAAGGGCTGCCGCCGCCGTCAGCGGGTTGCCGCTGAAGGTCGAGCCGTGGCCCGTCTTGGGCATCGCGGCAGCGACCTGTTCGGTCATCATCAGGGCCCCCATGGGCAGCCCCCCGGCGATCGACTTCGAGAGGCTGAGCAGGTCTGGGGAGACCTTGGCGTGCTCGCAGGCCCACATCCGTCCGGTGCGCCCCAGCCCGCACTGCACCTCGTCGAAGGCGAGCAAGGCCCCGTGGTCGATACACAGGTCCCGGGCGGTGCGCAAGTACTCCGCGGAAGCGACGTGGATCCCGCCCTCGCCCTGCAACGGCTCGAGGATCACCAGCGCCGTCTCCTTCGAGACCGCCCCCTTGAGCGCCTCGGGGTCGTCATAGGTGACGTGGGTGACCTTGGGGATGAGGTCCCTGACCACCGAGCGGTACTTGGGGTTGAAGGTCAGCCCTAGCGCGGCCAGGGTTCGGCCATGGTAGCTGCGCTTGGCGGCGACCAATCCGGTGCGGCCCGTCGCTGCGACGGCGAACTTTACGGCGGCCTCGTTGGCCTCGGCGCCGCTGTTGCAGGGGAAGGCCCGCACCAACCCCGAGCCGGCGGGCATGGTGGAGGCCAGGCGCTGCAGCATCAGCGCCCGCTGGTCGTTGAGGAAGGTCGGGGAGACGTAGATCAGCCGCTGCGCCTGCTGGGTGATCGCCGCGACGACCTTGGGGTGGCAGTGGCCGACATTGGCGACACCGTAGTTGGCCCCCATGTCCAGGTAGGCACGGCCCTTCTCGTCCCACAGGACCGCTCCAAGGCCGCGGACGATCAGCAGGTCGCGCTGCGGGTAGACCCCGCTGCCGAAGCGCTGCTCGAGGTGCCGCACCTGGTCCAAGCTCAACGGCTGCCCCTCCGGTGCGTTCAACTGATCACCGTCCCAGCGCCACTGCGAGCGGCGCGCACCGGGGTGGGGATGTTGGCGCTGCTGAACACCACCCGCTCGACCCCGTGGTCGAGGGCCTCGACCGCCCCCATGATCTTCTTCTGGAACCGGTCCTTGGCGAAGCCGACGTACTGGTCGATCTTGGCCTTGGGGATGGAGGAGACCACGCTGCTGGGGTCCTTGAGGTCCCGCAGCAGCCCCGGGACGTTGCTCAGGAACAACAGCTCCTCCGCTTCCAAGGCCACCGCGACGGCAGCGGCGCAGCGATCGACGTCGGCGTTGACCGCCTCGCCGTCGTTCGAGAGGATGGGTGCGGTGATCACCGGCACGTAGCCGTTCTCGAGCAGCAGTCGCAGCAGGGCCACGTTGACCTTCTCGACCTTGCCGGTGTAGTCGTCGCGGATGAGCTTGCGCTTGCCCTCCTCGATGACCTTGAGGGTCTCCTTGCGGGTCCCTTCGAGCAGGCGGCCGTCGACCCCTGCGAGGCCGAGCGCGTTGACGCCCAGCTGCTGCAGGCGGCTGACGATCTCGACGTTGCGCTTGCCCGCGTAGATCATGCTGAAGATCCCCAATGTCTCCTTGTCGGTGCGCCGCGAGGTGTAGCCGGAGACCGAGGTGACGAACCGGGGTGGGTGCCCCAGCTTGGTCGCCACCTCGTTGGTCTCGTCGCTGCCACCGTGGAGCAGCACGAAGGGTTCACGCTGGCTCGCGAGGTCGACCAAGACGTTGTCGACGTCGATGCCTGCCCCGCCCCCGACCTTGACCACGAACATGGGGTGCCCTCCCCCTCCTAGACCGGGTGGAGTCCGGGGAACTCCAGGCCCGTGCGCTCGGGCAGGCCGCACATGAGGTTCATCGAGGCGACCGCCGAGCCGGCAGCGCCCTTGACGAGGTTGTCGATGGCCCCAAAGGCGACGATGCGCTCGCCGCGGGGGTCGAGCTGGAAGCCGACGTCCCCGAAGTTGGATCCCAGCAGGACCTTGGGGTTGGGCAGCTGGTGGAGGCCAGCCTTCTGGTTGACCACGCGCACGAAGGGCTCGGCGCCATAGGCGTCGCGGTAGGCCTTCCACAGGTCCTTGTCCGTGACCTCGCCGCGCGGGCGCAGATGGCAGGTCGCCAGGATCCCGCGGACCATGTCCACCGCGTGGGCGGAGAGGTCGATGCGGGGCTTGCGGCCGCCATTGTAGGGGGCGAGCTCCTGTTCGACCTCGGCTGTGTGGCGGTGCCCCGTGGGCGCATAGGCGCGCACGACGTTGGCCCGCTCGGGGTGGTGCGTGGAGATGTTGACCTCGACGCCAGCGGCACTGGAGCCGATTTTGACGTCGACGATGATGTGGCGCTCCTCCACCAGGCCGGCCTTGAAGAGCGGGAGCATCGCCAGGTTGGCGGCCGTGGCCATGCAGCCCGGACCAGAGGCGGCCGTGGCAGAGCGCAGCTGCTCGCGGTGCAGTTCGGGGACGCCATAGACGAAGCGCTGCAGGTTCTCCGGGTGCGGGTGGGTGATCCCATACCAGGTCGGGTAGTCGGCAGGGTCACGCAGCCGGTGGTCAGCGCTCAGGTCGATCACCTTGTCGGCGTTCTGCAGCAGCTGCGGCATCATCTCCATCGCCCTGCCGTGGGGCACGCACACCATCAGCACCTCGGCGTGGTCGAGTCTCTCGCGCGGTGAGAACGTGAGGTCGAGGACGCCTCGCAGGTTCGGATGCAGCTGGTGCAGGGGCTTGCCAGCGTTGGAGGAGGAGGTGACGATGCCGACCTCGACCATCGGATGGGTCGCGAGGATGCGCAGGACCTCCCCACCCGTGTAGCCACTGCCCCCAAGGACGTTGACACGAAGCATGGCATCCACCGCACAGGTATGGCGAACAGCCTCTTCCCCCTCTTAAGGCGTGCCGCCGCGCCCACCAGGCGCGGCGGCTGCAGCCGCCAGGGGCGGCCTAGCGGGAGTGGGGACTGGGGACCACCGTCGGGACGCCGGAGACGCCCGGCCAGCGGTTGGCCGAGGCGATGACGTAGTCGACGATCAGTCCGGGCACGTCGATGCCGTAGACCTCCAGCGACTTGGCGAACTCGAGGTTGTGGTTGACCTCGTGGCAGGTGAGGCTGCCATCGGGGCGCTCCATCAGGTCGATGCCCAGCACGCCGCCGCCGACGGCCGCTGCCGCGGCCTGGGCGATCTGCTTGATCTGGGGCGTCAGCTCGATCTGGGTAGGCGTTCCGCCACGCTGCGTGTTGGTGATCCAGTGGTCCGAGGTGCGGGCGATGACGCCGACGCACTGGTCGCCGATGACGAGGGCGCGCAGGTCCCGGCCAGGCTTCTCGATGTACTCCTGGATGTAGAAGATCGAGTGCTGGTAGGAGCCCAGGGTCGCCTTGTGCTCGATGATCGACTCCGCCTGCTGGCGGTCGCTGACCTTGGCCAGCAGGCGCGCCCACGAGCCGGTGACGGGCTTGAGCACGGCAGGGTAGCCGATCTCCTCGATGGCCTCGAGGGCTTGCTCGGGGGTGAAGGCCACCAGTGTGGTGGGCGTCGGGACCCCGGCCTCTTGCAGCGCGATGGAGGTCAGGGCCTTGTCGCCGCAGCGGGCGACGACCTCGGGGGTGTTGACCGTGGTGATGCCGTAGCTGGCGAAGAACCGCAGGGCATAGAGTGCCTGGCTGTGGCTGAGCGTGCGGTCGAGCACGACATCGACCGGCGGCAGGCGCGTCGCGCCCCGCAGGCCATAGGTCAGCGCCCCGACGTCGATCTTGACGACGTCGACCCCGCGGTCGGCGGCAGCCTTGAGGAGGAGCTTCTCCTCTTTGCGGATCAGCGAGTAGAGCAGACCAAAGCGCATCCCTGGTGACCTCAGGCCATTGTGGCCGGACCCCAGGAGGACCTACAATGGCTTGGGTGCGCTGGCGCCAGGGGGACAGGCTGCCGCCCTGACGTTCCGAGGGGGACCGACAGAATCCGTGGCGACAGGTGCCCGAGGAGGTTGTCGGACCAGCGACAACCGAGGGTAGCCCTCATCGGCGGGCCTGGGCGATGGCGTACTCGATGATGCGCCCGGGGATGTCGACCCCCGTCGGGCCGACCGAGTTGCGGAACTCCATGGTGTAGTTGACCTCGTGGCAGGTCAGGCTCCCATCGGGCCGTTCCATCAGGTCGGCGGCGATCACCCCGCCCCCGACGGCGTTGGCGGCACGCACCGATAGGTCGGCGATCTCGTCGGTGACCTTGAGCGCCTCGGCTCGCCCACCGCGGGCGGTGTTGGTGATCCAGTGCTCCGAGGCGCGGGTGATGCCGGCGATGCACTCGTCGCCGACGACGAAGGTCCGCAGGTCGCGGCCGGGCTTGTCGACGTACTCCTGGATGTAGAAGATCGAGTGCAGATAGTGGCCCAGCACCGACTTGTGCTCGATGATCGATTCCGCTTGCTGGACGTTCTCGACCTTGGCCAGCAGCCGCGCCCACGAGCCCGTGACGGGCTTCATCACTGCAGGGTAGCCGATGGTGTCGAGCGCCGCCAACGCCTGCTCCGGCGAGAACGCGACGATGGTCCGTGGCGTGGGCACCTTGTGGTCGGCGAACGCCAGGGAGGTCAGCGCCTTGTCCCCGGCGATCTCGGCGACCTCGAAGGTGTTGACGCAGGGGATTCCGTAGCTCTTGAAGAACCGCAGCGCATACAGGGCGCGGCTGTGGCTGACGCACCGCTCGAGGACCACGTCGACGGGGGGCAGCTGCTCGCAGCGGTCGAGCTCGTAGCTCATCTGGGCTGCGTTGAGCTTCTCGACGGTGACCGACCGGTCCTCGGCAGCCTTGAGGAGCATCTTCTCCTCGGTGCGCAGCAGCGCATAGAGCAAGCCCAAGCGCATGGCGGCGAACCCCGGGGCCTTTGGATGTACGTGGGGCGACCTGCCGCCCTACTCGCCCCAGTCCTCTTCTTCTTGGGGCGCCAGCTGGACCATCGGGGGCGTCATCCCGGTCACCTCGAGGTCGGCGCCACAGTCGCCGCAGGTGATCAGCTCACCGACCTCGGTGTCCTCGTTCATCGCAAGCGTCGCTCCACACTCGGTACATTCGACCATGGTCGTCTCACTCCTTCGATCCGTCGGCAGGCGCGTGCAGCGCCGCGTTGTTGCAAGGGGGATGGAGGGGCATGGGCTCAGAGCTCCTTGAGCACCAGGCGGGTGCGCGTCGAGATGGTGCTGTCCATCCGCCGGACCCGCTCGATGATGTCGTTGAGCTGCAGCGTCGAGAGGACGTCGACCAATGCGACGATGTCGGTCTCCCCAGCGACCTCGTAGACCGCTTGGACGCCCGGGATGGCAGCGATCGCCGTGGCGATCTTGGAGGTGTTGGTGTTGCTGCGAACCGAGACCTCCACGAACGCCTTGACGGTCGTGCCTGCCGTCCGAACCGTAAAGCGCAGGATGACCCCGCGGTCCTTGAGGCGCTTGAGACGACTGCGGACCGTCCCCTCAGAGGTGCCCAGTCGCTTGGCGAGGTCGACGAACGACAGACGGCTGTCGACCTTGAGGGCCTCGAGCAACCGCTGGTCGCTCTCGTCGAGCGGGAACGTCGTGGCGGATTCCTGCTCTGCTGATGCGGCTCCTCCCGCATCGCTCTCCTCCTTTCCCACAAGGCCTCCGGAATGCACAATCCATACTTAATCCTCCCCGCTCAAGCCGGGGACCGCCTGAGGATTCCGCAAAGGAGCTGCCGGAGGGCGAGCCTTCAGGTCGGCACCTTGCAGACGGGGCAGAAGGCGAACTCCGGCTCGAGCTCCTCGCCGCACGCTCGGCAGGTCGCTGGTCCCTGCTCAGGGGCCGTCGTGATCCGTGCCGTCCCTGCCTCGATCGCAGAGGCCGGCGGTGAGGGAGGAGGGAGCGAGGGTTCGTCGTCGAGTTCCTGGTGGGCTGAGCCCAGCTGGGTCATCGCGCGCTCGAGGGCCAGGGTGCTGCCATCGTCCTCGTCCGCTTCCTCGACGAAGGCGAAGCCTCCCAGGGAGCCGGCCGAGGGGGCAGGCTCCGACTCGTCGGGGTCACTCCCCCCCTCAGCGAGCAGTCGGGCCAGGAGGTCGTCGCTGGAGGCCTCAGCGGTGGGCGTCGCATCCTCGGATGCTGGTGCAGCCTCCAGGGCCGCCTCGCCCCATCCGCCGACACCCCCGGTCTCCTGGGTCGTGCCGGGCAACGCTGCCACTAGAGGGTCCCATGGCGGCTCGACCACTCGCGCCGCGGCGATGGGCAACTGCCCCTGCGGACCAGGATCGAGTGCTTCGAGCGGTCGACGCTCGTCGTGCAGGCGGAAGGCCGGGTCATCCGCCCCCTGGCTCGTCCCGCTTCGGGGGTCCTCCTGGTCTGCTGGTTGCGGTCCGGTCTGCCAGACTGGGTCGGCCGAGGGGATCGCCATCGAAGAGGGCTGAAGCACCTCCCACGACGGCGTCTCCTCGGAAAGGGAGATGGGCTGCTGTGCAGGCTCGAGCGATGGGGGCTCCCATGGGGGCGCCTGGGTCGGCGGTACCTCCTCCTGCTCCGGCGCGTCGCCGGGTGCTTCCACGGGCGGGGGGCGCAGGTTCGCCCCGCAGTCAGGGCAGGCGTTCCACCCCTCCTCGACCTGCTCGCCGCAGCCGGGGCAGGGGAAGGTGGCGGCCAGCTGGAGCAACCCAAGGGTCGGGCGCTCCTCTTCGGAGTCGGCGATGGATCCCGCTGCCATCATCGAACTGCCACGGGCGAACACCGCCACCGGGGGTCCATGGGCCGCCAGCGGCGTGCCGCAGTACTGGCAGGCAGACCAATCCGCCTGCGTGAGGTTGCCGCAGGCCGGGCATGTGGTGAACACCGACCCTGGCCGCGCACCGGCCATCGTCGGCGACTCGAAGGATTCGGCGGCGTAGGAGGAGCGCACCAGCGAATCGGCTTGGGCGAGGCTCTCACGGACGTCGTCCAAGCTCCCCGAGGCCAAGGCGTCCTTGGCGGCCACGAGCAAGGTGGTGACCTCCTTGAGCAGGTCCTTGCGCGTGGCTCCCAGCTGCTTGGTCTGGGCGGCGAGACTGGCCAGCTGGTCTCGGTAGCGCTGCACCTCGGCGATGGACTCGTTGGCAGCCGAGACGGCGTATTGCGCGTAGATCGAGGCGCTGCTGAAAATCTGGCTGTTGGCCATGTCGGTGGCCTTGGTGAGCCAGGTCTGCGCCTCCTCGAGGCGGCAGTGGGACTCGTGCGCGACCGCAATCACGCGGTTGGCCTCGGCCAGCCAGGTGCTGGCCTCCGCCCGCGCTGCCGCGACGGGGTCGAAGGGCTCCACCGGGTACCTCCTTGCGCACTCGCATCGCGCGAAGCGGTCAGGGGGCGACCCAATCCCCTGTCTCTAGTTAAGCATTCGTCCGAAGGGCCGCCCAGGAGCCTGCGCCCCACCTTGGCCGGGAAGCCCTCAGCGCCCCTCGCGGGCGCGCTCCTGCGCATCGACTACCGCCACGGTGGCCATGTGGACGATCGAATCGACGTCGTCGCCCCGTTGCAGCACGTGGATCGACTTGCGCAGACCCACCAGGATCGGACCGATCAGCTCGGCGTCGGCGAGGCGCTGGATCAGCTTGTAGGCGATGTTGCCGGCGTCGAGGTCGGGGAAGATCAGCACGTTGGCCGACCCTTGCAGGGTCGAGAAGGGTGCGATCTCCTGGCGCATCTCTTCGAGCAGCGCGGTATCGGCCTGCATCTCACCATCGACCATCAGGGCCGGATCGAGCTGCTTGGCGATGCGGGTGGCGCGGGCGACGCGGTCTGCCTCCGGGTGCCGGGTGCTGCCAAAGTCGCTGAAGCTGAGCATCGCGACGCGCGGCTCGACGCCAAAGCGCCTCGCGACCTTCGAGGCGAGGATCGCGATCTCGGCGAGCACCTCCGCGGTGGGCGAGAAGTTCACCGTGGTGTCGGCGAAGAAGAGGGTCCGGCCCTTGAGCACGACCACGTACAGCCCGATGACGACTGAGCTGTCCACATCCGTGCCGACGACCTGCAGCGCCGGACGGATCGTCTCGGGGTAGGCCAGGTTCCACCCTGAGAGCATGCCGTCGACGATCCCCTGCTCGACGAGCAGGGCCCCGAAGTAATTGGGGTCGCGCAGCAGTGCCTCGGCATCGGAGGGGGTGACCCCCTTGCGGCCGCGCAGGGCGACCAGGCGGGTGACCAGGCGTGCGCGGAGCGGGTCGTCGAGGTGGTCGATGACCTTGGGTGCGCAGGTGAGGCCCAATTCGGCGATGTGAGCCGCGACGACCTTGGGTCGACCCAAGACGACGGGCTTGCACACGCCCAGGTCGGTCAGGCGCTGCACCGCCCGGAGGATCTGGTGCTCCTCACCTTCGGGGAAGACGATCGCCTTGGGATCGGCCTTGGCACGACGCACCAGCGGCTGCATGACCCCCCAGCGGGCGGACAGTCGCGCCTCGAGCTCCTCGCGATACCGCACCAGGTCGATGGTGCGGGTGGCGACCCCGCTCTCCATCGCGGCCTTGGCCACCGCGGTGGCCTCCCACACCAGCACCCGCGGGTCGAGGGGCTTGGGGATGATGTAGTCAGGACCGAACCGCAGGCTCTTGCCGCCATAGGCGCTGATGACGCTGTCGGGGACGTCCTCGCGCGCCAGCGCCGCCAGCGCGTGGGAGGCGGCGACCTTCATCTGCTCGTTGATGTTGGTGGCGCCGACGTCGAGGGCCCCGCGGAAGATGAAGGGGAACCCCAGCACGTTGTTGACCTGGTTGGGATAGTCGCTGCGGCCGGTGGCCATGATCAGGTCGTCGCGCACGGAGGTGGCGTCCTCGTAGCTGATCTCGGGGTTGGGGTTGGCCATGGCGAAGATGATCGGCCGCGGTGCCATCGAGGCGACCATCGCCTTGCTGACGAGTCCCCCCTTGGAGAGGCCCATGAACACATCGGCGCCCTTGATGGCGTCGGCGAGGGTCCGCGCGTCGGTGGCGTGGGCGAACTCGACCTTCTCCTTGGTCAGGTCGGTGCGCCCGCTGTGCACCACCCCCTGGCTGTCGACCAAGGTGATGTTCTCGCGGCGGACGCCCAGGCGGACGTAGAAGCGGGCACAGCTGATCGCCGCTGCACCGGCACCGCTGAAGACGACCCGCATGTCGTTGAGCTTCTTCCCCTGGACCTCGGCGGCGTTCATCAGCCCGGCGCCGCTGATGATGGCCGTGCCGTGCTGGTCGTCGTGGAAGACCGGGATGGGCAGCAGCTCCTTGAGCTGGCGTTCGATCTCGAAGCACTCGGGAGCGGCGATGTCCTCGAGGTTGATGCCGCCGAAGGTGGGCGCGACCGCCTTGACGGCAGCGACCACCTCCTCGATGGTGCGGGCATCGAGCTCGATGTCGAAGACGTCGATGTCGGCGAACCGCTTGAAGAGCACACCCTTGCCCTCCATCACCGGCTTGCCAGCCATCGGGCCGATGTCGCCCAGCCCCAGCACGGCGGTGCCGTTGCTGATGACGGCGACGAGGTTGCCCTTGTTGGTGTAGGCGAAGACGTCCTTGGGGTTCTTGGCGATGTGCAGGCAGGGGACCGCCACGCCGGGGGTGTAGGCCAACGAGAGGTCGAACTGGGTCTCGGTGGGCTTGGTCGGTATCACCGAGACCTTGCCGGCGGGGGGGCGTCGATGGTACTCAAGTGCGTCTTCGTCAGTGATCTTTCGCATAGGCTGTCCGGCCGCCACTCCGGAGGGAGGGTCTTAAGACTTGGGAACGAACGACGGCGCGCCCGCGCTCGCAGGCGGCCACAAGGGTCTTAGCCCCCTCTCCTGCCTCGTGCGCGGATGGAGCCGTCTGCCCCGGTGGCCATCGCGCTCGAGGGGCTGCGCAAGTGCTACGGCGACCTCGTGGCGGTCGACGACCTACGTTTGGAGGTCAACGAGGGCGAGATCCTCGCCCTGCTCGGTCCCAACGGCGCCGGCAAGTCGACCACCCTGCGGATGCTGACGGGCCTGACACGCCCCAGCGCCGGCAGCGCCACCGTCGCGGGGATCGATGTCTGCGTCGACGCGGTGGGCGTCCGGCGTCACCTGGGGATCGTGCCCCAGGAGAACACCCTCGACCGCGAGCTGACGGTGCGGCAGAACCTCGAGTTCCACGGGCAGCTCCACCGCCTTCCGACGGCGTACCGCCGCCGCCGCATCGAGGAGGTGCTCGACTTCATCGACCTGCGCCACCGCCAGCACGCATTCCCCAGCGAGCTCAGTGGTGGCATGAAGCGGCGAGTCACGCTCGCCAAGGCGTTGCTGCATGAACCGCCCATCCTCTTCCTCGATGAGCCCACCACCGGACTGGACCCGCAGTCGCGGCGCAAGGTCTGGGACCGCATCATGCAGCTGCGCCGCAAGGGGCTGACCGTGCTGCTGACGACCCACCATCTCGACGAGGCGGAGCTGCTCTGCGACCGCATCGGCATCATCGACGCCGGCCGCTTGGTGGCGCTGGGCACCCCCGCGCAGTTGCGCGCGCGCCTGCCCGCCAGCGGCGTGCTCGAGCTCACGTGGGATGCGGTGGCGATCGGGCCCGCTGCGGCGGCGCGACTGGAGGCAGACCTGCGCCGTCTGGTGGGAGAAGGCCTGGCGACCGAGCTGGACCTGCGCGGTGGCCGCGCGCGGTTGCAGACCGAGCGGAAGGGAGAGCTGCTGCGCGCGGTCGTCACCCAGCTGCCGGACCACTTCAGCGGCATCGACCTGCGGCAGCCGCGGCTGGAGGACGTCTACCTCCACCTGACGGGGAGTGAGACCCGTGATTGAGCGCGCTGCCCTGCCGCGCAGCAAGGTGCCCCCGTGGGTGCACATCGTCCGCAAGGAGCTGCACGTCTACGCGCGCACCTACTACACTGAGGTCACCTACGTGATACTATTCCCCACGCTGCTGGTGCTCTCGCTGCGCTGGGGCATCGGCGAGGGCAAGGTCACCGTCGCGGGCATGGAGTACCTGCGGTTCATCGCCCCGGGGGTACTGTTGCTGGCGGCGGTGACCACGGCCTTCTTCAACGTCGGCTTCATCATGATCTTCGAGAAGGAGTATTCTGGCGCCTTCCAAGGCATCCTCACCTGTCCGGTCACGGTCACCGATGTGGTGCTCGGCAAGGTCGTCTCCGGTGCGACCAAGGCGACGATCAACGGGCTGGCGGTGACCCTACTGCTGGCGGTGGTGGTCGGATTCCCACTCCAGGCGACCACGCTGCTGGTGATTCCGCTGCTGTTCGTCACCTCGTTGCTCTTCTCCGCAGGGGGACTGGCCATGGGGGTGGTGTTGCGCAAGGGGTACCAACTGGGATCCATCGGGAACCTGGTGATCCTCCCGGCGACCTTCGCCGGTGGGATGTTCTTCGACTATCACACTCAGCTGCCATCGTCGCTGATCCCGATCGTCGCCCTCTCACCGGTGACGATGGCCATCGACGGGCTGCGGTCGACGATGATCGGCGGCAGCGGCGACATCGTGCTGCAGATGGTAGGGATCACGATAGCCTTCCTGTTGATGTTCCTCCTGGCCCGATGGACCTACGATGCCACCCTGCTCCGCTGACCGACCAACGAGAACGACCCCCGGTGAAGACCGCGGTTCGGGGGAGCGCCACCCTGGGCAGAGCGCGCTTATATCGGCGGCTCCTATCGGGAAGCCGGTGGGAACACCATGGTCAACCAGGACGAACTCGCGCCCCATGTAGCAGACATCACCCGGGCGCTCAAGGGAACAGTCGACGAGGGGGAGGTCCGGCGGTTGCTGAGCAACTACGTCGGGACCTACAAGATTCCCCTCGCAGATGCCAAGCGGACGATCGTCAAGCACTTCGGCGGTGACCCCACCGGGTTGGCCGCAGGGGTGCGCAAGAGGATCGCCGACCTCCAAGGCGGCGAGCAGAGCGTCGACTTGGTGGTCAAGGTGCTCAGCGTCGCACCGAAGATCGTCACCGTCCGCGGCAGTGAACGGACCATCATGGAGGGCTACTTCGGCGACCCCAGCGGCGTGGTGCGCTTCACCTCCTGGACCGCGACGGTGCCCTTCGAGGTCCATGATTCGATCATCGTCGCCAACGCCTACACCAAGGAGTTCCGCGGAGAGGTCCAACTCAACCTCGGCGAGCGGGTGCGGATTGCCCCAAGCGGGGAGATCATCGAGGTCCCCGCCGAGGTGGCGTCCCGCGTCGGTCGGAGCTCTGCTCCGACTGGTTCCTCGGCCCATGGCGGCAAGCCCTTGACCGTCAGTCAGTTGCGCGAGGGGGCACGCGACTTCAGCATCACCGTCCGGATCGGGTCGGTCACCGAGCGGTTGGTCGAGGTCGAGGGAGTGACCAAGACCGTCTATGGCGGGGTGTGCGGGGACGCCACCGGCCGTCTCGAGTTCACCAGCTGGCACGACCACCACCTGCAGCCGGGTGACGTCGTGACCATCGGCGGAGGGTATGTCCGTGGCTGGCGGGGCATCCCCCAGCTCAACTTCGACGAGCGGGCCTCCGTGACCAAGGCCGCGGAGGGCGCCCCCTCGAACCTGCCATCGGTCTCGGAGCTGGGGGCACCCCAGCGACTGACCGTCGCTCAGGTCGAGGAGCGCGGCGGTGCCCAAGGGGTCGCCGTCGAGGGGATCGTCGTCGACGTCCGCCCTGGCTCGGGCCTGATCGCCCGCTGCCCCGACTGCAACCGCGTGCTGCAGAACCAGGAATGCCGCACGCACGGGCGCAAGAAGGGCACCATCGACCTGCGCGTCAAGGCCGTCCTCGATGACGGGACGGGAGCGCTCTCGGTGGTCTTCAACCGTGCACTGACGGAACGCATCCTCGAACGTGACCTGCAGGCGTGCGCCGAGATGGCCGAGGCTCGAGGTGACGAGCGGGTCATCGACGAGGAGCTGCGCTCTCGGCTGGTGGCCCGCCCACTGGTGGTCATCGGCAACGTCATGAGCGACGACTACGGCGCGATGCTGATCGCCTCGGAGTTGCAAGAGAGCGCGATCGACGTGCCTGCCCAGGCCCGGGCGATGCTCGAGGACCTGGAGGCCTAGGAGGTGGCGACCATGGTCCAGCGACGCGAGACCGCCTGGCGGACGTTCGCCGCCGAATTCAACGGCAGCAACCTCCAGTACGCCGAATCTGGGGAGCGTGCCCCTTCCTACCTGGTCACCCCACTGGGGGCGCGGATCAACCGGATCTTCGTCTGCGGCGTGCTCACCGAGGTCGAACGCATGGGCGCCGAGGAGGAACCCTTCTACCGTGGTCGGGTCGCCGACCCGACAGGCTCCTACTTCATCAGCGCCGGACAGTATCAGCCTGAGGCGGCAGCGGCCCTCAGCCGGCTGCAGGCGCCTGCCTTCGTCGCCGTCGTCGGCAAGGTGCGGGTCTACTCCCCGGAACCGGGGGTCACCTACGTCAGCATCCGCGCCGAGCTGGTCACCCCCATCAACGGGCCGCTGCGCGACCTGTGGGTGCTGCAGACCTGCCAGCTGATGCGACAGCGCATCGAGGCGGTCTCCGAGGCGACCCGGATGGCCTCCCCCTCGATCGACAAGCTCGTCGAGCTGGGCTACCCACCCGCCTTGGCCGACGGCGTGATGCGCGCCCTCGACCATTATGGACCACCGGACCTGGCGCGCTACCGCAACCTGCTGGCTGACGGGCTGCGCTACGTGCTGCCCGAGTTCGCCGGGGAGCGCTCCGATCCAGCGCTCAGCGACCCTCTCGACGGCGGGGCGGGCAACCTCGGGATCCAGCGTGAGCATGCCGACGTCTATGAGCGGGTCCCCGTCGCCGACGAGCCCGTGACTGAGGCTGATGAGGAGCGACTCCTGGGGATCATCGAGCAGCTCCAGGGAGCCAAGGGCTCCGGTGCCGAGTGGAAGGACATCATCGACAAGGCCTCGGTTGCGGGCATGGACCGGGACCTGGCCGAGGAAGCCCTCAACCTGCTGCAGGACAAGGGCCTGGTCTGCGAACCGGAGATTGGCCGTCTGCGGCTCGTCTAGGTGGCGCAATCGCGCCCTGCGGGGGGGCCATCCTCCCCCCTGCGGCCAATCTTGCGCCCCTCGGCTCACCAATCCTTATTTCGCCAGCCCCCGATTGCACCGGCGCATCGCCAGTGCGGTGGGTGGGGTCCTTGAGCGTGGGGTGGGAAGCGGTCGTCGCCGAAGAGGCATCCTCGCCCCACCCGTCGGCCCTGGCGGCGCTCCTTGCCGTCCAGGGGCGGGTCGGCTACGTCCCCGCCGAGGCGCTGGTGGCGATCGAGGCGCAGCTTGGCGTCCCCAAGGCGGAGCTCTTCGGGGTCCTGGGGTTCTACTCCGACTTGCGGACGCAGCCCCCGGGGCGTCATGTCCTGCGCGTCTGCCTGGGGGATTCGTGCTACGCGCGCCAGTCCCCCAAGGTCCTCGCGGCAGCCCAGAAGGCGCTGGGTTGCCAGAGCGGACAGACCGACAAGCGCGGGGCCGTCACCTTGGGTACCGTCTACTGCCTGGGCAACTGCGCACGCTCACCCTCGGTGGAGCTCGACGGGGAGGTCATCGGCGACGTCAGCCCGGCGAAGCTGACCAAGGTCCTCGGAGGGCTCAAATGAGCGTCTCCTCCGCCGAAGCGGTCGAGACCGCCAGCCAGGACCAGACCACACCCCCGCAGCCGCTGTCGGCCGCCCCCCGATCCTGGGCCGAGAGCTGGCCCATCGACACCTCCCTGCCGCGGCTCTACCTGCCCAACGACACCACGTCCCGGGCGGTCGGTGCGATGGAGGTCTACACCGAGCTGATGCACCGCATCGAACGAGCCCTCGGAGCGACGCCTCCGACCACCTTCGTCGGATCCCGTGGCCTGTTCTTCCTCGAGCCGCTGGTGGAGGTGGAGCTGCCCACGGGGGAGCGCGTCGCCTACGGCCCGATGCGGACCTCGATGCTGACCAAGCGCAACCTCGAGTTGATCCTCCAGGGGCGCCGGATCGCCGGTGCGACGCTGGGGCCACTTGCCGAGCATCCCCATCTGATCGGACAGCAACGATTGGTCTTCGGTAGCTGTGGGATCCTGCCGCCGAACGACCTGCAGGCGCTGCGGTCTCAAGGCGCCTACGGGGCCCTCGAACGCGCCCTCCTCCGCTCGCCCCCCGAGGTCATCGACGAGGTCGTCGCCTCAGGTCTGCAGGGACGCGGCGGCGCCGGCTTCCCCTGCGGCCTCAAGTGGCGCACCACCGCCGCAGCGGCGGGCTCGCCCAAGTACATCGTGGCCAATGGTGATGAGGGTGACCCGGGGACCTACGCCGACCGCATGCTCCTTGAGGGTGACCCCCACCGCTTGATCGAGGGGATGGCGATCGCCGCCTACGCGGTGGGTGCGACCGAGGGCTACGTCTACATCCGCGGCGAGTACCCCGCGGCGATCGCCTCGATGCGCACCGCCATCACCCAGGCGCGCGAGGCGGGGATACTCGGGCCACGCATGCTCGGCAGCGGTGGGCCCTTCGACCTGCGCGTCGCCATCAACGGCGGCGCCTACATCTGCGGGGAGGAGACCGCGCTGCTCGAGAGCATCGAGGGTCGGCGCGGGATGGTCCGCGCCAAGCCGCCCTATCCTGCAGAATCAGGGCTGTTCCGCAAGCCGACCGTGGTCAACAACGTCCTGACGCTGGCATCGATCCCCTGGATCCTGCGCAACGGCGCTCGGGCGTGGAAGAAGCATGGCACCGAGGGTTCCCCCGGGACGGTGGTGCTGCAGCTGGGCGGGAGCTTGCGGACCCCCTGTCTCATCGAGGTCCCCTTCGGACTGTCGCTCAGGGAGGTCGTCAGCGGTTACGGCGGCGGGACGCCCAAGGGACTCAAGCTCAAGGCCGTCCAGTGTGGCGGCCCGCTGGGCGGGTTGTTGCCCCCACGGCTGCTCGATACTCCGGTCAGTTTCGAGGGGCTCAAGGCCGCCGGAGGCCTGCTCGGGCACGGCGGGATCGTCGTCTACGACCACCGCACCGACATGGTCGACCTCTCCCATCACTTCATGGAGTTCTGCGCACACGAATCCTGCGGCAAGTGCACCCCATGCAGGATCGGGTCGCACCGAGCCGAGGAGCTGCTCCAGAAGGTTCTTGATGGCGAGGGCTCCCCCGAGGACCTGGACCGCCTCCGGGAGCTTGCGCACACGATGACTTGGGCATCCCTGTGCGCCTTGGGGGGGTTGGCCCCTTCGCCGGTGCTCTCGGCGCTCGAGCACTTTCCGCGCGAGTTCGAGGCGCGACTCAAGCGCACTGGGGGAGGGGCCTGATGGCCGCGCCTGCCGGGCGGGTGCCACTCCCTCGGGTCGCCTCCGACCCGTTGCCGGTGCTCGAGCGCGGCACGCCGACGGTGGCCCTGACCATCGACGGAGTGCGCGTGCGCGTGCCCGAGGGGCTACCGCTGATCGAAGCGGCCAAGCTCGTCGGCGTCGAGATCCCGCACCTGTGCCACGACCAGAAGCTCGAGCCCTACGGCTCCTGCCGCATGTGCCTCGTGCAGATCGAGGGGCGCGGCGGCTTCCCGGCAAGCTGCACGACGAAGGCCACCGACGGGTTGGTGGTGACCACCCGCTCCACGGCGCTGACCCGTCTGCGCACCAACGTCATGGACCTCTACCTCTCCGACCATCCCCCCGACTGCCTGACCTGTGCCGCCAACAACATCTGCCCCCTCCAAGACGAGGCGGCCGACAGCGGCATCCGCAAGATCTCCTTCGTCGGGGAGCGTCACGAGTCGGCCATCGACCGCTCCAATCCCTACTTCGACTTCGATCCGACCAAATGCATCGTCTGCGTCAAGTGCGTGCGGGCCTGCGGCGAGATCCAGGGGACGTTCGCGCTCTCGCTCAGTGGCCGCGGCTTCGACACCAAGGTCATCGCCGGCGACGGGGGCCCCTTTGGGGGGAGCCCCTGCGTCAGCTGTGGGGCGTGTGTCAGCGTCTGTCCGACCGGGGCGCTGCAAGAGAAGACCATCATCGCTGCCGGCACGCCCACGGGGTCGGTGCGGACCACCTGTTCCTACTGCGGCGTCGGCTGCCAGTTCGATGCGCAGACCAAGGCCGGCCACATCATCAACCTCCAACCGGTGGGGCAATCCCCCGTCAACTTCGGACACGCCTGCGTCAAGGGTCGGTTCGGCTGGGAGTTCGTCAACTCCCCCGAGCGGTTGACGACCCCGCTGATCCGCGGTGCCGACGGCCAGCTCCACCACGCCAGTTGGGAGGAGGCCCTCGACCGCATCGAGGAGCGGCTCAACGCCCTACGGGCAGCCCATGGCCCCGATGCGCTGGGCGGCATCAGCAGTGCTCGGGGCACCAACGAGGAGAACTACCTGATGCAGAAGCTGATGCGGGCGGCGGTGGGCACCAACAACATCGACAACTGCGCCCGAGTCTGCCACAGTGCGACCGTCGCAGGGATGATGGAGACCTTCGGCACCGGTGCCGCCACCAACAGCCTGAGTGATATCAACCTCGCCGACGTCTTGATGGTGGTCGGAGCCAACGTCACCGAGGCCCACCCCGTCACCGGCAGCCGGATCAGGCAGGCGGTCGCCCGGGGCGCACGGCTCATCGTCATCGACCCGCGTCGCATCGCGCTGGTCGACGACGCCGACGTGTTCTTGCAGCTTCGCCCGGGCACCAACGTCGCGGTCCTCAATGGGCTGGGCCATCTGATCGTCCGCGAGGGCTGGATCGACAAGGACTTCATCGAACGGCGCACCGAGGAGTACAACGCCTACAAGCTGACCATCGCCAAGTACACCCCTGAGTATGTCCAGGACATCAGCGGGGTCCCGCCCGACGCGCTATGGAAGGCTGCGTACCTGTACAGCCACAGTCGCGCATCGATGTGTCTGCATGGGTTGGGCGTCAGCGAGCACAAGACCGGCTCCTATGGGGTGATGGCACTGGCCAACCTGGCGATGCTCACCGGAAACGTCGGCAAACCCGGGACGGGGATTAACCCGCTGCGCGGGCAGAACAACGTCCAGGGCGCATGCGACATGGGGGCGCTGCCGCTGACCTACACGACCTATCAGAAGGTCAGTGATGGCAAGGTGCGCAAGCGCTTCGAGGAGGCCTACGGCGTCGAGCTGCCCACCGCACCCGGCCGCAAGATCCCCGAGATGTACGAAGCGATGCTCGCGGGGCAGATGCGCGCACTCTACATCGTGGGCGATGACATCGCCCAGACCGACCCCAACTCGGCGATGGTGGAGCAGGCGTTGCGGACCCTCGACTTCCTCGTCGTCCAGGATATCTTCCTGACCAAGACCGCAGCGATGGCCCACGTCGTGTTGCCGGCAGCCTCCTACCTTGAGAAGGACGGGACCTTCACCAATGGCGAGCGTCGGATCCAGCGGATCCGCAAGGTGGTCGACCCCCCGGGGGACGCCCGCGCCGACTGGGAGATCATCTGCGACGTCTCCAACCGCTTGGGCTACCACATGCACTACGCCGACCCGGGCGAGGTCTTCGCCGAAGCTGCTGCCTTGACCCCCCTGTATTCAGGTGCAACCTACGCCCGCCTCGAGGGTGAGGGCCTCCAATGGCCGGTGCCCAACGACCGGCACCCTGGGACGACCGTGATGCACGAGAAGCAGTTCCCCCGGGGCAAGGGCAAGTTCGCCCCCCATGACTACGAACCCCCCGGGGAAGAGCCGACCGAAGCCTATCCCTTCACGATGATCACGGGCCGGGGCCTCTTCCAGTACAACTGCGGGTCGATGACCCAGCGAACCAAGTTGCGCGCGCTCGAGCCGGAGGACCTGCTCGAGGTCAACCCTGCGGACGCCAGACGGTTGGGGATCGCCATGGATGAACGCGTCGCGCTCGAGAGTGCTCGTGGCAAGATCACCATCCGCGTGCTCCTCTCTGACCGGGTAGCGCCCGGGCAGGTATTCACCACCTTCCACTACGCTGAGACTGACGTCAATCGGCTGCTCAGCAGCAGCGCCGATGTTCTCTCCAAGTGCCCCGAGTACAAGGTGTCGACCGTCAACATCCGCCGATTGCAGCCCTGAGGCGGAGGCTTCCGGTGGAGCAGAGTCGCGACGTCAGCGTCCGCAGCTGGCGGGAAGGGGCCCTCCTCGAGCGGATAGACAGTGTCGTAATCGAAGAGCCCTTGGAGCTGCGTGTCGACGGTGAGCCGCTGAGTCTGACGATGCGGACCCCTGGCAACGACCAGGAGTTGGCGCTCGGCTTCCTTTGGGGCGAGGGAATCCTGCACACGCCGCACGCATTGCCCTCCGTGGAATCACCGGGGAGTGGACCGACGCCGAGCCACAACGTCCTGACCCTCCGGTCTGCCCCCGACGGGCTGCTGCAGACCGCCGGTCGGGCACGGGGCTTCCTCCTCAGTAGCAGCTGTGGGGTCTGCGGCAGCGACAGCATCGCCGCCATCGCCGACCGCTGTGGCCCGATTGTGAGCGACCTGGCGGTCTCCTTTTCGACCCTCCAACGTCTCCAGCCGCAGCTCCGCTCCCACCAAGCGGTCTTCGAGCGCACTGGTGGCCTGCATGCAGCGGCGCTTTTCGATGGCGAGGGTCGCCTCGACCTGCTCCGAGAGGACGTGGGGCGGCACAACGCCCTCGACAAGGTGGTCGGCGCGCTCCTGTTGCAGCGGCGGATACCCTGCGGGGACCGCCTGCTCCTCGTGAGCGGTCGGTTGAGCTTCGACCTCACCCAGAAGGCCGCCATGGCGGGGGTACCGATCCTGTGCGCCGTCTCGGCCCCCAGCAGCTTGGCCGTGGAGCTGGCCCAGCGCATGGGAATCACACTAGTCGGCTTCCTGCGGCAGGGCACCGCAAACGTCTACACGCACCCCCAGCGGATCCTCTTGGACTCGCCCTGAGGCGTTCCTCTCCCCCGACGAGGTGTGCGGACGCGTGCTACACCCTGCGCGCCCCGTGGAGCCGGCCCGGACCCGGGGCGGCGCTGCCACGGTGCGCGAGAGTGTTTATCGTCCTCCTGAGGTGCTCCCCGGTAGCATGGCACGAGCACGCTCTGGCTCGCGGGGTCGGAGGGTCCGCGCTCGCGCCAGCGCAGCGGCCACAGCCCCCCCCTCAGTCGCAGACCGCACAGCCTGGCCACTTCGATGGGTGGTCGGTGTGCCCGTCGTCCTCTTCTCCCTCAGCGTCGTCGCGATGCTGGTCCTGACCCAAATGTGGCTGACCAATCCCCCCGACAAGGGCGCCTATGCGCCCGAGTTCCGCCTCGAGGGCATCGACGGCCAGGAGACGGTGCTCTCCGATTTGCGCGGCGCGCCCGTGGTAGTCTCTTTCGTCTCCATCGACTGCCAGGCCTGTCGCGGGGCCTACCTGGAGAACATCTCCCGCCTCAACATCGATCTTGCCTCCCGGTACACCCCCGTCACGGTCGTCGAGGGGGCCGACAACGCGCATGGGACCCTCCAAGCCTATCGCACCGCCACCAACGGGACCTGGCTCTACCTCCGTGGGACCAGCGCGGTCAACCAATCCTACAAGCTCTCGATTCTGCCTACCACCGTCGTGATCTCAGCTGACGGGATCATCGTCGCCCGTCACGAGGGTGCAGTCTCCTTCGAGGTCCTCAAGGCGGATGTGCTCGAAGCCCTCGCCTGAGGGGTCGTCAGCGTGCCTCGTCCGCTCCCGCGCCATTGGCCAAGGTCGCAGCACAAGGCCTTTTAGACCCCCTAGGCGTGGCGCGCCCCGATGGAAGGAATCCTCGGCCCCTCCCCGCACGTGTCCAGAGTCTTTCGGACGCGGGTAGGCTCCCCCGCCCTTTTGGGAATCGCTCTGGTCCTGCTGGGGATGTTCCTGCTATCGGGGCTGCCCCAGAGCGCATCGGCAGAGCAGATCGATACCGTCGAGATCTGGAAGGGGCACCACACCCTCAACGAATCCCTGACCATCCTCCAGGGCGGGACCCTGATCATCCGCGATGCGACCATCACCGTCAACGGACCGCCCGGCGAGCTGGTCCGGCTCACGATCTCCGAAGGCGGGACCCTGCGCATCGAGCGCTCCACCATCTCCTCGGTCAACGATTCGCGGCTGATCGTCGTCAGCGATGGCAGCCTGCGCATCTCCGATTCGCTCATCGACGGCCTTGGCGGGGTGGTCGAGGGCGAGGGGGGGATCAATATTCGCGCCGACCCTGCACGCATCGAACGCTCTACCGTGCGCAATGCCACCTGGGCGGCCATCGTCTTCGATGGAGGCTCCCCACGGGTGACCGATTCGAACATCAGCGACGCCTCCATCGGTATCTTGCAGCGGGCCGACCTGACCTCGCGCATCGAACGGGTCAACGTCAGGCAGATCGAACGCCAGGGGCTCAACCTCCGGGGAGGCCACGGTTTCGTCCGCGAGGTCACCATCGACCGTGCCGACATCGGGATCGGGTTGTTCCAAGCCTCTCCCCGCGTGCAGCAGATCACGATGCACCACGTGCGGGTGGGGATCGATGTCGCCCAGAGCGACCTCTTTGGGGTCTCGGACCTCGACATCGAGGCCAGTGTCGTCGCCCTGCGACAGCAGGAGGGGTCCGTCAGCCTCTCCGATTCGACGCTGCGTTCCGACCTCAATGGGATCAATGTCACCGGCGGTATCCTGACGATTCGCGACTCGACGGTACGTGGAGCCATCCACGGGATCTCGATGGACGAGGGCACGTTGATCCACACCGGTGGCTCGATTCGCGGTGAGGTCGGGTATGGCCTCCGGGTGCACGGTGGCGTTCCCACCTACGAGGTCGCCTCCATCGAGGGAGGCATCCATGACGTCGGTGCCCTCTATGCCTTGCTGGTACGTGTCGAGGACTTCGACGGCGGGGCTGCTCCCAATGTCACGGTGGAACTCCACGAGGTCGACTCGGCGCTCCTCTGGACGGTACAGAGTGACGAGCAGGGGCGCGCCGGCGGTGGCGAGGTGCTCCAGTGGTACGATGATGGGGCCGGGGCAGTCTCGCGCACGCCCCACACGGTCAAGGTGGTCGCTGGCCATCGCAAGGCTTCGCAGCAGGTGACGCTCAACAGCGACGTGGAGGTCACCGTGACCCTTCCCCGGGCGATCGACGGCAGCCCTGGGCTGGACCTGCCGCAGCCCGCGACCACCATCATCCTGGTGATCGCCGCCGGGGCGATCGCCGTGTTGGCAATCCGCGCGTGGTGGTCAGCCAAGGTCCTGGCCCTCGAGGATTCACGCCGACGCAAGGTGAGCAAACATCACGGCCGTAAGGCGCGCGTCCGTGGCCAGCATGGGGGCCGCACCAGCGCACACCGACGCCCCCAGAGCCGACCGGGACGACGTTCGCCATAGGGCGGGACCGCAAGGCCTTTTTCTCCGATGGGACTGGTGCCTTCCCTCGACGGGCCGGTGGTCTAGTGGTTATGACGCCGCGCTTACAACCTACAGGGTCGACTTCGTCAGATCCTGCCGGGAAGCGACGCGGCGGTCGGCGGTTCGAATCCGCCCCGGCCCATCCCGCTCAAGGCAAGCCGTATCCACAGACCCGCCTCTTTATCGGTCTGTCCCACCTACGAACGCCATACCGTGGTACTCCCCCCGCCCCCCCTCATCGGACGCGAACGTGAGTTGCAGCGATTCGAGCTGCTGCTCGAGGACGCGATCAAGGGCGAGGGTGTGGTGTGGCTCCTCTCGGGCGAGGCGGGGACGGGCAAGACCCGCCTGCTCGAGCAGATGCTCCTGCTGGCACAGGAACGCTACGGGTTCCAGGTCATGCGCGGCGCCTGTACTTACCGTGGCCAAGAGCCCTACCAAGCGATCCTCGGGCCGATCGAAGCCCTGCTGCGCACGAGCAAGGACGCCACCGCACGGGATGCGCCGAGCGCCACACCCGCGGCCGACGCCACCGTGCTGCCGCTTTTCCTCTCGGGATCGCGCCAGGTGCGGGACGAACAAGCACACGCCAGCGTCGGTTCTGCCGGCTGGATCGGGCTCCTGGGAAGCCGACCCAGCGAGGGCGCCGAACCGGTCTCGGCACTCGCATCACGGCGCACGCTGCCCGACCTCCCTTCGCCCTCGCAGTATGCCCAAGAGCGGGAGAAGATGTTCTGGGTGGTCCGCGAGGTCCTCACCCAACTGGGCACCGATGCCCCGCTGGTGCTGGCCATCGACGACCTCCACTGGGCAGACCGCGCGACGCTCCAGCTGTTCCTGGCCATCGCGCGGATCGCCCCGGCGCTGCGGCTGGTCGTGATCGGTACCCTCCGGCCCGAGGAGATGGACTCCGGGCCCAAGGGACGCCATCCGCTCAAGGAGACCCTGGCGACCTTGCGCCGCGAGGGACTGGTCCAGGAGCAGGAGGTGCGCCTGCTGACGATGCGGGAGGTCGACCGCCTGGCCTCAGGATGCGTCGGTTTCGAGGTCAGCGGGGAGTTCGTCCAAGCCATCCATACCCTGACACTGGGCAACCCCTTCTTCGTCGTCGAGGTCCTCGACACCCTTCACACCCAAGGACGCCTCGACCGCCAGCACCTCGAGACCTTCGACCCGCAATCACTTCGCCTGCCCGGTACCGCCGAAGACCTGCTGGTGGCCCAACTCGACCAGCTCGATGAGGAGCAGCGTGCCCTGCTGCAGGATGCTGCGGTGCTGGGGCAGGAGTTCTCGCAGGAGCTGCTCCAGGCCATGGCCGGAGTCGGTGAGGAGGAGCTCGTCGACCCCCTGGAGGTCTTGCTCGAGCGCCGGCTGCTCGAGGAGGTCGTCGGCCCCCAGGCGCGGTTGCGGTTCGTCCGACCGCAGGTGCGGGAGGTCCTCTACGGCAGGCTCAGTCGCGCCCGTGTCCGCCTGCTGCACAAGAAAGCCGCAGTCGCCCTCGAGCCGCTGTGGCAGCGTTCCCGCGATCCGGCGCGACGCGAGGCGCGCCTGCTGCGGTTGGCCGATCACGCCTACCGCGGGATGGTCCCTGAGTGCGCCTTCGAGACCAACCGCGATGTCGGGGACCTCCTCCAGGCCCGCTTCGCCCCCGCCCAAGCGCTGGTGGCCTACCATCGTGCACTCGAGATGGTCCAACGGTTGCCCGTCGAACGGGCGGAGCGCCAGGAGGAGGAAGCGGAGCTGCTCCTTCGCGTGGGCACCACGGCAGCGCTGCTCAACCACTGGCAAGAGGCCAAGGATGCGCTCGTGACCCTGCTGCAACTGGCGCAGACGGTCGAGCGGACGGACCTGTTGCTCGCGGCACATCTACAGATTGGCGAGATCGAGAAGGCGCGCGGCTCCTGGGCCGAGGCCACGAGCGCCTTCCGATTGGCGTTACCGTTGGCCGAGGAGCTGGGGGACGGCCGTTCCG
Source organism: Thermoplasmata archaeon (assembly GCA_023265395.1). GTDB lineage: Archaea > Thermoplasmatota > DTKX01 > JAHFTX01 > JAHFTX01 > JAHFTX01. The sequence continues at coordinate 48,265 of JAHFTX010000007.1, forward strand.
TCGCCGCCGCCCAGCGAGGCCTGGGCTACGTCCTGTGGCGCATGGGGGACAATGACGCCGCACAGGACCATTTCCAAGCGGCCCTCGAGGTCGCCGCCGCCAGCGGAGACACCCGGGCGATGGCCCAGACGGACGTCGAGCTGGGGAACCTGTTGGCAGAGATCGGCCTGCATGACGAGGCGATCCACCACTACCAGTCCGCCCTGGTCGCCCACGAGCAGGCCGGGGACATCGAACAGGTCTGTCGCATCCGGCACAACCTTGGCGTGATCTGCAATCGCCGGGGGGATAGCGCCGGAGCAATCGAGCACCTCCACGCAGCCCTCGATCTAGCGGCTCCACTGGGAGCGGGGCGCGCCAAGGGATGGGTCCTCTTCACCCTGGCGCGCGCCTACATCCTCCAAGGTCGCCTCGACGAGGCTGCGGCCTGCCTCTCCGATGCGCGATCGATGCTCACGGAGGTCGAGGACCACATCGGCCTGGCGCAGACCACCAGCGTCGAGGCCGCGCTGGAAGCAGCGAGAGGCAACAGCGAGGGCGCGCTGGACCTCTATTCGCAAGCCCTGCGCGTGATCGAGCCCTTCAGCATCCCTTCGTTGATCGCCTTGATGCTCGAAGACCGCGGCAAGCTCCTGGGTCGTCTCCGTCGCCTCGACGAGGCTCGCGTGGACTTGCAGATGGCGCATGACATCTACGTCAACATCGGTGCCCGGCCCATCGCCGACGCCCTCCTGCGCACGATGGCCTCGTTCGATGGCGAGGTCGCCGAAGGTCCGTAGCGTGGGCACGGAGGAGCCCCCGGGGCTGCGCCGCAAGGGCTTATCTATCGCACGGGGTTGGCCAGACTCTGGAGGGAGCATGACGGGAGCCACCTTCGTCGGCCGCACTGTGGCCTTGCAGGAGCTGTCCCGTACCCTCGAAGCGGTCGCAGGCGGTACCGGGGCGCTCCTGTTGGTCAGCGGTGAGGCAGGGGTGGGCAAGACCCGGCTGCTCGAGCACTTCGTGTCGGGCCACCCCGAGGTGGTCTTCCTGCGGGGCAAGTGCCTACCGGGTGAAGGTGTGGAACTCTACCATCCCTTCGTGGAGGCCATCGGGGCGACCGAAGGGGAGTCTCCTTCGGGCCCAGCTCCCGACCTCCCGCTGGGGCTGGGCGGCGGTGAGCGGGTCAGCTACAGCCTGCCGATGGGCCTGGCAGGACTGGGCGCGATCCGCCCCAGCCCTGCTGTCGCGCCACTTGCCACGGGATCATCGGCGGCGCGTGTGGACTTCACCCAGGAGAAGTCCCGCATGTTCGAGAGCGTCGCAGGTTTCGTCAGTGGACGTGCCAAGGACGGTCCGGTCGTGTTCCTGGTCGACGATCTGCAATGGGCCGATGACGCGACGCTCCAACTGCTCCATTATCTGGTGCGTAACACCCGCTCGGGACGTGTGCTGTGGGTCGGCGCCTACCGACCCGAGGACTTGGAGGTCCCCGAGGAGAGCCCGCCGTTGGTCGACTTCATCAAGCGCGCGCGCCGCGAGGGGCTGCTCCGCACCCTTGAAGTCTCACGGTTGGAGGAACAGGAGTGCGCTCGGCTGCTCTCGTCACTGCTGGGGCGCGACGACGTGCCCTGGGAGCTGGTCCACAAGATCTTCACCCAGACCGAGGGCAATCCCTACTTCCTCGAGGAGGTGGTCAAGAGCCTGGCCGAGCAAGGCATCCTCGACCCCAGCGCCCAGCGGCTGACCGTCGATCTGAGCTCCGCCGAAGTCCCAACGACCGTCAAGGATGTCATCGGACGACGGGTCGAGCAGCTACCGGAGGATGCCCTCAAGGTCCTGCAGCAGGCTGCGGTCGTCGGGCCCGAGTTCACCTATGACGTTCTCCTCGCCAGCTCCGGGGTCGAGGAGGAGACCCTCGTCGAGGCCCTCGATAGCCTCGCCGATGCCAAGCTCATCGTCGAGGACCGCGCCGGACGGGAGACCTATCGTTTCACCCACAACATGATCCAAGAGGTCGCCTACGCCGGACTGTCGCGCGCGAAGAAGCGGCTGATGCACAAGAGGGTCGCCAAGGCCCTCGAGGAGGTCTATGCGGGGCGCACCGAGACGGTGGTATTCGCCCTGGCACACCATTACACCGAAGCTGCAGACCTCCCGCGGGGCCTGCCCTTCGCCATCGCTGCAGGCGACCGGGCCCTCTCGTCCTTTGGGTTCACCGAGGCGGTGCGCTACTACACGTTGGCGCTCGAGTCGATCGAGACCTTGGGCGGCATGGAGGTCGAGGGGTTCGGCCATGAGGCCGAGGTCGACCTGTTGATCAAGCTCGGCTACGCCTGCGACGTCACCGGGGACTGGAAGAAGTCCAAGGAGTACTACCTCGAGGCGATCAAGCTGTGTGACGGCGATACCATCCAACGGGCGCGGGCACACCGGCAGCTGGGCCACCTTGAGCGACGCCGCAACGAGTGGGAGAGCGCCCGGGAGCACTTCGAGGCGGGCCTGCGAGCCTCGGAGGCCCTGGGGGACCTCCACGGGATGGCAGATACCTACAGTGGCATGGCCTGGATCGCCTGGCGCACCGGTGACTTCGACCAGACGGTCGCCTACAGCGACAAATGCATCGCCGTCGCCGAGCAGATCAACGACCGCCGCACCACTGCCCAGGCGAAGATCGACCTGGGAAACGCCTACAACGAACTGGCCGCGGACCTCGACCGGGCGCTGGAGTACTACGAGGAGGCCCTCGCCCTGCTCGAGGCGATCAAGGACCAATCGCAGATGCCCCGGGCGCTCAACAACATCGGGGACATCTATCTCAAGAAGGGCGAGTACCGCCGCGCGCTGGAGTACTTCGAGCGGACCCGCCAGGTCGCTGACAAGAATGGGGACTTGGCGATCAAGGGATACGCCATCTGCAACCTCGGAGAGACCCAGTTCCGCATGGGTGACGCCGAGCAGGGCATCGAGTACATCCGGCAGGCGCTGGAGATCTTCCGACGCACCGATGACAAGTACATGGTCGGTTCCTGCTACATGTTCATCGGGATCTATCACCACCGGCGCAAGGAGTGGGAACAGGCGGAACGCTACTTCGAGGACAGCCTACGGCTGATGCAGGGCCAGCAGCTCCAGTGGGGGTTAGCCACCACCTTGCACGCCTACGGGCTGATGTTGCGGGACCAAGGCCTGGCGGAGCGCGCGCACAAAGCCCTCGAGAACGCCGCGGAGGTGTTCGAGCGCCTAGGCGCCCGACCCAAGGCAGAAGAGGTCCGAGAGTCGATGGCGGAGCTGCCCACCTGAGCGGCTAGCCGTGCATCGCCGAGCTGGGCGCACCTTCGAGTTCGCGTGGCTGCGGGTGGCCCTGCAGCTTCTGCCAGCGCCCAGTCAAGAGGTAGGTCACCTCTGCGGCGATGCAGCAGCCAAAGGCGACCCACATGGATAGCTGGTAGCCACCCAAGGTCGCGAGGATCCCTCCCAGGGGCGGACCGATGATCCCTGCCAGGCGGAAGCTGCTCTGGAGCAGTCCATTTGCGGTGCCGTGCTCGGGGTTGCCCTCCATCACGGCGCGCATCGCCCCGACGTAGAGGAAGGACCAGGCGATCCCCAGCAGCGCCTGGAACGGTGGCAGCCACCAGAGCGAGGTCGCGGTGGCCAGCCCGACGAAGACGACCGCGCTGAGGATGTAGCCCCAGTGGACCAAGGTGCTGGATCGATATCGGTCCAGTCCCCAACTGGCGAGGAACTGGAAGAGGAAGTTGATCCCTAGGATCAGCCCGATCAGCCAGGGGCTGGCGCCCAACGACGCCAAGAAGAGCGGATAGATCACCCAGACTGCAGTCGCACCGCTGTGGCGGATGAAGACCGAGAGGTACAGCCCTGCGTTCTCCTTGATCACCGAGAGTGGCACCCACGGCATCAGGTGGGGCGTGCGCGCGATCTTCGGGAGACGGAAGCTGACGATGGCGGTCAGTCCAAAGAGGGCGCCACCCATCAGGAAGATCAGGAAGGCGCTGTCGAGCAGGCCCGCGACGACCGTCCCCAGACCGACGCCGACGGCTCCCAATGAGACGGCTGGGCCAAGCCGACCCTCGGTCTCATAGGAGTAGGTGAAGAGCGCCGGGGGGTACATCCCCGCGGCGAAGCCTGCAGCAAAGCGTACGACCATCATCGATGCGGCGTCATAGGCCAGCGCTTGGAAGAAGAAGGCCCCCGTACAGCAGACGAGCCCGATCTGCAAGACGGTGCCCGCACCCCAGCCATCGACGTAGCGTCCGAAGATCCATGCGCCCAACAGGTTGGCAGCGTTGTAGGACAGCAGGATCAACCCGATTTCGAAGGGTGATGCACCCATGCGGAACGCAAACAACGGGAGCAGCGCCGAAGAGGAGGCGACCGAGATCTGACTGACCAACGAGATGCGATCGGGGAGCATAGGGGTAGGACGGGGTGCACGGCTCGCCGACTAGGGGTTGTCACTGGGTCCTCGTGGCGGTGCTCGCGATGATCGGGACAGCAGCGTCGCACCGTCAGTCCGGCCGTTCTCATCGATGGCGCTGCAGGCCATCGGGTCGGTGGCAGCGACGGCGCTCGAGGTGTGGGTCAGGGCGATCAAACCTACCGGGACCGCCGGTGCGCACCAGCTGAGCGCATGGTCGATCGCTTGTTGCGGTCCGAACGCTCCTGCCGGCTTGTCGAGGCGATCGACGTCGCCGGTGATCAGGGCATAGGCGCGATAGCACAGGACCCGTGTGATGATTTCCTCTCCGACGCCGGTGGCTGCCAGTGCCGCTGCCGGTCCGGCGAACATGCCAAGCCCAGGGAGTGCGCAGTCGCCCACACGCCCACGGAGCATGAAGTCGGTCCCGCCGGTGCTGTTGCCCGCTGCCAGCAGGCCGTTGCGATCGAGGGCAACAGCGCCGATGGTGTCGAGGCCTGCAGGATAACCCTTCCATTTGGCCCAGGGTGGGTACGTGCCTGCCTTCCATCGCTTGCGTGTCTCGGCGAGGCGTTCGCGGGAGAGGGGGGTGACCGCTGCCGGCTTGTCGATCCCGCGGGTGTGCGCGAAGCGGGTGGCGCCGTCGCCGCAGAGGATCACATGGGGCAGCGCCATCACCTCCTTGGCGACCCGGATGGGGTTGGCCACCCCCTCGATCCCGACGACAGAGCCGATGGTCCCGTTGCTGTCCATCACCCCTGCATCCATCTGGAGCGAGCCGTCGATGCGCAGGCGGCTTCCGGTCCCTGCGTTGAAGCGCGGGTCATCCTCCAGCACGACACACGCCGCGACCACGGCGTCGACGGCTGAGCCCCCCTGCTGCAGCACTGCCCAGGCTGCCTCTGCGGCGGCATCGGTGCCATCGCACAACGACAGGGGCGAGCCGACGCCACCGTGGACCACAATTCGCGGTGCTACCATGATTCGTGCTCGGTGGGGGGGTGGGGGGGCCGAGTGGGCCCCCCCGGTGGGTGCGCCGGTGTAGCCCTACACCTTCTTGAGGATCGCGTCGATCTCGGAGTCGAGGTCCTCGTCCTTCTGCTCGGTCGCAGAGGACTTGCCAGTCTCTTTGGTGGCCTTGGGTGCTCCTGCAGGCTGCTGGGCCGGTGCAATGGGCGCGGCCGGGGGTGGGGTCGGGATCTTCTCGGGAGCCTTCTCTTCGGCGAAGTCCTCGAATTCCTCAGGCTCGGCGTGGTCTCCCTCGCCCTGCTCCCCGCTATCTTTGTCGCCAGTTCCTTCGGTCTTGGGGACTGGAGGCTTCTCCTTGGTGACCGGCACGATGCGTTCAGGGGCTGGAGTGGTCGATGGTGCCGCCGCAGGTGCCGGAGCAGGCGCAGGTCCCTTCGGCCTGTTGCCCATCGAACGGACGACGAATCCGATCGCCGCACCGATGACGATGAACAGCAGGAAGAAGAGCCATGCTCCCAGAGCGGAGGAGGCGAACCCGAGGTTCTCCCCCGCCGTCCGCTTGATGGTGGTCTGCTTGGTGCCGACGTTGCCGACGGGGTCGGACGCGCTGAAGGAGAGGTTGTTGTCGCCCTCCCGCAGCTCGACGACGACCTCTGCACTTCCTCCGGTCAGGTTGACTTCCTGGCCGCGGAACCACAGCGTCGCGCTTGCATCATCGACCGTCACGGTGACCTTGACCTTGTCTTTGGAGGTCTTCGCCGGGGCGTCGATCGTGATGGCGGGTCCTGTGCGGTCCGAGAGGATCGAGACCCGCCAGCTCGCGCTGTTACCTGCCGCGTCGGTGGCCACCACCACGATGTCGGAAACCCCCTCGGGGACCGAGGCGCTGTCGACGAATGTCCCATTGAGGGCATCGACGGTCACGTTGTGGCCGTTGACGGTCAGGAGGACCCCTGGTTCCGTGACCCCGGCGACCCGCACGGCAGCCTGCCGGGTCGCAAGTCCGTCACTCGGCGACATCACCGTCAAGCGCGGCGCGGTCAGGTCGAAGACCACGTCACGCTCGAACGCCGCGCTGTTGCCGACCATGTCGATGGCGACGATTCGCACATGGTGGAGCCCATCGGCCTCGAGAAGGCCGAAGGTGCCCGTGTCGTTGTTGTCCAGCGGGATGCTGATCGCCAGGCCTGCATCGATGAAGATGCTGACGGGGTCCCCGAGCTCGGAGGTCACGTGCACCGGCACCGAAGCGTTCGAGAGCAACGGCAGGGAGAGGTTCCCTAGCGCGAGCGGGCCGCTGACGTTGAGCCGCGGCAGCACAGTGTCGATGACGAGGTTGAGGAACTCTGTGCCGACGTTACCAGCCATGTCGGTGGCAGTCAGGTTGAGCTCGTGGCTTCCGTCGGTCAAGTGGACCTCGAGGCTGAAGGAGCCGTTCTCTATGGTCGCGTTCAGCCCGTCGACCGTCAGGGTGACCCCGTCGGTCGTCCCACTGATCACCAGGTCCGAGATCGCCATCGCGCCATCATCGAGGTCTGGCATGATGACCGGCGCAGTCCGGTCGATCACCAGGGTCCGTGTGAGGAGGTTGTGGTTCCCCACGCCGTCGACGGCCTCGAAGGAGAGCAGGTGCTCGCCCTCGGAGAGGCGGAGCGGGATGCTGAAGCCCAACATCCCGCCGAGCGTCCCGTTGGGGTCAGCGGTCCAGCATGGTGCTGGCGGGCAGAACGCGGTGTCGCTTTCGCCCAACGAAACCCCATCGAGGGTGAACTCCGTGGCGTCTGCCTCGATCATCCCGTCGACTCGGAGCACTGCGGCGTTGCTGTAGAGGGTGTCCTCCGGCAAGTCGACGAAGATCGCCGGCCCACTATGGTCGATGAGGATGGACCGCGATTCCGTGACCTCGTTGCCGCCGGTGTCCGTGGCCATCGCGGTGACGTTGAAGAGCCCCTCACCGGGGAAGGTGAGATTGGTGAACCACGACCCGACCGATCCCTCGGTCGGCTGCCAGCTCTGCTCCTCGTCGATCGAGATCTGCACCAGGACGACGTTCCCAAAGGAGTCGTTGCTCGTTCCGCTGACCAGGCCGGTCAGGTTGAGCGCTGCACCCGTCTCGAGCAAGCTGACGATTTCGACCTGGGGCGGGGTGTCATCGGGCAGCACGATGGTCACCGAAGGGGTTGCCGCAGGGTCGCGGGAGACGGTCGCCGAGACCTCTCCAAGGGTCGCTGTGAAGTCGATCGGAGAGACGGTCTGCGTCCGGATACCCCCGAAGAGCCAATCGTCGAGGTAGATCTTGCTGGGTGCTGCAAGGTCGAGGACCTTCCCAGTGCCATCGGTGACGCCCCCGGAGACGAGGATGCCGCGAGTGTCCACTGCGGCGACGGCCGCTCCCGGGACCGGCGTCCCATCAGGGAATTCGACGGTGATATCGACCTCGTGCCCAAGGATGACGCCACTGGTGGCACCTGCGCAGCACGACATGCTCTGGTTGAGGTCGGAATCCGTCCAAGTCGTCCCGATGAGCTGGACCCAGGCGTCATCATCTTCCAACAAGACGTCGAAGCCATTGGGCGCGACGATCGATCCGCCGTGGAGTTCGGCGTAGCTGTCCGTTCGCAGCGTCAACCCGACCAAGTTGTTCGAGATGAAGTCCGTGTCATGCGCGATGACCCGGGATTGCCACACAGCAGCACTTTCGCCTACGTCCGACTCGATCGAGCTGTCGTCGATGGTCGTCATCGATGGTAGACCGTCGAACCACAGGCCGCGATCCCGGGCAGTGACCTGGAGGTTCGTGAGGGTCGGGCCCTGAAGGTTTTGAAGGAACACCCCCTCGTTCATGGGGCTGTCGATCGTCAGGTCCGTGACGGTGGCCCTCCCGTTGATGAAGCTGGCGCCCCTGCCGCGACCCGCGTCGATGGTCATTCCGTCGACGGTGAGCTCATCCATGTTCACGGACCGGAATCCCTCATCCCAGTATCCCTCGATGCTCACGTCCGAGGCCGAGGCGACGACTCCATCCTGGAGGTAAACGCCCACATCCGCAGCGGTGATGTCGATATTGTTGATTCGCGCCTGGGTGACATCCTCCATGACCACCTCAGCGCAGAAGCAGCCATTCAACCATCGAGCATAGGAACCTCCGGCGCGTTGAGAATTGTTCGTCAACGTCGCGTCCTGCAGCGTGACATTGGTCACGTCAACGGCGAAGACTGCATGGTGCGCATCAGCGTCGATACTGACGTTCTGGATCAACAGGTCCCCGCCATCTTCACCGTTGATGCTGGCGAGGTCCTGGTCATCCGTCCGTCCGCTGTTGAGGTCGAGGAAGTTGGAATTGACGATCCGGCCGGTCTGGAAACCCCCCAAGAAGATGCCCCCCGCCAGGTGGGACATGTCCAACCCGTCGATCTCGACCGAACTGGTCCCTTGACCCGAGATCAAGATCACTGGGGGTGAGCTGGGATCATTGAACGGCCCGGTGATGGTCGAATCGCGGATAGTGATGCGATCGCCGTCACCGTTTGCCACCAGGATGCTCGTGATCGCACCTGAGGCTTGCAGGCCATCGATGGTCACAGTGTTCTGGCTTCCGTCGCCAAAATCGTAGACATTGAACAGTTGGTCCGAGCTGAGACCAACGACTTGGTCGAAGGTGACATCAGAACCTCCGGTGATACCAAACTGGTAGTTATTGGCGGATCCGATGACGTCGCCCCCCGTGACCGTCGCGGTGGTGTGGCTGAAGTCGAACGAGTTGACATTGTTCTGGATCAGCATGTCATCCAGCCGCACGTCCTCGTAGTTCTGCAACGACACGAAGTAGTCCGGCCACGTTGGGTCCCCGTACCCATTGTTGACGTCGGTGCGATCCATGACGAAACTGCGTCCAGGGGCGCCCTCGAATTCCCAATCTCCGAGGTTGTTGGACCACTCCCCATTGATCACCAGGATGTCAGAGTTCGTCGCATCGATGTCATACAGCTGGGTCAGCTGGGTGTCGGTGAAGGTGACGTCGGAGTCGAAGATCATGTTCTCAAGATTGTTCCACCCCGACGCGCAATTGAAGGTCGAATTGGTCAACGTCACGGTCGAGTCTTCGATGTGGAAGGCATTCCCAGACGGATCGTAGACCTCCACGTCCTCGGCAGTGATCGTCGCGCCGTCGATCTGAAGGCCCCCTCCGTTGGGGTTATTGAGGAAGAGTCCGTCGATGGTTACGTCATCCGTGCGGATGCAGAAGCCGTACTCACACCAGTCTGCGGTATCGATGCCGATATGGTCGAACCGGCTCGAGGTCACGGTCAATGTCGAGCCCGGGTCCGCTCGGAACGTCCAGCCAAATCCCCAGAACCCGACATCACTCACAGAACTGGTGAACTCCGCGGTACCGCCATCCTCGACGACCAATCGCTGGCCGAAGTCCTGCCAGAAGAGTGCAGCACTGACCGTCGTGAGGGTCCCGCCATCTTCGATGGTGAGGTCTCCATAAAGATCGATTGATGCACCGGCCTGGAGGGTCAGATGGCCGCCATCTGAAATGATGAGGTCTCCATCAACCTGGAAGAATGCGCCCGGGTCGGAGGTGAAGGTGTTCTCGACGATCCAATCACCGGTCACCACACCTCCACTCACCGGGGGGTCATTGAGCGCCAAGGCTGGGAAGCTTGCCAGGGGGGAGACCAGCAGCAGCGCAACCAGTGCCAACGATCCCACCCAGCCCATCCGTGGCCGCGCGAGGCGAGACATGCGAGTGCTCGGGCCGTTCCGCGCTGCCCCTCCTCGAACTTCTGCGCCCCCTGCAGGGGCAGCACTTGCCGTCGGGGGGCGTCCCCGCTTGAGCAACAGGGCGATCAACAACCCGACGAGCAGGCCCAAGACGATGAACATCATCAGGCTGGGCGTGGTCACGCTGCCTTCCGCCCCGGCGGCGAGCTCGCGCTTGAGGTCGACCTCTGTCGAGCCGGTGTTGCCTGCGGCATCAGTCGCCGCGACAAGGACACCGTTGTGCCCGAGGCGAAGTTCGATGGTGGCCTCGAATGTCAGATTGTTGCTGACGTTGACGGCCTCGCCGTCGACCGTGAGCGTGGCGACCGGCTCGCTGACGCGTCCACGGAAGGTGGCCCGTTGGCCATCGGTCGTCGAAGGGAGGGGATCGAGGTCGAACGTGGGTGCAATGGTGTCGCGTGTCACCAACAGGTCGGCGCGGGCCATGTTGCCTGCACCGTCGGCAGCGAGGGCGATGATCTGGTTCTCACCCTCGCGAAGGGTAATCGAGACGCTGAACGTGCCGTCGATCTGGGGAGTGACCGGCAGCCCGACGACCGTTACGATGTTCTGGCCGTGGACGATCCCTGCGACATCGATCCGATCTGCCCGGGTCAGGACATCATCCGCCGGGGAGAGGATCTGGAGGACGGGTGCGGTACGGTCGACGAGGATCTGTCGAGTCAGTGTGACCGTGTTGCCGGCAGCGTCTGTCACGACGATGGTGATCGTGACGAGCCCCTCGGGGAGATCCATTGTCTGGATGAACGAACCATTGGTCGCGTTGACCTGCACCCCGTTGATGGTCACCCGGGATTGGTCTGTCGATCCACTGATCGTCAGGTTGTTCGCATTGGTGACGCCGGGGATCTCCTGGTCGAGGCTGAGGCTCGGGTCGATCGAGTCGCGGGTGATGGTCTGCGTAGCCGTCGCGGCATTGCCCGCCCCATCGGTCGCCGTGACGGTGATGAGGTTCTCCCCTTCATGCACGGTGACCGTGGCGTTGAACAGGCCGTCGGTCCCGACGATTAGTGGGTCGATGGCTCCAGCAGGGCCGCTGACCGTCACGATGCTCCCAGTGTCCGTCATCCCCGAGATGAGGACGGCCTCGACGCTAGGGACGAGGCGGTTGGCACCGCCATCGAGGGCAAGGGCCGGGGCAGTAAGGTCCACGGTGACATTGAGGGCCGAGAGGCCTAGATTGCCTGCGGCGTCGGTGCTCTCTGCGGTCACAAGATGCTGCCCTTCGGTGAGGTTGAGGGTGATACTGAAGCGACCGCCCTCGACGACCGCGGCAAGACCATCGACGGTGACTTCGTTCCCATCGGTCGTCCCAGCGATCAATACCGGGACGTCATTGGTCAGGCCGTCGACCGGTGTGTCGATATCGATCATCGGCAGAATATGGTCGAACGTGATGATGCGGGTCTGCTCGACGCTATTCCCTGCGACGTCCGATGCACGCACCTGCACCTCCAGTGTCGTCTCGGTCCCTGGATCGGGGATGGTGAAGCTGAACTCTGGCGACGCATTGGTCGGGTTCCAACTCATCCCGCCATCACTGCTCCAGCTCACGTGGTCGATGCCTGAGAGCAGGTCGGAGGATTCCCCGAGGAACTCGACCGGGCCGTTGCTGACGAGGTCCTGCGTCGGGGTGAACAGCACCAGGTCGGGGACGACATCGTCGGTGAATACGACGGTCCCGTCGAAGTCGCGGGTGTCAGGGAGCGCTGAGCGCTCGACGGTCGTGCCCGAGAAGGTCGCTCCGAAGGTATAGGAGGATTCATCGTAGACCGGGTCGTCGACGCCGTTGGCGCTGAAGATGTGCTGGCTGTGGCTGACGATTCCCGTCGGCCCGGAATTCGCGGAAAACAGCAGCGCGCCTGAGTCATCGCCTCGGAGGGTGACGCTCAGGTCCGGGATGGGGACGCCGTTCTGCCACGTCCCGCCGAGCAGCACGTTTTGACGGACATCGAAGCTATTGCTCGGTTCCCCCCAGGGGTTGGAGGCATCCCGCACCCCACCGAAGTCGACGTTGTCGAAAGAGATCAGGTTGGTACCGTCCTGGAAACCGGCGGGGAAGAGCCCTGCATTGAGGGAGACGGTCGAATCCCTGACGAGGACAACCGCCCCGTTGTTGGCCAGCAGACCCCCACCACTTGCGGTCGAGACACTACTATCGATGATCGTCAGGGGAGACTCGGAGGACTGGGCAATCCCCGAGCCGCAGGTGAGGACGCTGCTGCGGAGGGTCAGCCCGCCGCCACCCCAGAGGTCCAAGCAGATGCTCGCCAAGGTATTGCCGTTGAGGTTGTCGATGGTCACCGGCGCAGGGCCCTCATTCACGATCAAGGGACTCGTCCCAAAGGAATCGATGGTCAGACCATCGATCGTCGTCGAACCAGCTCCGAGGGATTGGAACAACAGTCCGCCGTCGGTGCCATCGAGGGTCAGCCCGGTCAACGTCCCCCGGCCGCCGTCGAACAAGACTCCGAATTCCGATGTCTGCGTGATAGTGACATCGGTCGCCACGACGGTCCCAGGCCCCACGATCAGCCCGGAATCCGTACCGATGGATTGTGAGGCCGAGATCCTGAGGAAGGAGTTCCCTTGGATATCGGCGAGAGCACCACCGGCCTGGACGAGGATTCCGCTGGCGGTCGCAGAGCAACCACTCTGGAGCCCTAGTCCCGGACCGTTCCCGAAGTCTCCGGAGGGTACGATGGTCGTGTCTTGCACCGCCAGGGTGCTGAATTCTGCACAGGAGATTGCGGTAGAGCCCTGGAAGAGGCCCCCCTTCAAAGTCGCTGAACTGAGCCCCCGGACGTCGATTGCCGTGTCGCTGGTGCGGAAGAAGCTACCGTCCGTCGTGACGGAGGAACGACCCATGTCGACGATGCCTCCCTGAGCGTTGGAGATCTCGTCGTTGGTGCTCGCCAGTCTGCCGCCGTTGTCGGTGAGGAGCGCCAGGTTGATTCCGCTGAAACTGTTGTCCTGGCTCGTTACCTCTCCGCCATTGAGGTAGACCCCACCCCCGAGGTTGCTCAAGGAGTTGCCCTGGATGGTCGTCGTCGTCCCTTGATCGAGCAAGATCCCCTGATTGCCGCCGGAGAAGATGTTGTTGCTGAGCGTCGCCATCCCCTGGCTGGATCGGATTGCTTCGTTGAAGCCGTTGAACGTGTTCCCACTTATGAGCGTCGGGCCGAAGCCGAGGAGATCGATCGATCTGGAGTTGTCGTTAAATGTCGAATCCCGGATCGTCAGCGGGCCCAGAGCCGTGACGGCAGTGTTGATGTCGATGAAAAAGCTGTTCTGGATCGTTCCTGGGACCGGACCGAACCCTACCCCGCGCGTGGAACTGGTGACGGTCAGCCCGTTGATGGACGAGTCGGGCGTGTTGACCCAGATGCCCTGCCCCTCGTTCATCAGGACCCCCGGCATCATGAAGAACCACATGTCGTTGATGGTCGCACCATCGATGGTGAGGCTCGAACCCTCGCGTGCCGCTAGATCATAGGTCGACCCGCCCGGTCCGACCTCGATTACCGAATCCCCCTTGATCGTCAGTTCACCGCCGCTGCTGACGATGATTCGTTGGGGCCCGCTGGAGTTCATGACCAGATGGACCCCGTCGAGGGTCAGCGAGCCCGTCGGGGTGACGTTGAGATTGCCCCCGAGGATGATCTCGACATCCGTGTAGGACTTTGCGCCAGTGACCTCCCAGTCGCCGATGACCTCCCCCCCCGTGGGGCCAGGGTCGTTGGTGGCAAAGACGATGTTCGCGGTCCCGAGTATCGAAAGGACCAACAACGCGGTCAGGAAGGTCGTGGAGGGTTTCTGGGTCATGGGCAGCACCGATTGTGGGGCAGAATCGGCGGGTTTGATTAAATGGCTTCCCTGGGGATTATATACAGGCGCAGCAGCCCAATCAAAAACCCTGGGGGTTGTGCTACCCTCGGGAGGCAAGGTCAGGCCATCGAACCCATCGTATGCGCTACTCCCCTTTCTGGGGGGGGGCCGAGGTTTCCGGACTCGGCGGTGCGACGGCATCTTTTCCGCTCCCCTCAGGGGCGCGCAGATTCGCCGGCTTCCTCAGTCGGCCGAAAATGTATCCTGCGGCGGTCCCGGCCGCCAGTGCGAGGAAAACCAGCAGCAAGACGAGGTCGAGATTCAATCCTGGTCCTTGGCTGGCCGCTGTTCGCGTGATCGTGAGGTTGACGGAGGTCGCATTGCCGGTTGGGTCTACCACTCGCACCTCGATGACGTTCTGTCCAAGGCTAAGAGGGACCTCGCGATCGAAGCTGCCCGTACTATTGACGGGCGTCACCTTGCCATCGATGGTGACCGTCCCATTGGGTTGGGTCGAGCCCGCAACGAGGACCGACGATGCGCTCGTCACACCCTCGATCGGGGCGACGATGACCAGCGGTGGCCCATCTGCGCTGGCATAGCCGAGGGTCGGCAAGGTCAGCAGCACTGCCATGCAGACCCACGGCAGAAGGCGCACAGGGGCCCCAGGGAGGGACCTGGCAAGAGGCTTTCGTCGATGCGCTGGTCGCTGATGACTAGCGTTAAGTAGCGAGAACGGGTAGCAGCGAACCCACCCCGTGCGGGGGTGACAGAGCGGCCATGTGCACGACTGCAGATCGTGTTTACGGGAGTTCAAATCTCTCCCCCCGCACTTCCATTCGACGGATGGCTCCCAGAATCGAGCTTGGTCTGACGAGGATGCTTCGGTCACGAGGTGCCCACCCTTGGCCCTAAGACTCTACAACAGCCTCACCCGGAGCAAGGAACCACTCCATCCCCTGACCCCGGGGATCGTCCGGATGTACGTTTGCGGACCGACGGTCTACAACTATTGCCATGTCGGCCACGCGCGCGCCTATGTCTGCTTCGACATGGTGGTGCGGTACCTCCGTCAATGCGGCCTGCAGGTCCACTACGTCTCGAACATCACCGACATCGATGACCGCATCCTGACAGCCGCCGCGCAGAGCGGGGAGTCGGCACGGGCGATCGCCGAGCGGTTCACGCAAGCCTACTTCGAGGACATGCAGCGGTTGAGTGTCTTGCGGGCGGACCATCACCCGCGGGTGACGGATACCATCCCCCAGATACTTGACCTCATCTCGACCTTGGTAGACCACGGCCACGCCTACTTCGTCGATGGTGACGTGTTCTTCGACGTTACCACGGCCCCGCAGCTGGGTGAGCTCTCGCACCAGGACCCTGAGCAACAACTTGCCGGTGCGCGCGTCGAAGTCGATGTGCGCAAGCGCGACCCGCGAGACTTCGCCCTGTGGAAGTCTGCCAAGCCTGGGGAGGAATCATGGCCCAGCCCCTGGGGTGCGGGGAGGCCCGGCTGGCACATCGAGTGCTCGGCGATGTCGATCGCCGCACACGGACCGCAGCTGGATATCCACGGGGGTGGGATCGACCTAATCTTCCCCCACCATGAGTGCGAAGTGCTGCAGAGCGAGTCTGCGACGGGCAAGCGACCCTTCAGCCGCATCTGGATGCACAACGGCCATGTGATGATCGACCAGGTCAAGATGAGCAAGTCCCTGGGAAACTTCTTCACCATCCGCGAGGTGCTGGCGCACCATCCGCCTTCCGTGCTGCGGTTCCTGCTGCTCAACACACAGTACCGCAAGCCGGTGGAGTTCACTCCCGAGGCGATGGTCGAGGCGTCCAAGGCGCTACTGCGGTTGCAGCAGGGCACGTTCCAACTGGCCTCCTCCGCTTCTGCGGGAGTGACAGAGGCCAGCAGCCAATGGGCGCCTCTGGCTGCGGCGATCGCGTCCTACACCACAGCCATGGATGATGATTTCAACACCCGCGACGCCATCGCCACCCTGTTCACGTTGCTCAGTGCCTACGCCCAGGATGCCCCCAAGCTGAGCGCGGCGGATGCGACCACGGCACTTGCGTTCCTTCGTCGCGTCGAGGATGTCTTGTCGATCGGGCTTTTCGCGACCCCCGGCAGTCCGCAGTGGGCCTCCACCTCGCCTCTCCCGGCCGTTCCATCGGCGATCGAGGACGCAGAGGTGATGCGGCTGCTCGCTCAACGCGATGCCGCGCGAGCTCGTCGAGACTTCCCATCAGCGGATACGATACGCCGACAGCTCTCTGAGGCGGGTATCGAGGTCCAGGACGTCGGCGGGACTTCGACGTGGCGTCGACGCTGAGGGGTCCTCTCAGTCCATGTTGGCGATGACCGCCCTGCCAAAGCCCGAGCACGAAGTCGGCTCGACTCCGCTGATCTGGCGGGCAAGGTCGTAGGTGACAACCTTCTGGGCGATCGTCTTGCCAAAGGCCGTCTCGACCAACGACGCGGCCTCCCCCCAGCCGATGTGCCGCAACAGCATCGCTCCCGAGAGAATCAACGAGCCGGGATTGACCTTGTCCTGGCCAGCGTACTTGGGAGCCGTCCCGTGAGTTGCTTCAAAGATCCCCACGGAGTCGCCGATGTTGGCACCCGGGGCGATCCCTAGTCCGCCGACCTGTGCGGCGCAGGCGTCGGAGATGTAGTCTCCGTTGAGGTTGGGTGTGGCGATGACGTCATACTCGTCAGGGCGCAACAGAAGCTGTTGGAACATGGCGTCAGCGATGCGATCGTTGAGGAGGAGCTTGCCAGCGGGGGCGACCCCGCAGTAGCGGTCCTCGACCTCCTTCTCGGTGACGACGACGTCGCCGAACTCCTCGGTGGCGACCTGGTATCCCCAATCGCGGAACGCCCCCTCGGTGAATTTCATGATGTTGCCCTTGTGCACCAGCGTCACGCTCCGGCGCTTGTTCGTCAATGCGTAGCGGATCGCCGCCCGCACCAGCCTCTTGCTCGCCATCGGGCTCATGGGCTTGATGCCGATGGCGCTATCGTCGCGCAGGTGAGTCCCCAGCGTCGCGTTGAGATGGCTGATGAGGCTCGTCGCCTCCTTGCTGCCACTGGGCCACTCCACCCCGGCGTAGACATCCTCGGTGTTCTCGCGGAAGATCACCACATCCAGTTTCTGGGGCGACACCACCGGCGCGGGCACGCCGGGGAACCAGCGGACGGGGCGGATGCAGGTGTACAGGTCCAGGGTCTGTCGGAGGGTGACGTTGAGCGAGCGGTGGCCGCCGCCGACGGGGGTCGTCAGCGGGCCCTTGATCGCCACGAGGTAGGTACGGATCGCCTCGACCGTCTCAGGGGGCAACGCGTCGCCGACGGCGGCGTGTGCCGACTCTCCGGCAAGGATGCGGAGCCAGCCGATGCGACGACGCCCCGCATACGCTCGCGCGACTGCGCCATCGAGCACCGGTTTGGTCGCCCGCCAGATGTCCGGCCCTGTGCCATCCCCCTCGATATAGGGGACCACGGGGTGGTCGGGGACGACCAAGCGTCCGTCACGGGAAGTGATCGGCTTGGCGTCGCTTGGTGGCGAAGGTGTCGCGGGCATCGTACTCCTGTGGGAGCGGTCGCCAAGTCCCGCAGGGGTTACTTAGGCGTTTGCGCCCCGGAGGTCTCTTGCGGGGCACCCGGGCTGGGGGTGTTCGATTGCCCCTGGCCCCCTGTCGTGGCCTCGACTTGTCGTGTCGCCGGGACGACTCGTCGCGAAGGCTGTCGGTGGTTGGTGGCTGGCGCGACGATCGCGACTGCTGCCGTCACCACGGCGACGAGCCCCAGGGCGACCAACAGTAGCCACGGGATGGATCCCTGAGCATTCCCCGAAGCGTGTTCGGGCACCACCTCGATGTCGATGGTCACCCACACCTGACTTCCATCGGAACTAACCGCACGCAAGCGCTGCGGATGGATCCCCGGGACGTAGGGTGCCGACAGTGAGACATTGAGGGCCAGGCGTCGTCCGGCCGCGACCGCGGAGGTCATCGGGGGGCTCTGGATCGTCCCATTGCTGCTGATCGAGACCCAAGGGGTGTCGGTCTGCTGCCACCAGAGGGTCACCTGGTCAGTGGCCGTGCCGATGTTCTGCAGGGTCGCATTGAGCTGCATCGCATCCCCTGGGCGCGCGACCAATCGCGTGGTATTGGTCCATAGCTCAAGCTCATGCCGCGGGAGGATGGTCAGCTGCACAGGGATGTCGGTGACGTTGCTCTGGCCGCTGACCCGCAGGATGACCTCGAAGGTCCCCGGCGGCGCCTGCGCCGCGGCGGTCCAGCGCAGGATGCACTGTGATGCCGAATAGGGTTCCGCGGCGAGGCGCTGCGTCGGGGCGACGAGCACATCCCCCTTGCGGGCGGTCGGGAGCAGGACCTGCAAGGTCGGGGTCTCCTGCCCGTTGCCATCGTTGCGCAATTGGAGCAGCAGGTCGTGGGTGCCTCCGGCAGGGAGAGTCAGCGCCGGATCGAGGACCTCCGCGCGCAGGTCATCGAAGCGGGCGATGACCACCTGCAGCTCCACCCAGTCCCCGACCGTTGGATCATCGGTCGCTGCGGCGTCGACCTGCAGGGTCGCCTCCCACCCCTCCTGCGCCTGCGGCGGAGGGGTGACGGTGGCGTTGAGGGGGACCCAGCCCGACGGGGCAAGGGAGGCCTCGAGGCGATCCACCGACAGGTCCCAGGTGCTGGGGGATCCCCGGGCGGACAAGGTGACCGTCTCGGGGCCATTGCCGAGGTTCGTCACCCGCAGAGGGAACCGTGCCACTTCCCACGGTAGGATCTCCCGTCGCTGCTCGACCCCGATGTCGATTAATCGGTCAGGGTCGATCACCACCGTCAGGAGCAGCGAATCGCTGACCTCGGACGCGGTCCGCGAGACCGCAGTGACCCGGGTGATGAACCGGTCGCCCGCGGAGGCGTTTGCCGGGATTGGCAGGGCCAACAAGAACGGTTCGAGCTCTGACGCCGCCAAGGCCAGGTCGTCGTAGAGGCTCGTCGGAGGCGGGGATGGGCCCGCTGCGGGGAGCGGCTGGACCTGCACAAGATAGCGATCATCGAACTGCCCGATGTTATGGACGGCCAGGGAGACGAGCGGGGTCTCGTTGGCGGCGGCGACGATGATGACCTGTCCTTGGATCGTCGGAGTCTCCCTTCCGGGTTCGATGGCGACCAGACGCGCACCACGCTGGGGTGGGCCGAGTGTCGTGGGGGGGTCGTCGCGGATGCCGGCGATGGCGGTCCCGAAGTCGTTCCAGCGGTGGGTGTCGCCATCGTCGCCGCCGCGCCCCAGCAGCTGGACGCTCAGCGGGCCGTCGCTGCGGATTCTGTGGGTACCCTCGGGGATGTCGAGCCAGCGACCTGGGCCTAGGGTCTGCGGGTCGGTATCGTCGATGCGTACCTGCACGCTCCAATGCAGGGCGGTGGCCACCACACTGGCACTGGGCTCGACCGATGGGGTGTCGTTGGCTGAGGGCGGTGGTGCGCGCAGGGAGTGGGTCTGAAACTCTTCGGCCCAGGACCCCCCCAGGAACGTGGTGTCATCGCCCAGCGCCTGAAGCCCGACTGCACCCTCGGTCGATCCACCGAGGAGGGTGATGGGCTGGTCGGACTGGATCCGCAACGGCAGGTCGTGGGGCAGTCCCGCGAAGGTGATGTCGGTGCCGTTGCCCTGGGCGATGAGCGTGCCCACGCCGTCGCGTACGACCACCTGGGCGCTGACACCACCCTGCGCAAGCAGCACTTGGTCATCGAAGGGGTCGAGGAGCGTCTCGAAGGTCTTTCCCTGAGGGCCGCCCAAGAGCGCCGGCAGGGCGGAGAACCCGTTGATCGATCCTGACAGGATGCTGATGGTCCCATCCTCGGACACGACACGGTAGACCTCGCCCTCGGTGAGGTTGAGGGTACCACGGGGCGGCGAAATGCGCACACGTTGGAGCAGGTCCCAGCTCCCTCCCGCGCGCACGCTGACCGTCACGTTCGTCGGCGCCGCGGTGTAGACGCTCGTCTGCCGCTGGACCCCGAACCATTGGGGATGATGGGGCTGCTCGAAGGTGAATCGACTCCCCCAAGGACCCCCGTCGTCGGCAGGGAGCAGTATCGCAGCGCCCCCTCCATGGCCGAATGCCCCGATGAAGGCGTGGAGCGGTCGGGTCGCATCGATGCGCAGATGGATCCCGTCGGGGAGATCATGGGTGCGCGCCTGGCCCTCGACGAGGGTGCCCGAGGCGAGCACCTGCCCGTCAAGGCTGCCCCTGATGGTGTAGCTGGTGCCATCGTGAAGTCCGACCACCGTCACCCCATCGCGGCCCGCCACCGAGGACTCCGTCCCAGGATTGTAACCGAAGCCGTGCTGGAGGGGACCGAGCCACCCGAGGCTATCGAGCGCCGCGTAGGGGACGGGATCGACCGATGCGACATCAGCCACCATCCCACTGGTGGGGCCCTCTTGGAAGTACAGGTGCAGCGTGCGGACGGTCCCCGCCGTCGTGATCCCCGGCAAGACTACGCGCACGCGAGCCTCTTGCCCCGCCTGGGTCACCTGCAGTCGCGCGGGGACGAGCAGCCGCGAGATGCTCTCCTCAAGGCCCGGTGTCCCCCCGGGGCTGCTGCGTTGGACAACTGGCACCCACCCCGAGGCGGCTTTGTGCGACTCGATGATGATGATCGAGTTCCAGTCCACTGCCGCCGCCAGGTGCGAGTCGGAGATGTTGAACTCGAGGGGCAGCTGCAGCTCGTCGTAGGGGAGTGGGCCGACATCGAGCCGTACCCGGAGCGGGTGGTCCTGGACGGGCCAGGGAATCAGGGCGCCTTGCGGCGCAGCGGACGTCGGCAGGGAGATCGAGGGCGCCACAAGGAGAAGGACCACCACCATGACCATCGGAACGTGCGAATACCCCTGCGTCCGCGCCTGCATGCGATCGGCTGGGCCCCGATGGTCCTTCTATCCTGCGGTCCGTGCCGCCAGCACCCTCAAGGTCGGGGAGACGATGACGAGCCCGCAGGTGCAGCTCGATGGGTGCGACGCGTTGGCAGGCGGCACCGACAAAGGAGCTGCTGCTCTTCGATATCGATGGGACGTTAACCGACCGCCGTCGCCGCCTAGACCTCGAACTGATCGCGGTGTTGCGCGACCTCGAGGAGGCCGGCTACATGGTC
The DNA here is from genome assembly GCA_023265395.1 of Thermoplasmata archaeon. Classification (GTDB taxonomy): domain Archaea; phylum Thermoplasmatota; class DTKX01; order JAHFTX01; family JAHFTX01; genus JAHFTX01. The sequence continues at coordinate 69,458 of JAHFTX010000007.1, forward strand.
GGGCTGGCGTCGGGCAATGTGCTCCCGACGGTGGTGTCGTTGGCCCGCTTCATCGGCTGCTCGGGTCCATCCATCGCAGAGAATGGCGGCGTCATCCAGGTCGACGGCCGCATCACCGTCCTGGCGGAACCTCCCGAGCTCGAGACCGCGCAGCAGCGCGTGATCGAGCAGCTGGGACTGGTCCCGCTGTCGAACAATCGGTGCCGATACACCGAGCTGGCCTTCGAGGAACGCGTCGATGGCAGGAGCGTCGACCTCGCCAAGGTCCAGGCTGTGGTGGCGGACCTCTCGCTGCAGGTGGAGGCGACGGGGTTTGCGCTCCACCTGATGCCCATCGGGGTCGACAAGGGGCGCGCGATCCTGGCAGCCCTCGACCAGCTGGGGCTTCCCCGGTCCATCCTCTCAGCCGTCGGTGACGGTCTCAACGACCTCCCGATGTTGCGCCTGGCTCACCGCTCCGGCGCACCCAGCGACGCACCCGAGACGGTGCGCGACGCCGTCACGACGGTCGCACGGGCTCCTCATGCCCGGGGGACCCACGAGATCCTCACGCGTTGGGGCCTCTGTCCGGGTCCACCGACCCAAAGGCACTGAGGTCGGTCACCGCTGTGGTGCCTGGCGGGAGGGCGGTCAGGAACTGCGCGGCCGCCGCTTCGACCGCAGCCTGCGCACCTTCCAACCGCACGGTCACGATCCCGCCCGACTGCGGGTAGGACCCCACGACCACCGATGGGTGTGCCAGGACCAGCGCGTCGAGGTGCGGGAAAAGCTCGCTCTCGCGCGCGACGCACCGCACCTCTTGGAGGAACGGCCGCGGGTGATTCCCAAGCAGGGGCTCGATCGCGTCGGCGAAGATGTCCTGCAGCTCTGAGGGCACCCCCGGCATGCAGACGACCGTCGCCCCCATCACGCGCACTCGGATTCCGGCGGCGATGCCGACTCGGTTGGGAAGGCCGATGGAACCGAGCGGCACCGTGGCCATCCGCCGCAGGTAGGTCTGCACCTGCTCGGCGGAGAGGTCAGACCTCCCCCGGCGCGCTTCGCCACGTCGCCAGTGCCGCTCGACCATTGTCAGGATCGCGGGATCGACCTCCAGCGGCACACCCATCGCCAAGGCGACACCGCGGAGCGTGGTATCGTCGTGCGTGCCTCCGAGCCCACCGCTGACGAGGATCAGGTCGCATCCTCCCTTGGCCAGCGACACCAGCGCCGCGGCGATCCGTACAGGTGTGTCGTCGATGGTCAGGATACAGTCGAGGGGTGTACCACGACGGTGGAGCTGACCGGCCATCCAGTGACCGTTGCTATCCCGAGTGTGGCCGCTGAGCAGTTCGTGGCCCACGAGCAGGATGGCTGCGCGCATCAGGACACAAACATGCCAGCGGGGCAAGAGCCTTCTGCAGCGACGGGCGAGGCAGGTGGTTGCAAGCCACGAAGCCTTTATCGCCGCATCCGCTGGTGTGCGCGCAGGAGGGAGATGCGACGGCCCTGCCTGCAGCGGTCCTCGAGGGCGCGCTCAACAGACCCGTGCAAGTCCTGCTCAAGGACCAACGGATCTTCGCCGGCCGCCTGCTGGGGTTCGACGACCACATGAACATGATCCTCGAGGGGACCCAGGAGACGCTGAGCGACGGGGCAACCCGCTCCCTGGGGACGTTGGTGCTGCGGGGCAACAACATCGTCAGCCTCTCCCCTCGTTGAGCCGCCAGCGCGCACCGTTCCGGTTCAGGCGTAGATCCGATGGACGCGGTCATCCTCGTCGGTGGGATCGGGACGCGCCTGCGCCCCTGGACCGAGACCCTCCCCAAGCCGCTGATCCCCATCGCCAACATCCCGCTGATCGACCACTTGATCGCCCGGCTGCGCCCCGCCGTCTCACGAGTGATCCTTGCCGTCGGGTATCGCAGCCCCCAGTTGCAGGCGCACGCACGAATCCTCGGTCAGTCGCTGGAGGTCGTCGTCGTCGAAGAAGAGCAACTCCTCGGGACCGGTGGCGCCGTCAAGAATGTCGAGGCTCACCTCGATCCGGCTGGTCCCTTCCTCGTCTGCAACGGCGACATCATCAACTCGCTGGACATCCCCTCCATGATCGCGGCTCATCAGCGCCACGGGGGTTGGGGGACCTTGGCGCTCTGGGAGGTGGCCGACCCAAGCCGATTCGGGGTCGTCGCCCTTGTGGGCCAGCGGATCACCCGATTCGTCGAGAAGCCCCCAGCGGGCTCGGCCCCGAGCAATCTGATCAGCGCAGGCACCTATGTGCTCGAGCCGCAGGTGCTCGATCTTCTCCAGCCGGGGGTGGTCGCCTCCATCGAACGCGAGGTGTTCCCCCAACTCGTCGAGCGGGGGCTGTTCGGTCATCGCTTCGACGGATTCTGGGAGGATGCTGGGACCCTGCCCTCCATGCTCCGCGCGCAGCGACTCATACTCGAGGATCCGGCGGTTTCGCTCCCCGCGCACGCCGGGCCGATCCTCGCGGTCGACGTACACCTCCACCCTGGGGCCGTGATCACCCCACCGGTGACGATCGATCCCTCTGCGATCCTCGAGGCGGGCGCATCGGTGGGGCCCAACGCCGCCATCGGCCCCGGCTGCAGGATCGGCGGGGGGTGCACGGTCCGAGATTCAATCCTTGGCCGAGGGGTGCGCATCGCCGCTGGGGCGCTGGTGGAGGGGTCCATGCTCGCTGACGGTGCGACGGTCGGCCGGGGAGCGAGCCTGCGCGAATCGATCATCGGAGAGCTGACGAAGGTTCCCCCCAAGGAGCGATGGGAGGGTGCCCGGCAGTGGGACGGCTTCACCAGCAGCGGTTCGATGGTGGGCCTGGGGCCGGCGCAAGGTTGACGGCCAGGGGCCCGACTGCCGGGTCATGGTCAAAGTCCCGCCTCCTTTCGAGTTAGCGACCTGGATAGGCGCCTACGACGGCAAGGTCGAGTACAACCTCGGGAGTTCCAACGTCCAGATCCCCATCGTCGAGGAACTCCTCCCTCTGGTGCCCCAAGCGCCGACCCGTGGGGAGGGATTCGCCGGATCACTGGTGGTGCGTCAGCGAGTCGGGTCGCTGCTGGGGTTGCCCCCAGACCAGGTGCAGCTGACGGCCGGTGCCAGCGAAGCCAACTTCATCGCCTACCTCTGCGGAGTCGCCGCGGGCCAGCAGGTCCTCGTCGAATCGCCCACCTACTCCCCGCTCGAATCGATTGCAGCGGCACTGGAGCAACCTCTGCGGAGGGTGCCGCGCGATCCTGCGCACGACTTCGCGTTGCCCCTCGAGCGCGTGCACGCCGCGCTCGATCAGGGGGGAATCGGGAAGACGGGGTTGGTGGTCCTGACCAACCTCAACAACCCCACGGGGGCTGCGATGGGCAAAGTTACCCTCCGCGCCCTCGCGCGCCTCTGCGCCGACTATCGTGCGCATCTGTTCATCGACGAGACCTTCCGCTGGCTCGACCTGGCCCAGACCGTGCCGCTGGTCGCCGCATGCCGTGACATCCATCACCCCGACGGCGGCTGCGTCGCCATCAGCAGCGGTTCGCTCTCGAAGGTCTACAACCTTGGCGCCTCGCGTGTCGGCTGGCTCGCCGCTGACGAGCCCTTCTTGCGATTGGTCCGCGGGGTGCGCGAGACGATGAACCCGGTTCTCAGCCCGCTATGCGAGCACCTTGCAGCGGTCGCGCTCGAGCGCCATGACAGGATCCTCGACCGCACGCTGAGCTTGGTCGGCAAGAACCGGTCCGTCGCCCAGCGATGGGCGGCGACGCGCAGCGACCTCCGCTGGATCCCCTCCAACGGCATCACCGCCTTCCCAGAGGTCACCAACCCCACCGTCGATGTCGGGGAACTGGCGCTGCAGCTGGTGCGCGACCACTCGACGCTCATCTCGCCGGGGTCCTACTTCGGATTCCCGCGTCACTTCCGGATCGGACTGGGTGGCGATCCTGACAGACTCGGCCCCGGTCTGGAGCGGGTGGGGATGGTCCTCGACGCCCTGGGGCACGGCTAGGTCCCAAATCGCCGCTGACGGCGCTGGTAGGAGCGGATCGCTCGCAGGAAGTCGAGCTTGCGCATCCCCGGCCAGTAGACGTCGGCGAAGTAGAGCTCGGCATAGGCCAGCTGCCAGAGCAGGAAGTTGCTGATCCGCTCCTCGCCACTGGTACGCAAGATCAGGTCGGGATCGGGCAGGTCAGAGGTGTAGAGGTAGCGGGAGACGACGCTCTCGTCGATGTCCGCCGGTTGCAAGGTCCCTTGCATCGCATCGGCGGCGATGCGTCGGATGGCATGGACGATCTCCTGGCGCCCGCCGTAGGCGACGGCGAGGTTGAAGGCGTACTGGTCATAGCCGCGGGTCCGCTCCTCGGCATAGGAGATCGCCTCCTGGACGGCCTTGGGCAACAGGTCGATCTGTCCGAGCGCCCGCACGCGGATCCTGTTGCGATGGACCCGCTCGTCGTCACCGGCACGCCGGAAGTTCTCCTCGAAGAGGTCCATCAGGACCTCGAGCTCCTCCTTGGGCCGGGTGAGGTTCTCCGTCGAGAACGCGAAGACCGTCAAGACGCGGATCTGCAACTGCAGGCACCACCCGAGCAGCTCCTCGAGCTTGTCCTTGCCATGGGTGTGTCCCGCGGTGGCCTCCTCCCCCAGGGATTCAGCGAAGCGACGATTGCCATCCATGATGATGGCCACATGGCGCGGGACCGGGGCGGAGAGGACGTCGGCCTGGAGCCGCCGTTCATAGGCCTTGTAGACCCCGTCGACGATCCCTTCGGTGAGGTCGGTGCGGGGACGCTGGCGGGGGGGCATGCTCGCCTGCCTACAGGTGGTGCCCTGCCCCCTCCCAGCTATTTGGCCTTGGTGCTGCACACAATGGTCAGGGGTTCGAGGCGAACCTTGTTATCCCGGCGGCTGTTGCCTCGGCCATGGGCGATGAGGAGGAGCTGGTGTTCCATCTCGACCGCCCCATCGACCTCGACCATGGGGTCATCATCGATGGATTCCCCAGCGTCGGGCTCGTCTCGACCATAGCGGCGAACTACATCATCTCCCAGTGTGACCTCGAACTCGTCGGTTCCATCCACTCGCCGCTGATGCCCATCGCCGCGATCATCCGCGATGGCGTGCCCACGGAGCCGATCCGCATCTACCACGGAAAGGGCCTGCTGGTGTTCATCAGCGAGTTCCGCCCACCCCGGGAGCTGGTCATCCCCCTGGTCAACAAGCTGCTGGCGTGGGAACCGGTCGCCCACGCGTCCCAGTTCATCACCCTCGAAGGCCTCCCGCTCCCCGAAGGCAGCGACCAGGCCACCTCGCCGATCTATGCGGTCGGCACCACCGCAGCGATGGAGCAGCAGATCAAGGACCACAAGTTCAAGCGACTGGACGATGGCATGATCACCGGTCTGAGCGGTGTGCTGCTGACGGAGGGGCACCGACGTCAGTATCCGGTGCTCTGTCTGATGGCCGGCGCCCATGAGGCCTTCCCCGACGCGCGGGGTGCCGCGCGTCTGGTCGAGGCGGTCGACGAGCTGCTACCGCAGATCGACCTCCCCACCGGGCCGCTGCTCAAGGAAGCCGACCGAGTCGAGACTGCGATCCGGGAGTCCTTGCATCGCCTGCATGCGGCAGGGGGGCAGACCACCGGAGAGGCCGCCGAATCGACCGAATACATCTACCGATAGCCCCCTTCCCGGGCGGTACTTGCGGTCTCCCGTTGGTGCCGCCCGACCGGTCCATCGCCAAAGGTTGAAATAGCGACAGCTGGCTTGTGCGCCACTCTCGACCCTCTGCGTCCCCTCAGGAGATACGATGCCCGGTCATGACCATCTGACGCGGATCAAGACCGGAATCCCCGGCCTCGACGAGATGGTCGAGGGTGGCTGGCCCTTCCCCTCGACGATCCTCGTCGCCGGCAGCGCTGGCACGGGCAAGACGACCTTCGCGCTGCAGTTCCTCTCGCAAGGTGCAAAGGACGGAGAGCAAGGGCTGTTCTTCACCACCCTGAGCGAGCCGACGCAGTGGATGCTGCGGTTCACCAGTGGGTTCACCTTCCTCGACAAGGAGCACTTCGGCAAGCAGATCCAGTATGTGGAGCTGGGCTCGCTGCTGCGCGAGGAGCGCAACCCTGACCGGATCCTCGACTACATCGAGGACCAGATTACCGACGTCATGCCCCAGCGGATCGTCATCGACCCGGTCACCGTCATCGGCGAGCTCATCGACGACGAGTACCGATCCTTCCTCTACGACCTGACCACCCGACTCAAGAACTGGCAGTCGACGACCCTGCTCACGGGCGAAGTGCTCCCCGGACAGGCCTACCCCGTGGAGGTCAGCTACATCGTCGACAGTGTCGTGGTGCTCTCCTACGACGTCTCCGTCGAAGGCAGTCGCCGCAAGTACCTCGAGATCCTCAAGATGCGCGGGACCAACCACATGACTGGCAAGCACCTGGTCAACCTCCAAGCAGAGGGTTTCAGTGTCCAGCCTGGGCTGCGCTGAGCGGACACGTCCGACGGTGCGCAGACGTCGGCCCGTCACGGGGGGGAATGATGGCGGGTCGCAACATCCTCGTCCTCGAGCATCTGCGTAAAGAGCTCGCCACGCAGTGCAAGCGGATCCTCGTGACGGTCCGGGCGCCTCAAGTGGATCGGATCAACCTCGCGGTCTTGCGGATCCTGCTGACCGAGCGCGCCGAGCGAGGGATCTATCTCTCCATCGACAAGCCCGACGACATGGTCGCCCACATCCTCGAGCGATACAACATCGCCCCTGCCGAGATGGGCCGCGCCGACACGGGGCAGCAGCAGACGGGGGTCGTCGAACCCAAGAGCGCCGACGCTGGCGCGAACCGACGGGTCCTGATCGTCAGCGGGATCTTCTGCCCGACCATCTTCCTTGACAGCATCGACGCGGCAGTCTCGACCCCTGAGGGTGGTGCAGAGCTGCTCGAGGAGCTGCGGGGGATGGACTTCCTGATGGTCGACAACCTCCTCAGCATGACCCTCTACAACAGCTGGCGCAAGACGGAGGAGTTCTTCGCCCGCCTCGACGTGTTGCAGCACAAATTCCCCAACCTCCGCCTGCTGATGACCACTGACAAGCACCAGGATCCGCGGCTCTATGAGCTCGCGGCTAGGATCTGCGATATCGAGATCGAGCTGCGCAAGGAACTGCTCTGAGCGTCCACTGAGCACATCAACGCGTCCCGCTGGCGGGCCAGCTGCGACCTTTATGGCGGCGCCGTCCCCTCGACCAAGGCCCATGCCCACCGAACCATCGACCCCCGGCCGGAGAGCGACCGCCTCGGGTGTCGGGCGCATCTCGGCGGAGCTGGAGCTCCTCGGGCACGTGGCTGCGCCGCTGATCGCCGAGGGTCGTGGGGGGGCGGACCTCGACCGCATCCTGCGTCGGCTCGGGGATGGTGCACGCGGCCTTGGCCTGAGCGCCCGACAGCCCTTGCGGCGCAAGGGGAGCGATGGGCGCACTGCCAGCGCCGATGTCGGCTGGGTCAATCCCCAGGACCGCGTTCGGCTAGCGGTGCAGGTGCGCTCCACAGCCAGCATCTCGGGGCTGGGCCAGCTAGCGGCCCTAGCTCCTGAGCTCGGGGCGCAGGTGGTGATTGGCCGATTGGCGCTTTCCGAGGTGCGCGCCCAGCTCTGCGCCAACGCAGGGTTGCACGATTGGGGGGTCGTGCCCTTGTACCTCATCGCGTACGAACCCTCTCGTGGCATCGCCGAGGCGTTCCGTGTGGGCGACCTGGTCGCCGGGCTCACCATCCCTGCCAAGCGGTTCGAGGTGCCCGCCGACCTCGACCTTGGTGCGCTCGGTGACGACGCCCCCCTCGACAGCCCGATGCGTCTCTTCCCCTTCGACCATGTGCGGCGTGGGCAGGCCCAGATGCTCCAGGACGTCCACGCCACGATCCTTTCCCACGGCGTACTCGTCGCCAACGCACCGACGGGGATCGGCAAGACGGTCACCTCGCTCGTGCCGATCATCCACCACGCACTGAAGGAGGACCTGACGGTGTTCTTCCTGACCTCCAAGCAAAGTCAGCATCGGATGGCAGTCTTGACCTTGCAGCAGCTGGCGGCACGCTCCAAGGTCCCTTGCACGGTCGTCGACATCATCGCCAAGCAAGCGATGTGTCCCCTCCCCGAGAGCAGTGACCCTTTCTTCCATGAGTTCTGCGCCCATGTCATGAAGCACCGCAGCTGCTCGTACTTCACCACCGACAACGCCAAGGTCGTCGCCCAGGCGCGCCAATCGATCCTCCATGTCGAGGACCTGACGGCGCTGGCCGTGCATGCCCATGTCTGTCCCCACAAAGCCGCTCTCGACGCTGCGCGCGGAGCGCGGGTCATCGTCTGCGACTACAACTACCTATTCTCCGACCTCACGCCGATCCTCCTCTCGGCGCTGGGCAGGGACGGCACCCCTCTGGACCTCTCCCGTTGCATCATCATCGTTGACGAAGCGCACAACCTGCCCACGCGGGTTCGTGATGACGCCAGCGGCATGCTCAGCGGGCACCTCCTCGACGAGGCGCGAAAGGAGGTCAAGGCCGCCGGGCGCAAGCTGCACCATCTCCAGGCCCCCCTCAAGGCGATGGAGGAGGCCTATCGTGCCATCGTCGACGAGCATCCCATCCCCGTTGAGCAGCGGGGTGAGCGCAGCGAGACTGCGCTCGAGGAGGGAGCACTCAGCGACCGACTGCAGCCGGTCCTGCAACGGGGAACCCACCCGATGGAGCTGAGCGACTTCGTCAGCGAGCTCCAGGCCATCGCCGACCGCACCATCGGTGCTGGGGGGCGCAGCGCCTGCGGCCCCGTCGCAGAGTTCCTCACGGGCTGGAGCCGCTTCGACGAAGGGGTGCTGCGGCTGCTCGTGCGCCAGCCCTATGGACCGGGGGAAGCCCCTGAGCTTGCTCCCCGCGGGAGCGAGCGGGTGAGCCTGCAGTACCGCTTGCTCGACCCATCTGTGGTCACCGGCAAGGTGCTCAACACAATCCACGCAGGGGTGGTGATGTCGGGGTCATTCCATCCGCCCGAAGTCTACGCCAACCTCTTCGGGATCGGACGATCGCGCCTGCGCACCCGCAGCTACGACTCCCCCTTCGACCCCAGCCGCCGACTGGTGCTGGTGGACAAGACCACCACCACACGGTTCCGCGACCGGACCCCAGCGATGCTCGACCATTACGCCCAGCGGCTCACCGAGGTCGTCCGCGCGACGGAGGGAAACGTCGCGGTTTTCGTCCCCAGCTATGACCTGCTCGAACAGATCGCCTCCCGCCTGCACAAGCGGCGCGTGGGCAAGCGGCTCGTCGTCGAGGAACGGGCGATGGACAAGGAGGCCAAGGAGGCGTTGGTGCTGCTGCTGCGCAAGCACCGCGGCAAGGGCTGCGTCCTGGTTGCAGTCCAAGGAGGCTCGCTCAGCGAAGGCGTCGACTATCCAGGCAACCTCCTCAGCTGCGTCTGCGTCATCGGCGTGCCGCTGGCGCCCCCCTCGCTCGAGACCGAGGCAGTGATCCGCTACTACGATGCCAAGTTCGGTGAGGGGCGAGGCTGGGCCTATGGCTACCTCTACCCAGCCATGAACAAGGTGCTCCAGTCGGCCGGACGATTGATTCGCTCCGAGGAGGACTTCGGGGTCGTCGTGCTGATGGACGAGCGATTCGACTCGAGCCGCTACAAGAACGCCCTGCCGCCAACGCTCCGGGGCGAACCGATTACCGATGGTCTCGGCACGCGGGTCGCGAGCTTCTTCGCGACCACCCGCGGCGCGTGACCACCGTCTACGGCCCCCAACACTTATGGCGGTCATGCGGCCTTCGCGCGCCAGCTGAAGCGCACGGATGGGGAGGAGGAGGGATGGCCTGGCGCGACCTGCAGCATTTCCTCGACCATCTGCGGACCTCGGGGGATCTGCTCGAGGTCGAGGCCACCGTCGACCCGGTGCTCGAGATCCCTGAGATCACCGACCGGGTATGCAAGGCCAGCCGTCAGGCGACCGGCCGTGACCCGCCAGCGCTGCTGTTCCATCATCCCAAGGGCAGCACGATCCCGCTGGCGATCAATACCTACGGCAGCAGGACGCGCATGCTCCACGCGCTGGGGCGTCCCCCCGAGCAGTTTGGCGAGGAGCTGATCGCCCTGTTGCGGCCACCCGTGCCGACCGAGGTCTCCCTGCTCACGGAGGGACTGCGGCGCGCCAAGCGGCTGTTGACCTTCCTGCCCAAGTCGGTGCGCAGCGCGCCTTGCCAGCAGGTCGAGGTCCCCCAGCCGGACCTGACCTTGCTGCCCAACCTCCAGTGCTGGCCCGATGACGGCGGCAGGTTCCTGACCTTCCCGCTGGTGTGCACCAAGGACCCGAGCAGCGGCGAGCGCAACATGGGGGTCTACCGGATGCAGGTCTTCGATCGGACGACCGCTGGGATGCACTGGCAGATCCACAAGCATGGAGCCGCACACTTGCGGGTGGCAGCCGAGCGCAAGGAGCGCCTGGAGGTGGCGATTGCGCTCGGATGCGACCCTGCGGTGATGTTCAGCGCCGTCGCCCCACTGCCCGACGGTCTGGACGAGCTGATGCTCGCCGGGTTCATCCGCCAACAAGCGGTCCGCGTGGTCAGATGCCGTGGCATCGACGTCGAGGTCCCCGCCAACGCCGAGATCGTCCTCGAAGGGTACGTCGATCCCGCCGAACGGCGGGCCGAGGGCCCCTTTGGCGACCACTTCGGCCATTACTCGGGAATCGACGACTACCCGGTCTTCCACCTGACGGGCATGACCATGCGCCAGGACCCCATCTATCCGGCGATCCTGGTCGGCCGCCCGCCGATGGAGGACGGTTACCTAGGGGAAGCCATCGGTGCGATGTTCTTGCCGCTGCTGCGGATGGCCCATCCCGAGATCGTCGATCTGCACCTGCCCATCGCGGCAGGGTTCCACAACCTGCTGATCGCCTCGGTCAGGCGGCGCTACCCCCGGCAGGCACGCAAGGTGATGCACGGCCTGTGGGGGCTTGGACAGATGATGTTCACCAAGGTCGTGGTCATCGTCGACCCAGATGTCGACGTGCGCCAGCCGCAGGCGGTGCTCAGTGCGATCGTTGCCCACGCCGATCCGACCCACGACTTCGTGCTCCTTGGTGACAGCGTCACCGACAGCCTCGATGTCAGCTCACCGCAGGTCGATATCGGATCCAAGCTCGGGATCGATGCGACCGCCGAGCAGGACACCCCTCCCCCGGCCCTGCCGGGCGGCAGTCCGATCCCCATCGGGTCGCTCCCACCGCTGGAGGGCTTCTCCTCGCTCCACGCCGTCGTGCCAGGGGTCGTCGTCGGGGTCGTCGTCGGTGGGGGCCGGACCCTCCATCCAGCGGGAGCCCAAGGCGATGGCCAGCAGGCCATCGCGCGCTTCTGGCGGAGCCCGGCAGGCGGGCGGACCCGTTTGGTCGTGGTGATCGATGACCTCGTCGCACCGACCGACCGTGACGGGGTCCTGTGGACTGCCCTCAACTGCTTCGACCCGATGCGAGACCTCTGCACCGATCAGGTGAGCGCAGACGCGGCTCGGTTCCACCACCGGCTGGGCAGCCGGATCGGCTGGGATTGCTTGCAGAAGGCCAAGGGGGTCGGCTATGACCGTCCCTGGCCGCACGTCGCCTCCATGGATCCCCAGGTGTGCGACCGCGTGGACAGGATCCTGCGCGAGGGTCCGGAACCGCTGCGCACGTTGGCGGGAGTTCGGACGACCTCGTTGGTCCGCTACCACCGGTGAAGGTCGACCCCATGGAGAATGCGTCGATGCAGGTCACCGGCAGGACCCGAGCAGCGGGGGAGCATCGCTCTCTGCCCGGCGTGCTCATGGAGCTCGGGCGCTTCGTGCGCATCGAGCACAGCGTCTTCGCTCTCCCGCTGGTCTACGCCGGAGCAATCCTCGCGCAGTGGGGCACGCCGAGCGCCCCCGCGGGCGTCGTCGTGTGGCTGCCTCCCACCCGGGTGCTGCTGCTGCTGCTGTTGGCGGCCGTGGGTGCGCGCACCGCCGCCATGGCGCTCAATCGGATAGTCGATCGGCGGCTGGATGCCCGCAACCCGCGGACCTCCTCGCGGGCGCTGGTCACTGGACGATTGAGCCTGTTCCAGGCGACGGCCCTCGTGGTCGCCGCCTTGGCGCTGTTGGTGAGCGCGGCAGCGGCGCTCAACCCGCTGTGCCTGCTCCTCAGTCCCATCCCCGTGGTGGCCTTCGCCGTCTATCCCCTCCTCAAGCGATGGACGGCAGCGACCCACCTGTTCCTGGGCATGACGCTCGGCATGGCGCCGTTGGGGGGCTGGCTGGCGATTCGCGGGGACCTCTCAGGCCTGCTCCCCCCCCTCCTCCTAGCGGCCCTCATGGGCGCGTGGGTGGCGGGCTTCGACATCATCTACGCCCTCCAGGATGTGGACGTCGACCGCGCACAAGGTCTGCACTCGTTGCCCGCCGCTCTAGGCCCGACCCGAGCGTTGGCGTTGGCCAAGGTATTCCATATCCTGGCAGTCTTTGGCCTTCTGGCCCTGTGGCTGCTCCTACCCCTCTCGCGATGGGCCATGGTCCTAGTCGTCTGTATCGTCGCTGTCCTGGTGTGGGAGCACACCAACAGCCACGACGTGCAGAAGGCGTTCTTCGTCGCCAACGCTCTCGTCAGCGGCTTGATCCTTCTGGCCATCACCGTGGGGGTCGCCGCATGACTGACCCCGGGCTCCCGGCCGCGGAGCAGACCATCATCGACGGCACTGTGGTGCGCTTCGAGCCGGACCGCTTCGTACTGGCTGAGGCCGATGTGTCGATCAAGCATGGGAAGATCGTCGCCGTCGGAAAGCGCCTTCCCCGCGACGGCGAGGTCGTCGACGCCGGGGGCGGTTTGGTCCTGCCCGGACTGGTCAATGGGCACACCCACCTGGGCATGAGCGCCCTCCGCGGTCTGGTTCCGTTCCTGGCCCTCGAGGAGTGGCTGCGACGCATCTGGGCGATCGAGCGGACGCTCACGGTCTCCGATGTGCACGTGGGAACGGCCCTGGGATTGCTCGAGCAGTTGCACCAGGGGACGACGACCTTCAATGATGACTACTTGCAGGCGGACGGGGCGGCGCACGCAGCCCTCGACCTTGGGGCACGCGTGCAGCTCGTGCGCGGCATGATCGACCTCTACGATGGAAAGACCCAGGAGCGCCTGCAAGACACCTTGCGTCTGCATGGGACCTTCGATGGTGCAGGGATGGGCCGGTTGCACATCGGTGTGGGGATCCACTCCGCCGGGACAGTGACCGAGGGACTGCTGCACCAAGGCACCGCGCTTGCGGATCGGCTTGGAACCTTCGTGCACTCCCATGTCCATGAGACGGAGCGGAACATCGCGGACTTCGCTGCCCGCACAGGGCAGCGCCCTCTTGGCTACCTCCACGACAGAGGAATGCTCGCGGGTGGTCCACGGGTGCTGGTCCATTGCTGCCACCTCGAGCCGGCCGAGGTGCGGACGCTCTGTAGACTCCCGGCCGGGGGCGTAGTGACCTGTCCCTCGAGCAATGGCAACCTGCGGGTGGGTACCACGCCGATCATCGACCTGCAGGCAGGTGGATGCCGTCTTGCGATCGGCACCGACGGGGCGGTCAGCAATCCACGCCAAGACCTTCGCCATGAGGGCCAGCTCCTCGCGCGCCAGGCCGACCTGTCGATCGAATCGGTCGCCCATGTGCTGACAGCTGGCGGTGCAGCCGTGCTGGGACTGCCCGTCGGCGCGGTCGTCGTGGGGCACCATGCTGACCTTGTCCTCGTCGACGGTAGCGATCCTGCGCCCTTCCTCCGGGGGGCGGTCGATCCGCGCATGGTCCTGGTCGCAGGACAGCAGTTGGTGCAAAGTGGGAGGTTCTGCGGCGGAGGGAGCGCGAACCTTCAAGGCTTGCAGCACGATGGGGCGCTGCTTCGCCAGCGGCTCGAAGCCGTGGCAGCCGCCACGGCCTGATTCGTGGCACGACCGAGGGACCCGCAGTGACGGCGATCTACCCAAGGACCGGCGCAGCTACCGAGCGTGCCCCACGGCCACGACCGAGCGATCCAGCGCTCGTCGACCTCCTCGACAAGATCGCTGCGGGGGAGCCCCTCGACCTGCAGGACGGCCGTGCTTGCTTTGCGACCAAGGACCTCACCGGTCTGGGCGCGATCGCCAACTGGGCGGCCCAGGCACGACACGGCGATGTGGTCTACTTCAACATCAATCGCCACGTCAACCCTTCCAACATCTGCGCCATCAAGTGCAAGCTCTGTGCGTTCGGTACCACGGCACGAGACCCCTCGTCGTATGCCCACAGCGTGGACGAAGTCGTCGAGCGGGCGCGGCACCATCCGCCAGGAGCCACCGAGATCCACATGGTCGGGGGATTGCATCCCGACTTCAACATCGAGTACTACGAGCGCCTCTTCGAGGCCCTGCGCACGCAGCTGCCCCACCTGCACATCCAGGCACTGACGATGGTCGAGCTCGATTATGTCGCGGGGATCTCCAACCTCTCGCTGCGCGAGACCATCCTTCGCCTCAAGGAGGCCGGATTGGGCTCCATCCCCGGTGGAGGCGCCGAGATATTCGACCGAGCAGTGCGGGATCAGATCTGCCGACCCAAGATCAGCGGTGAGCGTTGGCTCGAGGTCGCCGAGGAGGTCCATCGGTGCGGACTCAAGAGCAATTGCACCATGCTCTTTGGTCATGTCGAGACCATCGACCACCGGCTCGATCACCTCGACCGGCTGCGGCGCCTCCAAGAGCGGACGAGCGGATTCCAGTGCTTGATCCCGCTGCCCTTCCTGCCCGAGAACACCTACCTCGACCATCTCCCGGGCCCCGATGGGGTGGATATCCTCAAGACCTACGCCGTCAGCCGCTTGATGCTCCACAACATCCCTCATCTCAAGGCGTTCTGGATCATGGTGGGCCTCCGGCTGGCCCAGACCTCCCTCCACTATGGCGTCAACGACCTCGATGGCACGGTGGTCGAGGAGCACATCATGCACGACGCCGGGTCGACTGCACCGCAGGGATTGACCCTTGAGCAGTTGCTCCACCTGATCCGTGCGGCCGGCAAGTCGCCGGTCCAACGGGACACGGTCTACAACGTCGTTCGGACCTACGGCTAGCCCACGAGGGGTCCACCGGTAGTCGACGACTGGCGGAGGGGTGTATGGCTGCTCCAGGCGCCGGTGGTGGCGAACTGCAGGGGTCGTTGGGCGAGCCCCCGGGCGACCCGCTGCGGGTCGGCAGGGTCCGTTTCCTCAACACCCTGCCCCTATTCGGGCCCATCGAGCTGGGCCTCGCCCCGTTCTCCGGCGTGCTGCTCAACGGCTCTCCCGCCGCGCTGGCCGAGGCGATCCTCCGCAACGAGGTAGATGTCGCGCCCATCCCGATCGTGACCTGGGCGCGGCACCCCGAGCGGCTCGTCCCTCTGAGCGGCTTGTGCATCGCCGCCGATGGCCCAGTACGCTCGGTGTTGCTGTTCTCCAAGGGGGCCCCGCACCCCCAGGCGGTGGTCAGGGTAGCGGTCCCCACCGACAGCCTCACGAGCATCCTTCTGCTGCGCCTGCTCGCCCCACGAATCTGGGGACCTGGGACCCGTGTCGAGCTCCGTCCGATGGAGCCGATGCTGCGCCCGATGCTCCGCGAGGCAGCGGCAGGGCTGCTCATCGGTGACGCTGCGTTGCTGGCTGCTGCCGCCAACCCCGAGCTGCACCAGGTCGACCTCGGGGCGCTCTGGAAGGAGGTCAGCGGGACACCGATGGTCTTCGCCCTGATGGTTGCCCGGGCCGAGTTGCGGGACGATCCGCGCTTGTGGCAGCTACACGCAGAGCTCAAGGAATCGCTGCGGATTGGCCTGCAGCGGCTCGAGTTGTTCGCCGCTCGCGCCAGCGCGATGGACCTGCATCTGAGCACGGCCCAGGCGCTGACCTATTTCCAGGGGTTGCGATTCGCCCTTGGGGAGCGGGAGATCGCCGGCGCCGAGACCTTCCTGCGAGAGGTGCAGACCCTGGGTGGTCTTGCGACGACGACCCTTCGGCCGCTCGATGGTCCCGTCTCGGCGGACCGTTCAATCCTGACAGGTGGGGCATGAGGGACCCTCACAAGCACCACACAGCAGGTCGAGAGCTGGCGTTCCGGCGGGGGAGCGCCCCTGCCCCGGTCCCACGGCGAAGCGATGCTCACGCCGACATCACGGCCTGCCGTGCGATCCTCGAGGGGCTGGGGCAGGGCCAGCGGATGACCCAGGCTGACGCCGAGCAACTGCTGGCGACCCCAGCAATCCTCAACGAGGTCGGCCGCGACGCCGGTGCTTGGGCGCGGGAGCACACTGGCGATATCATCACCTACTGCGTCGACACCAACATCAGTTACACCAATGTGTGCGATGTCTATTGCCGCTTCTGCGCCTTCTGGCGCACTCCAGGGGCGCCCGATGCCTATGTGCTGACACCGGCACGGCTGCGCCACAAGGTCTCCACGGCTGTCGCTGCCGGTGCGACCCAGATCCTGCTGCAGGGCGGCCATAACCCTGCGCTGGGGATCGAGTGGTACGAGGCGATGCTGCAAGACCTCAAGGGGGCGTTCCCCTCGCTGCAGTTGCATGCTCTCTCGCCCAGCGAGATCCATCACATCCGGCAGGTCAGCGGCTGCTCCCTGCGCGAGACCCTCAGTCGGTTGCACGCTGCCGGCCTCGACAGCCTCCCCGGCGGTGGCGCTGAGGTCCTCAGCGATGAGGTCCGCGACCACCAGTCGATACGCAAGATGAGTGCCGACCAATGGCTCGAGGTCCACAAGGTCGCACACCAGGAAGGGCTCCGCAGCACCGCGACGATGATGTTCGGCACCGTCGACCTGCCGCGCCACCGCACCGAGCACCTGCAGCGCTTGCGCACGCTCCAAGATCAGACCGGGGGGTTCACGGCCTTCATCTGCTGGACCTACCAACAGGGGCCCACCGTCATGGAGGGCAATGGGGCGACGGGAGTGGATTACCTGCTGACCAGCGCGGTCGCGCGGCTCTTCCTCGATAACATCGCCAACCTCCAGGCAAGCTGGCCCACGCAGGGCCCGGCCATGGGCCAGGTGGCTCTCTGGTACGGTGCCAACGACTTCGGGTCGACTCTGCTCGAGGAGAACGTCGTCAGCGCCGCAGGGGCGCTCCACCGAATGGACGAGGCTGCCATCGTCCGCGCCATCCAGGGCGCAGGCTTCATCGCGGCGAAGCGCACCACACTCTACGACATCCTGCACGTGCATCCCTCGCCCACCGAGCCTCTCTTGGGCAGCAAGGCATGATGGGCGATACTCAGATGGTGGACGGGGGGAGCAAGGGCCGATGGACCAGTCGCAGGGGCACACACTGCCGTCACAGCGGGGCGACGCGCGACTCACCAAGGGCGAGACGCGGGCGGTCCAAGAGATGTTCGACCGGATTGCGCCCCGCTATGACCTGCTCAACCACCTGCTGAGCATCGGTCACGATGTCCTGTGGCGACAGATGGCGCTGGCCGCAGCGGAGCTCGACCCAGGAGCGACGCTCCTCGACGTGGCCTGCGGCACCGGGGACTTCTGCCTCGAGGCTCTGCGGGCGGCAGATGGTGTCGTCGCCACCGGAGTGGATTGCTCCCGGGCCATGCTCGAGCGTGCCCGATGCAAGGCGGAGGCATTGCAGGTCGCACCCCGACTGCACTTGCTGCGGGGCGACGCCCTGGCGTTGCCACTCCCCCCGGCGACCTTCGACCTGTGCGTCAGCGGGTTTGCGATGCGCAACCTCGCCGACATCCCCGCCGCCATCACGCAGATGGTTCGGGTCGTACGTCCGGGGGGGAGGGTGGTCATCCTCGAGATCGGCCATCCGCAATCGGCGATTGTCCGTGGGGTGTTCGAAGGTTATTTCTCGACAATCGTCCCCGTCGTCGGCGGCGCGCTCTCGGAGGCGGAGGCCTATGCCTACCTGCCCCGGTCGCTGGCGCGCCTGCCCACACCGCAGGGATTCGCGACGGTCCTGACCGCTGCCGGGTGTAGGCGGACCATGGCTCTAAGACCCACCGGTGGGGTGGCTCAGATCGTCATCGGAGAGGTCGGATCCGGATGAAGGGAAGACCGATGATCCCCATCGCCGCCGCCGGTGGGGTCGAGGTGTTCGCCACCAGCGGAGGCTCGATATCGCTCCATGGCAGTCCCTATCCCGCACATGTGCGTGGTGCGGCGATCGACCTGCACACCCCCGGGCAGTTCGGCGACGACGCCCCGTCGCCGGTCGACGGGCACATCGAGCACATCGAAGAGTTGCAGACGGGCGTGATCACCCGCTTCGAGACCGAGCAGGAGGTGCAGACACACATACGGACCAACAAGGGCCTGGCCATGGTCTTGCACTGCGAACCGTTTGGTGTCGTTGGCGATCGCGTGCGGCTGGGGCACCCCTTCGGGCGGTACTTGCGCACCGGGTATCTGTCACCCTGGAGCGGGCCCCATCTGCACGTCGAGGTGCGGTCCTCCATGGCCGGCCATGAGGGGGAGCCGCTGGAGCTGTTGGGCGTGGCCGAGACCTTCTCGACCCTCCCCAGCCCGCACCACCTGGGCGACTCGCTGGAGTTGCAGATCGTCGACTCGCAGCGGGAGTTCCTGGGTGTGACGGTCTCGCCCGAATCCGTCGCGCGGCTGGGCCACTTGTGGGGCCTGCTGGGCGAAGTCGGGGCCCACGCTCGCTGCCTCGTCGAGGGTGACATCCCCTGGAACTGCTATGGGGGAATCATCCACCCTCAGACACCCCCGGTCGTCGAGGGCGATGACGTCC
>JAHFTX010000063.1 GCA_023265395.1 Thermoplasmata archaeon
CCCCGCTGCAGAGTAATGACCACCAGCGCCCTGATGACAGCGGAGGAGAGCAAGATGTCGCCGACGTCACAGCGCCGCACCGACCAGACCCTCGATCGTCGCCCGGTCCATCCGCTACTGTGGCTGCGCACGCAGCTACTGCTGCGACCGCGCCGGCTCTTTGGGGTCTGCGCCGTGCTGATCCTGCTGCTGAGCGGACTGGGCGTCGTCGATGGGCTCTTGGGCGAGCTCCCGGTCGGCGGCGGTGTCTCGCCCTTCGCCTTGGTCGTCGAGGCGGGCGACGACATCGTCATCGAGGACCAGCGACTGACCATCCAGGGCTCGGTGATGGTCCAGCCCGGCGGCAACCTCACCATCCGCCGCTCGATCCTCATCTTCGAAGGGACACCCACGCAATCCGACCCCGACGAGCTGACCCAGCCGGTGCTCCACAACGACGGCCAACTCAACGTCAGCGAGGTGCAGTTCGACAGTGGCACACCCGAGGTGGGCTACCGGATGGTGCTGCGGAGCGCCGCGTCGATCGACAACACCACCTTCAGCGGGCTGCGGGCGCTCAGCGACGACCTGGGGGGCATCGAGGTCGCCTCCAGTCGCATCCTGCTCGACAACGTCTCGGCGAGCAGCCTTGGCGGCCCTGCACTGCACCTCCAACGCAACCGCGGGGTGCTGCGCAACGTCACCGTGCACGACAGCGAGGTCGGGATCGTCTACTCCCATCCGACGGGACCCCTCGAGCGCCCCACCGCCGCCTTCACCGTCTCCGCACCGGTCCGGCGCGCGGGGCAGGCCTTCACCTTCGACGCCAGCACCAGCAGCGACCCCGATGGGACGATCGTCGACTACGCCTGGACCTTCGGTGACGGAAGGGTCGATTCAGGCATCAGCGTCGCCCACACCTTCCCGGCCCAAGGGCTGCAGCGGCTGTTCCTGACGGTCACCGACAACGAGGGCAAGACCCACACCACCGACGCCGACGTGCTGGTCCTCAACGCGCTGCCCCTGGCCGATGCCGGAGCGGACCTCTTGGGCTACGCCGATGATGCGATCACCTTCGACGGCACCGCCAGCGTCGACCCTGACGACGATGGTCTGGTCGAGTACCGCTGGGACTTCGGCGACGGTTCGGCCTTCGGCTACGGCCGCGTTCCGACCCACCCCTATGCCGGCAGCGGCGACTTCGTGGCGACCTTGCGGGTCACCGACGCCGACGGTGAGAGCGCCACCGACACCGTGGCGGTCCACCTGGCTGCAAACCGGCGTCCCGTGGCCGTTGTCGGCCTCGACCAGACCTGGTTCGTCGGCCGACCCTTCGTCGCAGACGGCAGCGGCTCCTACGACCCCGACGGTTCGATCGGTGGCGCCAGCTGGGACTTTGGCGATCCCGCCAACGCGACCGACGCCACCACGCTCGTCGCAGAGCACACCTTCACCATCGCCGGGGACTACCTCCTGAGCCTGCAGGTGACGGACAACGGCACTGCCACCGGCAGCGCTGCACAACGTCTGCATGTGGTCGCTGATTCGTGGGAGCAGGTGCTCCACGACGCTCAGCGTACGGGGCGGCCCAGCTACCCCGGCCCGATCGCCCAGCCGACGCTGCTGTGGTCGACGAGCGTCGGCGAGAACGTCGCCACGCAAGGGCTCCCCTCGGGGGTGGCGCTCAGCGCCGGCAAGGTGTTCGTGGTCAGCGCGACCCACCTGTTTGGCCTCGACGCCTACGATGGCTCACCGCTCTTCGACTGCAGCCTCGACGAGAGCCTCCTCTCCCCTGGAGCAAACGGCGCCTTCCTCTCCAACCCCACGGTGCTGGGGGACCGCGTGGTGCTGCAGCAGGTCGACCTCTATGGCACCGCACCCTCAGCCATCCTTGGCATCGACGCGACCCCCGAGGATGGCATCGATGACGGGCTCCCCTACGCCGGGGGCGATCCCGCCTGTGACCTTGTCTGGATCACCACCGTCAGCGGGGTGCTCACGGGTGCACCGGCGCTGCGTGGCGACCTCGCCTACCTCTTCGCCAACAGCCCCAGCTTCACCAGCACCACCCTCCTTGGCATCGACGAAGGCGGAGCGGTCCACGTCACCTCCACCTACAGCGGCATCTACCTCACCACGGGCTTTGCCATCGGCGGCGACTATCTCTACGGGACGTTCGGCACCGAGCTTGCCGATCCGTTGATCGCCATCGACCTGCGTAGCGGGCAGATCGCCGCCTCCACCGACGCACGGGACATCCAGCCGGTGGTCGTGGGGGACCACGTCGCGACCTTCGTGGGCGACGACCTGCGCTGGTACCACGGCGTCGATGCGGCGGCGCTCCAGAGCGGGCAGCTGCAGCAGCAGGGGTCGCTCAGCCAGACCTTCAACGGCGGCGGGCCCAGCTGGGGGCTGAGCGCAGCAGCCAACGAGACCGTCTACAATGGAGACCCCATCGGCCCCGATTTCGTCCATGCGACGGACTTCTCCCGCAGCCCTGCGCAGCTGGTCGCAGAGGTCGAGGTCGGCGGCTCGGCCTTTGCGCCGCCGATCATAACCGAGCAGATGGTCTACGTCGGGACGGCCTCGCAGGCGCAGACCATCGTCGCCATCGACACCGCCACCTACGCGATCGCGTGGAGCATCGACCTCAGCCCCGACCAGTTCAGGTCCATCGCCAGCGCCCTCAGCCTCGCCAACGGCATCCTCTACGCAGCGTCCGACGATGGCACCGTCGTCGCCTATGCAGGCACCGAGGTGCTGCCGCTGCCTGCCGAGGTCGGCCCGGCGCTGACCGAGCCGCCGGCGCCGCCCTCCAACGAGCCCTCTGGCCCGGCGGTGCTCACCCTCAGCCCCCACCAGTCGCTCCAGCGCGCTGCGTCGGCGATGTACACCCTTCGCCTGACCGCCTCGCCGACCCACGCTGCGTCGCTGACCCTTGGGCTCTCCGACCTGCAGCTTGCCAGCCGCCGGCTGGGCAACACCAACACGCTTGGGGCGTTGCGGGCGATCCGCGACTGCATCAAGGACACCAAGAGCGTCCCGGGGATCCTGCCTTCCCAGTCCGACCTGGTGGTGGCCGCACAGGCGCTGACGGAATCCTTCCTGACGTCGACGCAGCAGCAGGTGGGCGCAGCCGACCCCCACCTGATCAGTGCGCGGGCCTTCCAGGCGACGGCGCAGAGCCACTTCGCCCTGCACACGGCCACGGGCAACAAGAACGGCCTCAACGCGCTCATCGATGCGCTCCAAGCAGCCCTCGTCGCGCTGGAGCAGACCGACCCTGACCTGCAGGTGCGCCCGCAGAGCGTCTCGCTCGCCCCCCTGCTGCCCAACCCTTCAGAGGTCGTCGAGGCGAAGGCCAAGGTCACCAACGTCGCCTTCGGTGACCCTGCAGCCAACGTCACGGTGCGCTTCTTCGTCGGCGACCCTGCCCTGGGGATCGCCTTGGGCTCCCCCATCGTCATCGGCGCCAGCGACCTAGGGTACAACGACGTCGTCGAGGTCACCACCACCGGGACCGCTCCTGCCCAGCTGGGCACCTACGCGCTCGTCGTCGTCGTCGACGCCACCGGGGAGGTCCCCGAGCTCGACGAGACCGACAACGCCGCCGCGCGCACCTTCCGCGTCGTCAGCGACGACCCGTTCCCGACCCTGCAGGGGCTGACGTTGCGCGACAACGGCGTGGGCCTGCGGATCGTCGATACCCCCTCCAAGACCCGGCAGGGCGTACCCTACACCAGCACCATCGTCGGCTCGACCTTCGTCGGCAACGACGTCGACATCGTCGCCAGCGGTGGTTCGGTGCTGCGGCTGCTCGATTGCTTCGTCTCCCCCGGCCGGCTGCAGGTGCAGGACAGCTCGATGATCGGGGTCGACCACACCATCGGGGTCACCGTGCTCGACGCACAACGGGACCCTGCTGCAGACGTACCGGTGGAGCTGGTCCCCGCCGATGCCAGCGACCCGCTGATCGACCTGACCGTCGGGCCCGATGGCCGGGGCAGCACCATCGTGCGCTCCTACGCCGCAACCTCCGGTGGCATCGTCGCCAAGACCCCGCACACCCTCGTCGCCGATGCGGGAGCAGCAGACGAATCCTCGTCCTTAGTGATGCTCGATGGGCAGCGCACGCTCACCATCTTCCTCGGCGGCGATGGCGACCTCGATGGCCTTGCCGACGCCGACGAGGCGTCGCCCGATGCCGTCTTCGTCTTGGCGCAGCTCCATGGCGCCGCGCCGATGCAGGACCGCGCCGACGCGGCGATCCACGCCAACGCGCAGGACCGTGCACTGGTCTCGGCGGAGGGTGTGCCCGCGCTCGATGCCAGCAGCTTCGTGCCGCTGCTCGGCGGGACCTACGTCGTGGCGGTGCGCGCGCGGCACGACGGCACCGCCAACGAGGGAGCAGCGAGCCTGCAGCTGCAGGTCGATGCCACCTCCCCCAGCACCACCAGCGTCTCTTCGCTCTTTGCGATCAGCCACCGCTACCACTGGTTCCACCTGCCGCTGTCGACCCCCCTGCTGACCGACGACGGTCGCCTCTTTGTGCAGGCCACCGCCAGCGGCCTGCCTGCAGGGAGAGAGCTGCACATCGACCAGGTGGCCTTCGTGCGGCTGCTCGATGGCAACGGGACCCCCACCGGGGAGAGCTGGCCCTCGGTCTCCAATGCGCTCGACCCCGACCTCGACTTCGACCGCCTCCCCGACAGCCTGGAGCTGCGGCAGCAGACGACCTGGCTCGACGCCGAGGACTATCCCCATCCCAACGTCCCGACCCCGACCGTCGCCCCGGTCGCTGACGGGTTCAACGGCGTCGCCGTCTACGCCAATGACGGGGCGGGCCAGGGGCTGGTCCAGGCCCCGATGCAGGTCACGCAGACAGGAAGCGACTATCGCCTGGGCGTGCGCGCCCGCTGCGACCCGCTGCCGACCTACACGGAGTGCCCCGGCCAGCTCATCGTCGCCGTCGAGGGCATGGCCGCAGGGTCGGTCACCTTTGGCGTCACCAGCCAGTGGCAGTGGTACGTCCTGCCCGACTTTCCCTTCGACGGCACCGGGGAGCGCCTCGTGGAGGTGTTCAGCGGGGCAGCCCCGACGCTGGGCGTCGATGCGCTGGTCCTCAGCAGCGCCGACGCCATCGAACGCTCGCAGCTGCTCGACGCGCAGCTGGATCCCTTCTCGAACACGACCCTGACCTTTGCTGCGGCAGGGACCCAGACGGTCTTCGCCGCCGTCCCTGCGGGCAGCAGTCTGACCGGCGCCGCCTTCGACCTTGGTCATACCATCCCCTATGGCTCCGCAACCCTCTCGGGCAACGGGGTCGCCGGCAACGGCACCTCACGGCCCGAGGTCTGGGACCGCTACGCCGCCTACACCGACGACCGCAACGGGAGCGTCGACCTCTACGTCCTCGACCTGCTGCAAGACTCCGATGCCGACGACATCCCCGACTGGCGCGACGCAAGCCCCGGCGTCGACCCCGAACGGCTGCTCGTCAGCGGCGTGGTGCCGGACCAGTTCGACCTCGAGCGGGACCGCGTCGTCTACACGGTGGCGGCCGACTGCTCGATCGGCACTGCCACGCTGGTGCAGCTCTACGACCTGCGCAACGATTCGATCACCACCGTCGCAGACGACGTCGGATCGGAGACGGACTGCGACGGCCTGCACAGCTACGGTGCTCCCTCCCTCAGCCGCAACCAGGTGGTCATGGTCCGTTCCCCCGATGGTGGCCTCGACAGCGCCATCGCGCTGGTGGACCTCGACCGGCCCGCCGTGGTGCAGGTGCTCGCGAGCACCGATGCCGATGGCCTGGTGCAGCTGGCGCCGCGCATCAACGACGGCAAGGTGGTCTTCGAGGAGCACACGACCATCGTCGGGCTCGACCCGCGGCGCATCGTGCTCTATGACACCTCCAGCTGGGGTGAGGGCTATGCCAACCCCCGGGACCCCGACCCGCACGCCAACCTGCCGCGCAGCGGCTCGATCGCACGCGCTGCGGGGACGGACCTCCTCACCGGTGGCGGCGGCATCGCCGTGGACCTGCCGCTGGGCAGCGGCACCGCCCAACACACCCCCGACATCGACGGGCCCTACGTGGTGTATGCCGAAGAGGTGGGCGCGGAGAGCAGGGTGATGCTCGTCGACCTGCGCCGGGGCCTCGACCCGGTGCAGCTCAGTGCCAGCGGCGACGACGCACGCGACCCGCGCATCAGCGGGGGGCTGGCGGTCTTCTCGGCCGAAGGCGCCAATGGGTCCGACATCCTCTCGGTGGACCTGACCGCCGACGATGACGGCGACGGCACGCCCAACGTCTTCGATGCCGACAGCACCCCCGGTGACCACGGCGGGGTAGCGGCGATCACAAACGTCAGCGGCGACCAGCACCTGCCTGCCCTCTTTGGCGAGCAGTACCTCTGGCGCGATGAGGACCTCGGCGGGGGCGTGCAGCCGGCCATCCGGGGTGCCTATCTGAGCATCCAGATCCAGGCCGGGAGCACCAACGTCAGCGCCTTTGGCGCCGACCTGACCCTCAACCACTCCCTGCAGCAGGGCCTGCGGACCCCCAACCTCGCCGGGGGGCTCAACACCCATCTCCAGGCCGCTGGAGGCAGTGGCGAGGTCGACGTCCCGATCAGCATCCGCGTCAGCGCTGCCGGGGAGGTCTCCCTCTCCAACATCCGGATCAGCCTGGGGAGCCTGACGGACCCTGCCGTCGCTGACAGCGATGGCGACGGCATCCTCGACGGCGACGAGGTGTTGGGGTTCTTTGGGGAGGACGTCATCGAGGCCGAGGACGCGCTGCAGGTCCACGAATGGCGCAACCCCTTCGTCGACCTGCCGCAAGGTGCCCGCATCGAGAGCCCCCTGACCATCCACCAGAGCGGGGTCACCCTGACCGCCAGCGACGACCTCACCGACCAGGAGGAGGGGTTCCGCAGCAGCGGCATCACGCTGCACCAGGCCATCGACAGGAGCGGGGACTACCTGCTGCGCATCGCCCGCGAGCCGGTCACCATCGACGTCGCAGACGTGCTCTTCGTCCCGACCCTGATGCGGGGAACCGGTACCGATCCGGTGCCCGGTCCCTACGTGCCGGTGGTCCTTGGCGGCGCCGATGCGCAGATCGGGCAGACCCTCGACCCCTACTTCCAGCAGGTGCTGGAGCAGGCGCTGACCATCGAGGTGCGGCAGCAGGGCGGCACCCTGCTGCAGCCGCGGCAGGGGAGCGATGAGGTCTCCTTCGTGCTGCACCGGTTGCGCACGGGCACCAACATCGGCCTCGCCCACGACAGCGACAAGGCCCGCGCCGAGCTCTCGCTGGGCTACGTCGGCCGCTACGCGCTGGTGGGAGGGAGCAGCATCACCATCGAGGTCTCGTTGGACCTGCGTAACGTCGACCCGCAGCTGCTCGACCCGCAGGACCAGTCCTTTGCGCACCTGTCGATGCTGCGCATCCTCGACCTCGACTACCTGCGCCTCGAACGCCAGGGTCTGGAGCCGCTGTCGATCGACGCCGACGGCGACGGTCTGCTCGACGGCCTGGAGGCCACGCCAACGGGGTTCCCCCTCAACGACGACGCCGATGGCGATGGGCTCGACGACCGCCAGGAGCAGAGCTTCGGCACCGATGCCCTGCGGCGGGACTCCGACATCGACGGGGTGCGCGATGGCATCGAGCTGGGCGACGTCGACCTTGGGGGCGAGCAGCAGAGCCTGGGCAGCTGGACCGAGCGGCTGATGCGCTACGGATCCCCGTTCGACTACACCCCGATCCCCAACGTCGACGCCGACGGCGGCGCCACCAGCACCGATCCGTTAGAGCCCGACTTCGACCACGACGGCCTGCCTGATGGCTGGCGCGACGGCTGGAGCTACCAGGAGGGACCCCAGTCGCAGCGGTCGGTCCGCAGCTTCTCGACCAACGCCCGGCTGCAGCGCGTCGAGACCTTCCGCTATGAGCAGAGCCGCTTCGGCCTCCACGAGCCCTTGGACAACATCGTCACCGTCATCGAGGGGGAGGACCTCGATGGCGACGGGAGCGCCTCAGGGGTCGCCCCGTGGGGCTTCCTCGACGACACCCTCGAGCGCGCCAGCCTCGACCAGCAGGAGACCGCCGCCGACCGAAGCGATAGCGATGCCCCCGGGGCCGATGGCGTCCCCGATGGGTACGAGTCGTGGTACGCGACGCGCGAGCCGTATACCCTTGGTGGCGGGCTGCTCATCGATCCGACGACCTTCGACAGCGATGACGATGTGGACCCCTTCCTCCGCCCCACCGACGTCATCGACTTTGGCACAGCGGCGATCGAGCCCTCTCCGACCTTTGGGCACGGCACCGACGCGATGGCCCGAGGCTTCAAGCTCGAGTTCCAGAACGAACACTCTCCTTTTGGCGGCGCCATCCCCGACCCGACCAAGATCGCGCGCATCCATCTTGCCCTGGAGGCTGCGGGCTCTTCCGTCGATGCGATCGAGGTCGAGGTCTGGGACCGAACCCTTGAGTTCATCGCAGCGGCAGGAGTGGCACCCTCAGCCCCCGCGCAGCCGCTGGCCAGCGGGACGATCCAGGGAGGCACCGATGGCGACTACGTCTTCGACGTGCCGGACCACCTCTTCTCCGCCGGTGTCGATGGCCCGGGCATCGGCCCTTCGCTCTCCTCCTACTACCTGGTGGTGCGCGCCGTCCCTGATGGTCATGGCAGCAGCGGGACCTTCGGCTGGGATGCAAGGGTGGCGAACGATCCGATCGTGCCAGCCCAAGGATTGAGCTTCACCCCCGTCTCGTTGACGCAGGACATCGCCGATGGCCACTGGACCATCGACGACCCGGCGGTGTGGTACACCATCTCCTTCGACCTCTATGACGACCAGCAGGGCGATGATGCGACCTTGCTGCAGGAGTACATCCTCGGGACGAACCCCAAGGATGCCAACACCGACCGCATCGAGCTGGGGAGCTTGAGCGCCATCGACGGGGTCACCGACGACCTGCTGACCGATGGCGACGAGCTTCTCGGCGGCCTGCTGCTGCGCACCACCATCGCCGATGGCGCGGTGCGCTCCGATCAGTATGCATCGACCCCCGATGGCCAGGTGCTGCTGGCCTTCGCCACCGACACCGCGACGCCGCCGGCCTTGGAGACGATCCGCTACGAGATCGACACCGTCGACGACGAAGGTGACGACGTCGAGGTCCAGACGACCATCGATGCCGACGATCCGGCGATCAGCGACGAGCTTTTGCTGGTGGCCATCCTCGACGATGGCGCGACCCTGCGGGTGGCCCCCGACCGCTCCCTGCTGGCGCTGTGGGCACCGGGTGTCGACCGGAGCGTCACCACGACCGATGCCGATGGTGTCACGCAGGTGCTCGGACCGGTCATCACCTTCCATATCGGCACCGGCCCCTCGGCGTTCCCCTCCGACGACCTTGGGGAGGCGGACATCACCGACGACGGCGGTTCCTGGCGCAACCGCCAGCTGACCTGGTCCGACCCGATCGACCCCGACAGTGACGACGACGGCATCCTCGATGGGTTGGAGGTCTGCACGATCCTCGTCGATGAGGACTCGGTCGATGGCGACGCCTGGGTCGTCAATGGCGGATCTGGTCACGAGGGGGTCTTCGACGACGGCCTGCTCGACGTCCGCGACCAGGACAGCGACGACGACGGGCTGCTCGACAGCCAGGAGCTGGCGGCCTGGTCCGATGTCGACGGCGATCTGCGCAACAACCTCTGCGACGCCGATAGCGACGGCGACGGGCTGCTCGATGGCGACGAGCCACGCTACTTCGTCGACAGCGATGGCGACGGGGCAGAGGTCAGCGGCGAGATGACCATCAGCCGCGATGGCCTTGCGGATGTGGGATATGTCGCCGTGATCAGGGCCCCCTACAACAATGGGTCCAACGTCCTCGATCCCGACAGCGACACGGACGAGAGCACCGGTGACCTGCTTGCCGATGGGATCGAGGTCGATCCCTACCTGCTGGCGCCCGGGCTCGATACCTCGGTGTCGGTCTTCGACGACATCACCGACCTGCGTGCCCTCGCGCTCAGCCCCAGCGGCGACATCATCGCCGTCGACGGCTCCTCGGTGCTGCGCATCGCTGCAGGCTACAGCCGCTTCGACCGGCCGACGCAGCAGCAGGCGCAGCTGCTGCGCAGCTTTGCCGCCGCAGCCGCCCCCGTCGACGTCGCCGCCGACGGCACGACCCTCTACGTCAGTGCGGGCACCAGCGTCAGCGCGATCTCGCTGGGCAGCGGCAGCAGCCGAACCTCGCCCTCGATCGGGGGGATCCGTGCGCTCACACTGCTGCCAGAGCAGCAGGTGGTCGCTGCGACCGCAAGCGCGCTCTACCTGCTCGACTTTGGGGGGAGCCCGGTCACGAGCACCCAGATCCTCGCCGACCAGAGCGATATCGTCGACCTGACGCGGTTGGCCGACGGCAGCCTGCTGCTGGCCGCCGGTGGCGGGTCGCACGAGCTGCGCCTGCTGCCGGGGGGCTACTCCACCCAGACGGGGAACGCCACCACCACCAACGGGCTGAGCGTGCGCACCATCGTCGATACCCTCACCCCTGCACTGGCACTCGACGCCGACGCCAGCGGCAATCTGCTGGTGCTCACCGATGAAGGAGCACAGACGGTCCTGCGCCTGCTGCCTGCGGGCTGGTCGCACCGCTACCACCAGCTCAACGACCCGCAGCTGCGGCAGGTGCTGACCATCGATGGGCAGACCTCTGCCCTGGCGGTCGCGCCTGGGGGGGAGGTCCTGCTGCCCCACAGCAGCGGCAGCGGGATCGCCAGCCTGCCGCCGGTGCGCACCGACCCGCTGCGTGCCGACACCGACTCTGACGGGCTGCTCGACGGCTTCGACGTCGCCTGCGTCCCGCCCAGCGGCTGTGGGGAGCTGAGCACCCGCACCGTGGAGGTCAACCACGTCGGCGCGGTGGTCAGCGTGCTGGGCACCGCGCGGACC
>JAHFTX010000008.1 GCA_023265395.1 Thermoplasmata archaeon
CGGCGCGCGACCCTCGTCAAGCATGGTCACCAGCCTGAGGGGCGTTGGTGTGAGTTCGTCCTTGGTCCGGTCGGCATCGCGGATCCTCCCGAGGGGCTGCTCCTCGGCGCTGGGGATCCTGCCGCCGGTCCACCTCGAGGACCACCGCACGCTGACGAACCCTCGCCTGATTTCCGAGGGGTCGTCGACGGGCCCCGGCTCGTCGAGCATGCCCGGGCTCCGATACTCTTTCCGTCGCAGACGGAATCCGCACACCAGCCCGTGCACAGGGCAGAGCTCCCGACTCAGCAGCAGGTGGCCCACTCTCCTGCGGAAGATGAGGGTTCACCACCTTCCCCGAAGGAAGAAGAGACTCCGCCAGGGGATGCGACGCCACATGGGCCGGAGCAGTGACGGCAGCTGCTGGGCGACGGTGTCGAGAAGTCACCGTATCATCGGGCGTGTGCAACTGCCGATGGGTCCGTGTTGGACATTGGCCCCGCTGCAGTGCTGCGGCGAAGTCGTCCCCGGTTGACTCCTGATTTGGGTGGGAAGGAGGGAAGAACAGTTCTTATAGTTCATCGTATTTGTGGTGTCTTAGTCAAAAACAATCTATACTACATAAAAACGTGGAGTTGTGTTTCCGTGGTCCAAAGTGGCGCTCCGTCGGCTTCCTTCCCCGAGGGGCTGGCGGACGACGTATCGTCGGCACCGTTTGCCTTACGTTGTTCTCGATGCAGACGGACCGCGACCCACACCTTGTCGGCAGCCTGCAGCGAGGATTTCGCGCCGCTGGAGGTGCAGCTCGACCTCGACGTGATCGCCGCCGAGTGTGCGCGCCCAGGGGTCGCCGCTCCAAGGGGCATCTGGCGTTACGGGGCACTCTTGCCGATCGCCACGACGGCCCGGCTACCCTGGCACGTAGGGGGCACTCCCCTGCGCAGGGCGAAACGCCTCGGCAAAGCCCTGGGGCTTCGCGACGTGTGGGTCAAGGACGACACGGTCAATCCGACCGGGTCGTTCAAGGATCGGCCCACGGCGATAGCAGTCAGTCGCGCCCAAGCCTTGGGACTGTCGTCCATCGGTTGTGCATCGACAGGAAACCTTGCTGCTGCCACGGCAGCCGCTGGAGCGATTGCACAACTGCCCACCTACGTTCTGGTCCCCTCCCACCTCGGCCTCGCAAAGCTTGCGGCCCCTCGTGCGCTGGGCGCACGAGTGATCGCCATCGACGGGACCTATGACCACGTCAATCGGATCGCCAACCTGCTGGCCGATCGCCGCGGCTGGGGATTCGTCAACATCAACCTGCGGCCCTTCTACACCGAGGGCTCCAAGACCTTGGCCTTCGAGGTCGCCGAGGACCTCGGATGGCAGACGCCTGACCGGATCATCCTCCCCCTTGGCAGCGGCGCGCTGCTGTGTGCCGTCGCCAAGGGATTCTCCGAGGTCGACGCCGTCGGATGGCTCGAGGAATCCCGCCCCACCCGCTTCGTCGGCAGTCAGCCTGTCGGCTGCGCACCCATCGTCGATGCCTTCGCCAGCGGCGCAGAAGCGCCAAGCCCCGTGCGCAACCCGACGACCATCGCTGAATCCCTCGCGATCGGCGACCCTGCCTCCGGACGGGAGGCGCTGGCGGTCATCCGTGGCAGCGGGGGGAGCGCCGACGCTCCCTCGACCGACGATGTCCTCGAGGCGATCGCCTTGCTGGGATCCACCGAGGGGATCTTCGTGGAACCTGCAGGCGGCACCGTCGTGGCCACCGCCAAGCGGTTGGCGGCCACGGGAGTGATCGACCCTGACGAGAAGGTCGTCCTCGCCTTGACCGGCAGCGGCCTGAAGACCCCGGGGGTGCTCCACGCGGTCAGCGCTCCAGCGGTGGCACCCAACCTTCGGGCGGTCGAGGGCATCCTACTCGCCAACGGCTGGTCTGGCTCGACACCGATCCCACCATCAACGACGCAAGGGAGGACCACCGCATGGTGACCGTCTACTTCACTTCGGCCATCCGGCAACGGACAGGGGACTACGAGACGACCATCGACTATGCCGGCGATGTGCAAGGGCTGTTGCGATTGCTCGCCAACCGGTACGGCCCGCAACTGGCAGAAGCGCTCACCTCACCCCAATCGGGAGGGGGCGGCCTTCCTGGGTACGTCAACATCTACGTCGATGGGACCGACATCCGTCATCTGCAAGCTCTCGCAACGCCCGTGGGTGCCGACGCGACCGTCGATCTCGTCCCGGCCGTCAGCGGCGGGTGAGCCCATGGCCTTGCGCACCGTGGTTCTGGGGGCGGGGCACGTCGCACGGTCCTTGCTGTCGCTGCTGTGCCGGAACGAGGTCGCTGACCACCTCCAGGTGCTCGGAGTTGCTGACCGCTCCGGAGCCGTGCTCGACCTGCGTCGACCTCAGCTGCGCGAGTTGGCCGCGCGCAAGGCTGCTGGACAATCCTTGCGGACCCAGGCCGCTGCGGGAATCGGCCGATTCCACTCGTGGGACGCACCCCGGCTGATCGCCGAGGTACGGCCTGACCTGGTCATCGACCTCACTCCCTCGAGGCCGGACGACCCCGGCTCGCGGCACCTGCGGATCGCCCTTGAGCAGGGTGCTGACGTGGTCACGGCCAACAAGCAGCCACTGGCATGGCGCTACAGCGAGCTGACCGGGCTTGCCCGTCGACACGGACGCGTACTCGCGTTCGGTGCGACCGTCGGTGGTGCAGCCCCGGTCATCGACCTCGTCCGCTACGGGGCGTGGGCCGACCAGGTCGTGGGGCTGCGTGGGGTCCTCAATGGGTCTTCGAGCCTTGCTGCCGACCTCGTGGCTGCGCACCCGCGCATCGGCTGGGAGGGGGCCATCGCCCAGCTGCGGCCGCAGGGTGTCCTCGAAGAGGATTGGCGCCTCGACCTCCATGGGGGCGACCTCGCCGCCAAGGGGGCGATCCTCGCCAATGTCCTGGGCGCGCCCGGCCACACCCCTCTCGATATCCGCACCCTGCCGATCACGGACCTCTCTCCTTCGGAGGTCGCCGGGGCAGCCGAGACGGGTCATGTGGTCCGATACGTCCTTGCAATCGGCGAGGGGCATGCCAGCGTCAGCCCGCAGGTGCTCCCCAAGACCCATGCCCTGGCGACCACCGGGGCGATGGCAGCGGTGGAGGTCGCGACCGCGCTCCTAGGTCCACTGACGCTCCACGGTACCGGCGCCGGGGCTGCACCGACGGCGGGCGCTCTCTTGGCCGACCTCGCGCAGGTCGTCGCCTTCCGGCAGGGACGGTCCGTCCCCCCGGAGGGATGGGGTGCATCGGCCGCCCGCCCGCCCAGCGTGAGTCCGTCCGTTCGCAGGGGACCCCCCCTGCTTGTCCCACCAGCGACCCGCAAGGGTCAGCGGCCCGCCCTCTCAGTGCGCCCCGTCGAGTAGGTGGGTCGTTGTCTACTGCGACCTACGCACGGGTGCGCGTCAACGCCACCAGTGCCAACATCGGCCCAGGTTTCGATGTGCTTGGGCTCTGCCTCGACTCCCCGGCGGATGTGATCGAGGTGACGACCGACCCAGGGGAGGTCGAAGTCCGTGGGAGGGTCGCGACCTCGACGATCCCGCGAGAGCGCCGCGCCAACTGCGCGACGGTCGCGCTCGCCGCAGCGTTGAAGGGCGACCCCAAGCGGGTCGAGGATTCCTTGCGATGGGGCGTGCGCCTGACCAAGGGAATCCCCGTCGCCGGGGGATTGGGGGGCTCGGCCGCCTCTGCGGTGGGTGGGGCGTTGGCAGGATGGGCCTTGCGGGGCCCGGAGGGTGGCCGCCTTCACGCTTGCCGGCAGCGCGACGCCGTTGCCAACGATCAGATCCTCACAGCGGCGCTCGTAGGGGAGGCGGTCGCCGCGGGCGCAGCGCACCTCGACAACGTCGCCCCTGCCTTGCTTGGCGGGCTCGTCGCCGTCGCCTCCCCTCGTGTGCCGCAAGGTCCTCCTGTCGTGGCACGACTGCCCATCGCCCCGTGGTGGCTGGCGACGGTCACCCCCCTCCAGCAAGTGTCGACGGCACATGCTCGAGTCCTGTTGCCAAAGACCGTGCCGCTGGTCGATAGCGTGGCAGCGACCGCTCGGTCGGTGCTGCTGACCCACGCGTTGGCCTGCGGAGATTCACGCCTGCTGTCCGAGGTCCTCGAAGACCCGCTCGCTACCCCGGCGCGATCGCACCTGTTCCCATGGCTGGCAGTGGCCCAGGCAGCTGCTGTCGAGGCCGGCGCTCCCGCATTGGTGATCAGTGGCAGCGGTCCGACGGTGGTGGCCCTGCTCCAGACGCGTGCCCACGCCCGATCGGTCGCCAGGCAGACCGCCGCGGCCATCGTCTCGACGGGGGTCGATGCCACCTCCTCCATCCATCGGGTCGGTGGCGGGGCGCGCATCGAGGCGTTCGAGTGAAGCCATGCGTCGCAGAGCGCAACGCGGCGTTCCAGCCTGGGGTATATGACTCTGTTGTTTATATACGGTCCAGCCAGGTCCAAGCGTGGGGTAACATCCATGCGCCGTATCGTCGTGAGTTTCGTCCTCGTCTTGCTGGTCGGTCTGCCGCTCCTGAGCATCCTGGGGGCAGCGGAGTTCTCCGATCCCTCTGCCGGGTTTGTTGACGTCGCCCCACCGCTCTTCACCCGGACCTCCCCCGTCGACGCGCAGGCGCCCCACCTGCTGCGGTTCAACGGCTTCGCCTACGACCCGGCCCTTGGCGGTCCGACACTCCCTGCCCCAC
The DNA here is from genome assembly GCA_023265395.1 of Thermoplasmata archaeon. Classification (GTDB taxonomy): domain Archaea; phylum Thermoplasmatota; class DTKX01; order JAHFTX01; family JAHFTX01; genus JAHFTX01. The sequence goes on from JAHFTX010000008.1 coordinate 4,729, forward strand.
TTCGCGGGACCTCCGAGCTCTACATCGTGCAGTTCGATGGGCCGATCTCAGACTCGGACAAGCAGGCGATTGCCGCGGTCGGTGGGGTCATCGTCTGGTATCAGCCCACGGATGCTTTCCTCGTTCGCATGCCTGATTCGCAGGTGCAGCAACTGCGCACCTCCACCGGCGTGCGTGCGGTCGTCCCCTACGATGCGGGATTGCGCCTCTCCCCCGAGTTGCTCGGCACCTCCGGCCCTCAGCAGATCCTCGTCGTGCCCTCCCTCCTGGCGACGCGCACGGCCTCGGCGATCACGCACCATGGTGGCAGCGTCCACCTATTCGACCCCAACTACGTCTTGGGGACCATCGACGCTGGCGCGCTGACCTCCCTCGCCCACAGCCCCGAGGTCGCTTCGCTCGCGCCGTGGCATCCCTTCATCCCTCTCAACGACTTGGTGGGCCGCCAGCTGGGTGTCCGCCAGTCCGTCGACGGTCCCTACGCCAATGATGGCTCCTCCCTGTGGTCCTACGACCCTGGCTCGGGCTTCGACGACCGTTGGACCGGCGAGGGGATGATCATCGCCGTCGGGGACACCGGGGTCTGGGGCGGCCACAACTTCCTCCCAGTGGCCAAGCACGCCTGGTATGCGCCCTACGGTGCGGCCAATGGCAACTGGGCCGACTGCCACGGGCACGGGACCCACGTCTCGGGGACGACCGCGGGGGGCGACAGCCTCTACGCGGGCATGGCACCCGAGGCTCACCTGATTGGGCAGGTCATGCTCTCCTGCGGCTGGGGCGTCGGTGCGCAACAGCAGCTGCGGGATGCCTACGTCAACGGCGCCAACGCCTCGACCAACTCCTGGGGCGAGGACGCCGAGTATGGGGTCTATGGTGGCTTCCCGCGCGGCTATGACATCGCCACCCGCGATGCCAACGATTTCGCGGCGGGCCGCCAAGAGCTGCTCGTGCTCTTTGCGGCGGGCAACTCCGGCCCTGGCGCCGACTCGATCGGACCGCCAGCAACGGCCAAGAACATCATCACCATCGGTGCCGCTTCGGCCAACTCTCTTGGCATCGCGGGCTTCAGCAGCCGTGGCCCGACGGATGACGGGCGGATCAAGCCCGACCTGATGGCCACCGGTGAGCAGGTCACCAGCGCCTCGTTGGCCTGTGCCGCGTGCGTCACGAGCTGGGCTGGCACATCGATGGCCACCCCCGCCTCGACGGGTTCGGCCGTCGTACTCATGGACTATCACATCGATCAGTACGGGGTCGCTCCCTCTCCGGCACTGACCAAGGCGCTCCTGATCAACGGCGCGGTTCCGCTCGCAGGGCAGACCTATCCGGGGATGAACCAGGGCTGGGGCCGTATCAACGTCCCCCGCTCGGTCTTCGAGACCCCCACGCGTAAGATCTGGTTCCAGGAGCAGGCCCCCACCCTGGCGCTGCTGACGGGTCAAGAGGCCACGTGGGACGTCGACATGGGTGCCGGCTCCGAGATGAAGGTCAACCTCGTCTGGGGCGACCAGCCAGGGGCGGGCAACAACCCCATCCCTGCCCTGGTCAATGACCTCGGTCTCGAACTGGTGGCCCCCGACGCCTCGGTCTACACCGGGAACAACTTCGTCAACGGATTCAGCGTCACCGGGGGGAGCCTCGACGGTATCAACAACGTCGAAGGCTTCCGCCTGGCCGCACCGCAGGCGGGCGTGTGGCAGATCAAGGTCAAGGGCTCCAACGTCCCGATCGGCCCTCAGGACTTCGCCCTGGTCATCAGTGGGGACATCCGTGCCGTCGGCGACGTCGACTTCCCCTGGGTGGATCTGCAGCTCGACGACGTCGAGGCCTCTGCCCTCGAGGTCACCGAGGGGGATACCGTCACCTTCAGCGGGACGGTCAGCAACCTGGGGAACATCGCCACCACCGGAGTCTCCGTCTCCTTCTTCCACGAGGATGAGGCCACCCCGCTGGCGACCGCTCTGATCGGCGACCTGTCGGCCGCTCCCGACTTCCTGTCCTCACACACCTTCACCTTCGATTGGCAGGCCACCCGCGGCTTGCAGCAGGAGTTCCGCATCGCTGCCGACCCGGACCAGGCCATCGCCGAGCCCGTGGAGAGCAACAACGACGTCACCTTCTCCATCGACGTGCACTACTTCCAGAGCGCCCTGGCTCTGGGCAGCAGCCCCTATGCCGAGGCGCTCCCGGGGCAGACGGTCACCTACAGCGTCGAGGTCACCAACAACGGGGACCTCGACGACACCTACGAACTGGCCGCATCACCGGGGCTCGATGGATGGACCTCTGAGGTCGTCACCGCCAACCTCGCCATTCCCGCGGGGCAGACCGAAGCATCGCTCGTGACCGTCTCCGCCCCCGAGGATGCCCTCGCCGGCGACACCTTCGATGTCGACATCGACTACCAGGCCAGCGGCGATGGGGCGACCCAGAGCGTCACCCTGACGACGACGGTCCTGCAAGTCGGAGGATTCGACCTCTCCCTCGTCTCCGAGACCACCCACGCCGAGCCGGCCGGGGTCGCCGTCACCACACTGCTGGTCACCAACGAAGGCAACGGCCTCGACAGCGTCTCCCTGAACGTCGACGGTGCGCCCCTGGGCTGGCTCGTGGCGCTTGGGGAGACCTCGGTCACCCTCGGTGCCCACGACTCCCGCGAGGTGATACTCACCGTGACGCCGCCCCTCGATTCCCGCGCCGGCGAATCGGCGACCATCACGGTCACCGCGTCGAGCGCCTTCGACCCCCAGCTGCCGCTTCGGGAGGTGTCCACGACCGTCGACGTCGACCGTATCACCCGCCTGAGCACGATGATCGAGCAGGTCGACTACGAAGTGCTGCCGGGGAACACCGCCGAATTCAACATCGAGGTGCATAATCTTGGCAACTCGGTCGAGACCGTCTCGGTCGATGCCATGCTTCCCCAGGGATGGACGGTTCCCAGCCCCCCCTCGGCGCTGACCCTCAACCCCGGGTGGAGGGACACCGTGGTCTTCCAAGCGCTCGTCGCCAACGACCAGGCCGCCGAGGAGGCCTTCGTCACCTTCGAGATCACCAATGGCCAGGGCTACGACGTGACCGAGGTCGCCACCGTCAATGTCTTGCAGGTGCACCATGCCAGCCTGTTGCTGAGTACGGAACGGTTGCAGATCAAGGGACAAGGGGATGGTGGCAACGTCACCGTCACTCTCTCCAACGACGGGAACGGCGAGGATACCTTCCTGCTCAAGGCCACCGGCTTCCCGCGATTGAGCAAGGGCCTGCTCGCGCGCGACCAAGTCACCCTCTCGGCGGGCCAGAGCACGGACATCGACCTGTCCATCTCCACCACCGACGCGACGGCCAAGACCTACGTCATCAAGGTGGCTGCCACCAGCGCCCTCGACGAGCGGGTCAGCCCTTCGGCTAGTTTCGATCTGGTGATCACCAAGGGCAAGGCTACCAAGGCGCCGACCACCCACCAGACCGTCGACCCCCGCAAGGCGGGCTTCGACACCGATCAGAAGGCGGACCAGGAGCTGTTCCCAGCGGCTGTCAGCTCCAAGGCGCGCGGGGCGCGACTGGGGACCAACCTGCTGCTGCTGCTGTTGGTGGCCATCGCCGTCAGCTATGGTTCGGTGCGCATGGTCCAGAGCCGTCGTCAGATGCGGCGCCTCGACGAGCTGGTCCAAGAGGACGCCATCGAGCAGAAGGGGCGGTCGCGATAGGCCCTCGGGCGGCCAGGAGGACAAGGGGGGAGGGCTGCAACACCCCTCCCCCCCCATCTTCTGGTCTCGGGGGGGCGCAAGGTATTTTCGATGGCACTCGTGTGATGAAGGGAGGTCTTACGGTGACAATCCTGAGGAGTCGCGTTCTTGGAGGACCATCGGTCGTCCTGCTGGTGGTCATGCTGTGCGGCGTCACCCTCGGATCGGTCGTCGCCACAGGGCCTGCCTCCGTCGCTGGTCCGTCCCTGGATCGTGTGGACGCCAATGCGCTGTTGACAACCGCTCGGACCCCCTCCCTCCATCTTTCTGTCAGCCCTCTGGGGGAGCCTGTCGGCACGACGAGTCAGCTGCGCCTCAATGGATTGGTGTTCGACCCTCTGGCGATCGCAGCCACTGGAGCGCCGACCGACCTGGTCTTCACCACCAGGGAGGGCTTAGGCCCGCTGGCCCAGGAGAAGGCGACCTTCATCGTTCAGTTCGACGGGCCCGTCCGGGCGAACTCCAAAGCCGATCTCCACGAGCTCGGCGTGGAGTTCTTCTGGTACCTTCCCGAGGATGCCTTCATCGTCCGCGCCCCGCTGAGCGCGATCCCAGAGGTCTCTTCCCACCCCGCGGTTCGCGCCATCGTCCCCTACGCGCTCCTGCTCAAGGTCCACGCGTCGCTGGTTGGCAAGCTGGCCGCCTCTCCCTCGGACCAACCACAACTGGTCCGCATCCTTGCGCTCGAGAACCCCACGGCCGTCGCTGAGCACATCCGTGCGGCCGGCGGCAACGTCTGGGCGGTCGGTCCCGAGGAGATCCACGCGCAGCTTCCGGTCGGTCTGGTACTCTCGATGGCGGCCGACCCCCTGGTCGGCTGGGTCGAGGACCTCCATGCGATGGAGGTCGTCAACGACAACGCTGGTTCGACCCTCGAGGTGCGCCAATCCCCCGACGGACCCTTCACCGACCCCGACGATGCGTTGTGGTCCTACGACAATGCCACCGACAGCTTCGATGGCATCGCGGGCCAGGGGATCACCGTCGCCGTCTACGACACCGGTGTCGATGGCACCCACCCTGGATACGACCCGACCAATGGTGATCCGGTGCGGAAGGGCGATTACCACAATTATGGCGGTGGCGCCGACTGGACCGACAACATCGGCCACGGCACCCACACCACCGGCTCGGTGCTCAGCAATGGCAAATGGCGCGCAGGGGACCCCAGCCCCGGGACGGTCGGGCGCTATGCGGGCATGGCGCCGCGGGCGCGATTGGTCGCGCAAGCGGGCCTCGACGTCGCCGCAGGGGTCGTCTACCTCCACCTCAACGATGCCCTGACCTCGGGGGCCAACCTCACCTCCAACTCCTGGGGGGACCCAGGGAGTCACGGCGCCTATACGGCGCTCTCGCGCAACTATGACTTGTACACCCGTGATGCTGACGTCAACCTCGCGGGCAACCAGCAGATCCTCTCGGTCATCGCCTCAGGAAACGAGGCCAATGGTGGCGTCCGCGAACCTGCGGTGGCCAAGAACGTCCTGACCGTCGGCGCCGTTGGCGATGATCGCAACGGCCACCCCTCCGACACAATCGCCGACTTCAGCTCCCGTGGGCCCACCAACGACGGTCGGCAGAAGCCCGACATCGTCACACCCGGTGAGGATGTCATGTCCCATGGCATGGGCGCGACCAGCTACACCGGCAACAGCGGCACCTCCATGGCGACACCCCTCGCCGCCGGTTCCGCTGCCCTGGTGGCGTCCTACTGGAACCTCACCTACGGCACCTCGCCCTCGCCGGCGTTGCTCAAGGCGCTGCTCATCAACGGCGCGCAGGGTATCCCTACCGAGAGCTACCCCAACAGTGCACAGGGCTGGGGGCGGCTGCGGGTCGCCAACAGCGTCAAGGCGCCCGGGCAGTTCCTGTGGACCCAGGAGGAGGACCCCAGCTTCGTCATCCAGACCGGCTTCTCCGCCAGCTACCCCGTCACGCTCGACTCTCAGGGGACCCTCAAGGTCACCCTCGCGTGGACCGACGCGGCCGGCGCAGCCAACGACCCCGTGCCCGCCCTGGTGAACGACCTCGACCTACGGGTGCGGTCTCCCAGCGGCATATGGTATTGGGGTAACCAGTTCTCCGGTGACGTCAGCGTCATCGGGGGCGGTGCCGATCGGCGCAACAACGTCGAAGGTCTGCTGCTGCCCACGGCCGAGGCGGGAGAATGGACCGTTGCGGTCCAGGGCTTCGACGTCCCTGAAGGTCCCCAGGATTTCGTCCTGGTCATCCGTGGTGACACCGCCAGTGCGGTGGGTGCCCCCACGCTCGACTTCTTGGACCTCGAAGCGACCTCCCTGACCGTCGGCGGAACGCTCATCGAGGGCGAGGAGGTCACCTTCAGCGGCTCCTTCTCCAACACCGGGACCAAGCCTGCGGTCGGGATCTTCTGGCATGTGCTTGCCAACGGGGGGGAGGTCTCCTCGGGATTGGTCGCGACCCTCACCGATGGTCAGTCCGCCCAGGTCGAAGGGTCCTGGATCGCCGACCGGGGCCTGACCGAGGTGGTCCTCGAGGTCGACCCCGTCAACGACCTCTTCGAGCTCAGCGAGGCCAATAACGCCGCCAACGCCACCATCACGATCGGGCACTACGGCGTCTTGCTCAGGATGGGGACGGCGTCCCTCAAGACCGACCCTGAGGCAGAGGTCCGTTACGACTTCACGATCGAGAACGTAGGCGACCTGCCCGACACGTTCGACCTGCTCGTCGAATCGGACCTGCCCACCGGCTGGAGCTCCTCCTTCGACCTTGGTGATTCGGTCGAAGTGGCTCCCGACCAGGAGGTCGAAGCCAACCTGTTGGTCACCCCCGCGATCGATGCACGCGCCGGCGAGGCGGTGGTCGTCACGCTGCGGGTGACCTCCCAGGGGAACGGGAGCTATTGGCAGAGCGCGCCGACCACCACCGTGGTCAACGAGATCGTCGGGCTCGAGGTCACCCTCGATCCACCGACCCTCCATGGTATCCCCGGCGCCATCGTCACCACCGAGGTGACCCTTCTCAACAGTGGGAACGGCCCCCAGCGTGCGGCGTTCTCCACCGAGGGCGTCCCCGACCTGTGGCTCTCCCTGTTCGATTCGTACGACGGGCAGCTCGAACCACAGCAGAGCGTCACCACAACGTTGCGGCTGACCATCGGTGATGACCAGCTTGCGGGCGCGGCCGTGACCGTCCAGGTGGGCGGGAGCCTGGGCCGGGACCTCACGCTGAGCAGGCCACTGATCATCCTCATCGACCAGACCTATGGCCACGAGGTGTCGATCGGCGGCACGCAGGTCGCGACCGCAGCAGGGGAGAGCGCCCAGCTCTCCGCTCGGCTCACGAACCTCGGCAACGGCAACGAGACGGTCGTTCTGGCACTGCTCGGCCCAGCGGGCTGGCACTTCGACATCCCCGCGACGGCCCGGCTGCAACCCCATGCGGAGACTGTCGTCGACTTCCAGTATACCCCCTCGGAGGATGCCTTGGCGGGACCGGCGCAATTGCAACTGGTCGCGACCGGCCATGAGGGTGCACGGTCTACCAACGTCTCCGTCTCAGTCAACCAGAGCATGGGACTGGAGTTGAGCACCGAGCCCTTGCCGTTGCAGCTCCAGCTGGGCAGCGACAGCACCGACCACACCAACGTCACCGTCCATGTGCACAACCTGGGCAACAGTCCTCAGGTGGTGCGGTTGCGCAACGACGCCTTGCCTGGGGAGCCGGCCATCGTCCTCGATGAGACCACTCGTCAGGTCGCACTCGGCGCATTCGCGGAGGTCGACCTCGTGCTGACCGTAGTCGCCGGGGACCATGCGGGGAACTTCAGCCTCATCCTCTCGGGGTTCTTGGTGGCAAACCCGACGATCAAGCGGTCGGTGGATTGGCAATTGCACGTCGAGGCAGCAGCGCGCACCGACCCCAGCCATCCGGGTGATGGCGGGGGCGACGGTGGCGGTGGTGGCCACGGCGGAGGCGACGACAATGGCAACCAGGCCATCACGGCGCTCAATCCCACGTCGGTGTGGTTGATCCTCGCGCTGTTCGCCATAGTATCCGTAGGTCTGCTGATCGCGGTGATGGCGCGCAACCGCCGAAAGGAGGCAACGCAGCAACAGGAATCGGCACTTGCAGAGACCGTGGTTGGCGAGACGACCTCCACCACCCCACCCAGTGGCTGGAAGAGCGCCGAGGAGAAGGAAGCACAGGTGAGCCGCAGCGCTTACGAGCAGTCGTTGGCGAACCAGAGCACGTTCGACCTCGAGGCACACCTTGGCGGGTCGACGGCGGAGCCAAGCGTTGCTGAGCAGCCTCTTGCTCCCTCGCCGGTGGATGAACCTCTGACGGTCGACCCTGCCTCACCTCGGCCCGAGGTGGCCCCGGTATCCGAGGTCACGCCGGTGGAAGGGCCCGGACTGGGCCCAGGCCCCCTCCCTGCCCCCGAGGGCACGGAAGATGCGGCGAGCACCGACCTCGACAAGTTGCTCGAGGACCTCAAGTAGGCCCAGCGGGCGGTCTCACTCCTCGGACGATCCATCGGCCGAGGGCGGCGCGGGCCCATCCGTTGGCCCCTCACCGGGGGGGCCTTGGAGCAGACCGTGGTCGTCCTCGAGATGGGAGTCGCCCTGCGGTAGCAGACGGGCCAGCCACTCTTGGGGAACCAGCAGCTTCCGCGAAAGGTCGTTTGCGAGGACGGCCTTGGTCGCTCCACCGGGGGCCAGCAGACCCCATCGCCCACAGTGGCTCTGCACCGCGCGGGGTGGTCCGGCCATCAGGCGCCATTCCTTGCCCAGACGGATCCACCCGATGGCGAGGCGCAATGGGAGGTGATGGACGTAGTTGCGCTTGCCACGGACGACGAACGCACCTCGAGCGAGCGCCTCACCACTCTGGGGGGATTTGGAGACCTGGTCGGGAAGGACCCAGTACCCCGTGCCGTCCGCGAGCTTGGCATTCCAGCACCGGCTGTAGAGCACACTCAGATGCGCCCCTTCCCGGAGCGATTCCTCATCGATGGAACCTACCGTTGCCCCATCAGCGTCGACGGCCTTGACCACCACCGAGGGAGCCCCGTGCACCTCCGCGTGACAATACCGATCCGGTTGCCCCAGGTAGCGCTTGACGACCTTGTCGTTGCTTGCGGCATCCTTGCCGCCGACGATCACCAGCCCGGTGCTGCTGAGGCACCAGTGGTAATGCTCGAACCACCGTACCGACCGTGGCGGAGCTCGGAGGGTCGCCCTGAATCGTGCAACCCCTTGTCGCCTGCTGTGCTGCGCTTGAGCCGTGCGCACGGCCGCGCGGGTCTGCTCCAGGTGTGCCGCCGCAGCAGCCGCTCGTTCCTTCGAGCGCTTGGCCCGTTGGAACCAGTTCTGCGCGTTGTCGTTGACAGACCCTCGAAGGTCGAGGGGAACCTCGACATCGGCAGGGTCCGCCTGATCATCGAGCGGCCGCAGGCGGATGGAGCCTGTCCCGGTGCGCGCTTCGACCATGGCGCCGGGGTATGCTGCCGCGACGCTATCCCAGCCTCCCTGGGCGCGGAGCCGACTGACGTCGAGGAGGAATCGTTCGACCTCACCGTAGTGCAGGTAGAGCAGTTCCGCGCGAAGGCGATCCCGCTGCTCGTCCTTGGTGGCATCGATCGCGACCTGCGCCTGCTGTTCCTCCTGCCGCTGGAGCCGCGCTACTTGGGGGTCTTCCTGCGCTACGGCACCTGGGAGGCCCTGGACGTAGGTGGCCAGCGCTAGGCAGAACTCCGGCACGGGCTCCGGCGTCAGGCCGCGCTCTTGGAGGGTCCGCAGGCGCAGGGGAGAGACATCGACCAGCGCGCCTTGGGCGTCGCGCCAAAGTTGTGGGGCCAGCGGGCCTTCGACCTCCGCAAGTAGGCCATGCAGGTGCGCGCACAGCGCCGAAGCGGTGGTACGGTCCAGCTGGTCGACCGACAGGTCGCTGCGTACCCCAGAGCGCAGCAGCACCTCCTCTGCAACGGTACTCCCCAGGCTGAGCGGACCCGCAAGGAGTTTGACCATCGGGCCAGCGAATCCCTTGGTTGCCTGCAGCATCCGCTCCCCACCGAGCGTTCCGACATCGACATCGTTGGGTGGGAGCACATAGGGCTCCCCGCGCTGCACCACACGGTGCTTCCACCGGCCCGGCCGCAGCACCTGGACGATCGTGCTCCCCTGTAGCAGAACGACGTTCCCCTCGGCAAAGCACTCGATCATCAACCGCCATGGCGGCGTCCCCCCCATCTGGATCCACAGCAAGCGGTCGAATCCCACCTGTCCCACCGCCTCCACGTAGGCGTTGCGCAGATGCTTGCGGACGCCGCGCACGAAGGTCGAGGGTGGAGGTTGCTCCCCGGCGAGCCGCTCCACAAGGTAGACGAATCGTCCGGGGATGATCACCAGATCTGCCTTGCGCCCCTCGCGGAGGTTGAGCCGCAGCACGATCCGGTCACGGTCACCCGAGACCTGGCTCACGAAGGACCCCTGCAGGGAGCGCAACTGCCAGGCCAGCGCTCGCAGGTCGAGATTGGTCATCGCGGTCTTGGCGCGGTGCGGGACCATCGGCGAGCGCTCCCGCTGCGCCCAAAGGCCGCGGCAAGATAACCCTGCCGCGGCATGCGCACTGGCAGGAGAGGTCAGCGGCTACCGGGGGGGCGGCCCTGACGGAACTGTTCCTGTCGCTGTTGCATGGCTCGCGCCAACTGGGCTTCTTGCTGCCGCAACGCGTGGTAGGCCTGCTCGGCCTCGGTCAATGGCCGCTGGGGCATGGGCGCTGCAGCTGGCGGAGTCCTCCGCCGACGCATCAGCACCAGCGCAGCGACGGCCAAGGCCGCGATCAGTCCGATGCCGCCGAGCAGCAGGGCGCTGGTCCCTCCGCCTCCGCCGAAGCCACCGGCCGGCACACGCACGACGACCTTGACTGTCGTCGTAGCCGTCTTGCCGTCACTGTCGGTCGCCGTGATGTCGAGGGCACCGCTCTGGGCCCCGGCATTGGCCGAGGCGCTGACCTGCAGGACGCCGACGGGCGCGCTGGCGCTCACGCCCGAGAGGTCGCGTGCGACGACGACGAAGGTCAGTGGCACACCCTTCTGCTGGTCGTAGTCCGTGACGAACCCCGAGAGGTCCACCGACTCCCCCTTGTCGCCAGCGACGATGGTGATCGTCGGGATCGGCGTGGTGAAGGTTGGCGGGAACCGGATGGTGAGGTTGATGGTGACCTTGGTGTCGGAGAGTCCATCGGAAACCTCGAGCTCCACCAGGTGGTGGGTCTCGCGCGACGCCCTGGGCGCGCCCAAGCGGATAGTCAACCCGTCGATCGTGAAGATGAACGCGTCGGCAGAGTAGATGGACAGCGCCTCGCGCTCGTCATCGACGTCTGTCACCTTGGGGGCTAGGTCGATCTGGACGTTGCCATCCAGGTCGATGGTCTGGTCAGGGATGGGTGCGACCCGCGGCCCGTCGTTGACGGGCGTGATGGTCACCTGCAGCGGTTCGGAGTCCTCGAGGCCGCCGCTGTCGGTGACGGTGAGGGTCAGCTCCTGGCTGCCGAAGCGATCGTCCACTCCCTCGATCCGCAACAGGTGCGTACCCTCGATTGAGGCCGTCAGGAGTGAGGAATCAGGGACCGAGACGCTCCACTGGATGGAGAGCGACCCGTCCTCCTCGTCGCGGCCCGAGTGGCTGAGGTCAAACTCGCTGCTGCCGTCCTCGGCAAAGGTGATTGGGAGGAGTTTCTTGGCCTCCGGGGCATCGTTGACGGGGGTGACCGTGACGTTGACGTCACGCCACTGCTGGCTCCGGCCGTCGGAGGCGGTCAGGTTGAGCACGTCCGTGAGGATGGCTTCGTTGGGATACACCAGCGTCACGTTGAGGCCGCTGACCGTCGCGAAGGGGTTGTCGGTGGTCACCTGCAGCTTGCTGGGGGGGTCATCGATGTCGAATAGGTATACCCCGACCGTGATTACGTAGGGGGTGTCCTCGGTGACGACGACGTCGGATATGGGCAGGAACCGCGGCGGGTCGTTGACCGCCGTCACCTCGATGGCGAACGTCGTACCCTCCGTGGTCAAGCCCATCGGGTCGGTGGCGCTGACCCGGAAGGTCAAGGTCCCGACGAAGTCGTCCTTGGGGACTGCGCTGAGCACGCCTTGGTCGTCGACCACCAGCGACAGCTTGGTCGCATCGGCTTGGTACGTGACGTGGTACGTGAGGTTCGCATCGAAGAGGTCATCGAAGAAATACCCATCGAGGTCCAGCAGCGAGGGAGTAGCGGTGTCCTCCTTGACGTAGAGCGCAGGGAAGTCGTTGTCCTGGGTCGGTGGGGTGTTATGGTGCAACAGGCGCACCGCACTCCAACCGCTGGTACCCTCGTCAGTGTAGATCGCACGGATCCGCCAATAGAGGATTCCGCCTACGAGACCCGCGGGGGAGTAGCTGGTTGCCGTCGACGGGATGTCCGAGACATCCAGCACTGTCGTGTCAAAGGTGTCAGAGAGGGCGACCTGCAGCTGGTAGGCAGAGACGAAGGCCTCCTCGCCGTTGACGAACGCGCTGGCGACCTCCTGCCAGCTGAACGTGAGTTGGTCGTAGTTCAGTGTGGCACCATCCTCTGGACCAAGGATCGGGGGTACTGAGCGCGGGGTCGCGATGACCACGGTCCCGTCCTGAGTCGGATAGCCATCGCCCCCACCTCCACCGTTACCTCCACCAGGCTGGCTGGGTGCACCGACGCCCTTGGTGCCACCAGTGGCGTCAATCTGCAGGTCGGTGCCGACCAGCGCCGATGCGGAACTGACCTCGACCGCGACGTCGCCGCCAAAGCCGATGTCCCCGCTGAGGACGGACGCATGAGCTTGCACCCCGCAAGCCCCACCGTGGCCGCCAGTCCCACCATAGCCCGCGCCTCCACCTGCGCCGTTTGCCGTGTTGGCCCCACCAGGCTGTCCTATGGTGGCGCCCGTGCCACCACGACCCTTGAGCAGGGTGGTATCGATCTCGAGCCACCCACCACTGCCGATGCCGATGTCAGCGCGGCCTCCTTCGCCGATGTGGTCCTTGAGCGTCCCGATGCCCGGGGTCTGGCCACCGCAGGCGTAACCCGTGCCACCCCCGCCACCGATGCCGCCTCCCCCGCCACCACCCCAGTTGTTGCCAGAGCCGCCACCGGCACCGCCGGTGCCGGCCGAGCCGCCGGTGGCGGTGATCGCGCTGTCGTGCAGGTTGAGCGAATCGCTCGCCGTCACGTTGATGGAAACGTTGCCACCGGCGAGAGCCTCTTGCGAGAGTGTCGCTTTGCCCCCATTGGTGTAGTAACCTGCACCGCCGCCCCCGGCGCCACCACCCCCGCCACCGCCGACTGCGTACGCCTGATTCGAGCTCGTCCCTCCACCATTGCCCCCGATTCCTCCATCGCCACCACGGCCGCCGGTCGCGGTGACCGTCAGACCGCTGGCCGTGAGGTCGAATCCGCCCACGACATCGACCCAGACTTCGCCGCCTGCAGCGACGCGGCTGTCGATAGTCCCAGCGCCCCCGGCGCCCTGGGGGTAGGTCCCGCCACCGCCGCCACCAAAGCCACCGCCACCCCCGCCGCCTGCATAGTATGCGACGATGCTCGAGCCATCCCCTCCGTTGCCGCCGTGTCCAGCGTTGCCGCCCGTCAAGGTGAGGACCACATCGTCCACCGTGGTGTGGAACCCTTGGATCGCGACTCGGATGTCCCCGCCGGAGCCGACGTTGTCCGTGACCGTCGCTGCGGTGCCCGCGACCGACCCGCTGCGGCCGCCATTGCCCCCGCTGTAACCGCCGCCGCCCCCACCCGAGCCTGCAGCGCCCGAGCTCCCCGTGGCGTAGCCCTTACCGCCGTCACCGCCATCGCCCCCATCCCCCCCAATCGCGCCGATGTCATTGTCCTGCATCAGGACCGTCTTGCTGATGGCCGAGAGGTTGACATCGCCGCCCTCCCCGACCGAGCCACTGACGGCACCTCCGTTGGAGTAGCCGCCACCCAGCGCCTGGGTCGAGCCCGCGGAATTCTGGCCGTTGGCCGCGTCACCAGCCCGCCCGCCGTTGAGCGAGATGTCGCTGTCGACGATGCGGACGGAGCGGTCCTCGAAGGAATCGTTGATCGCGTTGAGGATGAGCCCCGCGTGACCGCCGGCGGCGACCCAGCCCCCGAGGTTGGCGGTCGTCCACGCCGTGGCGTTGGTCGCCCCCGAGCCTCCTTGCAGCACGAGAGTGGTGTTGGAGACTTCGATGCCTGCGTCGGCATCGACGTCGATGAGCGCGTCGCCGCCCTGGCTGTGGGCCTTGTCGGCCGCGCCATTGGAGCCCTTGAGGGTCACCTCTGCGTTCTTGCTGAACACTAGGCGGTAGCCCCACCCGAGGATGCGGGCATCCGCCCCCGTGCTCAACCCACTGAGGTCGATCGTCACGGTCCCTCCTTCGACGACGAGAGAACCATCCTCGAGGCTGACGCCGTCGGCGACGAGGGTCCCCTTGACGGTCAGGGTCGCATTCTCGAGGACGGTGACGAGACCATGGGTCTCGCTGCCGCTGACGGTGTAGGCAGATTCATCGTCCCCGATCACCAGGGGAACCCCCGCACTCCGCGAATCGATGTCCGCTCCCACGGGAAAGGTCGCACCTGCTCCGCACAAGAGGGCCAGTGCCAGCGAGATCGCGGCAACGCGGGTCGCGAATGCGTTCATCCGACGGGGTAGACCTGTGGGGGGGACGTGGGGATCCATGCGGGTGACTCCAGATGCGCGCACCCTGGGGCATTCGGCAAGATTCGGGTTGCTACCAGGGCCGGTAACGCTGGGGCAATTGAGCTGAACGAAGCTACATATATGCTCTGGTCTCGGTCTCGAAGGCCCTCCAGTCGGGGAGCGCCACCTGCAGTTGGAGAGCGTCAAGCGGATAGTGCAGATGACGGAGGGGATGGCCGTAGGATCGATTGGAGGCCCCGACACCAATCCGCTACCGGCACCCGGGAGGGTGTGGCGCCCCTCGTACAGGGTTTTCCTCCAGGGCGGGGCGATGACCCGCTTTGGCAAGCGGCCCGAGTCGTTGCTGGGGATCGCCCGGGCCGCTACTGATTCACTGCTCGCCGCAACCGACGCCCGACCAGACTACCTGCTCGTCTCAAACTTCAATGCCGAGCAGTTCTGCGGCCTGAGCAACCTGCCCTTGCGCATCGCTTCACACCAGGGGCTGCCGTCCCTCCCCGGCGCCCGGGTCGAGGCGACCAGCGCCAGCGGGGGAGCGGCAGTGCAACAGGGCGCCGCGCTCATCGGCGCAGGACTTGCCCAGCAGGTGTTGGTGGTTGGCGTAGAGAAGATGACCCACGTTCCGACCGCCACCGCCACCGCCATCCTTGGCCAGGTGCTGCACCCTTCGGAGGTCGCCGCAGGGCTGTCGATGCCGGCGGTCGCTGCGGTCGCGACGCGCCTCTGGCTGACCACAGTTCCAGGAGCGTCCATGGCCGCGCTCAGCGCGGTCGCGACGAAGAATCACGCCAACGCGGTGCACAACCCCTTCGCTCATTTCCAGACGGCGCTCGGTCCGCAGGACCTGGCCTCCAGTCCGCTGGTCGCCGAGCCGCTGCGCCGACATGACTGCGCCCCCCTGTCCGATGGCGCTGCGACCCTGCTCCTGGGCGCCGACTCCTCCGATGTCGAGGTGGTGGGCATGGGGGCCGCCAGCCAACCGCTGGCCCTCGCCGACCGGCCATCGCCACTGGAGGGCAAGGCCACCGCTGTTGCGGGGGGCGCTGCCCTTGCACAGGCGGGGCGAGAGGCCTCGCAGGTCGAGGTCGCCGAGATTCATGACGCCTTCACCATACTCGAACTCCTCTCCCTCGAGGACCTTGGGCTGCTCCCCAAAGGCACAGCTCACGAAGCGACGCTCGAGGGCATCACATCGATCGATGGGCGGCTTCCGACCAACCCCAGCGGGGGCCTCAAGGCACGGGGACATCCGATCGGGGCCAGTGGCGTCGCGCAGGTCATCGAGGTCGCCGCGCAGTTGCGCGGCGAGTGCGGTGGGCGGCAAGTGGGCAAGGGTCGTCGTCCGAACCTTGGCCTGGCCCATGCCATCGGGGGTTTTGGTGCCGCCAGCACGGTCACCCTGCTCGCGCGCCGCTAGTGCAGGGTCACCTTTATCGCCCCGCCCGGGCGAGTGAGTCTCGTGCGCATCGACCTGCACAGCCACACCCAGTACTCGCCCGATTCAACATCCCCCGTGCACGAGGTGCTCCAGGCGGCGCGCAAGTCAGGCCTCGATGGGATCGCGATCACCGACCACAACGCGATCGAAGGGAGCCTCAAGGCGGTGGAGATTGCTTCGGGGCTGCTGGTGGTCCCGGCTGTCGAGGTCTCCACAACAGAGGGTCATCTGATTGGTCTGGGGGTGCGCACCATCATCCGAGCGGGTCTGAGCGTCGTCGAAACCGCAGAGCAGATCCGGGCCCAGGGCGGGTTGCCCATCGCCGCCCACCCTTGGAGGCGTCGAACCGGGATGGGTCCCCAGGGCATCAGCGCCGCGCATATCGAGGTCATCGAGACCTTCAACGCCCGCACCTGGTCACGCAACAACGCGCAGGCGTTGCGGTTTGCCCAAGAGGGTCATCAAGGACAAAGCGGTGGGAGTGACGCCCACACGATCGAGGAGGTCGGGGCCGGCTACGTCGAGCTCCCATATCCTGTGTCGGATGCCGACACGCTCATCGAGGCGCTTCGGAAGGGGGACGGGCAGGGCCGGGGAGTCCAACGGGGCATGGGTGCCGTCGCCACCACGACCTCCTTCAATGTCGGCCGGTGGCTAAGGCGCGGCGGGAAGAATATCTGAGCCTGTCACATGCCCGAGGTCCCTGGGCCACTTCGCTTTTAAGGTTCTTTAAATACTCACCCATAAAGCAGGCCATTTGGCCGCCGTGAGCGGGTTGGTCTATGCTTATATACTGGTAGCAGGGTGGCGGGAAAGGGGATCGACCTGCCGAACCCTACCATCAAGATTGAGAACGTGGTCGCTTCGACTGCGCTGGGCAGCGCGCTTGACCTTCAGACCATCGCATTGTCGCTGGTTGACGCCGAGTACGAGCCCGAACAGTTTCCCGGGCTCATCTACCGGATGAAGAAGCCCAAGACCGCCACCTTGATCTTCCGAAGCGGCAAGGTCGTCTGCACCGGTGGTAAGTCCTTGCTGGACGTCCAGACGGCGATCGCCCATGTGATCACGGAGATCGAGAAGGCTGGTATCTCCGTCAACCGCAACCCCGAGATCATCATCCAGAACATCGTCGCCAGCGCTGACCTGGGCTCGAAGATCAACCTCAACGCCATCGCCATCAGTCTCGGCCTCGACAAGGTCGAGTACGAGCCCGAACAGTTCCCCGGCCTCGTCTACCGTCTCGACCACCCCAAGGTGGTCCTGCTCCTCTTCGGCAGCGGGAAGCTCGTCTGCACCGGGGCCAAGAAGCCCTCCGATGTCGACGAGGCCGTCGACAAGATCACCATCGAGCTACGCGACGCGGGCCTGCTCCAGTAGTCTTGTGCGCAGCACGCGCGCGGGCCCTCGCTCGCAGGAGGGTTCGTCATGGGCCGCACGCCACTGGATGGGTATGACGGGCCAGTCCTCGACAACCACTTCCACCTCGACGACGCGGGGGCAAACGTCGCAGCTGCCGCGGAGTTCCAGCGGGCTGGCGGCACCCACCTGCTGCTGGTGCACAAGCCTTCATGGCACGAGGTGGACCGCCCCACACTCGAGGAGAGCTACGCAGCGACGATCCGCATGGCGGGACGGCTTCGGGCCGAACTCGGATTGGTCGTCGGCGTGTGCCTTGGCCCGCATCCGGCCTTCGTCTCCGTCCTGCGGGACCGGCTGAGCCTCCAGGAGCGCAGGGCGTTCCTGAGGATGGGCGTCGAGCTGGCGGCGCAGTACGTCCAGGAAGGGGAGGCTGTCGCCATCGGCGAGGTCGGCCGTCCGCACTATCCCGTCCCTGCGGAGGAGCAGGCGCTCTCGGAGGAGGCGCTGCTGCTGGCGGCGCAGCGCGCCAAAGAGGTCGAATGCCCACTGATCCTGCATACGGAGGAGGCCAGCGCCCAGACCTACGCCTTCCTTGCGCAGATCGCCGACGCGGCGGGATTGCCCCGCGCCCGCATGGTCAAGCACTTCGCCGGCCCACAAGTGCTGCCGGAGGAGAACCTCGGCCTGCTGCCCTCGGTCCTGGCGTCACGTCAGAACGTCGACGCTGCAGCGGACAAGAGCGATCGCTTCCTGCTGGAGACCGACTACCTCGACGACCCGAGACGGCCCGGAGCGGTACTCGGGCCGCGCAGCGTCCCCAAGGCCTGCGCGCGGTTGCTGGCGCGCGGATGGGATTCCGAGCGCTTGTGCCGACTCCATCTGCAGGGGATCAATGGCCTCTACCGCCTGCCCCCGGGGCGTTGAGGCCACCTACGTGGTGGGCGGGGTCAGCTTGGCCAAGAAGGCGCCCAGGGCATCGCCGTCGATCTCCTGGTAGCCGCCGTCGGTCGAGAGCACGGCCAGCTCGAGGTTGTCGACGGTCAAGTCCTCATCGTACTGGTCAGCGATGGCATGGAGGGCTAGCTCGATCGCCTCGTCCTTGGTCAGTCCCTTGTGCCAGTGCACCTCGAGGTAGGCCTGTACCTTGGCGGTACCTCGGCCTATCCCCCCCGCGTAGATGGACCGGTAGGCACCGCTGGGGTCGGTCTCAAAGAGCGCCGGCACCCCTGCGTCGATCCCGCAGATCAGGAGCGCAGCCCCAAAGGGGCGAACGCCACCGTGTTGGGTGTAGCCTTGCTTGACCTCGCAGATTGCCCGGGCGAGCATGCCCACAGGGAGCTCCTCGCTGTAGCGGATGCGGTTGTTCTGGCACTCGACCCGGGCGATGTCGATGAGCACACGGCTATCGGCCACCAGCCCGCTGCTGGCGACGGCGATGTGCTGGTCGATCACATACAGCTTCTTGGTGTGTGCCGGCTCGATGAGGCGCGAGTGAATCCGCCGCTCGGCCAGGAGCACGACGCCATTGTCATAGAGGACGCCCAAGGCGGTCGCCCCGCGCTTGACCGATTCGCGGGCGTACTCGACCTGGAAGATCCGGCCCTCAGGAGAGATGATGGTGATGCCGAAGTCGTAGTCCTGGTCTTCGTGCTCGGGCATCGAAGCGCCGACGGCACCGGTGCTATATAAAAGGCCATCGTGGAGCCCGCAGCTCTGCCGAGCCTGGGCCACCATGGCGCTCCCCGATGGGCCGCTCCGGGCACAACCGGCCGAGGGCCGGTGGTCTTTTTTGGTGGTCGAGAGGTGTGGCGATGATGCACCTGCGGATTGCGGTCCCCAACAAGGGTCGGCTGGCCACTCCCGCCATCGAGTTGCTCAAGGCCATCGGCCTGCCCCTAGAGGAGAGCGTGCTTACCGACCGAAAGCTCCTGGCCAAGGTGGGCAAAGGGCAGACCGTGCTGCTGGCCCGTGCGGCGGACATCCCCCAGTATGTCGCCGGCGGGGCGGCCGATGTCGGGATCACGGGGGTCGACCTCCTCGAGGAATCGGCCGCGGCAGTCGAGAGACTTCAGCCGCTGGGCTTTGGGCGCTGCCGTCTGGACGTCGCGGTCCCCCAGGACTCGCCGATCACCACCCTCACGCAGATCCCCCCAGGCTCGGTGGTCGCGACCTCCTTCCCTGCGGTCGTCGAGCGGCATTTCGCTGCTGCGGGACTGCCCGTGACGGTACGCACCGTCAGCGGGGCGACCGAGGTCACCACCCACATCGGGGTCGCTGACCTGATAGTCGATCTGACGGCCAGCGGGACGACCCTGCAGCAGAACCAACTCCGGGAGATCGGCACGATCCTCCAAAGTGAGGCGGTGCTCGTGGGCAACCCGACCTTCGTCGCAGCCCACGCGTCCGAAGTCGCCGAGCTGACCGCCACCATCCGTTCGGTCCTCGATGCCCGCCTGAGGCGCTACCTGATGGCAAACGTCCCCCGGGCACGCCTCGAAGCGGTGCGAGAGGTGCTGCCTGGACTGGACGGGCCGACGGTGATGGATCTGATGGGCCGCCCCGACTGGGTCGCGATTCACGCCGTCGCGGGTGAGCGCGAGGTCAATGGAATCGTCGCTGCGTTGCGCTCTCTGGGAGCGACGGGTATCCTGGTGATGCCCATCGAGCGGATGGTCCCGTAAGGACGGGGCCAGGAGCCGAGTGGATGTACGTCGGTCCGGTCGAGGGTCTGCCAGCAGGATTGCGAGCTCTGCTCTTCGACCGGGAGGCAGTCATCCGCGCGGCCGAGCGCGCGGTCGTTCCCATCATCGAAGCCGTGCGCCGTGAGGGCGACCTCGCGCTCTTGCGCCTGACCAAGGAATTCGACGGCGTCGAGCTGCAGGCGACGGACCTGGCGTTGGACCCTCGAGGCCTTGCCGACCCGACACCCGAGCTCCCCAAGATGGTGCTTGCCGCCACGGAGACCGCGATGACGCGAGTGATAGCCTATCACCGACGCCAATGGTCCGTGCGCCAGCTCGAAGCCGATGGTGCCACGGGGCGATGGACCGTTCCCGTCGATTCGGTGGGTCACTACGTCCCCGGCGGCCGTGCCGCCTATCCCTCCTCGGCAATCATGACTCTGGCCCCCTCGCTGGTCGCGGGCGTCAGAGAGCGGCACCTGTGCACGCCGCCGACCGCATCGGGCCGCGTGCACCCTCTGACGCTATGGGTCGCACGGCGCATGGGCGTGACATCCCTCCACCTGGTCGGGGGCGCGCAGGCGATCGCCGCGATGGCGCTTGGGACGCCTTCGGTGGCTCGGGTCGACCGGATCGTCGGACCGGGTAACGCCTACGTGGTGGCGGCCAAGCGGGCGCTGCGCCACGAGGTCGAGAGTGACTCCTACAGCGGTCCTTCGGAGCTCCTCGTCATCGCCGATCACAGTGCGACCCCGCATGCTGCTGCCATCGCCGCCGACCTCATCGCCCAAGCAGAGCATGACCCCGCTGCCAGCGTGGTGCTGTTGACCGACAGCGAGGCCGTGCTCGACTCCGTCACCGCCCAGGTGCGGGAGCAGCTTGCGGATCTCCCGCAGGGGAAGACTGCCAGCGCAGCAATGGCCTCGGGCGGTGCGCTGCTGCTCTTGCCCGATCTCCCGTCGATGGTCGCTTGGGCGGAGCGTTTCGCGCCCGAGCATCTGAGCCTGCTGGTCGCCGCACCAGAGCACGTGCTCCCCCAGTTGCGCCACGCCGGCGCCATCTTCGTCGGCCCCGAATCGGCGGTCGCCTTGGGGGACTATGTTGCCGGGCCCAACCATGTCCTGCCGACCGGTGGCGCTGCAGCGCGGCACAGCGGGCTGTCGGTCGACTCCGTCAGCCGCTCCTTCTGCGTGGTGCGCATCGACGCTGCGACACTCTCGCAACTGGGGCCCGTCGCAGTAACATTGGCGCGCCTGGAGGGACTCGAGGGCCATGCCCGATCCCTCGAGGTGCGGCTCCAATCCGTGCCGGAGCCGCGGAGATGAGCGTCCCTCCCCTCGATGGCGCAGCCCTGGCATCAGCCCTAGCGCGCCCAGCGATTGTCGGGATGACCCCGCAGCGCTACCCCGACCCCTCGGGGCTGCGGCTGGATCTCAACACCAACCTCTTCGGGCCCAACCCGGCAGTGGCGCAGGTGGCCGCCGCACTGGCTGAGGGGCGGCTCGACCTCACCCAGTACCCCCAAAGCGATGCAGCTGGCCTGCGCAGCGCCTACGCGAAGCATCTCCACGTCGGGCCGGAGCAGCTCTGCTTCGGCAATGGGTCCGATGAGATGATCGACCTGCTGTTCAAGGCCTACGTCGATCCCACCGAGGTCGTCGCGTGGGCTGTCCCGACCTTCTCGATGTACCGGTTCTACGCCACGGTGGCTGGTGCCCGGGTCGTTGAAGCGTCGTTCGGTCCCTCCTTCAGCCTGCCCGAGGAGGAACTGCTGGCAGCCCGACCCAAGGTCCTGGTGCTGTGCAGTCCAAACAATCCGACCGGGAGCGCAGTCGCGACGTCGCAGGTGTACCGTTTGGCGACCCTGCTACGGGATCGCCCCACTGCCGAGGGCGGGCCGGGGTTGCTGGTGCTCGATGAGGCGTACGGAGAGTTCGGCGGTGCCCACCATGCCTCATCGATCGCCGCGCATCCCAACCTCGTGGTGCTGCGCACCCTGAGCAAGGCGATGGGCCTTGCCGGAGCGCGAATCGGGATGGCGATAGCCGATGGGGCGGTGATGGATCGAATCGCAGCGGTCAAGCCGCCCTTCAACCTCAACGAGGTCTCCATCGCGTTGGCCCATGCGGCCCTCGACCATCTCCCCTGGGTCGAACAGGTCGCCATGACCGTCGTTCAGGAACGCCAGTGGTTGGCGCAACAGTTGCAGTCCCGTGGGTATGTCGTCCACCCGAGCAGTGCCAACTTCCTCTTGGTGCGACCCCCCGGTGAGGTCGATGAGGTGGTGCGACGACTGGCCGCCGCAGGCCTCGTGGTGCGCCACTTCCCCCACCAGCCGGCGCTCGCTGGTCACGTGCGGCTGACGGTGCCGCCGCGGGAGGTCGGGCAGCGTCTGCTTGCGGTGATCGACACGATGGGGGGGTCCGATGGCCGCTAGGGTGTCACCGCTCCGGGTGCATCTGTTCGACTACGGAGTCGGCAACATCCACAGCATCAGCAAGGCGCTGAGGGCGGTGGGTGCACACGTGACGATTGTCAGCGATCCCGAGCGGTTGGTGGGCGCCCGCGCAATCGTTCTTCCCGGTGTCGGGGCCTTTGGTGCGGCGATCGATGCCCTGGCACCGACCCCCCGACTCCGCAGCGCCCTGCGCCTGCGCCTCTTGAGCAGCACAGCCCCGCCGACCCTGGGTGTGTGCGTCGGGTTTCAGGTCCTGTGCCGCTCGTCAGAGGAATCGCGGGGCGCAGGCGTAGGAGTGTTCCCGACGGCCGTGCGACGACTGCGGCGGCCACCGGTGCCACACATGGGCTGGGCGCTGGTGACTCCTCGCAAGGGTCGGGGCATTGCGGCGCTGCGCTCCGCGCACCCCGCGCTGCGGACCCTCCCGTCCCCTCCTTATCTCTACTACGCACACAGCTATGGTCCCCGCGTAGACCGGTACACCCTGGCGCAGACGGTCCATGGCGTGCCCTTCGGAGCGATTGCCGCACGCGGCAGGGTCCTGGGCGTCCAGTTCCACCCTGAGAAATCCGCAGGGGTGGGCCTGGCGCTGTTGCGCGGCTGGGCGAAATGGGCGAGCGCCATCGTGCGCGGCGACCCAGGAGGGGAGCGATGAAAGTCGTCCCGGCCGTCGACCTCCTCCATGGCCACTGCGTCCAGCTGCGCGGGGGCGATCCCTCGGCGATGCTCGTGGACCTGCCCGATGCGGAGGCCGCTCTGGCTCACTGGATCGATGCGCGGGCGCCCGCCATCCACCTCGTCGACCTCGATGCGGCGTTCGGCGAGGCACCCCAACGCAGCCTCGTCGCCTGGCTGCTCCAACGTGCGGGAGCTGCCTTGGTGCCGGTCACGGTCGGCGGTGGGGTGCGCGACGACCTGATGGTGGCATCATTGTTGCAGGCGGGTGCCCAGCGGGTCATACTCGGAACCGCAGCGCTTTCCGACCTCCAGTGGTTCGGTTGGCTGAGTAGGCACCACCCAGATCGGCTGGTACTGGCCCTCGATCATCGCGGGGGCGAGGTCGTGACCCGTGGTTGGACCTCCCTCAGCGGCCATGCCGTTCTGGACGTCCTCGAGAAGACCGCCGACCTCCCCATCGCGGGGGTGCTGGTCACCGACGTCTCGGTCGAGGGCGGATTGGGCGGAATCGTCGAATCCCATGTCGCGCCCATCGCGACGGCTGCCAAGCGCATGGGGATACGGATGATCCACAGCGGGGGAATCTCCACGGTCGAAGACCTCGAGACCCTCGAGCGCTTGGGCGTCGACGAATCTGTCGTTGGCTCGGCGTTTTATACCGGGCGGCTCCCTGGGACACTCTGGGAGGAGGCACGATGGCGCGAGTAGGCTCGCATGCTCGGGGGAAGGTCCGACGTGCACCAGGATCGCTTTCGCGGCGTCGCGCGAAGTTGCAGCGCAAGACCCGTGAGACCCAGGTCGAGGCGAGTCTGGTCGTCGATGGCAGCGGTCGTTTTGAGGTCTCCATCCCCCAGGACCGTTTTTTGGCTCACATGACGGAGACCCTCGCCCGCTACGCCGGCTGGGATCTGGCCCTTCACGCGCAGGGGGACCTCGACCACCATCTGGTCGAGGATGTGGCCATCACGCTTGGGCGGGCGCTGCGCAGCGCCATCGGCACCGAAGCCCCAATCGTTCGCTTCGGCTCGGCCACCGTCCCCTTCGACGAGGCGTTGGTGGCCGCGCATGTCGATCTCGTCGACCGCGCCTACGCCGTGCTCGAGGTCCCCGATGAGCTGTACGAGCATTTCCTCCGCTCGCTGGCGTTCGAAGGCAAGTTCACCCTCCACACGCAACGCCTGCGGGGCACCAACAAGCACCATATCATCGAAGGGTCGATCAAGGCCACGGGTATGGCACTGCGTCAAGCGTCGGCGCTGCGTCCGACGGTGCTCTCGACCAAGGGCACGGTGGCCAATCGAGCCTGAGTGTCAGCGGAAGGGCTGGCCCGTCAGCCGCTCGAAGAGGCTGATGTAGAGCGAGCTGGTCTGCGCCAACAGGTCCGGTGGGAGTGGCGGGATCGGCGGTTCCTTCTCTCCTCGCTCGCGCGCCGCGTAGAGCTGCCGATGGTACCCGCTGGCGCGATAGTGCCCCCGCACGAACTCCTTGGAGAGGTCCACGAGCTCACCGGCATCGAATCGGGCCTTGTCCCAGAAGCGGTCCTCGTCGGCGGTGCCGAAGGTGTCGATGACCATCAGCTGTCGCCGACCATCCAGGGCAAACTCCTTCTTGCCATCGACATGGACCAGACCGCGGCTGCGGACCGAGTCGTTGATGACGTCATCGATGCGCAGCGCGGTCTCCCGGAGCGCACCGAACTCCTGGCGCGACAACCCCGAGATGGCGCGCGCCTCAGTCTCGTCGAGCAGCCGGTCGGTCGGTTCGAGCTTGGTCGTGACCTCGAAGTAGGGGTCGGGGAG
Source organism: Thermoplasmata archaeon (assembly GCA_023265395.1). Classification (GTDB taxonomy): domain Archaea; phylum Thermoplasmatota; class DTKX01; order JAHFTX01; family JAHFTX01; genus JAHFTX01. The sequence continues at coordinate 29,614 of JAHFTX010000008.1, forward strand.
CTCCGTTCCCAGCGCGGCAGGACCCCGCAGTCCAAGGGCCTTGGGGTCAATGACGCCCGATTCGATCCGGTCCAGGAAGGACCCCGCGACATAGTAGCGCACGATGACCTCCAGAGGGACCATCACGTTGGTCGCGCTCGCCCCCCGTTTGGCGACGTCTGGGTCGACCTCGACCTTGCGCACCCGCATCGTGGTCGGGTCGGTCACGCGCAGGAAGTGGGTCGGTATGCCCTTGGCAGCGGTGCGCTCGAACCAGTGGGCCGAGGTCCGGCAGAGGGTCTCGCCCTTGTGCGGGATGAGCGAGGGGATGACCTTGTCGAAGACCGAGATCTGATCGGTGAACCGGAACTCCAGCTCCGCCCCAGCATCGTAGACCTCCTTGACTTTGCCCTTGCGCACTAGTGGCAATCCCATCGCAGCGCTCTCAGCCGGCGAGGGGCAATCGGGGGGAAAAAGGTGGTGGCGACCCTCAGCGGACCCGCAGCTCGAGCTTCTTGTCGATGACGCGCTCCTCGTAGGAACGGCCCAGCCGGTAGGCCAGCCGCTCGAGCTCCTTGAGGTTGGCCATGAGCTCCTGCCGGCTATTGGTGTCGATCAGCCTCAGGAAAGTGTGCCGCGCCCAGAGCGCATCGCCCAGGAACCACCCACTGACCGCCATGGCGATGGGCATGGCACCTAGGAAGCAGAAGTCCCAGCGGCTCTTCTCGAGGGAGTCGAGGAAATCTGCGAGCTGACCCTCGTGGGGACGCCAGTCCGGATAGGAGATGAAGATGACTCGGGTGAAAAGGGCGATGATGAAGAGGGCTGTGAAGGCGCCGAAGAGCCCGCCGCTCCAGAGGAAGGTCTGGGTCCGGATGAAGTCGTTGTAGCTCGTCCGAAGCCGGCCGAAGTTGACCTTCTTCTTGCGGCCCCTACGCTTGCCAGAGGATTCGCTGGCCATCGTCGACCGACCCGCTCATAGGAGCGCATTACGGCGCAGCGCCCCACCGGCCGTAAATGTTGGGGTGTGGGCGTTGGGAGGCCACCATCGCCCCATTGCCTACCCCGCACCATGCCAAAGGAGGATCTGGACGTCTGCCGCCTGCAGGACTTCGACTGCCTGGCCCCCTACCTCGGTGCGGCTGATTACCTGCACCATGTTCGGAGGGATATCGACCATCCTGCCCTCTTGAAGCGCCACGGTCAGGGGTTGGCCCTTGGCGATTTGCGCTGCAACGACCTCCAGCGGGAGGGCTTCGATGGCAGCGATGACTTCCTTGGCCGCCCCGCGGAATGCTGGACCCAGCAGCTTGTGGTCGGGTCGAAGCGCGATGGCGCGCTCGTCGACCGTCGCGACCGTCGCAGTGCGGAGCTGCGTGATGTTGGCGACATCGGTGAGGATCGCTAGGTCCACCAGTGGGGTGGCGGTCACGAGCTCCACCATCGCGATCGGGTCGCTGCGCTTGAGCTTGTGCTCGCTGCGCCAATGCCGGAGCGCGGCCAGCACGGCCTTGAGGCGCTCGCCCTGCTGGAGAGCAACCTCGTCGCGCAGTGGGGCCTTGGGCCAGGGGAGCCGGCCGACCGAGGGGGCCGCGTGGAACCGCCGGAAGTGGTTCTGGTAGACCTCCTCACACACGTGCGGAAGGAACACTGAGAGCGCCGCCAAGGTGCCAGTCCCGATGGTTGCGAGTGTATACTGCAGGGCAGGATCGGGCGTACCGGTGGCCAACAGCGCCACTCGGGGCTTGATCGACTCGAGGTAGTGATCTGCAAACTCATGCCACAGGAACTGCTCGAGCTCCCGGATCGCCTGGTCGAAGCGGTACGCAGACAGCGCCTCGTCCGCGCGGTCGACGGCCTCACCGAATCGGTGCAGGACCCAGCGATCGAGGGCGCTCAGCTGGGCAGGTGGCGGCACGGCGCCGCGGTACCCCTCGAGCGCCTCCCCCGCATAGGAGAGCGCATTGTAAGCCTTCTGCACCAGCCGGCTACCGTGGACGACCACTTTCTCCTGGAACGCATGGTCGACCCCCAGGCTGCAGTTGGCCGCCCAGGTCCGGAAGGCATCGGCCCCGTGGCGTTCCACCAAGGGCACCGGGTCGACGACGTTTCCCTTCGAGGTGTGCATGGGGGTGCCATCAGGCGCCATGATGAACCCGGTGATCATGATCTGCTCCCAGGGTGGGGCATCGAAGAGTTGCACCGCGCGCAGCAGGGTGTAGAAGGCCCACGTCCGGATGATGTCGTGGGATTGGGGTCGCAGGCTCGTCGGCCACAAGCGCTCGAAGAGCGCACGGTCGCGTTCCCAGTAGGTGATGAACTCCGCGGTGATGCTGCTATCGACCCAGGTGTCGAAGACGTCCTTGCAGCCCTCGAGCGTCCCCCCGCAGGCAGGGCAGGCGGCCACGGGGGGAGCGTCGACCGTCGGGTCGACGTACAACTGCTCCTCGGTCGCCGGCACGACGTGCGCGCAACTGCTGCACTCCCACAGCGGGATGGCGGTGGCGAAATAGCGCTGGCGGCTGACGCACCAGTCCCAGGCGAGGCTGTCAGCCCAGTTCTCGAGCCGCACGCGCATTGTCGGCGGGAACCACTGGACCTTCGCCGCCACATCCTTGACGCGCTGCCGTAGGTCGGTCGAGCGGATGAACCATTGAGGCACTCGCAGGAACTCGACCGGGGTGCCACATCGCCAACAACAGCCGACGTTGCCCGTGGTGGGTCGCTGCTGGAGCAGCAGCCCGGCGCTCCGCAGCCGCTGCGTGGTCTGCTCCCGAGCGTGCAGGATGGTGGAGCCTTCGAGCTCGGGGCCAATCAGGGAGGTCATCTTGCCGTCGCGGTCGATGGGATCCTGCATGGGCAGACGATGACGTTGCAGCCATTCGAGGTCGACTCGGTCCCCAAAGGAGCAGACCATCACCGCGCCACTTCCGAAGGCAAGGTCCACGTCGGGATCCGCCAGGACGGGGACTTGCTTGCCGTACAGGGGCGTCGATACGGTCGTGCCGACCAGCGAGGCACCTCGCGGGTCGTCGGGGTTGACCAGCACGGCCTGGCAGGCACAGATCAGTTCGGGGCGCGTGGTGGCGACCTCGAGGGTGCCCCCGTCGGTTCGCGCAAAGGGAATCGTACAGAGCTGGGTGCTGCGCTCCTCGTATTCGACATCGGCCGCCGCCAGTGCCGTGCCGCAATGGCCGCACCACGTCACCGGGTGTTCCTTCTTGTAGACGTAGCCCTTGGCGAAGATCCGCAGGAAGGTCTTCTGCGTGATCGCACGGTACTGGGGACTGTCCGTTCGGTAGTACTGTGTCTCGTCCATGCTGTGGCCGAGCATCGTGAACTGGTCGATCATGCGCTGGATGTTCGAATCGGCGAACTCGGTGCACAAGCGGATGAGGGTCTGGCGGTCGGTGTCACGCTTGGAGACCTTGTGCTTCTTCTCGACCGCGACCTCGATCGGCATCCCGTTGACGTCGGCGCACAGCGGGAAGAGGACGTTGTCACCCTTGAGGCGGCGATGCCGCGCAACGAAATCGATCTGGGTGTACCCGGTGGCATGGCCCAGATGGAGTGCACCGCTGGCGTACCGCGGGGGGTTATCGATGGAGAATATCGGTGCCTTGGATCTGGGGTCGAAGTGGTGGACTCCCCACGTGCGCCATCTCTCCTGCCAGTGAGCTTCCCGTGCGCGATGGTCATAGGGCACGCCTTCAACCCCCTGTTCGGTCCAGGGCGGAGTGCTCCATAAAACCATTCGGACGCGCCGTGAATCGCTGCCGATCGCAGCCCCGCGAGTCCAGGAGCGCCACGGAGCGACACGTTCGCATTCGCCGAGAGGCTGCGGTATATATAGGCCCCGTTCCATCCCACGGCCGTCCATGGTACCGGCTGACCAGTATGTGGGCGTAGGCGTGCTCATCATCGTGGCGCTGTTGTTCCCGTTGGGCACCCTCTTCGCCACCCGCCTGTTCCGTCCCCGTCGCACGCCGGTGGGCGCGCGCCAGTTCATGCTGGGGATCCACTATGCCGAGCGGACCGATGACCGCTACGCCGAAGATACCTACGAATGCGGCAACCCACTGATGACCGAGACCAGCGACATCGATTTCCACTTCCAGTATTACATGTACGCCATCATCTTCGTCGCTGCCGACGTGATGGCGATCTTCCTAATCCTGTGGGGCTTGGACTACCAGGAACTCTCAGACTCGGCGCGAATGGCGATGCTCGGCTTCGTCGCCGTGTTGGTCATCGGGGTGCTCTACGCCCTGCGCAAGGAATCGATGGTGTGGATATAGGGAGGGTGCCGATGACCGCTCAATCGCCGGGGATCCACTTGGAGCGGCCAACGGACGACCGGGAGACCCAGATCGGTTTTGCCCGCAGCGAGGACCTCCTTGAGTGGTTGACCAACATCGCTGAGGACCAGACCGAGAAGTTCGGCATCAAGAACCTGGTGAAGCCCCTCAACCATGACATCTTCAACTGGGGACAACGTCACAGCATCTGGTTCCTCGAGATGGGAATCATGTGTTGTGCCCTCGAGATGGGGGCGGCGATTGGTCCGCGCTATGACCTGCACCGCTTCGGGATCGTCCCGCGGGCCAGTCCGCGGCAATGCGATGTCATGATCGTCAACGGACCCATCTCGTACAAGCTGAAGGACGGCTTGTTGCGCCTCTATGAGCAGATGCCCGAACCCAAGTGGGTCATCTGCATGGGGGAATGCTCCATCAGTGGCGGTCCCTACCACAAGGCCTACTCGATCATCAAGGGTGCGCGGCAGTTCTTGCCCGTGGATGTCTTCATCCCCGGCTGCCCGGTACGGCCCGAGGCGTTGATCCACGGCTTCATGGTCTTGCGGGAAAAGATTGAGAGCATGAAGGTCAGCCAGGGCAAGCAGACCGTCCTGGTGGAGAAGATCTGAGCATCATCGGGTGCTGGGGAGGGTTGCGATGGCTGGCGGACGCAAGGTCGTTGCCAAGCGACGGGTCACCACCTCAGCGGCCTCGCCCGACCCTGGGCATCTCGGCGCACGCCACAGCTCCAAGAGCGGCGTGGCAGGGAGCGGGGGCGACAGCAGCCCTGAGGTCCTGCTCGAGGAACTCGAGGAGCTCCTCCCGAGCGTCATCCTGCGATCGGCCGTGCGCCTGCAGAAGCACGAGTTGCGCATCAAGGTCGGCCGGGACGACCTCGTCCGGGTCTGCACGCTGCTGCGCGACAACTTGAGCCTCGAGCACTGCACCCTGATCACCCCGGTCGACTGGGTGACGCACTGGAGCTGCGTCTACCACCTGTTCAGCTACAGCCGCCGTCCCCTCAACCTCGAGATCATCGTCGACCTGCCGCGGGCCGAGCCCTGGGTCGACAGCATCACGCCCCTCTATGCCGGCGCCAACTGGCACGAGCGCGAGGCCTACGACCTGATGGGGATCGACTTCCGCGGCCACCCCGACCAGCGCCGGATCCTCAATCCTGACTGGTGGGAGGGCCACCCGTTGCGCAAGGATTACACTTGGGACATGGAGCCCCACAAGATCGGAGGATTCGTCCCCCTGTTCGAGATCAAGGGCGGCGAGAGCGGCGGCAACACGAACCTGTAGGTCGGGAGGGCGCACATGGCACAGATGTGGGTAAGCATGGGTCCGCAACACCCGATGACCCACGGCCTGTGGCGCCTGCGGGTCAGGGTCGATGGCGAGATCATCACCGAGGCCGACCCGGACATGGGCTGGCTTCACCGCTCGGTCGAGAAGCTCACCGAGCTCTACGAGTACCCTTTCAATACCATCTTCACCGACCGGCTCTGCTACGCCTCACCGCTGACCTGGTCGCATTGTTACGTCGCGGCGGTCGAGGACCTGATGGGTGTCGAGGTCCCCGAGCGGGCTCGGTACATGCGTGTCATCGTCCTCGAGCTGCAGCGGATCCTGTCCCACTTGATGTGGTTTGCCGCCTATGGCCCGGACCTGGGTTTGTTCGCCGCAGCGGTCTACGGGTTCCGCGAACGCGAGGACTTCATGGACCGCATCCAGGAGCTGACCGGTCAGCGGCTCAACTACAATTACCTCCGGATCGGTGGTCTCAAGCATGACTTCCCGCCAGGATGGACCGATCGGCTGTTGGAGACCTGCGACCGCTTCCTTCCGCATCTGGAGGAGTACAAGGGCATGTGCGAGAACAACTCGATCTTCCGCATGCGCACGCAGGGTGTCGGAATCCTGCCTGCCAAGGATGCGATGAACCTGGGGGTGACAGGCCCCAACTTGCGGGCCAGCGGCGTCGACTACGACGCGCGCGTGGACAATCCCTACGAGGCCTACGGGGAACTCGATTTCCCCAAAGTCGTCGCTACCGAGGGGGATTGCTATGCTCGCTTCGTCGTCCGGCTCTACGAGCTGGAGCAGTCGGTGGGGATTCTCCGCCAAGCGATCAAGCAGATGCCCGACAAGGGCAAGTACCGGGCCCGAGCCCCGCGCAACGGGCCCAAGTGCGACCGTGTCTTCGACGGCACTGGTGTCGCCCGCGTGGAAGACAGTCGCGGTGAAGCGATGTTCTACGTCATCGGTCAGGGTAACGAGTACCCCTACCGGGTGAAGATACGCTCCCCTGCCTATACGACCATCGGCGCAAGCCCGGTCATGCTCGTGGGCAGTCGTGTCGCCGACATTCCCGTGATCCTCGGCTCCATCGACATGTGCATCGGCGAGACTGATAAGTAGGGACGTCGGCGCTGGGAGGGGTGGGACGTGGGGCTGTCGTTGCATGAGGTCCTACTGGTCTACCTGCTGACGCCCATCGCGGGATTCCTCGATGGCCTCCTAGAGCGGATCACCGGATTCCTGGTGCCGCCCTTGGTCGGAGCCATCGAGTTCGGCGCGGAGCAGACAGGATTCCGAGTCCTCGGCTACCTCGCCCAAGGGATCTCCTACCTCAACTGGACCCGCTTCCCCTTGCGCCTGAGCACACCCTTCATGCTCAGCTTCCTGACGGCAGCGGTCGCCGCGGTGCTCCTGTTCGCTTTCATGATGGTCAACGTCCTGGTGCTCACCTGGCTGGAGCGCAAGATGTTCTCACGCATGTGGGACATGCGCGGTCCGATGGCCGCGTCGCTCAACAACATGCAGGCTCTCTGGTGGGTATTCGTCGTGGCGGGTCTCGCCGCTCTTGCGGTGTGGGTGTGGGTCGCCTGGTTCGTCTACCCTGGCGAGGTTGCCGACAGCGTCAAGATTGCCGGTGTGGCGCTGGGTGGTTTCGTCGCGTTCGGGTCGCTCCTGTGGACTCGAGGTCACCTCGAGGGTGCCGGCTTCATGCAACAACTGGCCGATGGCAACAAGTTCTTCCTCAAGGAACTGATCATCCCGCGGGCTGCCGACCTGACGATCTACAACCTCGCCCCGATACTGTTCGTGAGCAGTTCCATCGTCCTGATCGCGGCCATCCCGTTCTCTGACGGGTTCTTTGCGGTGGATACCTCCATGGGGCTCATCTTCACGATGGGCGTCTTCGCGGTCGCCCCTCTCGCCGTCCTCGGGGGCGGGTGGGCGCAGAACAACAAGTACACCCTGATCGGCGGGATGCGCTCGGCTGCGATGATGATGAGCTATGAGATTCCTCTTCTGTTGTCGCTGGTGCCGGTGTTCATTTTCGCCGGGACTTTCAACCCTCTGGAGATCGTCCAACGCCAGGTCGATGCTGGCGTCTGGTTCGGCACTGGGACCTTCTTCCTGGCACCGTTGGTGTTCATGATCTGCCTCGTCGCTGAGGTCGAGCGCATCCCCTTCGACCTGCCCGAGGCCAATTCGGAGCTCGTCGAAGGCTGGGTGACCGAGTACACCGGCATGCGCTTCCTCTTCCTGCTGATGGCGGAGTACATCCGTAGCTTCGTCGGCGCGGCGATCTTGGTGCTGGTGTTCTTCGGCGGCTGGACCGGCCCCATCTACGCGGCCCTCGCGCCGACGCTGGTGGGAATTCTCGGCTTCGACCTAGCGGTGCTCTTCATGCTCGCGAAGATCTACCTCGTGTTCATCCTCTTCATCTGGATCCGCGCCTCACTGCCCCGGGTGCGCACCGACCAGATCCTGCAGATTGGCTGGCATCGCTTGTTACCGTTGGCGCTGATAGCAATCGTTATCGCCATGTTCATGCAATTCCTCGACTGGACATCCTGGAGCCTGTTCTGATGGCCGGTGCGTTGGTGATCCCCCCTCGTCCCGAGGGGACGGGAATCGACGGGGGTTTGCTCGAGTTGTTCATCAAGCCGATGGGGGTGACCGCCAAGACGATGTGGCGGACCTGGAAGTTCGGCGCTGCGCGGCCGCGCACCAACCTCTACCCGATCGAGAAGCCCGACATGCCCGAGTACTACCGGGGCTTCCATGAGATCGACTGGGAACTCTGCATCGGCTGTTCCGTCTGTGCACGGGTCTGCCCCAACGACTGCATCCAGATGGAGAAGGTCGATCTGACCGCTTCAGACGAGATCGACAAGCTCTACTCGCGGTCGTTTATGGACTCTAAGAAGGGCGTCGCCAAACGTCCCGGTGTGGACATGGGCCACTGCCTGCTCTGCGGGTTCTGCGAGGAGTACTGCCCCACAGACGCCTGGCGGATGGTCAACAAGTTCGAGCTCGCCGATACCGAACGCGACCGACTCTACTACAGCGCCGCCGCCTTGCGCAAGGACGAGCCCCGAGCGCCGCCGCGCCTGCTCAACAAGGCCATGGAGAATCCGCAGTTGGACTGGGCCAACTGCACAGGTTGCCAAGCCTGTGTCCGCCACTGTCCGACGCGGTGCATCTACACGGTCGAAGCCGGCGCCAACGAGAAAGGGCGGAAGATCCGCAAGGTCGTCTTCGACTACGCCATCTGCATCGGTTGCCGCACCTGCGTCGAAGCCTGCAAGTTCGACGCGCTGGAGATGAACAATCAGGAGGCCGTCACCAATCCCGTGGAGGCCGAGCCCTGGGTGCGGGCCTTCAACATCGAGGAGGGGACGTTGCGGTTGCAGCCCAACATGCCCAAGTTCCAGAAGGTCAACCCCGTCGGAGCTCCGCAGGAGCAGCCCCTCTCGGGACCCCTCGAACCCTGAGCGTCGGTGCCGTGTCCGCCTCATTCGTGGAGGAAGAGGTCCCCGTTGCCGATGAACCCGGGAAGCGGTTGAGCGACCTGGAGGGTGTAGACGAACTTCCCCTCTGGGGGGACCTGCTCGATGGCTGTGATCTCCACCCCGCGCAGATGGGCCACCGATCGCTCCGTCGAGACGATCGGATGGGGGGGGAACGAGGCCAGCTGATCCCCGGGGTGCACCTTCTCAGCGCGCTGGGTGGTCATCTTCCCGGCCGCCAGCAGGTAGACCCGTTGGGAGGGTCGGACCATGAGTGGGGGGTGGTCGGCGACCGCCAACCGCAGCATCACATCTGGGGCAGGATCCTTGGTGGTCTCGGTCACGGGATTGGTTATTGGTCGGTGGCGCGGGCTGAGGCCCAAGGCCACCTGAAGCGAGTGCGGCGGTGTCGTGCCGGGGCCCGCAGGGAGGAACGAATCGACGAGGTCCCCGAGGCCGACCTCGTGCAGCCTTCCATGGCGCAGCAGGGTGATCGACGTGCGTCGGTCCACCGGCGACGAAGGGAAGGGCCCCTTATTACGCTTCGCGCAGAGGTCGCAGGGGCTGGTCAGGAGAGGGCTTGGCGGCCATGCGTGGCCTCCCTATGCGTCGCGGCTCCGCCAATACCCCGAAAGCGTTATATCGCGTCCCTCCCGGTCAGCGCATCCTAGCGCTGTGTGCTCGCAAGGCCGCAGCTCTGCTCCCGAGGGCCTTCATGAATCGACGTACCCGCGTTGGTCGGATGGCCGCCACTACAGGTCGTCGACCTGCACGCAACGCCCGTAGGGGCGGTCGGACCGCCGCCCGGTTGCTGGTGGCGCTGCTGGTGCTAATGGTGCTGCCGATTCTCGACATGCCCGCAGGCGCCCAGTCGACGAGCACGGGATCGACGACCAAGCTCGCCGACGGCACGACCACGGCCTTCCTCAACTTTACCCAAGCCGGCACACTCTCGTTCGATGTGCGGATCAACAAGGCCTGGACGATCAACGAGGCGGTGTTCCAGATTCGCGGGGGAGAACAGGTGATCGACCCTGGCACAGAGTTCGAGACCCATGCCTGGCCGGCGAACCTGCGGCTCGACGTCGGTGGTGATTCGACGATCGAGTTCCAATTCCCCGGTGAGTGGGGACGGATGGCGAACTTCGGCCTGGAGGCCAACGAGCCCAGCCCCGACTTGCGATTCATCGCCAAGGAGACTCAAGAGGTCCCCCTGCACGTCCCCGTGGCGGACGTCGAGACCTCCCGTTTCGTCGCCAACTCGACCTCCGAGGACCAATTCGAGTACAAGGCCGTCATCCCGACCTCTCCCGAGAGGGTCGTCTGGCGCAAGAGCTCGATTGGATTCACCTTGGCCCAGACGGTCAACATCCCCGACGATGCCAACGATCTGGCGGTCACCAACATCGACCTCAACAATGCCCCCGATGTGATAGTCGCCAGCGACAAGAGCGGCGTCGTCACTCTTGCCAACAGGCCTCCCAACGGGCTGCAGCCGGGCGTGACCTGGACCGGGGTCGGTCAAGGCGAACGCCTGCTGGCGATGGGCGTTGGCGATTATGACGGGACAACGTCCCAGGATGTCGTCGTCGGGACGGACAAGGGCAAGGTCTACGTCTTCAACAACCAAGGGCAAGGAATCCTGGGGGTCCCGGAGGCCATCACCCTGGGCGACCAGGCGGTGGATGCCGTCCTGGTGACCGACCTCGACGGGGATGGCGATGGCGACATCATCGCTGGATACGAGGGGCTCTCGATCTTCCTCATAAAGTACGACCTCAACCAGAACACCTGGGAGGAGCCGTTGCGGATCCCCAGCGGCTTGGGAGGCTTCACCGACCTGGTCGCTGCCGACCTCGACCAGGATGGCCTGACCGATGTCGTTGGCGCCAACCAGGACGGCGCCATCTACGTCTTCCTCAACAGCGGCGGGAACACCCTCGTCCCGCAGCCGAAGGTCAGTGCTGCGACCAAGTCGATGCGAAAGGTCGTCGCCGCTGACTTGACCGGCGATGGGATTGCCGATGTGGGCGGGGTGAGCGAGGACGGGCGGTTCTACCTATTCTCGGGTCTGGGCGGCGGCGTGCTCGATTCAGGTGATGCGTACCTGGTGAGCCAAGCTCCCCTGCGCGACCTTGCGCTTGCCGACCTCAACAAGGATGGCAAGGAAGACCTGCTGCTCCTCTCACAGGATCGTTTCCTCTATGTCCTGGTAAACCGGGGCTTCGGTATCTTCGGCGGCCTCGAGGCAGGGGTCTCGACGGCCTCGCGCTTGCTCGAGGCGGGAGCCTCAGCGCTGAGCATCACCACCGGGGACGTCGACCACGACAGCGATGTGGACCTCCTCTTGGGCACGACCAAAGACGTTCAGGTGTGGACCAACAACCTGGGGCCCTTCGAGGTCACCAGCGCGGACTTCGCCCCTGCGCTCGACACCTATCTGGAGCAACTCGGCGCCGAGGAGCAGATCAAGGACCCCTGGGGGACCCCGTTCGTCAATGTCCCGCTGCAGTTGACATCGGAGTTCGACAGCGATATCTCGCTGCTCGGCCTCAACATCACCTACAACTACACCGCGCCGGTAGACTTGCGGGCCGCTTTGGGTGTCTACAAGGACAGCCACAAGAGTGACGCCGATACTGCGGGGGACATCATCGTCCCCGTCACCCTCACCTCCGATGGCCCAGGGCAGGTGTTCCTCGAGGGGCTGCACATCGCCTATTCCGAGAATTTCGCCGTCACCGTCATCTCGCCCTCGACCCGCCAGAACCACCTCACCAATCAATCGTTGGTCTTCGAGGGCCGCTCGACCATCGACCGCGAGCCCGACTTCGCCAACCCCGACGTCAACTACACCTGGCGGGTCGAAGGTCGCGCCTTCGGATGGGGGCGCCGCGTGGTGGTCGCCGACATCGAGGAGGAGCTAGGTGCCCTCGAGGCCGACGTCCAGACCTTCACGGTCCGCCTCACCGCCAAGGTGCTGGCGGGGTCCTACAAGGGGGCGACGGATAGTTCGGAGTTCGCCGTCACCGTCGAACGGCCATCGTTGCCCGTGGTTCGTGTCAAGCTCTCTGTCTCGGAGACCTCGGTGGTCGAGGGAACGAAGGTCCGGATCATCATGCAGATCGAGAATACCGGCAAGATCAATGCCACGGGGCTGACCATCCAACTCCGAGACGACACGGTCGGCCGCTCTATCCAGGCCTACGTCATCCCCCGTCTGATCCACGGCGAGATTCCGCAGCAGTACACCCTCGATCAGACGCTGGGGGTGGGCAAACATACCATCGTGGCGGTGATCAAGTCCGTCAGCCCCGTGGAGACCGAGGTGATCTCCAACGACGCTCGGCAGGTCACCGTCACCGCCAAGCCCATCGACTGGGACTTCATCTTGACCCTGGCAGTGTTCTTCGCGCTGATCGCCTATGTCGCCTTGCTGGGCCTGCGGATCAAGAAACGCCGGGATGACCTGGCGATGCGTCAGGACCGCAAGGAGGAGATGAAGGCCATGCACCTGAAGATCCAGGCCGAGATGGCTCAGTTCATCGCCACGACCGGGGGCATCGGGACCGCAGCTCAACAGGCCCAGCTCTCGGAGGTCCGCAAGGCCCGCGAGCAGGCAGAGTTCGAACGCCAGAACCTGATCAACGACATCCGCGCACAAGTGCGCCTCGCTGAAGAGACCTTGCGACAGGTGCGAGAGATGGGCATCGACGTCGATGACGCCGACGACCTGCTGGCCTCCGCCAAGGAGGCCTTGGCCAGAGAGAACTTCGACCAGGCGCTCGCCGATGCGGAGACGGCCGAGGACATCGCCACCGAGCAGAAGGAGCGTTACGAGGCAGCCTTCACGGTCATGGCCCAGCAGGCCGAGACCGAGGACGCCACCGAGCGCCGTCGCAAGCGCCTCGATCGCCGCCGCGATCTGCGCAAGAGGCAGGAATCGTACCAGAAAGCCGTCGACGGTGCCGAAGGGAGCGGGCAACCGCCCGGAGATACGCCCGAAGGGGCGGATGGCGCGAGCGCAGGACCCTCCCCCAAGCCGTAGGGAGCGCCCGGCGACGCGCTAGTCAGCCACGGCCCAGAAAGGTTATAGGGCGCCCAGCGGCATCGAAAGGAGGCTGGGTGCTCTGATGCTACCTGGTCGATGGACGAGCCTGCTGCCCCTGCTGGTCGTGGCACTGCTGGTCCTCCCCCTCCTGTCGGCGGCCGTCGCAACCGAGGCATCGGATCCTTCGTCGACCCATGGTCGGCAGCAGACCATTCCCAGCTGTCTCTCGACGCCAGTGGTAGATGGCTTCTACAATAGCAGCGCGGAGTGGGTCGGCTCTCTCAACCTCGACATCGGCGTCAGCGGCAGGGCCGCCGAGCTGTACGTTTGTGCCGATGGGATGTCGCTCTACTTCCTGGCAGACCTCATCCAGGAGACGACCCCTGACCCGACCTCGGGCCCGCTGGCCGCCGACGGCGCGACCGAGTACTTCACGATCATCATCGACGGCGACAACGATGGCGAGGTCACCTACGCGCAGAACCAACAGGGGTTCAAGCCCCCCGACCAAGGAGGTCAGAACGTCGACCATGGCGTCCTCGTGGGCAAGAACCTCACCACCCGCTGGGTCGGGCAGCTCTACACCGGTCAGGGCCTGACCTTTGCCACGCAGTGGAGCTACGCCGACATCTTCGCGTACAACTACAACGGCAGCGCCAACTTCGGCACCTCGCACCTGATCGCCGAGGTCTCGATCCCCTACGATGGCCCCGGTGATGTCCTGGGTGGTTCGATCTGGAAGGGTTTCGTCAAGGGCCTCTACATCGTCGGATTCGACAGCGCCCTGCCGGCAGGGGACCAGATGTATGCCTCCTGGCCCCAGCCCCCCCCGGCGGGTCTGGCCGGTGGCTTCGACCCGATGACGTTGCCCCAGGAGCTCCCCCACATCCGGATCACCGACCCGGCGGTTGCTGATGGCCCCTTCGAGGTCGGGACGGCGGTGGTCGTCACGACCGAGGCGACCGATGACTCGGTTGGCACCCTCACCTATCAGTGGGACCTCGATGGCACGCCCATCGCTGGTGCGACGGCGGCCACCTACCCGTTCGATCCGACCGCCGCCGGATTCTACGATCTGCAGGTGACGGTCACCGACACCCAGAGCAATGCTGAGTCGGCCGACATGGTGATGGAATGGATCCCCCAAGAGACGGGACCGTCGACGGTCAGCACCGAGCCACCCGCTGGCGCTGTGGAGGGCGTCGAGGGCGCGGACCTTCCGCTGTCGTTGACCTACCAGGATCTCAATCTGGGCCAATCGGATGAGGCGGTGGCGGTCTCCTGGACCCTCAACGGTGCTGCCGTCACTCCCTCGAAGGTCTCGGGTTTCCAGGTCGATCCGACGACCCGGCGGACCACCTACACATTCTCGACCGACTACGAGATGGCGGGCACCTACGCGGTCTCAGTCTTGGTCACCGACAGCTACCTCGATGCCGGGCTCACGACCTCGGCGACCTGGTCGGTGACGGTCGCCAACACCAACCGACCGCCCAAGATCGAGACGGCGACCCCAGCGGGCAACGCGATCGCCCTCAAGGAACTCGAGTCGGTGCAGTTCGAGATCTCGGCGACAGACCCCGACTCGGACACCCTCGAATACGCGTGGACCTTCGATGATCTCCCGCAGCCCCTCTCAGCGGGGGCGCTCAGCTTCACCTATCTGAGCGACCTCTCCTCTGCCGGTCCCCACACGGTGCGAGCGGAGGTCTCCGATGGCACCGATGAGGTCAACCGCACTTGGAGCGTGACGGTCGACAACCTCAACCAGGCCCCGCGGATCGTCTCCCTCTCCCCCGAGGGGGCCGTGGTACTCGACGAAGGCTCCAGTCAGACCTTCTCCGTCGTCGCCGCGGATGCCGACGAGGACTCGTTGACCTACCTCTGGCGGCTCAACGAGCTCGACATCGAGAGTGCCACCACTCCAACCTTCGTGTTCACAACGGCCTTCACTGGTCCGATGAGCGCAGGGGGCTACACCCTCGAGGTCATCGTCAAGGATGGCCACGTCAGCACCCCGACGAGCTGGGAGATCGAGGTCCGCAACGTCGATCGACCGCCGGTGGTCGTCTGGGCCTCGCCCCAAGAGGGCAGCACCTTCCCGCTCGGAAGCCGCGTCAACTTCATCGCCGGCGAGAGCAAGGATCCCGACGGGCACGCGCTGACGTACGCATGGGACTTTGGGGACGGGTCCAAGGCCGTCGAGGCGGTGCTCACCCATGAGTACCGCCAGCCGGACACCTATCAAGTGACCCTGACCGTCTCCGATGGTGGGACGCCCATCGTGCTCAGCCGCACCATCACGATCGAGGCAGCGGTGGTCTCGGTGACCTTCATCAAGGCCGAGCCAACGACTGCCAAGGAGGGTAGCTCGATTCACCTCGAGGTGACCGTGCGCAACAGCGGAAACCTGGCGGTCGACGGCGTGGCGGTGACGCTGGTGATCGGGAGCTCTGTGTCTGCCCAGCTCTTTGCGAACCTCACCCCCCAGGCCGACCAGGTGCTGACCTTCGAATGGAAGGCGCGACCAGGTACCCACAAGGTCTCCGCCTCGATCGCCCCAAAGGACGGGCTCCAGATCGATACCAGTGGCACCCCACCGAGTGTCACGCTCACGATCGAGGCCCTCCACCGGACCGACGATTCGGGACAACCTTCGTTGTTGACATCGCCAGTGGTCTTGGGGGGGATCGTCGGGTTGCTGGTCGTGCTCATCGTGGTCGCGCTTATCGCCGCCAGGCGCGTCAAGGCGAAGCGCTACTCCGAGGGATTGATGGCCTCAGTACCAGCCCCTGCCGCGCCGATGACCTACCAGACCGACTACCAGGCGAGGGCGCTCTCCCAGGAGACCTTCGCCCGAGCTCTCCAGACGACCCAGACGCCAGCGGAGCGCTCCACGGCCTCGAGCAAGGCGCGCGTCTGCCCCCATTGCAAGGCCGAGGTGTTCGAGGAGAGTGCCGACTGCCCCTTCTGCTACAAGCCGATGGTGGTGGCGCCCCCGCCGCCAAAGCCCGTCATCGCTCCGCCTGCAGCCGTCCCCTCCGTACCTGTCACACCCAAGGGGCCGACCTGCCCCGCGTGCCACGAGCCGGTCGAGGCAGGCTGGAAGCTCTGCCCCTTCTGTGACCACGCACTCGGCGAGCCGTCTGCGCCAAGCAGCGCCGGTGCAGCAGGGACGAAGTCTGCCAGCACTCGGCCCACCTCAGCCAAGACCCACTGTCCCGCCTGCAACGAGGAGGTCGAACGGGATTGGAAGATCTGCCCCTTCTGTGACAACGAGCTCAAGGGCAGCTCACCGACTCCCCCTAGGTCGACCAGGCCCAGCGGCACCGCCGTCAGTGGGCCATCCCCTACCAAAGGATCCGCAAGCGCGGCTCCGTCACGACCTTCGCCGACCAATGCTGCCAGCCCGTCGCCCAGGGGGGCTGCTCCCATCCCAGCGGTGGCCCCCCCCGCGGCGAGCCTCGCAGGCGCATTCACCAGCCGGCTGGCGACATTGCAGGCCGCTCTCGAGCGCGCGGAGGCGGGGGGGAAGCCCCGCAAGGACGTGCGCAACTTCCTGACCCTGGCGCAGCGCAATCACGGCTCCGGGAAGCTCGACAAGGCGACCGAATACCTCGATAAGGCGCAGAAGGCCCTCGAGCCCTCCTGAGCGTTCAATCGACGACGTCGAGGCGCAGTTCCTCGCCGGCGGAGGACCACGCCCTCCATGACCGGCGGGTGTAAGGATGGGCGATGATCAGGTGCACATCTCCTAGGCGGGAGAAGAACCCCAAGTCGGCCTCCGATGGGAAGGGATAGGGGCTTGGGTGCGAGTGGACCGACCCGATGATCAGTCTGCCCGAGCTGACGTTGGCGAACTGGACGATGGCATGGCGGTCCCCGCTGACGGTCCCAGGGATGAGGAGCAGGTCGTCGATCACCCCTTGCGTCTTTGAGGAGAGGATCCCGGAGAACTCCCGGGGGTGAGTCTGCGCGCTGCTCTGGAGGAGCATCTCTAGGAGACGGCCAGAGATCCTCCGATAGCGCGCGCTCCGTCGTCTTCCCTTTGAGGTCGACGATGGTGAGTCGCCGACCTTGATTCCGCGGATGCGCACCATCGCCCGGCACCGTCGAGCTCTCTGCCGTGGTGTCGCTGCTTGAAGTCTGCGCTTTGCCCGCCTCGCTCCTCGGTGGCGCGATCGCGGTGCGACGGTGGGACTTTATAAGCCCGTCATCCTTGCCCACCTCGGAGCCCTCGAGATGTCCGTCACCCAAGCTGAAGTACGGGAGCTCAAACCCAACAGATACATGGTCATCGACGGCGAGCCTTGCAAGATTATCTCCATCAGTGTCAGCAAGCCGGGCAAGCATGGTGAGGCCAAAGCCCGCATCGATGCCGTGGGCCTCTTCGACGATTCGAAGCGATCCGTCGTCCATCCGGTCAAGCACAAGATCAGCGTGCCGCTGATCGACAAGCGCTCCGCGCAGGTCTTGGCGCTGGTGGGCAGCGATGTGCAGCTGATGGACATGTCGAGCTACGAGACCTTCGAGCTGCCCATCCCAGAGGAGTTCCGTGCCGAGATCTCCCCCGGCAAGGAGGTCTCATACTTTGAGGCCATGGGCCGGCGCAAGATCACTCGCGTCTGAACCACCGTCCCTGGTGAGGGGACCGCGGCGGAGGTAGCATCGTGCAGGGTCGGAACAATCTTCAGTTTGCCGACGCGAACAGCACATACGCCGATTCGACCTTCGTGCTCTTTGGCGTGCCCTTCGACAACACCTGTTCCTTCCGGACCGGCGCCCGCTTCGGCCCCGCAGCGGTGCGGACCGCCTCGTACAACTTCGAGACGTGGCTCTTTGCCCATGGCATCGACCTCGCGGAAGAGGCGATTTTCGATTGGGGAGACGTCCATGACTTCGCGATCGTCGACCAGATGGTCGCAGAGGTCGAGCAGGTGGCCACCCCGTTTGCCAAGGATGGCAAAGTCCCGATGGTCATCGGTGGTGAGCATTCCATCAGCGCACCGTGGATCGGTGCGTACGCCACGCGCAACAAGCTCGCCTGTATCCAGGTCGATGCCCACCTGGACTTCCGCGATTCTTACCAGGGTCTGGCCAACTCCCATGCCTGCGCTGCGGCGCGGATCGTGGACCGCATCGGAGTCGAGAACCACGTGGTCATCGGCGCGCGGTCGATCTGCCGCGAGGAGCACGAGCGCGCCACCGAGCTGGGGTTGCGGTGGTACAGCGCCTTCGACGTCCGCGATCGCACGCTCAAGGCCGTGGTGCAAGAAGCCCTCGATTACCTCAAACCCGAGCGCGTGATCGTCACGCTCGACATCGATGGGATCGACCCGGCCTATGCACCGGGCACCGGCACTCCCGAGCCCTTCGGGCTGACCCCCATGGAGGTGCGCCAACTCCTCATCGAGGTCGGTCCGCGCCTGGTAGGGTTCGACGTCAATGAGATCGCGCCAGTCTACGACCAGGGGATCACTGCCGCTCTTGCGGCGCGCATGGTCCGCGAAGCGATGGGGATCGTCGCTCGCCATCGTGCCTGAACGGCCATCTACTCATCGATGGCGGCGAGCATCCGGGTGACATCGGGTTCGAGGCGGGGCTCCCGCGACGGCGGCGGCGGATGCGGTCCCACGGGGCGCAACGTGCTGACGTTCCGTTGGACCTGCAACATTCGCAAGTGGGCTGCAAGGGGGGCGGGCAGCAGCAGCAGGGCCGTCGCCACACCGTAGAGCGTGATCGCCCAGGAGCTCCCCAGTGGGACGGTCTGGAGCGTGGCGAGGGCCAGCAATGCGCAGCGTGTGAGAACGGCAAGGGTGCCGATGATGACGGACTCTCGCATGTCCATCTCCATACCCGCAAGCGCAATCGCCAGGATCACCACCGGGGTGGTCAGCAACACTGCCGATCCCACCAGGGGTGTGGTCCCCAAGACGGCGATGAGGAGCACGAGTGCGCGCACCACCCGCAGCTCCCAGCGCAAGCCATGGAGCCAGCGGGCGCCACGCACCATCGTCGGAATCGAGCCGAGCTGGAGAATCGCGGTGGTCACGCTGTCATGGGGCGCCCTGCCACCATGGTCTGCTGCAGCCATCAGGTGGGCCCGGAGGTCCGCCGTCAGGGTCGCGCGGGCCTGGGCCGGGACCATCCACAGCGCCGAGTCGAAGGTAGCTACATGCTCTTCGATGAGGCTCAGCCAGCGGGGCCGAGTGTCGAGGGTCCCGCCGTCGGGACGGCTGCGGCGCGGGTAGAGCCGCGAGGGCGTGCTCACGGGGCCCCCGTTGCGTCGTCGTCCGGCAGGGAGAGCCGCCAGCGCCGCCACAGGTAGGCCATGACCAGGGCACCGGTGAGCAGGAGGCTGACCCCCGCCTGGTACGCCATCAGTCCATCGTCGAGAAGAGGTCCCATCGCCCTCCGTTGCCCTAGCGGTGCACTGGGCTATGCTTCTTCGCACCGCGCGGCCGTCAGTGTGGGTGAACCTTAATATCGACCCGGCGGGCTTGGCCGAAGGCATGCTAGTGGACTACTACGGTCTGCTAGGAGTCGCACCAACCGCCACACGGGAGGAGGTCAAGGCGGCCTACCTCAAGCTCGCCCGCAAGTTCCACCCGGACCTCAACCACAACAGCAAGGAGTCCGAGGAGCGGTTCAAGGACCTCAACCTCGCCTACCAGGTGCTGGTAGACCCGCAGCAGCGGCGGGATTACGATCAGCAGCGGGCGGCGGCGCTGGGGGGGGGACCTGGGCAGGAGAATGTCGGCTGGAGCACGCCTGAGTCTGCGGGAGGTAAAGCTCAGGGAAAGTCCGGAGGCCCCACTCTCTCACCAAACGACATCGTCTACGATGTCACCATCACCCTCGAGGAGGCGGCGATTGGGGTGACCCGTGACTTGCAGGTTCCCTCCTGGGTCAGTTGCTACCAGTGCGGCGGGCTGGGCAGTGCCGATGGGACCACCGCCGCCGCCTGCCAGGCCTGTGCTGGATTGGGCCAGATCCAACAGGTCGAGAACCGTGGGGGGCAACGGGTCAACAACCTTTCACCCTGCACTCGCTGCCGCGGGATCGGGAGGCTGACCACCAACCCCTGCACCGTCTGCAAGGGCCGGGGGAAGGTCACGCAGCACCAGGTCATGACCGTCTCGATCCCTCAGGGTGTCCACGATGGGGTCGCCTTGGAGGTCCCCATGCACGGGAACCCCATGCAGCCAGGCGGACGCATGTTCGTGCGGGTGTCGATTCCCGCACACCCCAAGTTCAAGCGCGACGGTACCGACGTGCGTTCCAAGCTTTCCATCCCCTTTTCGATGGCCGCGATGGGCGGTGAGGTCGATGTCCCCACCCTCCAAGGAGTCTCGCGGTTGAGCGTGCCCCAGGGCACCGATGGGGGGACCGTCTTCCGAATCAAGGGCAAGGGGATGCCCGACCCCTATGGGGGCAGTCATGGCGATCACCTGGTGGCCGTCCGAATCGAGGTTCCCACGGACCTGACCGAAGAACAGCGCCAGCTCCTGCGCGAATACGCTCGCGCCCGAGGTGAACCCCTGCCAGAGGCGCGGCCTCCAGGTTGGAAGGGGAGCGGCCTTGGTGGCCGCTGGCGCTAGGCGGGAGTCTCTCGACGAGTGGTGGCCGCGCGCAGGTCCGTGCGTGGGCCAAGAGGCTCAGCCACTGCATGGTCGGTGCCGCTGCGGTCTCCTCGCCAGATCGATGTCGGGGGGGTTGGCGGGTAAGCTTCTATGGCGCAGGCACCCCATCGTCCCTGCCGGAGGGGCACATGGGGTCGATGGCCACTCCCGTTGTCGATCC
Organism: Thermoplasmata archaeon; assembly: GCA_023265395.1. Taxonomy (GTDB): domain Archaea; phylum Thermoplasmatota; class DTKX01; order JAHFTX01; family JAHFTX01; genus JAHFTX01. Next base: position 50,553 of record JAHFTX010000008.1, read on the forward strand.
GGTCGGGACGGTGGCGATACTCAGCGGGGAGGCGCCAGAGCTTGCCGCAGCGGAGCTTCTCACACTGGTGGAAGGGGAGGGGTGGCGAGGGTCCGCCAAGCTGCTGCAGCCCCGGCTGGTGCTCGTACGTCCAGCCCTTGAGGCGCCCCTTGCAGCGGTGGCCCTCGAGCGGCTGGGTCTGACCCATCGTCTCATCGCACTCTGGGCAGAGGCGCACTTCGATGGGTCTCCCGCCAGCTTGCCGCAGAGGGTGCCATTGCCCGAGGGGACCTTCTGCGTCCGTGTCGAGCGGGTCTCGGGGTCTTGGCCCACCCTCGACGTCCCCCAGCTGCAGCGCACCCTGGGGGAGCGTTGGGGCACTGCTCCCCGGAACCCAGTGTCCCTAGTCGATCCGGGGACAGAGGTCCGGGTGGTGCTCCAAGGAGAGCTTGCCTTCATCGGTGCGACATTCGGGACGATCGAGCGAGGGCCTTTCCAGAAGCGCCATGTCCGCAACCGGCCCTTCTTCCGGCCGGTCTCCCTCAGCCCCCCGATCGCCCGAGCGCTCGTGGTCCTCAGTGGCGTGCGCCCCCCGCAGGCCATCCTCGACCCATGCTGTGGGACAGGGGGCTTCCTCTTGGAGGCTGCTTCTGCTGGGGTGCCCTGCATCGGGGCTGACATCGATTCGCAGATGGTACAGGGTGCTCTGGCCAACCTCGACCATTTGGGCCTTGCGGCGACCGCCATGGTCTCAAGCCCACTGGGGGAGCTTGGAGCGCTGCTGCGGGGCCGCGGGCTTGCGACTGGCGGGATGGTGACCGACCTTCCCTACGGGCGCTCGAGCACCCTCTTTGGGAGCACACCCGAGCGGGTCGTGGAGGATGTCCTTGCACTGGCGATGGAAGTCCTCTCACCGGGCGCGCACATCGTCCTGGTCAGCCCTCAACCTATCAGGGAGGGCGCAGTCCCAGAAGGGCTGGAGGTCGTTGACCGTTTTTCCCTTCGGGCGCACCGCAGCCTGACCCGGTACATCGTCCGCCTGCGCCGCCGAGCACCCGACCCCGCAGCAGAGGCAGAACTCCGCAAGGCTTAGGACGCGTCAAGGGCTGCCGTCGCCCATGAGCCGCGGGCCGCGCACGTTCCACTTGCTGTTCCTGGGCGACAAGGACGTCGGGATCACCAGCCTGATCGAACACACCCCCATCGACTACGCTGGCGAAGGAGATTGGGGCTTGGGGATCGAATTCTACCAACAGAATGTCCGCCTGCAGGAGGGGCCCGCCCGCCTGGTCATGTTCGAGCTCGGCCGCGAGGATTCCTTTGCCACCGTCGCTCGCAACTTCAAGCGAGACTGCGGCGTCATCCTCGTCTATGACGTCACCCGCCCGACGACCTTGGCCAACGTCCTCGACACCTTCTCCCGCCTCAAGCCCCACCTGCCGGAGGTCATCCCCCGGATCCTCGTCGCCAACAAGGCGGACCTCGAGGATTCTCGGGAGGTCGACACCCCAGCGGGGTTCGCCGCAGCATCGGCAATCGACGCCGAGTACCTCGAGACCTCGGTCGTGGACAAGGATCGGGAGAACATCCAATTGGTCTTGACCGACATCGCTGAGGCCATCGCCCACGTCGACTTCGACGAGGGCGACTCTCAAGACCTCGAGTAAGTCCCGAAGGTAGGACCGTCGCCGCTCCCGCGGGGCGGGCTCCAATGCCCGCCCCGCTGCCTTCCTGCTACTTGTGGCGAGCCGTCTGGCTGACGATCGCGGCCATCGGAGGGTCGAGCGCGGACTGCGCGATGGCGGGGTCGGCCTCTGCCGCAGCTGCTCCAAGCAGTTGGGTCAGCGATAGCGCGCTCGCTGCGCCCGTGGTCAAGGAGACACCCCCGACAACTGGCGCCACGGTGGTCACGAGCACGAAGCCGCCGGCGAGGCTCCCATGGTTGGAGAGACCGACCTGTCGCCCGCCGGTAGGTCCAAGCTCGCGGCTGGACGTGGGTTTGCTGCGCGAATCATGGGGGTTGGTCGGCCAGGGATCGGCGCGATACTCATCGATGTTGCTCCATTGGTCGGCGTCAGGGTCCCCGGCAGAGCCGTTGTCGCCGATCGGCTCCCGGTCGTTGAGGTTGTAGACCTTCTCGTACCAGAAGGGGATCAAATCCTGGTCTCCATCGGTCAGGAACAGCAGGAAGTAGGCATCCGGGATCGGGATGGGCAGCACCAGCGGGCGCCCGTTCCCGTCGAAGAGGTTCTTCGAGATGATGGGGCTGAGGTACTGCGAGGGGTCGGTGGTCAGCTCGTTGATACCATCGGCGTCGACATCCGTGCCCGCGACGTATTCCTGGAGGTTGGGGAAGCTCTCGTTCTCCCAGATGGGGTCGATGAACCCGTCCCCATTGAAGTCCTTGCGGGTGATGATCCAGTTCTCGCCCTCGTCGTACTGGAGGTTGCCGTTCGCATCGTTGAACTTGCTCGAATAGTTCATGCCGTCCTGGTCGGGATCGTCATACCAGTCGGTGGGAACCAATGGGTCGATGGTGTACTTGTTCGTCCCATTGATCGGCCGCCCATATGCGACCTCGAAACCGTCTGGCATCCCATCCCTATCACTGTCGGGGTCGAGCGGGTCGGTCTGCCCAAAGGGACGCCGGAACTCCTCGACGTCCTCCAACCCGTCCTGGTCGATGTCGCCATCGAGGGAGGAGGGGATGATCGGGTTGAGGGCATTGGTGCCCTTGGCGACGACGCGAAGGGGGCGTTCGGGCAGTCCCGAGGGAATCACCCCGGGGATCTTGTCCCGGTCATCATTGGCGGTATCGCCGTCCGTGTCATTGCCGTTGTACGTGAACCCAGTCCGAGGGTCCTCCCAGGCCATCACGGGGATGGTGCGGTAGACGTTCTGCCCCATAACCCGTTGCAGCTCCACGCTGCTTTCGGCGTCGACCCAGGTGCGTTCCCACTCCTGGAGGTTGGTCCAGTTGTCGCCATAGGTGAATCCCGCGGCTGGGCCATCGGAATTGTCTCCCGGGTCGCAGGCTTGCAGGTACGTGCTGCCGGCGGTAGGCTCGAAGTAGAGGCGTTCCCACCAGTCGGCGATGCCATCGGGCTCTGAGTCGAAGGCGTCGTCGCTGAATGCCCACTCATGGTTCCACCAATCGTCCCCCTTGCCATTGCTGGGGTCGGTGTTGTAGATCCACTCGTCGATGTTATGGAAGCCGTCGTTGTCCTTGTCCCCCTTGCCGTCGGAGTTGAGGATGGGGTTGAGGTCATAGATCCGCTCCCACCAGTCGGGCATCCCGTCGCGATCGGTGTCCGAATAGACCGGCTGCCGGAGCAGCAGTGGGCGGCCCGAGGGGTCGAGATAGGTGTCGGAACCGTCAAGGATGTCGTCCGCATCGGTGTCGGGATTGAATGGCTCCGTGCGGTGCTGGTACTCTGCGATGTTGTTGAACCCGTCGAGGTCGAAGTCCTCCTCGCTGTCGAGCACGTCGTCATCGTTGGGGTCGGAGGCATCGGAGTTGATGCGGGTCGGGTCGAGCTTGAACAGCCCGTAGGCGAGCTCCCAGAAGGTCGGCAGGCCGTCCTTGTCGAGGTCCGAGTGGTCGAACTCGAAGCCGTCGGTCATGCCGTCATAGTCACTGTCTTGCAGCTTGGGGTCGGAGCTGTTGACGATCCCGACGGTGCTATAGACCACTTCGAAGCGGAGGACAGACCCGTCGATGTCTTTGATGGGACGGATCTTGGGGTTCCCAACGTCCTGCCCGTCGATTGGGTCGAAGTCCGTCAGCACCTCCAGGCCGTCCGAGAGCCCATCGCTATCGCTATCGGCCCGCAGGGCGTAGGGCCTGACCGTCGCACGCTGGTTGTTGACGGGCGTCCAGATATCGATTCCCAAGACCTCTTGGAGGTCGGAGAGACCGTCGCCGTCGCTATCGGACTGAGTCGGGTCGAGGTACTGCCATCCGGCGTCGGGGTCGGCATCGATAGTGTACAACTCGTCGAAGTCGGAGATCCCATCACCATCGGTGTCAGGGGCCGAGGCGTTGAGGGTGTAGCCGCGGAGGCGGCCGCGGACCTCGTTGTAGTCGTTGAGGTCATGCTCCTCGTTGGGGTTGGAGCTCCCGTCATTGTCATCGTCGATGTCCTGGCCGTTCTTGGGTCCATCGAGGATGTACTCCTCGTCGGCGCCGAAGTAGTTGTCCCCATCCTCATCGTCAGAAACGTCGTCGAGGTCGGTGTCAATCGCAGTGGCGCAGGTGAAATACCGTTCTTCCTTGTCGTTGACCCACACTAGCCATCCCTTGATGATCTCCTCGTCGTCGTGGAGCCGATCCCCGTCGGTGTCGAGCTTGAATGGGTCGGTGTTGTTGTAGTACTCTTCCAAGTTGAGCAGCCCATCGGGATGGGAAGCCCCGGTCTCGTCGAGATCGTTGTCTTCTTGGGCGTCCGCTGCGCGAAGCGGATCGAGATGATAGGCCACCTCCCACCCATCTGGGATCTTGTCGCTGTCGGTGTCGGGGTCTTTTGGATGGGTCCCTGCGTCGAACTCGGCGATGTTCTGCAACTCATCGCCATCAGGGTCAGCGAAACGGTCGTTGGGGTCGAGTGGATTGAGGCCGTAGTAGATCTCCCAGCCGTCGAACATGTGGTCGCCATCGGTGTCCGGGTTGATCGGGTCCGTGCCGTAGATGCAGATCTCAGCGAAGTCGATTGCCAAGCGCCCCCCCCGCTCGAGCCCCAAGCCGGTCGGCTTCTCCTGGTAACTGTCGCGGTCGGTGTCGGGGTCGCCCGGGTCAGTGCCAAGGTGGTATTCGTCGATGTTGAATCCGGTGATCCCTTGCGCGTCTCCGGTACAGTTCTCAGAGACCCCATAGTTGGCAGCGTCCTGGTCAGGATCGAGGTAGCGGTCCCCCGGATAGGTCGGGTCGATCGGCACGATCCACTCCCAGAACGGGACCCCCCGGTCGTTGGTCGAGTTGACATGGCCGAGTCCGTAGAATGCCTCCCAGCCATCGGTCATGCCGTCTGCATCGGTGTCCGCGTTGACGGGCGAGGTCTCGTTGAGTGGGTTGAGCAGGTCCTCGAGGTCGACATCGAACCGAGCCTGGTACTCCATGATGTTGGTGAACTGCTCACCGCCCCGAATGACCAGCTTGGGATCGGGGTCATTGGCGTTGAAGCAGGGTGCCAGTGGCCGCTGGAAGCAAAAGATTCCCTGGATGTCCACTAGGTCATTGGTCCCGACGCCGCCGAGGCTGGGGCCATGCAGCTCCACGGGGCGGTTGCCGCGGGATTGGACCTCCACGGAGAGGTTCTGCAGTTGTTGGGCGTCCAGGTCTGCGATTGAGAACCGGATGATGTTATCGACCTCCCCGCCGAGCCCCAGCCGGTAGGAACCATTGTCGTCGACGACAGCGTGCTCGATTCGCACCGAAGAGCCGCTGAATTCGAGCTTGTTGCTGAGCAGGTTCTCGACCGTCTTGATCTCGTAGTCGCTGTTGGGTGCGACCTTGAGGTCCGAGAGGAAGACGTTGTCGAAGAAGGAATCAATACGGCCGTTGTGGTTGAAGTCGTAGCCGTCCCCGTCGGGGTCCTCATAGGCGTCGGTCGGGTCGTTGGGGTCGACGTTGAACTGGTTGGTGAATAGGTCACGCACACCGTACTTGACCTCCCAGGCGTCGCCGATCCCATCCCCGTCGGTATCGGGGTTGCTCTCGTTGGTACCGTACCGATAGTTCTCGGCGAGGTTGGAGAGGCCATCGCCATCGGTATCAACCTCGGGGAGCGCGACGTCCTTCTGCGCGACTGAGAACTTGATGTCCGGACTCTTGTCGACGGCGGTCGAACCCTGGTTCGAGAAGGCAATCGCCCCAGCGACGAGCAGCAGCGCCACGATGAGCACGACGACGCTGATGATCACATCGTACCGCTTGATGCGGTCCATCTGCTTCCATTGGTCCCAAAAGCCCATGTCCAGCACACTCCTTCCCGTTGCGGTAGGTCCGATAGCTCAATTGCGCCAGGGTCGCGTCATCCACCATCGGGAGGTGACGACGACGAGCGTGACGCCGATGACCATGCTCATCAGTGTTAGGGTTCCGACCTGGCTGGGGTCGACCACGGGAACCTCGAACCAGACGAGGTAGACCGCCAGGGCGATCAACGCGACCCCACCAAGCCACAGAGGGGTGCTCAGCATCAGCGAGACCGAGACGTTCTCCGGGTGCAGGAGTTTCTGCCCCTTGCGCGTGAGCTGGTAGTAGACCCACTTGCGGTCCTCTTCGAGCTTGGTGACCAAGCCAACCTCCACCAGCCGTTCGAGGTGGCCATGGGCGGTGCTCTTGCTCACCCGTAGGCTCCGTGCTAGGTCGGAGACCGTCTGTTGATGCTCGTCGAGCTGCTTGAGGATGTCAATGCGCAGCGGGTGGGAAAGGGCCCTGAAGGACTCAGCATCCAACAACACGTGGCCGAATATTCGCATGGACATCACTTGAGGAGGCCGACGATACTTAAGGGTTGTAGCAATCGTTCGGAACTCCAGAACACGGATATCATCATCGGCAACCCAATGGCATTCTGGGAATCGAAGTCTACTTACGAGAGAACTGCTTCGGCCCTACGTATTCCAGAGTTCCAACCCTACAATCATTCTCGATTCGCTGGCAACTTCCCGGTGTCACTCGGAAGGCAGCCAGACGCCTGGTGGATACCGCCAAGATCGGAGGTCGCCAGGCTCAGCGCTCACTGGCGCTGGTCGATGGGAGCACGCCCGAGGAGCTTGGGGGCAATCCCGCTCGTATTTCAATCCCGCCGCTGGGGCGTCAGACAAGCGGGGGATTTGGGAGGCCGAATGGCCACCGATTGGCCAAGGATGGCTACCCGCGGGCAGCCTGCTGAGAAAGGGATATGAACCTTCTCTAGCAGCCTGTCGGACAAAACTCAAGCACCACCGATATCCGTTAGATATATATTGCGGAAACATTATTCACCATCCATCGGGCAAATCCCGTAGTGAGTGGAGACCGTGCAATCGCTTATCGAGGCCGCGCTTGCGAAGGGGAACTCAACGACCCCCGCGCATCTGCAGAAGTTCCAGAACGTCGAATCCCCTGATGACATGGAATTGGAGGAGCTCGTCAAGGGGCTCCAGCTGAGCATCAAGGTGGTCGGCTGTGGCGGGGGCGGTTGCAACACCGTGACCCGCCTGATGGAGGAAGGTGTGGTGGGCGCCGAGCTGCTCGCTGCCAACACCGACGCGCGGCACTTGGTCAACGTCCATGCCCACCGCAAGGTCTTGATCGGGCGTCACCGCACCCGGGGTCTGGGAGCCGGAGGCAACCCCGCCCAAGGCGAAGCATCGGCGCAGGAAGCCGACGAAGAGCTCCGCGGCCTGATCAAGGGTGCGCACATCGTCTTCGTGACCGCAGGCATGGGCGGCGGAACGGGTACGGGCTCGGCCCCGTACGTCGCGCACATCGCCAAGCAGGAGGGTGCCCTCGTGATATCCTTCGTCACCACCCCCTTCCACGGCGAGGGGCGGCAGCGCATGAGCACCGCGCAAGCTGGCGTCGCCAAGCTGGCTGGGATCGCCGACACCGTCGTCGTCCTCAACAACGACAAGCTCTTGCAGGTCAGCCCCAAGCTGCCCCTCAATGACGCCTTCCGCGTCCTCGACGAGCTGCTGATGAACTCCATCAAAGCCTTGATCGAGCTGATAACCAAGCCCGGTCTGGTCAACGTCGACTACAACGACCTGCGGACCATCATGTCCGGGGGTGGCGTTTCGGTGATGGGGCTGGCCTCGACTGATGAGACCAGCAACCGCGCCGAAGCAGCAGTCAACGAGCTGTTCGGCTCCCCGTTCCTCGAGTACGACATCAGCCGTGCCAGCGGAGCATTGATCAAGGTCACCGGCGGCCCCGACCTCACCCTCTCGGAGGCGCAGAAGGTCGCGGAACTACTCCAGACGCGAATCAACCCCAACGCCCGAATCATCTGGGGCGCGGGCATCGAACCCGACATGAGCGGGCAGTTGCGCGTGATGATGGTGGTCACGGGTGTCGATGGCTCGGGCCTGACTGGATCGTCTGTCGCGCCGCGTGCCCAGGCCGGTGGCAAGTCTTTCGGTCTCGACGTGATGCAGTAACGACTGCGATCGCAGGGGGGCCCCCCTCCCTGCCATCCGTCCAGTCCAGCTCGTTGTGGGGGCCCCATGGGCCCCCACCCCTGGCCAAACCTTTCGTGGAAAAGGCCTTAGCCGGGGCCCAGGCATCCTGATTCTCGTGTATATGCGCGACTGTACCGGCAGGCAGCGCCCTTCGCTGGGTAAGGGTTGGCACCGTGGCATTGCCATCGTTGCGATGGTGGGGGCGTTGCTCCTCATGCCCTTCGTCGTGAGTGCCGCCAGCGGCCCCGACCTGCAGTTGCGCGATTCGGAGCTGCAAGTCAGTGGCGGAGCGTCCCCAGGGCCTGTAGTCGGAGATATCCTGCAGGTCAGCGGTATCATCCACAATGTCGGCAGTGTCGCCAGCGGCGTCACGCTCGAACTGCGGGTGGGCGATGCCGTCGTCCAGCGCCAGCCGATTCTAGGTACCATCGCCAGCGACACTCCTTTCACCTTGCCGTGGAACACAAGTGGCGTGGCCCCTGGGACAGTGACGCTGCGAGTCAGCGCACTCGTCACCAACGATACCTCACCGCTCGACAACATCGCGGTGGTGAGCCTTCTGCTGGCCCCTTCCGCGGGCAACGGAGGGCGTCTGGAGGTCCTCGACCTCGTCCTCAGTGACGGCACGCCCGTGGCCCAACAGGACGTGGAGGTGCGGTTCACGGTGCGGAACGTCGGCAACGCGAGCGCGACCACCGATGTCACGCTCAAGGACGGCACGAAGGTCATCCAGCGATGGGCTGGCCAGACCATCGGAGCGGGTGAGTCGCGTACGTATGAGGCGACCCACGCCTTTGTCGGCGGGGATCGGACCGTACGGGTGGTGATGAGCAGCCATCCCGAGGCGACCTATGCTCGGCGGATCGTCGTCGAGGCGGGGCAACGGACAGCCTGCGCCCTTGCGGTCCCAACAGTGGTACTTCCCCTGGGGCTGCTCAAACTGCGCACTCATCGTCGATCTCGCGGAGATATCCAGGCTGGACCATCGGGAGACGGCGCGCCGCGCGATCCGGAGTGACCCTCTCATGGGCAAGGCGTGGTTGCGCGATCGGCGACGTGATGGCTACTACCGGATGGCCAAACGCCTGAACTATCGCTCTCGTGCTTCCTTCAAGATATTCCAGATCGATGACCGGTATCGGATCTTCCGACCTGGGGGGTTGGTCGTCGACCTGGGTGCCTCGCCGGGGGGGTGGAGCCAAGCAGCGGCCGAGCGGGTCGCCCCCAATGGGTTGGTCGTCGCCGTCGATACCGCGACGATGGCACCTCTCGAACGCGTCACCGTGTTGCGGGGCGACGTCCGCAGCGAGGAGACTCGACGAGACATCCTTGGAGCATTGGCGGGCCGCCATCCCAACGTCGTCCTCTCCGACATGTCCCCCAACTTGGCGGGTAACGCCTCCCTCGATCAGTCGCGGTCCGCTGAGCTGGCGCAATCGGCGCTCGATGTCGCCCGCTCGCTCCTGCGGTCACGGGGTCATCTGGTGGTCAAGATCTTCCAAGGAGAGGACTTCCCTGAGTTCTTGCGACAAGTCCGTGCGGACTTCCGATTCACCAAGGCCCACAGCCCCAAGGCCAGCCGCTCGGCGAGCAGTGAGATCTACATCGTGGCCAAGGGCTATCGCGGTCCACCTGGAGACGATTCCGAGGAGAGCGCATCGGAGGAGTGATTCCTCCGGTGCCCCGGACCTCTCTTCTCCCGTTGTGGGACGTGACGAAAGGTTAATCCCCCAAGGACAGGACCTGTTCATCTCGATGGTCCGCAGCATCGCTCCTTGGCCATCCTATGGGAACGGGCGTGCCTGGTACGCCCACACCGGGTCGGCCACCCTGGTGGTCCTGCTGGTCTTTGCCGCCTTCCCGCTGGGTTCGATTGGCACGATTCCGTTGCAATACAACCTCGGAACCGGACTGGCGGGGATGCCCCAGGGCTTCGTTGCTGAGCAGGACAACCAGAACCTGGGGTTCTCGACCGGCTCGGGGACTCCGCTCAGTATCGTCGGTGACCTCAATGGGGATGGATACGAGGACCTCGCGATCGGCTCTCCTACGTTCGACCAGGGTCTCAACAACCGTGGACGGGTGTATCTGTTCTTCGGACCAGGAAAGCAGTGGAATGCCAGCACTACGGTAGGAAGTGCTGATGTGATCCTCACTGGTGAAGCTGCCGAAGATCAGCTGGGGATGGCACTCAGTGGTGTCGGTGATGTCAATGATGACGGGATCGACGACATGGCTATCGGCGCGCCACGAAGCGACCGCGGTGCTGGCGATTCTGGTTGCGTCTACCTTCTTTTCGGTCACACCGGTCCATGGTCCGGAGGCGACATCTCCACCCTCCCCGGGGTCATGGTGCTGCTGGGGAACACCGGCTCCGAGTTCGCAGGTTCGGCAATCGCTGGCGGCGGTGACATCGATGACGACGGGATCGCCGACCTCGTGGTAGGCGCGCCCAATTGGATGGGTCTAGCTGCAAACGCTGGTGCGGCTTACCTCATCCGCGGTCGTCCGACCTGGCCAACTTCCCCGGTGTTCCTGGGCAATAGCGGCACGCGTATCTACGCCGACTCACAGGGATTGGCCGGCACACAGGTCTCCCTCGATGGAGACCTCGATGGCGACGGGTTCGATGACCTGGTCATCGGAGCGCCACAGTTCATGAGTCCTGCTCCGCAGGCGGGCCGAGTCTACCTCATCCGAGGAGGTGCAGGTCCCTGGCCCAGCTCGATCCCGGTGGAGACCGCTGCCAATGGGATCATCACCGGGCTCCGCTCGCAACACCATATCGGTGTCTCGCTGGACATCATCGGAGACGCCAATGGCGATGGCCGCGATGACCTTCTCCTAGGCTCACCGGACAACAACCTCGCCAACAGTTCGCTGCCCGAGTGCTATCTGCACCAGGGGAGCGCCAACTTCTTCGGCGCGATGACAGACGTCAGCGCTGCGACGAGCGTCCTGACCACGACCATCGGCGGGGGGCGGTTGTGCAGAAGCATCGTGGGCGTAGGCGACATCGATGATGACGGCATGGCAGACATCGCCATCGGGGCACCCTACGCCTTCGATCAAGGGCTGGGCACGACGTATCTGCTCCAAGGTCGGGCGAGCTGGCCCCCCAGCGCCGATATCAGCAGTCTTGCAGGGGCGACCTATTTGGCGGAAGGCAACCCCGCCGCGGGGGGATTCACGCTAGGTGCAGGGGGGGATATCGATGATGATGGATTGCCCGACCTGCTAGTGAGCCAGCCCGACCTCTCAGCGAGCGGACCAAACCGGGGGAAGGTGAGTCTCATCCACCCGACCCATGAGCCGGGCCCTACGACGATCTTGAGCTTGACGGTCTACGGCGACGCAGCTCATGCAGTGCCCATCAGCGTCGCGAGCCCAGGCCAGCGACTGTACCTGAGGATCGAGGGGACAGGGGGGGACCTCCAGGCACGTGACCTCACCAAGCTGCATCTGCAGGTCGATGACGGATCAGGGCCGGTGGTCCCGCTGGTTCTTCGGGAGACTGACGTCCAGAGTCATCTGTTCGACGGCGAGGTCACGCTCGGCGCCAAGACCAACCCTGATGCAGCAATCCTCGGTGCGGCGCTCGGTGATGACATCCTGCTGACATCGGCGGCCAACCCTGCGATCACGGCGCTCCTCCCCGTGGTTCCCCTTGAGGTCCATCTGGACCCTTCTGATGGGAACCTGACCGAGGATGACGTGGTGACCTTCACGGCCAGCGTGGTCAATGGGACCGCCAGCAGCCTGACTCTTGCCACCACTGCCCCGTTCCTGGACGTGGATGCCGACCTCCACACTGCCACAGGTACTCCCAACAATGGCGACATCGGGACTTACACGCTGACCGCCACCGCCATCGACCGCTGGAGCGGCCTACAGGTCGATCGGACCCTAGGCTTGACAGTCGTGAACACCCCCCCGACGATCTTGACCATCGATGTGCCCCTGGCTCTCGTCGGCAGCGAGTACCGGGTGCCCTACCGGAGTGACGACGACGGGCAGGGATTCACGAGTTGGGCGCTGCTCGAAGCACCTGCCTGGTTGGACATCGAGGCGGCGACGACCGAGCTCTTCGGGACTCCACAACCCAGCGATGTTGGGACGGATGCAGTCTCTCTGCGCGTCGACGACGGCAATGGGGGGAGGACGTTCGCCAATTTCAGCATCGAGGTCCGTGCGTTGCAAGAAGCCCCCTTGATTACGAGCACGAACCTCCCCGATGCCTTCGAGGATAGCCTGTATCAGGCCAACTTGACAGCGGCGAGCCCCCTGGGTCTGCCGCTGACCTGGTCCCTTCAGACCAACGCGACCTGGCTGACCCTCGACCCGCAGAGCGGTCGGCTCAGCGGGACGCCTCGGAACGAGCAGGTGGGTCAGACGATGTTGCAGCTGCGAGTCTCAGACCCCCAGGACCGCAACGACTCGCGCACGATTGTCCTCGAGGTGCAGAACACCAATGACCCCCCGCTCTTCTTGACCGACCCCCCAGGCGTCGTCACTGTCGGGGAGACGTTCCACTACTCACCCGGGACCCAGGATCCTGATGTGGGTGACGATGTGGCGGTGATCCTCCGAGTCGGTCCTACGGGGATGGCCTTGCAGGGGGACCCGCCGATCCTGCAGTGGGTGCCCACTGTCGGCGATGGTGGGATCACGACGGTCGAGCTCGTCGCCAGCGATGGCGATTCCCAGACGGTCCTTGCCTTCTCGCTACTGGTCAATCTTGCTCCACGTATCGACATCGCACCTCCTGCGACCGTCCGTGCCGGGGACCTCTACCTTTTCGACATCCCCGTCACCGATGATGGTCACGCCGCCCCGGTGTCCTTCTCGCTTTCCTCAGCCCCTGCGGGGATGACGGTGGGCCTCTCCGATGGCCAGTTGCGATGGTCCCCCACCGCGACGGACGTCGGGAATCTGAGCGTCACGCTGGTCATCGCCGATGGGATTGTCGCTGTGCCGTTCCCTTTCACGATCACCGTGCTGCCCACGGATGCCCCTGCGCCCCCCCAGATCGAGCTCGTCGCCCCGGGCGAGGGCGCGGCGGTGCACACCACCGTCCCGCTCTTGCGATGGCGCATCACCGATGGCGGCGAGGGGCCAGTTCGATGCACCGTACTCCTCTCGGTCGACCGGGCATCGGTCGGCACACGAGACCCCGCTGCCCGGATCGGCGCGACACCAACGGGTGTCGAGCAGCTGCAGCTGACCGATTCACTTGTGCCCGGTACGACCTACTTCTGGAGCGTCCTGGCCGAGGATAGTCTGTGGCAGGTGGCGTCGCAACCTCCCCGCAGTTTCACCATCTCAGCCGTTGCGACGGAGGACTGGCCTCCGCTTCCGCAGGGCCCGGAGCGCTGGGTCACCGTGGCGGGGAGCAATGGCACCGTCCAACTCAACGGCACGGACCCGGAGCATGTCCGGATCGGCTTCCTGCTCGAGGAAGGGCCGAGTGGGCTATCGATTAGCCCCGAGGGTCTCGTCCACTGGCGCACCAGCCGTGCCGACATCGGCACCCACACGGTCCGCTACCTCGTTGACGACGGTGTCAGTCAGAGCGAGGGCCTGCTCATCATCGAAGTGCGGGGAGTCCCGATCCATGATGCCGGGCTACCCCTCGGGGTGCTCGCCCTGATCGCGGCCCTGGGGCTGGTCGCCACGGGTGTGGGCCTCCTCGTGTGGCGGCAGCGGCAGGGTCGGGCACCCGTCCCGCCAACCATCCTCAGTCCACCACCGCCGGCCATCGGTGTCGAGCCATTCCATGTCGCTTCAGTGCTCCTGCTGCATCAGGATGGTCGATTGCTCCAGCACCTGCTCCCCTCTGGCGCCGAGTCGCTGGGTCAGGGCAACGCCACGGAGGCCGATATCGTCGGGGCGATGCTCGTGGCCATCCAAGGTTTCGTGCAGCAGTCCTTTGCCACGGACCGCGGATTGGACCGTTTTGGCTTTGACCGTTTCACGGTGGTTCTGCGATCCCAAGGTCCGCTTCTGGGGGCGGTGGTGGTCGAAGGCACCCCACCGGCCCAGCTGGAGGACTTGCTCGAGCGAATCGTCGTCAGCCTCCACGCGGAATATGGCGCACTGCTGGAGGTGTGGGACGGCGACCCTGCAGCCATGGTCGCGATGGGGCCGTCACTGACCCAGCTGTTGGAACTCGAGCAGCACCTCGAGGTGCGCACCGACTTGGCACCGATCAAGGTACGCTCGGCGATGGAGTACTTCCAGGGTTACCTGCGACTCAAGGTCTCAGTCGCGAACAATGGTGCGACGCCGGCGTCCTCGGTTCGGCTGACCCTTCGGTATGACCACTCCTACCTGCGCCTTGCTCGTATCGAACCTGAGTTGGCGCGCCAAGAGGACACCGTTACCTTGGGGGAGGTCCCAAGCGGGGAGCGGCGGGCGGTCGCCTTCCTGCTCGACCCTCTGATCTGCCAAGAGAGCGTGCTGCGAGCCGATCTCAGCTATACCGATGGCGCGGGGGCACCTCAGACGATGCAGATGAAGGAACGACACGTCGATGTGGTCTGCCCAGTGTTCTACACACCGCAGACGGTCAACGTCGCGATCCTCCGCCGACTCTTGGCAAGATCGACTGTGCACGACCTGCGTCGCTATCGCCCGGCCACGGGCGGCACCCTCCACGAGCTGTATCTGAAGGTCAAGGACGTCATCGCGGGCTATGACATTCGGCTGGTCCGTGAGCTCGAGGGGTCGGACACGCAGAGTGTCGGGGATACGGAGAGCGCCACCCCCGGGACCAGTGCCGTGGCGTGGTTCTACGGGAAGGTCCCCGCGACCAGCGAGGAGCTGGTCGTCGCAGTCATTGCCAATTCTGACGCCCAGGCCGTCGATGTCACGGTCACCTGTTCGAACCTTGCCTCGCTGACCGGATTGCTTGCAGACATCGCCCACCAGGTCGGTCGTGTCATCCCCGGGGTCCTCACCGACGAAGGAGAGGACGAACAGCAGGTGCTCGAGCGCGCCCTGCGGTTGCTGCAGCTGCTCGACCCAGAAGAGGGTCCGGATCAGGGCCGTAGCAGCAAGTAGAGGATGACGATCGCCCCCAGGGCAGTCATCGCGTTGGTGGCGATGACTGCGGCTTTGAAGAGCCGCGTGCGGCCCTGCTCGGAGCGCCAGTAGGTTTGGAGCCAGCGGTTGAGCATCAGTGACGCGCCCACTCAGGCCTGGCCTTTGGCCTTGATCCGCTTGAGTCGGAAGGTGTTCTCCCGTTCCATCTCCTCGAGACGGAGGCGGACGAACGCTGCTGCCTCGTCGAGCTCCGGGATCACCTTGAACTCCAGGGCGTTGACGCGCCGCTTGGTCTTCTCGATGTCGTCGAGGAGCTTGCGCATGGTGGTCTCGAGCTCTGCCGCGGCGATGATCTTCTCGACGAGGGCCTCGTAGGCCTTGGCGGCCTCGTCGATTCGCGCGGAGGTTCCGATGACCCCATACCCTCGTTGCGTCAGCTTCTTGGCGATGCCAGAGGAGGTGATCTTCGGGACCACGACCCCCATGATGTTCTTCGAGGCGACCTGGATCGTAGGTTTTTCCTTGAGGGCGAAGGCTGCGCTCTTGACAGCGATGACTCCTTCCACCGCCTCGGCGATGGCGATTCGTTCATCGGCCGCCCTATAGTCGGCCACCAGCTGGGCACGGATCCCCTTGGCCCGCTCGAGCATGTTGAAGAACTCGATGATCAGGCCATCCCGTTTGAGTTTGAGCAGCTTGTGCCCGCTCTGGGAGAGCTTGATCCTCTTCTTGAGGGCCAGCAGCTCCGAGCGGTTGGGCTTGATGTCATCCTTGATGGCCATCGTCCGCACCTCGTGTCCGATTCAGCGGTGGGCGCCTACTCCGCCTTCGCCTTCTTGGGCTTGGTCCTCTTGGGAGCGTCCACGGTTGGCGAAGCCGCAGGCGTCACCACGGCCGGGGCCGATGCAGCCTTGGTGGCGTAGGCCGGGTGGTATTTCTTGATGAACTTGGTGTCGATGCGGGTCAGTTGGCTCTCTTCGAGGGTCGAGAGCAGATTCCAGAAGTGGCCGAGCGTCGTGGTGATCTGCCGATCCTCGTCACGACCTTGCCGAACCAGCTTGTCCTCGAAGATATCAGCGAATTCGAGGAACTTGCGGTCCCGCGGCGAGAGCGCCTCCTTTCCAACGATCGCCACCAGACCGCGCAGGTCTCGCCCTTCGGCGTAGGCCGCGTACACTTGGTCGGAGACTGCCTTGTGGTCCTCTCGAGTATGCTTGGCACCGATGCCGGAGTTCATCAACCGACTGAGCGAGGGCAGCACGTTGATCGGGGGATAGATTCCCTTGCGGTGGAGTTCGCGACTGACGACTATCTGGCCCTCGGTGATGTACCCGGTGAGGTCGGGGATAGGGTGGGTGATGTCGTCCCCGGGCATCGTCAGGATCGGGAACTGGGTCACCGACCCGGTTCGTCCCTTGATCTTGCCTGCGCGTTCATAGATGGTCGAGAGGTCGGTGTACATGTACCCAGGATAGCCACGCCGACCGGGGACTTCCTCACGCGCGGCCCCGATCTCGCGCAGCGACTCGCAATAGTTGGTCATGTCCGTCAGGACAACCAGCACGTGCATGCCCTTGGTATAGGCAAGGTATTCCGCAGCCGTCAGCGCCAATCGCGGGGTGATCAATCGCTCGATCGCTGGGTCGTTGGCAAGGTTGAGGAAGACGGTGGCCCGCTTGAGCGCACCTGTGCGTTCGAAGTCGGCCATGAAGTACTGCGCTTCCTCGTTCGTGATGCCCATCGCACCGAAGATCACTGCGAAGTCCTCGCCTTCGCCAAGCACCTTGGCTTGTCGGGCGATCTGGAGGGCGATATCGTTGTGCGGGAGTCCTGAGCCCGAAAAGATCGGGAGCTTCTGACCTCGCACGAGGGTGTTCATGCCGTCGATGGTGCTGATCCCTGTCTGGATGAATTCCGCCGGCGATTCGCGAGCATAGGGATTGATGGCGGCGCCGTTGATGTCCAATCGGTCCTCTGGGACGATCGGGGGACCGCCATCGAGGGGCTCGCCGCTTCCGCTGAGGATTCGTCCGAGGAGTCCCAGTGAAACCGGGAGCTTGAACGTCTCACCGAGGAATTTGACGCCGCTCCCGCGGTCGATCCCTGAGGTCCCTTCGAAGACTTGGACGACGACGAGGTCATGGCTGCTGTCGAGCACTTGGCCACGCTTCCGTTCGCCGTCAGGCAGCAGCAAGCTGACCAGCTCTCCATAGGCCACCGGCTCGGTCTTGTTGGCGAAGACCAGCGGTCCCTTGATGTCGGTGATCGTGTGGTATTCCTTGACCATACTAGGCGCCTCCCATCGTTGCGAACTCCTTGTCCATGCTCTTGCGCGTCGCTGCCATCTTCTCGAGGAAACCCGGCTCGAAGCGCAGTCGCGCCAATTGCTCCTTGGCCGAGACCCCGAGGATCTTCTCGAGCGGGACTTCCCGCGTGAGCGCGTCATTGGCCGAGGTGCTGTATTGGCGGATCGCCGAGAGGATCTCGAGTTGGTTCTCCAGCGGGCAGAACGTGTCGATCTGATGGTAGGCGTTCTGCTGGAGGAACACCTCGCGAATCAGCCGGGCGACGTCGAGGAGGAGTTGTTGCTCTTGCGGCAAGGCGTCGCTGCCCACCAGTTGTACGATCTCCTGGAGTTCGGCTTCTTTCTGGAGGACCCCCATCGTCCATGCCTTGAGGCCTTCCCAATCGGCACTGACCTCGTGGGCATACCAGTCCTTGAGGATGGGGCCGTAGAGGCTGTAGGAGTTGAGCCAGTTGATCGCGGGAAAATGGCGCCTCTGGGCGAGCTTGGCGTCGAGGGCCCAGAACACCTTGACGATGCGCAGGGTGTTCTGGGTGACTGGCTCGCTGAAGTCGCCACCGGGTGGGGAGACGGCGCCGATGACGCTGACCGACCCCTCGGCCCCGTTGATCGTCTTGACCCGACCGGCCCGCTCGTAGAACGCGCTGAGCTTCGTGGCCAAATAGGCCGGATAGCCCTCCTCACCGGGCATCTCCTCGAGGCGGCTGCTGATCTCGCGCATCGCCTCTGCCCATCGTGAGGTCGAATCAGCCATCAGCGAGACGGCATACCCCTGGTCGCGATAGTATTCGGCGATGGTGATTCCCGTGTAGACCGAAGCCTCGCGCGCGGCGACTGGCATGTTCGAGGTGTTGGCGATCAACACCGTCCGTTCCATGAGCGGGGAGTCGGTCTTGGGGTCCTGCAAGTGTGGGAACTCCGTGAGCACCTCGGTCATCTCGTTGCCTCGCTCTCCGCAGCCGATGTAGACGACAATCTGGGCGTCTGACCATTTGGCCAGCTGTTGTTGTGTCACGGTCTTGCCGCTGCCGAAGGGCCCGGGAATCGCAGCGGTCCCCCCTTTGGCCAGCGGGAAGAGGCCGTCGAAGATGCGCTGTCCCGTGACGAGTGGGATTTCGGGGCGGAGCTTCTCGTGGTGGGGCCGTGGGACTCGTACTGGCCAACGATGCATCAGCCGCAAGGGGGTGCCATCCTTCAGGGTCCCAATCACCTCGTCCACGGTGAAGGATCCGGCTGTCAGGGTGGCGATCTCACCCTTGACCTTGGGCGGGACAAGGATGCGGTGGACGATGTGCGTGGTCTCCTGCACCGTCCCGAGCACCTGGCCACCCTTGACGACGGTCCCCGGCGTCACAGCGGGGGTGAACGCCCACTTCTTGGCGTGGTCGAGGCCCGGTGCGCTGACACCGCGCTTGATGAAATCCCCCATCTTGCTCAGTAGCACCGGGAGCGGGCGCTGAATCCCGTCATAGATGGAGGTCAACAGGCCTGGTCCCAGCTCGACCGCTAGGGGCAGACCCGTGGTCGAGACCGGTTCGCCCGGGCGGATACCAGACGTATCCTCGTACACCTGGATGATGCTCTTGTCGCCACGGAGCTCGATGACCTCACCCATCAATCCTTCGTTCCCGACCAGGACCACGTCGTACATGCGCGGGCTGATCCCCCGCGCGGTGACGACGGGTCCTGAGATCCGGTAGATCTCACCCTTGTCTTCAGCCATGGCTACCACGCACCTGATTCAGTCCGACGTGCGTCGGTCCGAATGATGGAATAGGATATCCGCCAGTTGCTGGCGACGTCAACGGTGCGGCCGTCACTTCCAAAGGTCCACCCCCACCGCCTGCTTGATTCGTTCGCGCAGGTCGACCTCCTCCACTTTGCCAATCGAGATGACCACCGGGTCGATGCTGTTGCTCAATCGCCGTCGGAGCAGTGGTGGCAGGCGAATCCAGTCTTCATTGTCGACCACCAGGATTCCCACGTCTCCCTCGTCGGTGACCTTGACCAACGTCTCTTCGAGCTGCTCGAATTCGACGGCGTGGGTCCTGCGCACCCCCGCCAGGCGGAACCCTAGGACGAAACGAGGATTCCCGACCACTGCTAGCTCCATCCTCTCCCCTCCTACGTCCGCAACATCGCTCGGATGGTCGCATGGTCGAGTCCGCGGTCGAGGCCACGGGCGATGATTCGGATGTTGTCTGCCTCTGCCCTCTTGTGGATGATGAAGGCCAGGACGGGTAGTGCTGACAAGGGATAGAGTGATGCCAGCTTGGCGCTGAAGCGCAGCATGTAATGGTCAAGGGCACTCAATACCGGGCTGAGATCCTTGGCGGCGCCCATGGACTCGACGGCCTCACGGAGCTGCTCGTAGACGGGGAGCGAGGCAAGCTCGGTGACCAGCCCGTCAAGGCCCTCTGCGCTCGCGAGCCGCCGAAGGTCCGCATCGGGCAGCTCGATGCCACCGCGCACGAGATTCTCAAGGACCTGCTCCGCAGCGAGGTCCTCGGCCTTCATCTTGAAGAGGGTCCGGAGATTCACCACATCGACTTCGTGGCGCAAGAAGTTGAGGAATTGCAAGTTGGCCGGCGAGGTCGGCGTCACGACGCGGAACAGGTTGGCGTAATAGGCCTTGTCCAACTGGTTCTCGACGGAGGCGAGGTCAAGCTGGCCGCCCTCGCCGCGGCCCGAGGCGATGACGGAGTGGTAATCGGTCTGAGAGAGGTTGTCGATGACGTCCGCGAGATTCTCGATGTTGGCCAGCGCTGCAAGGTACTCGTAGCTGAACTCCCCAGCGGCGACGATATCCTCGAGGATCTCCTGGACGGGGATGCCGTTACTCTTGCCCCGGAGGATGACCTTCAGGTTGGCAACGTCCCATCGGCGCAGGTAAAGGGCCACCATCGCCTGCAGTTCGCCCTCGCACCAGCCGAGGATCTGCCGGAAATTGTGGGCCAGGTTGAGGGAGGTCGCCCATTCGATCAGGTCGACGCTGCCATAGCGAGGGGCCAGCTCCTCGATCTCGGCACGATAACTGCTCTCCCCTATGGTGCGGCTGAGCTCTGGCAAGCTGAGCATCAGCATCTTCTCGTAGTTCTCCCTGGGCTGGAGCTCTGCACGTCGCGCACGGACGCGGGTCGTGACGTAGGCATAGTTCCCATGCTCGCGGTACTTGCGCAAGAACCGAAGGATCGTCACCCTATCCCCCCATTGAGCCCCTAGGCGCTCCGCGCAGGGAAAAGCTGCTGGCTGAGCTTCGCGAGCCGCGTGTCGATGAGTTCCTCAAGGAGGGTATCGTAGGTGAGGTCAAGGCGGACGGTCCGGTCTGCGCTCTCGACGATGATCCCTCCCATGCAGGGGATGTCTCCGCCGTATTTGAGTGAGGTGATGCTCTGGACGAAGAGGCGGTTGCGCGCGTTGGCATATATCGTTGCACCCCCTTTCTCGTTGGCCTTGATCAGGCTGCGGAGTAGCTCCTGATCCTGCTTCTCGGGCAACACGGCGATGCGAGCTTTTGTGCGCTCGAGCAGCCCTTCGAGGACCTCGCGCTCCATGTGGAGGCGTCGTCTGGAGACCTCCAGCTCAGCGTTCGCCAACTCCCTCAAGCGGACGAGTTCTCCTTCCTCCTTGGCGGTTGTGCGCCGTTTTTCCTTGAGTGCGGCCGCCCGCAGGTTGGCCTCGGCCACGAGCTTCGAGCCCGTGCTCTCGCCCTCCTTGCGCAACTGCTGAGCACTGCGCTTGCCCTCGGCGATGATGCTGTCGATGACCTGTTCGAGTCCCATGGTCGATCCTCCCCCCCCGATGGCACGGCCGGCGAACCGGCCGCGCAATCCAGAGGTGGGTGTGTTGCCTTCCTTCCGCCTTCAGATATTTCCCATCAGCAGGAACGCGATAACGAACCCGAAGAGGACGATGGTCTCGGGCAGGGCGACGAAGACGATCGCCTTACCGAAGTTCTTCTCGTTCTCCGCGGTCGCACCGACGCCGGCGGCACCAATCTGGCTCTGTGCCACTCCGGTCCCAAGTCCCGCAAGCCCGATGGCCAGGCCCGCACCTATGGCCAGGAACCCGGCCCCGTCGCTCACGTCGCTTCCCTGGGCTGTTGCTCCCCCGACCATCATGCCGCCGCCGATCACGAGGACCAGCGAGGCCACGAGGGTTCGGCGAAGCCAGCCGTTGTTGTTCTTTGCGTTCTCCACAATCTCACCTCTGGATGTACTGAGTATCACTGAATATCAACCTCATCCCGACCCCACCGCATAGGTGTATCGACGGGTCGTGCCGAAAGGGGTGAACTTGCGTCCTCCCCCCTTGAAGAATTTCAGGAACCATTCCACGTAATGCAATCGAACGGCCTGGATTCCGCTGCTGAGCGCACCCAGCACGAAGACCATCGCTTGAACGACGAAAAGGACGATTGCTCCGCCGATGAGCGCGGGGATGCCCCCGATTCCGATGATGGAGAGGGCTAGGCTGTTGAGCGCCAGGACCAGAGCTGCCTTCCCCACCGCGATGGCTGCGAGTCGGGTGTAGGAAATCAAATTCGTGACCAAGCCAAGGACTTCGAGGATCTCCAAGAATCCACTGGTGGCGACGAGTGCCACGATGCCGATGAGAACGATCATGATGGCAATCTGCAACGAGCCGGTCAAGGGGATGCCGGCGAACTCTCCGAGCGCGAAAGGTCTGGCGAACAGGTCGCCCCGGACCATGCCGACCATGGTCGTCAGGGTCAGGGAAAGCCCCACGAGCACCACCAACCAAGCGAGTTTCGCCGCGGCGTGCCGCGGGTGGTGCTCACGCTCGTTGATGAAGCCAATCACGAAGCCGATGAAAATCTGGATCATCCCGATGACGAGGGCGAATTTGAGCATGAATCGCACGTCGGCCACCTCAAGCTTGAACAACATCGGGTAATGGAACAGCAGAGTCCCTTGGTAGGCGACGTCATACTGGTGTGCCACCTCCATGCCGAAAGCCTCAGCATACTGGGTGAACTCGAACCCGAACGCCTCGGCGAAGACGAAGATCCCGAAGAAGAGGGTCCAGATGCCGCCGCCGATGAGCAGCTTGCCGAACCGCTGCCCTTCCTCGTCGGTTGCACCCCGCAGGAAGTAAAACCCAAAGAGGATCAACAGGGTACCGTAGCCAGCGTCCCCGATCATCATGCCAAAGAAGAAGGGAAAGGTCAAGGCTAACAAGAACGTGGGGTCGATCTCACCATAGCGTGGGATCGAGTAGAGGTCCATCAAGAACTCGACCGGCCGCATGACCTTCGGGTTGCGGAGGGCCACGGGCGGTTCCTCGGCAGGGTCAGGCTCATGATGGGCGCCCTCATCCCCTGCAGGTTCGTCCTGCAACGGGAGCAGTTCGAGGTGAGCACCTGCGGGCAGCAGGCCGGCGAGCCGGGGGAGATCCGCGTGCTTGACGAACCCTTCGATCAGGAAGGCGTTCTTGGTGACCGCAAATCGCAAGGGACTCTCCGCCTTCTGCACATCGATCGAGAGCAGTTCTTCGGCCGCCAGGAGGAACCCCTCGTGCTCCTTTCGAAGGGCCTCGAGCTCCTTCCGCGCCGCACCGAGGCGCTCAACGGCGGCCGCCCGCTGGGATTGGACCTCTGCCAGTAGACGGTCGGGGCTGCGTTCGCCTTTGGGGATGCGCAGCTCGGAGAACTGTGCCCCCTGGAGCACCTTGCTGACCTCTGCGGCATGGACGCGAGGCACGAAGATGGCGGCGACTCCAGCCTTGGGGTCGGTCAGCAGAAGGTAATCTGGAGTGATCGCAGAGATGGCGCTGGAGACGTCGCTTCGGACGAACCCGACGAAGACTTCGAGGCTGCGATAGCCACTGTAATAGGAGAGGTCGAGGGGGAGCCTCTGGAGCGGTGTGAGGTCCTCGCTCCACTTTTCGAGGTCCCGCAGCTCGGTTTCGAGGCGAACATTGTCCTCACCCTTGGTGGTCACCGAGTGTTGAACTCGCGCGAGGCGGCTATCGAGCTCCATCCGGAGCTCGCCCTCTTCCCAAGGTTCCTGAGCAGCGCCACGATCAATCCCAAGCACCTTCATCGCTGCGCGAATCTGAAGCAGTTGTTCCGAGGCGCGATGAGCCGCCGGCAGCGGTGCGCCAATCGAGAATCCGTCTTCGGATCCTGCGTAGTCTCGGATATGGACCAGGCGGTGCCGATGGAGCATCTCGATGGTCTCGTAGAGGCACGGCTTGGCGCCGGCGATCAAGACCCGCTGCATGCGGTGGGGACGGAAGGCCATCGTGCCACTGCCTCGGTCCTGGGGTCCTCGTCCTTGGTCAACCGGTCCGGTGTCGAACGAATTCGGAGAAGTCGGACATGAGCTGGTCAATGGCGCTATCGGCCCTGCTCATCGCTGCGGCGCGCTGCTGGGCCAGGGCGGCATCACCAGTCCCTAGAATCCGAGTCCGCTCCGCGTCCACCGCCACGCGAACGCCGGCGAGAATCTCCCTCGCGGCGGCTTCTGCCTCCACGGCGGCCTCTTCGAGGCTGGTCGTCGCGTTGGAGCGAGCCGCGGCAAGGGCCTTCTCGCGGATGATGCGGGCTGCCTGGGTAAGTTGCTCGGCCTCTTGCTCTGCCTGGCGAATCCGGTCCAGGACCTCGTGCTTCGACACC
The DNA here is from genome assembly GCA_023265395.1 of Thermoplasmata archaeon. Taxonomy (GTDB): domain Archaea; phylum Thermoplasmatota; class DTKX01; order JAHFTX01; family JAHFTX01; genus JAHFTX01. Next base: position 74,687 of record JAHFTX010000008.1, read on the forward strand.
CCAAGGACCCCCGTGCGGCCTCCTAACCCCCTTCTTGGGGACACCGAAGGCGGAAACGTGGGCGGTAACGAGACTGGCCCTTTAAGGGTTTGCGAGCGGCGCAAGCACGCGCAAGACGCTCGAAGGGAGGCGCTCAGGAGAGCACGACGGGTGGGGTCAGTTTGCCGCCTCGGGGCCGGAGCAACCCGGCGTTGCCCAAGTCTTCCTGGAGACGTTGGACGGCGCGGCACAGATCATCGACCGTCTTGGCGCCGGTACACACGATCTTGCCACTCCCAAAGAGCAGGGCGACCACAGCCGGGTCGTGGAGCCGGTAGACCAAGCCAGGGAACTGCTCGGGCTCGTATTCTATCCTGTCGAGACCCAGGCTGATGGCGATAGCGTTGAGGTTGAGGTCGCTCTCGAGGTCAGAGGAGGCGACGATGTTCTGGACGTGCACCTCGGGCGAGGGATCGACCTTTACTCCGGCTGCGGTCAGCTCCTTGACGACAATCTCGACCGCGTGGTGCACCTGCTTGACCGATTTGGCCCCGGTGCAGACCATCTTGCCACTCCGGAAGAGGAGCACGGCAGTCTTCGGGTCCCGGATCCGGTAGACGACGCCGGGGAACTGTTCAGGTTCGTACTCAGCGTTCTCGAGCATCACGGCGACAGAGGGGAGCTCGAGGTCGGTGTTGAGAGCCGTCGTCGCGACGACGTTCTCGATTCGGATAGACGGCACGGCGAGCCCAATCGACCTACTCGTCAAGGACTATTTATATGCTCAGGCCCCAGCTCACACATTTTCCTGCGGGGCCGGACCAAAGCACGTGCAAGTGGATGGTGTGAATTGGGCCTGAGAACACCAACGTCCTAATGGCCCTGCAGCCGTGTTGACGCTACTTCGGAAGCGTTCTGGATGCTGTGCAAACACAGGCCCCTGCAAGGGAGGGGCTAGACGTTGAATACGGCCTCTTCTTCGGAGCCGGTGGCGTCTTCTTTCATGACGGTGACGCGGCCGGGAAAATAGCGGAGTACGACAATGTCGCCGACTGCCTGAATCCATCGGAAGGGGACGCCCACGGCCTTGCTGTCCTCGACCAGCTGGGGGTTGGTATCCGTGATGTAGAGGCTGTCGACCTTGTTGACGGAGACGTCGACGATGAGGTTGGAGACGTTCCCTAGGTAAATCCCCTTGCTTGTGTAGACCTGGAGCCCAATCAGCTCCGAGACCTCCTCCAACATCATGCCACCCTCGGGTCGACACCTGAAGGCGAGGGTAAAAAGGTTGGCGTCCTCGCCGAGCGGCATTGGCCCCACTTCAAGGGACCTGTGTCGAGAGGTCGGCAGCCAGCCGCGCAGCTGCCTCAGTCGCTAGGTGTGGCCGATCGGTCTTGATCAGCAGCCTCCCCGAGGGGTAGAGGTGGACCTCTGGCAGCTCTGCCTCAGGGAGGGTTACGACCAGTAGCACCCCCACATTGAGGATACGGCACCCCCGCGTCAGAAGTTCCTGTTCTACGTGATCGAGGTCGAGCTCCAGGGGGTCCTCAAGGATTGCCTCAAACCCGCTCTTTGTCCGGCAGGGTCGCACCGTGGTGTAGTGCACCGGCATGGTGGGACCCCTTTGTCACTGCCGCCGCAACTGTGGGAGGAATCGCAACTTCCCAGCTTCGACCTGCAGCAGCGACTCTGCGGAAAGGACCTCGGTCAACGCGGCTTGGGTCGTGGGGCGTGGCGGGACGATGGTGCAGCACAGACCAGGCTTGGTCGAAATCTCGAAGGTCCCGACTTCTCGGGCCAGCTCGACGATCTCCGCCTTGTCCATCCCGATGAGCGGCCGGATAATGGGCAGGCTCACCGACTGGTCCTGGACCCAGATGTTGTGCAGCGTCTGGGAGGCGACCTGCCCCAGTGATTCGCCCGTAAGGATCCCTACCGCGCCCTCCTTGTGCGCGACCTCCTCAGCGACTCGGAACATCATCCGACGGCACAAGAGGCACCCGATGTTCCGACGAGCGTTCCGGGCGAACTCGACTTGGTGGCGGCCATGCTCGATCATCAACAAAGGAATCGTGCGCTTGGGGAATAGAGTGCGCAGCCGGCCGACGAGCTCCTCGACTTTGGCGACCTCCCGGTCATCGGTGAACGGTCGGTTATCCATGTGGATGGCGGTCACGTCGAAGCCGTGCCGCAAGGCCGCGTACGCCGCGACGGGTGAATCGATACCGCCACTGATCATCGATAGCAAGCGCACGCTTGCGCGCTATCCTCGGCGGTCTTAACACTTCGGGCCAAGCGCGATGCATGGGGCGCAGGGCCGGTGCGGCGATTCCACACCGGCCCTGCTTGTGCCGTCCCTACTGCTGGGGAGGTCGCGGTGGTCCCTGCGGCTGACCCGGCGGTGGCCCACCTGGGCCAGCCGCGCCCGCACCGGGTGGTGGTCCCCGCGGACCTGCTCCCGACGGCGGCGCCCCGGAGGCCCCAGGACCGCCCGGTGGCGGGCCTTGGCCCGCGACGGTGATGATCACGTCGCGGTCCTCAGCCTCCAGCTGTTGCGACTTGACGTACATCGACGCCTTCTGCTCCTCCGAGAGCATGATGCGCTCGAGCGAGAACTGGACCCGCCGCAAGGCGGCGATGGCCTTCTCCCGCTCCTCGGCGCCGATCTCGTGGCTGCTGTAGCGAGCCTCCTCGAGGACCTCGATGAAGTCGTCGAGGGCCTCCTTGTCGATCGGCAGCGCATCGCGGATCGCCTTCTCGAAGTCGCGGAATGTCTCGCTTTCCCGACGCATCTGACCGTATTGCTTGAGGTTCTTGGCCAGCCGCCGGTACGCCTTGAAGATCGACCCGGCGAATTCGTTGCCGGCGACCAACTGGTCTGCGGCCTTCTTGATGATCGCTGCCATGCCGCGCAGCTGGCGCTTCTGCCAGTGCTTGTACGCGAAGAAGCCGATTACGACCGACCCGGCGATGATCGCTGCAAGCAGCAGGAAGGGCCAGGCTCGAGTCAGGGTCGGCGTCGGCGGAATCCGGAATGTGAGGTTGGCAGACGCCTCGCTACCCCCGATCTTTTCGACATCCTCGACGAGGAAGGGGTCGTCGTCGGGAGTGACCATCTCCCCTGCGTAGATAGCGACGATCTTTCGATCGATCAGTTGTTCGTCGTCCTTGGTGATGCCAGAGAGGAAGGTGATGTTGAAGGTCAGCTCCCCGTTCTGATCGGTTGCCGCCTCGATGATCTTCTGATCGAGGTTCGAGCGTCCGGTCCTCTCGTCCTGCCCTGCGTCGATGAAGTACAGGTAGAGGGTGGCGTTCTCGATCGGGTCTTGCGTGTCGGCGTAGACCAGTCGGGCGGTCCCCGAGAGCGTGTCACCTTGGTTGACGGTGCCGTTGGGTTCGAGGTTATCCAGTTCCAGCCGGCTACCCGCGCCGATGTAGATGTAGGTCGAGTTCTCCGTGCGCGAGAAGCGTCCATCGGTCGTCCCGTTGTAGGAGAGGGTGACCGTCTGTTTGTCCACCGGAATAGTGTCGGGGACGACCGACTCGAAGATGAAATTGCCCCCTGAGACGTCGGTCTCCTGGCTGTCGAGCAAGTGCCCGCCGATGGAGAGGATGACGCGTTCCTGGCCGATGGGGTTGTGGGGCACATCGTCGATGAATTCATAGAGCACGCCCTCGATCGTCACCGGCTGGCCGCGGATCACCGATTGAGTGTCATCAAGTCGGACGATGGTCGTATTGACCTTGATCGTGTAGTTGGTCGTGTTGGAGCTCGTAAGGTACTCCGGCGTCCCCTTGAAGGACGCCTTGACGGCCACCTGCCCGACCAGGTCTTCGATCTTGATCGGATGAGGCACGCGGAAGTAGCCGGCAGAATCGGTGTCCGAGCGACCCCAGTTGGCAGCAGTCGCTCCGCCGACCTTGATCTCCTCGACGATGATGGGAAGGCTGGGAATCCGGTCTCCAGCATCGTCGATGATCGTCCCTTCCACCAAGAGCTTGTTCCCAGCGCCCTTGAACACCTCGAAGTTCTGCGAGCTGGTGAAGGCGATCTCGGTGGTGCTGACGACGGAGTAGTTGATCGTGAATTCGCACGGTTCGTACTTGGGGAGCGCCCCCTCGAAGACCATCCGCACAGGCACCTGGCCCAGCTGGGCGAAGCTCAGGAGCTCGTAGTCTCGGGAGAAGGTCCCCTCGTCGTCGGTGGTGGTGGTCGGCAGCGCCTCGTTGTTCCACCAGAGCTTGACGTCCTGGAAAGGCACCGGGTCGCCGGCGCTCTGGAGGACACTCTGGTTAGTGAGCACGAGCAGCTTCGTCGTTATGGTCACCACGTCGCCACGGAACACCTGCAACGCCGATGCTGGTGGGGTCTTGAACTTGGTCTGAGCGGTGACGTCGTAGATGTCGGTGCCTGAGGCGGCCGCATAGAAGGGCGTCCCGGCATACTCGAAGCGAACGTCGATTAGCCCGAGCTCCTGCTCGGCCTTGAGGACCTTGTACTGGTCGCCCGAGCCCTGCGGTCCGAGCCAGCCCCAACGGCTCTGGTTGGAGCCATCGAGGTAGATCTCCTTGGGCGGTGTGCTCACCTTGTCATCGGGGTCGTTGGGGTTCGTGGGCGTCCGGTCCCAGTAGACGGTGACGAAGTAATGTTGGTCCTCGTCCTCGATGATGGCCTTGGGAATCTCACCGCGGTTGTCCACTAGGCGTGCCTTGGGCTGGACATAGCTGTCGCGGTGGGCGACCTTCGAGGAGTTGCTGGTCGGGAACTCGAAGTGGGTCGTGCGAGCCACGGGGAGGTCGAGGATGGTGGTGCTCTCAAGGTACTTCTGCGTCTTGGGGTGCTTGGCGATGAACTGGTGCATCGCCGGCAGCGCGTCCTCGGGGACGAGCCATTCGAACTGGAACTCTCCGGAGGCTTCGGTGTGGACCGAAAAACCATTGGAGATGATGTGAAAGCGTGCCCGCACCTTCTCTGCTCCCGCGAAGCCGAACCACTCGCCCTTGTAGCTGAAGGAATCGAGGTCGACGGAGTAGGAGGTCCAGGTGGTGACATCGTCGTCGATCTCGGCTGAGACGGGCGCCCAGCTGGAGCCGTCGTTGTCCGAGGCCTCGACGATGACGTGGTCAAGATCGTCGAGTTCCAACCAGTGGTAGAAGGAGAGGGTCGCCGACCCGACGCCGGAGAGGTTGATTGGCGGCGAGATCAGGTAGCTGTCCGTCTGGACCTGATAGGAGCCGTCGAGGTTGGTCGCCGCGACCCGCACAGGGCTGTTGGCGTTGCCCGGGCCATTGAGTGGGATGCCGATCTCCCAATCGTCGCGGTTCCCGCCGCTGCTCCAACCGCTGCCCGCGCCCGCCTCGAAGTTCTCCTTGAACTGGGGGACGTTGTCGCCGGTGATCGTGACGTCATCGATGTACCACCCTGCCGGGAGGTGCTCGCTGATGGTGGTGGTCGCCCCTTCACTTGTCTCGAAATCGATGAGCAATCCTTCGGCTGCGATGGGGGCGCTCGTGCTCTGGGTCTTGAGGCTCCCGCTGATGGTCACCGGTTCGCCAGCGATCGGGTTGGCGGGCTCGACCTGGAGGTCGACGATGGCTGGCTCCTGCCAATAGAACGGAATCTCGTCATGGATGGTGAAGGGCCACAGGATCACCCCGGTGGCCTGGTCGATGTATCCCTCGCCGTTCCAGTCGAAAGTGACCTTCCCCAGTCCCGCAGGGAAGCTGCCTGAGGGTGTGACATCGAATTCGAAGGTACCGTTGGTCTTGCCTTGGGTGCTGTTGTCGCCGAACACGAAGAATTCGACATCCTCGGACGAGGTGACGAGGATCACACCGTTGCTGTCGTAGACCTTGATGGTGACTGGCGGTACCTGAGGCGTCTGGCGCCCAATCCCATGGTTTGAGGCGAGTCCCCCATTCTCGAGCGAGGTGATGTTCTCGATGTGGCCATCGACGACCTGCCCGGTGATGTGGACGGCCTCGTTGTTCTTGAGGCCGCTGGTGGAGTTTGGGTCTGCCGCCGGGAAGTGGGAGAGCGCCGTGGTGCGGTCCCCAAGGGCGATCGTGATGTGCGCCTCATCGGAGATGACCACCAGCCGCCCCAGCGGGTCTGCCGCCGCGGGTGCACCCAAACGCTCGCTGGCGAGAATCTCGCCTGGCTGGACGTGGTGGATGGTCTGGGGCTCTGCGTGCCATGTGCCATCAATGCGTTGACCGCCTTTCCCCAGGATCGTGGACCGGTCCACCAGCGCAGAAGCCGGTAGATCCCCCGTCTTGTCCTCCGAAGTTCCAGCGGAGATTGTCGTCGCCATCGACCCATCTGCGGGGTCGGCCTCGTGGGTCATCGCCACGTCGGCCTGGACCGGCTGCGCCTGGTTCATGTCGACCGACTGGAGAGGACCAGCGATGCCTGGTGAAGAGAAGGAGACCTCCGGCGCCATCGTGGCGGGGGCCGCCGCGACGGTCAGGACCGGGAGGAGCAACAGGAGCGAGATGATCGAGATGGCCTTGAGGTTCTGCATGATTGACACCGCGGGGAGGTCCTCCCCCTTGCGATGAGGACATAAAGGCGACTGTGGGAGCCCGACCGGATTGATTTATCTCGTTTTCGGTGCCGGAGCTCTTGGTTACCCCAGCAGTCCGCCAACTCGTGGGCCGATGATCTGCCAGAGGATGAGTATGAGCCCAAAGATGGAGAAGTATAGGCTCAAGCGTCGCGCCATGGCGGCGGTCTCCTCCTCTGGGGACTTGGGGCGGACCCGCTGCAGAGCGCCGCGCAGCCTGTCCTGGAACATGTATCCGCCATCAAGGGGTTTGAAAGGCAAGGCGTTGGTCAGGCCGACCATCAGGTTGAGCCAGAAGAGCCAGTAGAAGGTGTTCGCCAGCATCCAAAAGCCACCCGGACCGAGTATCGCGAGCGGTCCCGAAATGACATAGAGGTCCGCGACCTCCTGGGGCATCGGCTGCAGCCCGAGCACCGGCTGGAGCACGAAGAAGAATGCCTTGCCCAGCCCTTGTTCTGGATGCTCGAGGACCCCTCCCATCGGCCGGGCCAGGGAAGACGCGTAGGCCCCGTGGTCGAGTGTGCTGACACCCAAGAAGCCTTTTCCGTGGTTGGAATCGGTGTTGAGGTCGGGGGCAACGGCCGCGTAGTAATCGAAGCGGTCTGCGAGGGTCAGCACGACCGAACGGGCCGTCCCCTTGTGGACGAACTCTAGTCGGACCTGTTCACCTGCCACTCGCTCCGAGAGCAGGGCGCTGAAGCCACTGCGGCTCTGGATCGTTCCTCCACGCGTGGCATTGGGGTCGGTAGGATGGAGGGCCGTCAGGACATCGCCGGGGACGATCCCACCTCTGTGGGCGGGCCACCCCTCGCTGACCGAGGTCACCATCACTCCCTCGTCGGCCGGTGCCAGGGCGCCCATGAACCCCCAGGCGAAGACGCCCGCACAGAGGAACGCCACGACCACGTTGGTCGCCGGCCCGGCGGCGAAGATCCGCTCGCGGTCCCGCCGGGGCGCAGCCAGCAGTTGCCGCTCATCGGGTTCGACGAAGGCCCCGATGGGTAGTACGAGCATGACCAGGCCCATCGACCGCAGCGCGATATCATGGGCGCGCATCTGGATCGCATGGCCCCCCTCGTGCACGACGATGGCGATGCCCAATGCGACGATGCCGTAGCCGACGGGAATCAGGGGATTGATCCCCGGGAGCCCGATGAGCACCTCGGGGCGAGGGGCAGCCTCAGGGGGGAGGGAGGTGGCGATCACCGCCTCCCAGACCAGCAACAGGAAGATGAGGACCATGAAGGAATAGGTCAAGCCCCGGGCGAACGCACCATAGGCACGCCAGAAGCGCCGCACTGACGCGATGCGCTCCACCAGCCCTCGTCCACGACCTGTGCGTACCAGCAGGATCGGACCGAGCAGCCCCAGGTCATAGCGCTCGAGCAGCCCCCCCCTCGAAAGTGCCAACAGCACCAGCGCCCAGAGGATCAGCGCGAGGACCAGCATCTGCAGAGGAGAGAGAATGGTCACCACGCTCCGGGTTCGAAGGTACGGTCAGTGCCTGCCAGACGTCGGTCGGATGCTCTGCGCCCACGCCGCTCCATAAGGGTTTGTGTGCTGCCGGTCCGAAGGCAAACAGCCTTCATTCCACCGTCAGGCGAATCGAGGGCGGCACGCGCAAGGTGTGTGTGAGCGTGCAGACGCTGCTCGCCAGCAGGAGCGCGCGTTGTATCCGCTGTTCTTGCGAGCTCGCGCTCGAGGCACGGCGGACGTGCAAGGCGAGCACCGCAGGCGTCGCCGGATCCCCCCATTCCACTTCGACCGAGGCATCGAGGAGGTCGGCTCGGACCGCCGCGGCGGCATAGACGAAGGAGGTCAAGAAGCAGGCCCCGAGCGCGGCCAATGCAATCTCCTCGCCACTGGGGGCTGCCCCTGGCATCGGTTCGATACTCTCCTCTTGGGCTTGCAGCTCGAACTCGCGGATCCGGACGACTGCCCTGCCCGGCGCAATCCGGACCCCTGCACGCATGGGAATCGCTCGTTTCGACATCCGTCCTCCCTGAGGGCTGACCTTGGGTCGGGCCAACCGCGGGGGCCGTACGCGCCACGAGAGGGGCCGCGACCCCCGGTCAGCCAACCTCGCATTGTTCTCCCCAAGCGCTATATATACTGACCTTCGCTAGCCTTCCTCGTCTGCTTATAAGCTGGGCAGGCACACCCTGGGGAGGGACAAACATGAGTGATGTTGGGGGCTTGAGCGGCCGCAACGAGCGGTCGCGCGACAGTGGAAGATTGACTGCACGTCAGGAGGGCCACGCCGCCACTGTTCAGGGCACGGATGCGTCCCGCCACAATGGACTGCGCCCAGCTCTGCTCGGTGGCGCCGCCCTGCTCGGCCTGCTTGCTCTGGTCCTCCTGGCGCTCCCCACGCTGGCAGTACCCGATTTCCACTTCACCGATCAGGACATTGCGTTCGCCGAAGCCAGCCCCACCATCGGGGAGACGCTGGCAATCACGGTGGATATCGAGAACGAGGGGGATATCGATGGGGCAAACGTGGTCGTCAACTTCTACGATGGCCCAGTGGGCGTAGGCCTTTTCGACTCTACCTCCGTCGACATCGCTGCCGGTGGTGGCGCGGAGGCGTTCGGGAACTGGACGGTCGTCGGCCCCAGTGGACCGCGATTCCTCAACGTCTCGGTCGTCGCTCAGGGCGGCGAGACCGATGTCTCGGACAACAGCGCCGACGCCTCGGTCGACGTCAACGAGGCCCCCGTGGTCTCCCTCTCTGCCGACCAGTACACCAAGCAGACCCTGACCAACTTTGCCTTCAGCAGCGCGGGGACCAGTGACAGCGATGGCCTCATCAACTCTTACTTCTGGATCTTTGGTGATGGGACCTTCTCCTTCAATCCCAACCCTAGCCACCAGTATGACGACAACGGTTCCTACGTCGTCACCCTCATAGCGACCGACGACGACGGCGGCACTGACAGCGGCTCAGTCTCGGTCAATGTCACCAATCGCGACCCGTCGGCCAACGCCGTCGATCAGACGGTCCAGACCCTCGTCAACGTCAAGTTCAGCGGGGCCAACAGCTCCGATGCAGACGGTTTCATCCAGGGGTACGACTGGCTGTTCCACGATGGCTCCCATCAGCTGGGCAAGAACGTCCAGTACATGTACGCCGATGATGGCGTCTATAGCGTCACCTTGACCGTCACCGATGATGACGGTGCCATCGACCAGCACACGCTGAGCGTCACGGTCCTCAACCGCGCGCCATCGGCTGACCTCCTGACCAACCGAACACAACTCAACACCACCGAATCGGTACATTTCGACGCCGATGACAGCGGCGATCCCGATGGGGTCATCTCCAACTACACCTGGATCTTCCCCGGCGGCCAGTTGCGCTACGGTGTGGTCCTCGATTATGCCTTCAACCTCGCCAACGGCTCGTACCAGGTCGTCCTGCTCGTCATCGACGATGACGGGGCTATCGACAGCGCGACCGTCCAGATCAAGGTAGGCAATCGCGCGCCGGTGGCCGTGGGTCCGCAAGCCCTCGTGGGCGATACCAATGAGAACCTCGACTTCGACGGGACCAACAGCTACGACCCCGACGGGATCCTCGTCAACTGGTCCTGGGACTTCGTCGACGGTACCCCGAAGAGCTATGGCGCCAACGCCACCCACGCCTTCTCGGACGATGGTCTCTACAACGTCCGACTGACCGTGCGCGATGACAGCGGTGCGACGGACTGGACCCTGGTGGCGGTGACCGTCAACAACCTCGCCCCGCAGGCCATCCACCTCAACCTCTCGACCGAGACACTCACCGAGGTGCGCGTCAATGGCACCGCTTCGACCGATAGTGACGGGATCGTCTCCCAGTGGGCGTGGGACTTCCACGACGGGCAGCCGGTCCAGATCACCACTGCGGCGGACGAGGAGGCCACCAAGACCTACAATGACGATGGGGTGTACCGCGTCACCCTCAGCGTCACCGACGATGATGGTGCGGTCGGCATCACCGATTTCTGGGTGACGGTCACCAACCGCCCACCGGTCGTCGACTTCGACTGGCAATGGGACACTTCGACCAGCCCAGAGACCCCCATCGCCGGGGAGAACGTCACATTCGAGGCCGTCGACAGCCTCGACCTCGATGGCACGATTCTCTCCTTCAACTGGGAGTATGGTGATGGCCAGTTTGGGACCGGGAACCAGAGCCAGCACATCTACTTCACCGAAGGCGCCTACTCGGTC
>JAHFTX010000032.1 GCA_023265395.1 Thermoplasmata archaeon
CCCGCACGCAAGGGAGCAGGGATGGTGGCATCCTCGAGGCCGTCCAGACGGGGGTCCCACGTGGTCTGGAGCAGGAGCAGGTGCCGCCCCCTGAGGTCGGCCTGCACGTCGGTTCGGAGCTCTTCGTCCTTTCGGCCGACGTCGTGAGTCAGCGCGGCGACGAGGGCGGCCATGACCGCTGAGACGACCAAGATGGTCACGACGAGGTCGACCGCGACATCGAGCAGGCCCCGCTCGCGGACCCTGGGCATCCTGCGCCACCTACGGTGCCGCATGGACCACCACCTCTGCGAGGTAGACTTGCTTTGCCAAGCGTACACCGCTTCCCTCCACGAGGGTCCCTTGTGAGGACTGGGAACCGATGGGACCAGGTGCCCCGAAATCCCAGCGGACCTCCTGCCGCTGCCAAGGGTCGGTTCCGTTGGCACGTTGCGGGACCCATACGACCACGGCGGCACCATCGGTAGGTCGAAGCTGCTGCTGCTCAGCGAAGGATCGCCAGTCCCAGGTCGTCAGCTGCGCCTCGTTGATGGTCACGCGGTCACCAGATCCCGCCACGAGCGCCCTGGTGAGCTCTGCGGCGAGCTCGGTTGTGCGCTCGAGCTCACGTCGCTGGTGCGTGCCCTGCTCAGCGTGGAGCTGCGCCACGACGACGCTCTGGATGACCAGGGAGAGGAGCACGACAATCGTCAGGGTCGCCGTTGCCTCCACGAGCACGGAACCGCTCTGTGAGCAGTGCAGGCGCTGACGGCGGATGCTCTCTCCCCCACGAGGGGAATCCCGCTGGCCCACAAGAAGGCGGCGGTGGTGCCAAGAGGGCAGGGCCCTGGTTCGCCCCAACCCTTATGCGCTGCGTGCGCCAGCGAACGGCTCGATGTCCCAGCTGCTGGCGGCAGGCGAGTCCGCGCCACCATTCCACCTCCCCGACCAACAGGGGCAGGTCCACGACCTCGAGCGCTACCGCGGTCGCTGGGTCGTGCTCTACTTCTATCCCAAGGACGATACACCCGGCTGCACGATGGAGGCGAGGGCCTTCCAGCATCACCAGCAGCGTTTCACCGCGGCCGATGCCGTGGTGCTCGGGGTCAGTCGCGACTCGACGGAGAAGCACTCACGCTTCGCGAGCAGGTGCGGGCTGGAGTTCTCGCTCTTGAGCGATGCCGACGGTGCTGTGACCGGGGCCTATGGCGCCAAGGGTCGCCTGATGGGCACTGCACGGGTGACCTACGTGATCGACCCACAGGGCAAGATCGTGGCGGTGTTCCACTTCCTTTCCCCGCAGCGGCATGTCGACGAAGCGCTTCGGCTCGTCGAGGTCGGCGCGTCTCGCGCTCGTAGCGATTCCCCCCAGTGACGTGGCAAAGCGCTATCAAGGGGGGCACAGATGGGCTCCCTTGCATGGGGGACCTCCCCCAGCGGTGAGCATATGACTACCCCCGGAGTTGGCCAAACGGCCCCGCCATTCACCACCAAGGACAACAAGGGAAAGACCCATTCGTTGCAGGCCCACAAGGGCAGGTGGGTGGTACTCTACTTCTATCCCAAGGACGACACCAGCGGCTGCACGATCGAAGCCAAAGGATTCCAGGCGAAGGCCAAGGCCTTCGCTGCTGCCAACACGGTGGTGCTCGGCGTCTCCGCCGACGACACCAAGTGCCACAACGACTTCGCCGCCAAGTACGGTCTGGAGTTCCCGCTGCTGCTCGACGAGCAGCAGAGCATCATCAAGGCCTACGGCGCCCACCGCGAAGGACAGAATCCCAAGCGGATCACCTATCTGATCGACCCGGCCGGCAAGATCGCAGAAGTCCTGGCGGACATCACCCCCCAAGAGCACGTCGACCGCTCCCTGGTACGCGTGACGTCCAAGTGAGCCGCGGGACGGACGTGGTGCGATGGGCTTGGTGCTCTCCCAGCACTTCCTCGGCTGTCTCGCCCACGCCTCGTATCTGGTCGCCGACGACGCCAGCGGCCGCGCGGTCGTGGTCGACCCCCAGCGCGACGTCGACGTCTACCTCGACGAGGCCCAACAGCGCCGCCTGCAGATCACCGACGTGCTGCTGACCCATTTCCACGCTGATTTCCTCGCAGGCCACCTCGAGCTACAGGCGCGTGCCGGAGCGACCATCCGCCTTGGGGCGGTGGCCAAGGCCGAGTACCCCTTCGTACCGATGGTCGACGGGACGCACCTTGACCTTGGACCGAGCGTGCGGCTGCACTTCTTGGCGACCCCTGGCCACACCCCCGAGAGCACCTCGATCGTCGTGCAGGAGCACGTGGGCAGGGGGTGGCACCCCCACGCCGTGCTGACCGGGGACACCCTCTTCATCGGGGACATCGGCCGGCCCGATCTGCTCGTGGGCGTCGGGTGCTCCCCGCAGCAGATGGCCTCCGACCTCTACGACTCGCTACACACGAAGCTCCTCGTGCTGCCCGATTCGACCCTCGTCTACCCCGCCCACGGGGCGGGCTCGATGTGCGGGCGGCACCTGAGCGAGGAGACCTCCTCGACCATCGGCATCCAGCGGCAGTTCAACGCCGCACTGCAGCCGATGGCTCGGGAGGCGTTCGTGGCGATGGCCGTGGCGGACCTCCCCGAGGCCCCGGCCTACTTCAGCTACGACGCTGTGCTCAACACCAAGCAGCATCCGACGCTCCAGCACGTGCTCTCCCAGACCTTGCGGCCCCTCTCGCTCGACGAGGTGCTCGAAAGACTCCGTAGTGGCGCGCAACTGCTCGACGCCCGCGAACCCATGGAGTTCTCTGGCGCTCACCTTCGGGGGGCGATCAACATCGGCCTTGCTGGCACCTACGCCTCGTGGGCGGGGACCCTCTTCGACCCCACCCGGCCCATCATCCTGGTGGCCGAACCCGGGACCGAGCAGGAAGCATCGACGCGCCTTGCGCGGATCGGCTTCGACCAGGTCGCCGGGTTCCTCGCCGGGGCCATGGCGGCGCTGTCGGACCAGCCGCAGCTGGTGCAACGGACTAAGCGTGTCACGGCGGCGACACTCGCCGAGCAACTCCGCGGTCACGACGCACCCCTGGTACTCGACGTTCGGACGAAGACCGAGTTCGACAAGGGGCACATCGCCGGGAGCACGAACATCCCGCTGGCACACCTGCGCAAGCGGATCGCCGAGGTCCCACAGCACGGCCGGCTCGTGGTCCACTGTCACAGCGGCTACCGCTCCTCGATCGCCCAGAGCGTGCTCGCTCCCATCCACCAGGGACCTGTCGAGGAGTTGGTCGGGGGATTCTTGGCGTGGGAGGCGGCTGGTCTGCCCACTGCAAGGCAACTACCCACTGCCTGACAAGCACGACAGATGAGGCGTCGTGGACCAAGGCGTACCCTCGCATGGTGTCCATCATGGGTTTTCTGACCCAGCCCTCGGGAGCTCCAATTCGAGGAGCGCCATCGCCTCGAGGAGGAGGTCGATGGGAGGGCGAGCCCCTGCTGAGAGACCCAGCCCACCAAGCACCTCCAAGGGCTCACCATAGCGCGCCCGCATCCTCGTCAGACCCAGCGCCGAGAGGACGGCCTCGACCTCGATCGGGCCTGCGACCGCCAGGAGGGCATCGCAGGGACCGGCGCGGACGCCCACCATCGCGATGGCGCGCTCGATCTGGCGCGAGCCCGCGACATACCGCAGGACGTCTGCCGCCAGGGTCGTCGGAGCCGCAGCCTCCTGCTCGTGATAGCGCGCAGCGCGTCGGATCGCCTCGCGCAGATGGAGGTCCTCGAGGACCCTGTCGGCGCGCAACAGGACGACAAAGACTCCGGTTCGACCATTGAGCTCTCGCAAGGTGGTCCGCAGCCGGGCCAGGTCGGAGACGGTCCCCGTCGCACCGACGATCGTCGCGCCCTTCGCCAGACGAGTCTCAGGGGCTGATGGGTCGGGCAGGATGGTCAACGTACCCTCGTCGTCATCGCGCATCCAGCGAATCCTCCTCGACGACTTCGAAGGTCCCATCCCCCTGCACCGGCTCGGCGCCCGCGGCAATGACCGTGCCTGGGGCGGCGGGAGCGCGCGGGACGGCACCGCGAGCTTTCGCCTGCGACACGATGGTGGACGCCAACGACGTCCCGATGCCCGGCACTCGCGCGATGAGTGCCTCACCCGCCTCCGCGATCGCGGCGCGGTCCTTGTAGCCCGCCGACCACAGGTGACGCGCACGCACCCGGCCGATGCCCCGCAGACGCACGAGGTCCAGCAGCTCCTCACGCACACCGTAGCGGACTCGGTCAAGGAGCTTCCAGAGGGGCCCGACCCTCGTCGCGGAAAACAGCCGGGCCAGCTCCTTGGCGCCGAAGACCACCCATTGTGCGGTCTCGACGCGGTTGCGCAGGTCCCCGGGGCCCATCCCGAACACCTCGCAGAGCTGCTGCTCCGGCGCTTCGCTCGCCCACTCGCGCAGCAGGAGGGCGGTCTTGAAGGCGGAGAGCATCTCCTCGCTCGGCTGGGTCGTGCCCAGCGGCAGCGGCAGGTGTTCAGCGGCTTTGACCCAGGCATCGGCGACCCAATCGGTCTCGGACTGGCGGAGCGCGCTGCCGAAGCGCTTCAGCTCGGGGGTCGAACACACGAGATAGAGATAGCCCAGCGCGTCGATCGGTTGGGGAGAGAGCAGCCCGTCGCGCAACAGCACCCCGCTGATCGGGTCGAGGTAGAGGTCGCTGACCCTCTTGCCAAAGGCGGTCGCCTCGAGCTCATCACCGACCGCAGCGATGAGCTCCTCCTCCTGGAGGAACTGCACCACCTCGTCGACGAGGTCCTTGAGGACCCACAGGTCGCGGGTGTGGGCATAGAAGGTGTGTCCCAGGAACTCCACCAGTTGGTCCTGGCTGCTGCAGAAGCCTGCTGCGACCGATGCGAGCAGGTGCCCGCGCAAGGCCGCGGGATTGCCGAGCTTCGAGGTGATGTCCTCGGGCGGACCGAGGAAGTACTCCTCGATGAACCGCTCCGATTCCCATCGCCCCTTGGCCATGACGATCCCTTCGCCCACGGGATCGTAGCCGGGGCGCCCTGCGCGGCCGAGCATCTGCTTGACCTCCATCACACTCAGGTAGGAGTTGCGCCCCTCGAGCGAATCATAGCGCTTGGTGTCACGGATGATGACCCGGCGCGCAGGGAGGTTGATCCCTGCTGCCAGCGTGGGCGTGGCGGAGAGTGCCTTGAGACGCCGCTGCTTGAAGAGCCGCTCGACCGCCGAACGCTGGGCGTTGGTCAGGCCCGCGTGATGGAACGCCGCACCTTCCTCGATGCAGCGTGCGAGGACCTCCCCCACCTCGGTCGGCGTCCCGCTGCGCAGTCGCCCCGCTGCTCCGCGCAGCTCCGCGCGGCTGGGCTCGTCGAGCGTAGCGCCGACCACGCGCATGGCATCCTTGGCGACCTTCTCCGCCGAGCGCCGCGTGCCGACGAAGACCAGCCCCTGACCTCCCTCGCGCAGGACGTCGCCGAGCAGGTCGTTGACCTCCGGCAGCGGTCCCCGCTCCTCGCCGTCGGTGTAGTAGAGGTTCGAGTCGACATGCACGGCGGTGCGCAGGAGCGTCGGCCGCCATTCGGAGGTGACATGGGCCGCATCGAGCCACGCGGCGAGCTCGGCCGAGTTGTTGATGGTGGCGCTCAGCGCCAGCAGCTGGACCGTGGGCCAGTGCTGTCGGAAGCGGGCGATGGTGACCTCCAGCGTCGGGCCGCGCCCAGCGTCATCGATGAGGTGACACTCATCGGCGACCACGAGCTGCACCTCTTCGAGCCAGGGGCTGCGATGGCGCAGCAGGCTGTCGGCCTTCTCCGAGGTCGCAACGACGACGTTGTGACCCCCCAGGCGCAGGTCGGGGGTGTCGAAGTCACCCACCGAAGCAGCGGCACGCACTCCCAGCGGCGCGAGCGCTTGGAGGTCCTCGACCTTCTCGGCTGCAAGTGCCCGCAAGGGCACGATGTAGAGGACCTTCCCCCCAGCGGCGATGGTCCGCAGCGCCGCAAGATAGGCGACCAGGGACTTGCCCGAGGCTGTCGGGACCGCCAGCACCAAGTTGTGCCCGCTGAGCGCGTGCGGGATGGCCGCAGCCTGCGGGGGAAAGGGGGCGGCCATCCCGCCCTGGCGCAGGTGCTGAGCAGTCTGCGCAGGGATGCCCAAGGACTCCCACGAGGGCACAGGCTCGGGCGACGGAGGGGTCGGCGCTCTCGTCGCTGGCCCGCCCGCCTTGCGTGCCATCGGTCCTCGGAGGGGACGATGGAGGATAAGGGTGCGGCCGCGGCTCGCGTGCAAGAGTGCGAGGTGCTCGCCTACCACGCCAGCTCGTCCTTGCTCGAAGGGGGAGCCTCGACAAGGGGAGGGGGGGTGGGCGCTGCCGATGGCGGCATGGGGGGAGGGGATTGTCCTTGCGGCTCGACCGGGGCTGGTGCTGCAGGGGGAGCACCGGGCATGCTCGGTCCATCGCCGCTAGGCGTCGGAGGCACCGACGGTCCGATTGGTGGCGCGATCATCCCCTGGGCCTGCGGGGCAGGAGCCGGCGCGAGCACCAGGGTCGGCTTGTTCCGACGCCGCAGGCCCAGCAGCAGCGTGACGCCGGCGGCAACGGCGATCAACCCAAAGGCTGCCAGCACCAGATTGCCCGCCAGAGGCAGTCCTGGCAGCTGCTCGGTGGTGTTGTGATCGCCATCGGGGCGCGGCAGATGGGGACCGCCTGGGCCCCCGGGGGCGGCACGGACCTTGATTTGGACGATCTCGGTGGCTGATGCCCCTTCGTCATCGGTGACGGTCACCCGCACCTCGAAGGTCCGCGCGTCGGAGAATACATGGCTGACGTTCGTCCCGGTGGCGTTGGAGCCATCGTCGAAGTCCCACACGTAGGTCAGCAGCAGGCGGTCCGATGCCGTGTCTCTGCCAACGACGCTGAAGTTGAAGGTCTGGCCGACCTGCCCGCTGCTGGCGAAGTGATCGAACGAGACCGAGGGGCCAGGGTTGCGCACCAGCAGATGGACGGTCGACGAGGTGCTGACGCCGTCCTGGTCGGTGACGACGACCGAGAGGTCGCCGTTGATATAATGGTCGAAGGTGAGGGTGTCGCTGGCCAAGGTCGAGATCACCGCGCCTTGGATGTCCCAGGCGTAGGTCAGCGACGAGAGGTCCGAAACCGTGTCCGTCGCCTCCACCTCGAGCACCAGGGGAGTGTCTTCGTCGATGGCGACATCCTTCGATGGTCCGACGCTCAGCAGGACCGGTGCCTCGTCGAGCACGGTGAAGCCGACGCTTGCTGAGGTGGACTCGCCCTGGGGGTCGAGCACCCACAGTGTCGCCGAAGCGGGGCCGCTCTGTCGGAAGGTATGGCCCGTCACCACTGTCGGCTGGTAGAGCAGCGGCTGTCCGTCGTCAAAGTCCCAAGCGTACAGCAACCCTTGGAGGTCGGTGATGGTGTCACTGCCACGGCCCTCGAAGGTGACCGGGTGGTCCTTGAGCACCTTGTCCCCCGAGTGTGGGCTGAGCACCTGCGCGGTGGGCAGCACGTTGGCGATGGTGACGTTGGTGCTCGAGAGCCCGACCGCCCCGTCGCGGTCGGTTGCGACGAGCGTCGCGACGAAGGTGCCAGGTCCAGTGTACACATGCGTGGCATTGCCCAGCTCACTCTCGGGCGAGAGCGCCGAGCCATCGCCGAAGTCCCAGACGTAGGTGAAGCCCGCAAGGAGGTCGGATGCGGTATCGGACGCCTCACCCTGCAGCGTGACGGGCGAGTCCATCGCCCCAAGTGGCGGCGTGCTGACCGTGACGATGGGGACCCCCTCGACGACCGTCACCGACAGCGTGTCGGTGGTGACGTTGCCGTCGTTGTCCTTGACGGAGAGCGTGATGGTATAGGTGGCGGCGGCGTCGTAGGCATGCGCGAAGGTCGGCGCCGCATCGAAGGCATGGGTCGAACCATCGCCGAGGTCCCACGCGTAGAGGAGCCCGGCCAGAAGGTCCGAGGGGGTGTCGGTGCTGTTGGCGCCATCGAGATGGACGACCGCATCCTCGGCGGCCTGCTGGTCGCCGCCGGCCTCGGCCAGGGGCGCGACGTTGGTGACGTTGATCTCGATGGGGAGGATGACGCTCTCCCAGTCGTCGACGATCCGCAGCTTGGGGGTGGGAGTGCCCATGTCCTCGAAGGTGTTCGTGTGCGTGCCATTGGGCGACGACTCGAGCGTGTCATAGCCGCCGACTCCGTCGAGGTCCCACTCGTAGGAGACGCTGCCCCAGGTCAGCCCTTCGGTCCAGCCGCGGAAGGAGACCGATTGGTCCTCCTCCAGCTGCAGCGGTGTGACCTCGATACGGGGCATGCACATCTTCGATTGGTAGGTGACCGTGCCGGCATCGTCCTCGTCATGGATCCCCTGGGTGTAGAGCCACCACTGGTAGTCGGTCAGACCCTGCTCCCAGTAGAGGAAGAAGGCGACCACGTAGGCCGTCTGGCCGACCATCCCCCCATGGTCGACGCCGGTGACGATGGTGTAGGCCGCAGGGCTGGGGGTGGCGTCGAAGAGCGGCTGCAGGTCGTTGTCCCCGGCGCTGCCAGTGAGGTAGTAGACCGGTTCGACCAGGTCCTTGGTGTAGTCGATCGCGACGGCGGGGGTCGCACTGATGGGGACGCCGTAGTGGATCCGGTCGTCCCCATAGGCATCGGAGAGGGCGAGCGCCGCAAGCAATCCGCCCCAGCTATGCCCGGTGACACCCAGGCGGTCGAGGTCGAGCATCCCGTCGAACTGTTGGGAGGCATTGGCGTCGAGGTCCTCGAGCCAGTCGATGACGACGGGGACCTCCGAGGCCATCAGCTGCGGGTTGCGGCAGCAGGGGCCACCATTGGTGTTGCTCAGCTCGACATCCAGGACGACGAATCCCCAGCTGGCGATCAGCCGGCTCGTGGCGACGGTGTAGGATGGACCTCCACCTCCAGGGAAGTAGATGACCATGGGCCAGGGGCCGCTGGTCTGGTCGATGGGTGTGTCCATCCCCGAGGACGTCGCGGGGTACTGCAGCCGCGCCGCGACGTCGGGCTGTCCGTTTGGCCGCGGGATGGTGAAGTTGTGGAACCCCGTCGGGTGGGTCCCCCAGCCTGTGGGCTTGGGTGGCGTCGCCAGCGGGGTAAGCGGTGCATCCGCGGTGGGTCCGTCAGCGACGCTTGGGAGGGCCGCTGCGATGGTCGCCAGAAGCAGTAGCGCGGCCACGAAAAACGCAGAGCGGACCACCTAGGACACACCTCGAAGCGGACAGCTGCAGCCCGGTACAAGAGCTCTGCCGTCAGGTCTGCCTGTTGTGGGCGCTCTCGAACGCCCTCCGACCCTATTCGACATGCCAGGCGATGAGGGCCACCATGCCCAGGCCGACGATCCCAAAGAGCGCTCCAGAGACATAACCGTCCATCGTCTCGTAGGGGTAGAGGAAGTAGCCGACGATTGCCATGGCGACTGCCGGCACCCCGCCGCGGTAGTTGCCGCCAGCGCCGACGGCGATCCCCCCGCCGATGGCGGCCAGCGCCACCAGCAGACCGATCAGCCCGCCGAGGGAGAAGCCCAGCCCCCAGCTGAGCAGAAGCACGATCCCGGCAAGGAGGATGCCGACGCCGAGCAGCCCGCGTGTGAGGGTGGCGCCGCTCATCGCTTGGCCAGCGGCAAGGGGGGCTTAATCGCTGTGGTCAGGATGCTTCGGAGCGCGCCCACTGACCCCCAGCGCTGGGTCGGCCTGCCCAAGCTGCGCAAAGGCCGCAGCCCGCAGACGGCAACTGTCGCAGCGCCCACAGGGAGTGGGGCCACCACCATAGCAGCTCCAGGTGAGCTCCAAGGGCACTGCCAAGGCCAGCGCGCGCTGGATGATCTGCGCCTTGGTCGAACCGATCAGTGGCGCGACCAACTCGATGGGCCGGCCCTGCGCGCCGACCTTGGTCCCGAGGGCAAACGCCTGCTGCAAGGCCACCAGGTACTCCGGTCGGCAGTCAGGGTAGCCGCTCGAGTCCTGGACATGGGCGCCGACGTAGATCGCGCGCGCCTGCCGCACCTCGGCCAACCCTAGCGCGATGGCCAGGAAGATCGTGTTGCGCGCGGGCACATAGGTGCGCGGGATCCCCACACCCATCTGCTCCAGGGAGCGGTCCTGCGGCAGCGGCTCGCTGCTATCGGTCAAGGCGCTGCCGCCGAGGCGGTCGAGGGGCAGCGGGAACACTTCGTGGGAGGTCACCGACGCGGCCTCCGCCAGGGCGCGGGCGGCATCGAGCTCGATGCGGTGTCGCTGCCCATAGTCGATGGTCAGGGCGTGGACCTCGCGATGCGCCTGCAGGGCGCCAAAGAGCACCGTCGCGCTGTCGAGGCCGCCGCTGAGCAGGACCACCGCTGGACCCTCGCGTGCGCGCGCACTGGCGGCTTTGGCGGCTGTGGCGGTCGAAGCCGTCATCGCAGCAGCAGCAGCCCCCGAGGGGCCTAATGAAGGTCGCGGCCGACCTCGGCGTGCCCAGGCCGTGTCGATGGGGAACCTTGAAGGGCAAGGGCAAGCGTCGCCAGGCCATGACTGCCCGCCGGTCGGCCCCTGCAACCCGGACCATCCTCCGAAGCCTCACCATGACCCTGGTGCTGTTGCTGGGTACGCTCCCACTGGTCGGGCTCCCGATCGCTGCGGACCAGACCGCGGCGCCTTCCCCCCTGGGCCGCGGCGTCGAGACGCTCTCGGTCACGGTCGTGATGAACGCGACCGCACCGCTTGCAGCCTCCAACCAACTGCTGCGCGTCGTCGTGCAAGCCACCAGCAGCCTCGGCACGAGCGCGGACATGTTCCTCAACGAGACCCTGCCCGGAGGCGCCAGCGGGGAGTCCTTCGTGCTCACCCTCTCCGACAGCGGCACCCTGCCCGACCTGGTCGCGGCGGACCTCAACTACACCGCCCACCTGCTGTTCGTCGATGATCGTGGCAGCGACGGCGCCTTCTCCGACAACAGCTCCCCGACAGCGACGATGGACCTGCGGCAGGGAGGCGACGTCACCTTCGACGCCGACATCGACAGCGATGGGACGGGCGCGCAGCTGCAACTCCCCGTCGACATCACCCCCCCGCTCGTGACGGCGCTGACCTATCCTGCCTACACCAACGGCAGCCTCCCGGTCAACGTCACCGTCACCGACGCCGGCCCCCTGGCGGGCGTCACGTCGGTGGAACTCTCGATCGCGGGGAAGCCCTTCGAACCGATGGATCTGGTGCCCGGCGGCCGGGCAGTCAGCGCCGACTACTTCCTGCAGGTCACGGACTTCAGCGGCGTCTCCGACGGCCCCCTGACCATCGAGCTGCTCACCCATGACGTTGCAGGCAACACCGGGTTTTTCGACCTGCCCAACGCCACCTGGGCCGACCCGCAGCCGGCGCCGATCCTCGACACCACCCCGGCCATGCTCACGTTGATCGGGGACCCCGTGCCGTCCTTCCTGGGCGCCTCGGGTGGCGGAGTGGACCTGCAGGTCAGCGACGCCAACCTGCCGACCAACATCGCCGACTTCGGACCCGACTCCTTCTTTGACATCTTCGCCAGGATCGACACGCCACTGGGCAACACGACCCCGCTGCCGATCGAGATCCTCTCGCTCGACCTGGTCGCTATCCCACCGACGGCCGACCTCCACGTCGACATCCCGCAGGCGGCTACGTGGCAGAACACCTCCAACATCCTGAGCGTGGGCGTGCGCGACCCCAGTGGCTCCAGCCCGGGGCTGTTCACGAGCACCTTCCGTACCGACACGACGGGGCCGCAGTTCGACCTGCCGTTCGCCGACGGCATGGTGGTCACACTCTCCATCACCATCACCATCACGATCATCATCACGGGCGAGGGCGGCGAGGTCATCTCGGTGGACACCTCATCCATGAGCTGGTCCGCCGAGGGTACCGGACCGACGACGACGGGCCAGAGCTTCACCGGACCCTTCCTCCCCAACGGCCCCAACAGGTTCGCCTCACAGGTCATCCTGACCACCTGGCCCGACGGTCCGTACGACCTGACCGTCACCGGCGTCGACACACTCGGCAACAGCGGTTCCTCGACGATCTCCTTCATCGTCGACAACACGCAACCCAAGCTGGCACTGATCAACCCGTCCGACCCGTTGCTCTACCTGGGCGACGACCTGCTGCTGCCGGTCAGGGTCACCGAGGCCAACCTCAACGCCTCGGCGAGCTTCGTCACCCTCGACGGCTCGGCCCCCATCCCCTTGCAGTTCAACGGCACGGGTGGCGACCCGCGCTTCACCCTCGACCCAAGCGGCCCTGGGGTCCTGGAGGGTGCCATCAACCTGCCGCTGAGCGCGTTGACCGAGGGGACCCACGTATGGTTCATCCACCTGGTCGACCTCGCCGGCAACTCCCTCAACCTCACCATCACGCAGATCGTCCAATACCCCGAGCCGCCCACACCGCAGCCGACCGTCACCGACGACGGATCGGGCCATCTGGTGGTCACCGTACCTGACGATCCCAACGGACCGGCGATCGACCACTGCACCATCTACGTCGATGGCGTGCAAGTGGCCACCTTCCCGACACCCGAAGCCGCCAACGCCTACGACTACAGCGGGCTGAGCGACGGTCCGCATGACGTCACGGTCACCTGCACAGACGAGCGGGGCAAGGAGAGCGAACCCTCGACACCCACCCACATCACCGTGCCGGCAAAGTCGGTGGACGTTCGGGCCCCGGTGTGGCCGACCAGCTTCCAGGTCGGTGTGCCCGTGACGATGGCCGTCGAGGTCACCAACCCTAACACGGCCACGCCGGTGACCATCACGGTGCAGTGCGTCTTCAATGACAAGGTGGTCTCGTTCCAGAACGCCACGCTGGCGCCTGCAGAGCAGGTCACCGTCGGCGTCCCGTGGACCCCGAAGACCCAAGGCCCAGGCACGGTGCGCATGGAAGTCGTCCAGGGCGGTGTCGTGATCCCGGCAGGGACGCCCTTGAACATCACCGTCGCCCCCGAGCACAGTGGCAACGGCGGCGACCATGGAAACGACGACCCATCGTCCAACCCCTTGAGCATCATCACCAACGCCCCCAACCTGCTGCCGCTGCTGCTGTTGCTGATCGGGGTGATCGGCATGGTCTACGGCATCGCACGCCGCCGCCGCAAGCAGGCGCCGACGGGCAATGCCCTCGACAAGATCACCGTCGACGAGATCGAGCGGATCCCCAGCGGCGATGGCGGGAGCGCCACCAAGGGGCGGACGCCGACCGAACCCACGGCAACGAGTGCATTCCCTGGCGCGGCGGTCGCGGCAGGGGCCTCGGCCCTCCCCGGAGGAGGGCCCGACGTCGCCGTCGGCGGTGCGATGACCGTCGAGCGCAGCCGCGGCCCCTGCGATGGGGTCCGCGAGCAGTGGGAGGCGATGCGTGCCCGCCTCGCCAAACTCGGCACAGCCGCCCAGGCGGCCCAGCAGCGTGCAGCGACGGCCCAACAGCAGGCCGACACCAGCGGGCAGCACGCTTCAGAAGCCCGCACAGCCGCCAACGCCGCTTCCGAGCAGGCACGCGACGCCCAGCAGGCTGCCGACACCGCCCAGCAGGCCTACGCCGCCTTCTGCGAGTCGATCCTCAAGACCGTGCGCAACGTCAGTTCGACGCCCGTCGCCGGTTGGGGTGGCTTCGCCGGATATGGTGCCGCAGGCACCTTTGGAGTCGACATCCACTTCCCCGACGGACCCACCGGCGACGCGGCCGTCACCGAGTTCCTCGAGCTCAAGAAGAAGTGGAAGGAGGACCTCGAAGGCTACCAGCGCAAGGCCAAATCCGCCAAGGAGGCCGCCGCTGCGGCCAAAGGGAAGGCTGACCAGGCGGAGCAGGCCGCCGCCGCCAAGGAGAAGTCCGCCAGCACCGATGCACAGGCTGCACAGAGCGCGCAGCAAGCCTCCGCCAAGGCCGCTGCCGACGAGCAGAGCGCCCGCAGCAAGGCCGAGGCGTTCCTCAACCAGTACCGCCAGTGCATCTCCGACCGCCTCGACAAGCTGCGCACCAGCGCGGCCAACGCTGCGGCCAAGGCGCAGACGGCGACCCGCGACGGGCAGGCCGCCACCTCCCCCGAGGATGCGGAGGCCTCGGCGCAGCGCGCCCAGTCGGCGCAACAGGAGGCCGAGCGCGCCCAGCACGAGCTCGACCAGCTGCACCACGACAGCGGCGACGTCGATGGCCTGCAGGACGACTTCTCGCGCACCCGGCAGGTCGTCGACGACACGCTCACGCGCACCCGCGCCGCCGTCGGGGTGACGGGCACCGTCGTGCAGCGCCGCCCGCGCCAGTGCGCCGATGGGGCGACCAAGAGCGAGGAGTACCACAAGCGCTCCAAGAAGCTCGACGATTCGGGCGAGGTGGAGATATCCTTCGACAGCGCCAACATGCGCGGACACTACCTCTCGCTCGAGGACGCCGAGACGCTCTCGACGGCCTTTGCGGGGGGCGGGTGGGCGGCCTCGGCAGTCGGGCTCGCCACCGGTGGCGCCGTCAAGGTCGCCACCAGTCTGGTGAAGGCGCCGCTCAAGGCCGGCTCGATCGCGATCTCCGCAGGCGTCGAGATCGCCCGCAAGTACAACGAGCGGCTGGGGATGGGGGACTTGATCCTGCGGGTCCCGATCCTCCGCGTCGATGAGAAATGGATGCGCGACTTCACCTGCCAAGAGGGCCAGTGGTGCCAGGTCAACGACCACAAGGTGTCCGAGCAGCAGAGCCCCGATGTCGAGGTCATCCGGATCGCGGACATCATGTTCAGCGATGTGCCCGCGCGGACTGACGCTGCGCTGGCCCGCTACCGGCGGTAGGTGGGACGGGTCAGCGCAAGGCTCAAGGGTCGTGAGGACCGCCGAAGAGCCCATGGAGCCCGTCCCGCCAGAGGACACCCTCCCGGCGCGGCAGCAGGAACTGCAGCGGCAGCTCCAGGTAGGGGTGAGCGGACGCGCACGCGCAGCGGCGCTCATCGAGCTTGCGACGGTCCATCGCCGTGGAGGACGCTACGGCGAGGCGCTCGAGCGACTGACGGAAGCGCAGGAGCAGCTGCTGGCGACGCCCGATCCGACGCTCGAGGTGCGCGCAAAGCTCGTGCGGGCGGACTGTTATGCACGGCAGAACGACCCGCGTGCGGAGAGCGAGCTGGCAGCCCTGGCCGACACCTTTGCCCATGGCGGCCAGGCGCAGGCGGACCAAGCGTACTACTTCATCATCCGCGGCCACCGCCACCAGTTCGCCGGGCGCGAAGCAGAGTCGGGGAGGGAGTACGAGCGCGCCCTGGGACTCTACCGGGCGGCCAACGACTCTTGGGGGATCGCCTACAGCACCATGGTGATCGCCAGCCACTACCAACTGCTCGGAGACGTCGTCAAGGCCACGGCATACCTCCACCGCGCGCTGAAGGAACCTGGAGCACAGCAGGACCAATACCTGCGGACGATGATCCTCGCCAACCTGGGGCTGCTCGAGCGCGAGAGTGGCCGACCGGCGCAGGCAGAGGCACTGTTGCGCCAGTCGGTGGAGCTGTGCTTGCGCAACGGCGACGTCCGCGGTGCGGGGATCTCGATGATGAACCTCGGACACACGCTGGTCGTCCTGCGCCGCGAGCATGAGGCGCTCAGTTGGTACCATCGTTCCAAGGAGACGATGGGAGAGACCCTCGATCCGTGGCTTGGTGCCTACCTCCATTCCGGGAGCGCTGAGGCGTTGGTCCGACTGGGACGGACGAAGGAAGCGGTCGCTGCCATCGCAGGGGGGCTCGCTTCGGCCGAGCGCTCCACCAACCCCGACTCCCAGGCCTTCTCCCTACGGATCGCTGGCATCGTCGCCGAGGCAGACGGACGCTGGGAGGAGGCGCAGCGCCACCTCAGCCGTGCAGTCGAGATCGCCAAGGGTGGAGGGAACAAGTTTCGCCTCGTCGCGGCGGTCGGCGATTGGGCACGCCTGCTGCGCAAGCGCGGGGACCTACCTCTGGCCGAGGAGAAGACCCAAGAAGCCATCACGCTGGCCAAGGGCTTGGGGTTGCCGCTGCTGGCTTCGAGCTTACGCAGGGAATTGCAGTAGGCCGACCGCGGTCACCAGGGGTCGATCGTCCCTACGATGCGACAGCAGTGTCCTCAGAGAATATCCGCCGCACCATCCAGTCGGCGTCGAAAAGCTCGAGGTCGGCGTACTGCTGACCGGTTCCCACGAGGATGATGGGCTTGTCGATGGCCGAGGCGATGCTCAGGGCAGCGCCCCCCTTGCTGTCACAGTCGATCTTGGTGAGGATCGCCCAGTCGACGCCCACGGCCTCGTGAAACCGCACCGCCTGATCGACGGCATCGTTGCCCGCCAGGGCATCGCCGACGAAGATGATCTTGTGGGGCTTGCAGACGCGCTTGATCTTCTTCATCTCCATCATCAAGTTGGTGTTCGTCTGCATCCGCCCAGCGGTGTCGACCAGGACGATGTCGCGCTTGCGCGCCTTTGCGTGCTCGACAGCGTCGAAGGCGACGGCGGCAGGATCGGAGCCCTCCTGGTGCTTGATGATCTTGGTCCCCAAGCGGGTCGCGTGGACGTCGAGCTGCTCGATGGCGCCGGCACGGAAGGTGTCGGCGGCAGCCATCACCACGGAGTAGCCCTGCTGCTGCAGGCGGTAGGCGATCCGCCCGATCGCCGTCGTCTTGCCAGTGCCGTTGATCCCGACGAACATCAACACCAGCGGCTTGGGCGCGTTGGCGACGAAGCGGTCGAAGTCGACGCCCTTGTGGAGCACTTTGTGGATCGAACGCTTGAGGGATTCGCGTACCAACGACTCGAGGTCCGTGCGCAGCCGCACCTTGCGACCGACCAGGTCGGCCATCAGGTCCGCCTTGAACACCTCCACCACCGGGAGGGCGACGTCGCACTCGAGCAATGCCATCTCCAGCTCGGCGAGGACTTCCAGGAGGCGCTCGGGGCGGATGCGCAGGCCCAGCAGCGAATCGGTGAACGCCGCACTGGTGGTGTCAGGCGCGACGGCACGGGCCACCTTCTTGACCTTGGGTGGCGGGAGGACGACCGGATCGGTGGCGCGCCGGGGGACCACCGGAGGTGCGGTCGGCATCGGTGCCGGGGGTGGGACGGTCGCCTGTTGCCGTTGTGCCGGTGACGATGGAGGAGGCAGCGTAGGCGCGGAGCGCAGCAGCCGCTTGCGCTCGGCCTTGGTCGGTTCCCGCGAGGATGTCGTGGGGGCCGCTGCGGCGGGCTCGGAGCGGAGCGTCGGCGGCGGCGCTGATGGGGACGGTTCCTGCGCCGGGGAGGTCTCCTCGGCAACCTCCTCGACCTTGCGGCCGAAGTTCCGCAGCTTCTCCCGGAGCGCCTTGAACATGGGACCTCGCCGCGAGGCGGCGGTGCGCGCGCCTCAGCTGGGCGCCGCGCCCGACTGCTGCAGGAGTGCCATCTCGGTCTCCAGCTGCCGCTCTAGGCTCACGCGCTCGTGTTCGATGGTGGTCAATTGCTCGACTTGGCGGGTGCGCTCCTCGTCGATCCGCCCGATGGTCTTGTCGAGGTCCCCGATGACGGCGCCGACGGGCTTGCGCACGCGCACCCCCGAGCCGATGGGGACCAGGCAGTGGGAGAGCTCGCCGACCGTGGCGCTGATGTAGTGCTCGCCGCCGATGGGGACCAGCAGCTCATCGGAGAGGTCGCGGGGCTGTTGGAGCGTCTGCAGGGTCTCCCGTGCGCGCAGCAGTTGCTGCTGTTGCAACGAGAGCACTTCGACGTTGCGGGTGAGCACCTCGGCGTTGGCCCGCAGCAGGTCGACGCGGGCGAGGCGTTTCTGGAGGTCTTGCTGGTAGGCCACCACCTCGGCCGCATCGGCCTCGGGCGACTCCTCGTCGTGATGTTTCGCAGCCATGGTCGTTCGCTCCGGTCGTGGGACCAGCAGCGCTCAGCCGAGCGTCGGGTCGCTGACGTCCTCCTTGCGGATCTCCTCGACGACGGTGAAGGTGATCTGCTCCCGCGCGACGAAGTGGCGGGACCCAAGGTGGGACTGCATGTGCTCGATCGCGGCCTCCTTGCTGGCGGCCTTGACCTGCTTCTCGAACTGTTGGGCCTTGGCCCTCCCCATGCGGAAGGTGCCGCGGATCTTGTAGTAGGGCATCTGTCACTCCTCCGGTGCTGACCTCTGGTGGCGTCATCCCACCGACGCACCGCGAGGACGTCACCAGAGGGCACGCACGAGAGGGTGCAGCACGGGACCTGCCGCCGATGGCGGCGAGGGACCTACCGCAGCCCCGCCTGGACGTTGAAGCCCGATTCGGTGATGCCGGCGAGGTGCTTGCCGGTGGAATGGTTGGTGCCGCGCATCTTGAGGACCTCGAGGTACTTCATGCGCGCATCGTTGACGATGCCGTAGCTCAGGAGGATCACGCCGTCGACGATGTAGCTGATCTCGATCGGATAGACCTGGTTGGGAAGGGTCTCGCCGGTGAGGATCGTCGTCGCCTGCCAGTTCTTGAGTCGCACCGTCAGATCGTAGAGGAACAGCCGGTAGTCGTGGGTCAGCCGGTTGCCGATGACCGTGACCGGGTCGATGACGATCCTCTGCGGCATCGTCTCGACGATCCGTTCCTCCATGAACTCGAGGACCTTGCGGGGGTTGCGTTCGTCCTTGAGGATCGCGCCGAGGTCGACGTAGACGAGCTCTTCGCCGAAGTACTCCTGCTTGATGAAGGAGTAGTTGGAGACGAACCGCAGCATCCAGTGGGTCGGCTCGCTCAGGGTGGTGAAGAACAGCCCCTGCTCGCCGCGGGCCGCTCCTTCGCAGAGGAATTGCAGGGCGAAGGTGGTCTTGCCCGTGCCCGCTGGACCGGCGACCATCAGCGCCGACGGGAAGGGGAAGCCCCCCTCGACCATCTCGTCGAGCCCACCAATGCCAGTGGGGATACGGGCAATGGTGTAACTCAAGGAGCCAGCCCCGCTGACTGACCGGGGCTCCGTGTAATAAGGCTTGGCCCCTCCTGCTGTGGCGCTCTCGCGAAGGTGCCCCTTCGGTCCCCCCACGGCGCGTCACGGTGAGGATTCACAAAGCAGATCGACCCGCGACAGACGGAGCCAGCGGGCGAACGCACCAGGCGTACCGAGGGGTTCTTCAGCCCACCACTAAGTTTATCAGCGGACCCCTAGTTGCTTCGCCTCGGCGCGTACTCATACTAGGTGCGGCGCGCTCGGGGAACATCGATGTACCTGCAAGGGCGATCCCGCCGTGCTGCACTTGCCATCCTGTCGGTCCTGTTGATGGTCCTCGGCAGCGTGGGTGTCGCCGCTGGTGGCTCTCCCTCCACGCATGCCGACTCCGAATCGCACGGGGTGCAAGCGACCCTCATCCGTGACCCTTTCACCGGGGAGAAGGTCCACCTTGCGCCCGCCGTGGCGGACCACCCCACCTCCCGCGCCCCTGGCGATGGCGAGGACCAGTTCACGCTGATCAACCCCTGGCCCACAGGTGCGGACCTCTACGACGCCGACTTCGGCGGCGACGATGACCACGGTGCGATCGTGGGTTCCGGGGGGACCCTGGTGCTCTATGATAGCAACGACTTCTTCGTCATCCCCACGGGCACCGACGTCACGCTGACGGCTGTCGCGGTCCGTCCCACCAACGGCGACGTCCTCATCGGTGGGTTCAGCGGCCAACTCTACCGCTACCGAGACGGCGAGGTCACGTCGCTCTTCAGCGGCACGGGCGACCAGATCACTGGCATCGACTTCGGCCCCAACGGAAACTACGCGCTGCTCGTGACCAACGGTGGTCGGGTGCTCGAATACGATGCCGACACCGGCACGGTGGTGCTCATCCAGCGCTTCCTCGGCTACAACTGGCAGGCGGTCTCCATCAACCAGCAGACGCAAGCGGCTCTGCTCGCAGGCTACGCTGTGGCCGCCGGTGGCAACGCCTTCGAGGGACGCATGAAGATCTACCAGGGGGGCATCTTCACCAACGTCGCCACGGGCCTCGAGGGTACGGGCGTCGACAGCGACCTCTACGGCGCCGACTGGGACGACGAGGACAACCTCGCCTTAGCGGTCGGGATGAACGGCCGGATCATGGAGGTCGACGGCGAGACCAAGACGCTCACCCGCAGTGTGCAGGTCGCTGCGCAATGGCTGACGGGTGTCGGCTGGAACACCGTCGACCACCTCTTCCTCATCGGCGGGTATTTCCAAGGGGACATCTACGCCTACGACCCCGAGACCGTCGGCGATGACAACCCCGCCGTGCCGCTGGTCAAGAGCACCGGGCGGCTGCGTGCCGTCGGAGGCGCCCCAGAGGGTGAGAACATCCTCGTCGGCGACGATGGGGTGATCTACTCCTGCGGTGGCTTCACGTGCACCCGCCTGAGCGCCCCCAACACCGCCAACCTCTTCGATGTCGCCTTCCGGCCCGACGGTGCGTATGCCCTAGCCGTCGGGGAATCGGGGACGGTCCTCAAGTATGATGGGGACGTGCTCCAAGACATCACCCCGCTGCCGGGGCAGATCGGCGAGGACTTCCTGGCCGTCGCCTTCGACCCGCTCGACTACAACCACGCGCTGATCAGCGGCACCGGCGGCAGCCTCTACAGCTTCACCGACCTGGGCGGCGGCGCCGTCCAGCTCAGCCCGATCGTCAGCCGCACTGGGGCGGACCTCTGGGGCACCGCCTATGATGACGACGGAGACTTGGCACTGATCGCCGGGAGCAACGGACAGCTGCGCAAGTACCAGGGCGGCTCGGCCGACGTCGAGGCCAACCCCTCCGTGCGCGACCTCTATGACGTCGACTTCCGCGACGGCCAGCTCGGCTACGCGGTGGGCGCTGGTGGCACCGTGGTGCGCTACAACTCGGGCGCCCAGATCAACGCCGTCTCCCTTCCCAAGCCCGATGGGCTGGGCAACCGCTTGCTCACATCGATCGACGCCATGTCCCCCCAGTCGCCCGTCCCTGGGCAGGATTCCTTCCACCTGATCACCAGCTTCCGCCAGCTGGTGGAGTACCACGACAATGGGGACCTGCTGCAGCTCAACGACTTCGTCTCGATCCGCGACCCCGAGGTCGACGTCACCTGGTGGGACAGCGCCCGCTTCGACAACGACGACGAGCACTACGCCCTGATCGTCGGCGAGAACGGCAACGTTCTGGCCTACCGTCAGGCCTTCGTCGAAGGGATGCCATTCCGGGTCCTGAGCGCCCCCACCACCGCGGACCTCTACGGGATAACCTGGAACGAGGACGACTACGCCCTGATCGTCGGCGAGAGCGGCACCGTCGTCAAGTACGAGCCCAACCGCCCACCGCCGCCGGTGACCCTCGACGTGCCGACCAACGTCACCGACAGCAGCCTCAAGCTGACCTGGAGCGTCTCGCCCGTCAGCGACTTCCTGGCCTACGACGTGCACATGAGCACCTCGCCCGACTTCGTGCCCGACGGCAGCAACCGCATCACCCGGATCCTCGACCGCCCGACGGTAGGGTATGCCGTCACGGGCCTGAGCAAGAACACGGTCTACTACTTCGCCGTCCGTGTCATCGACAGCGGCAGCCTGACCTCGACCTCCAACGTCGTGTGGGCCAAGACGCTGCTGGGCAACATCCCACCGGTCGCCGTGACCCTCGAGCCCATCACCGAGATCACCCAGACGAGCCTGACATTGGATTGGTCCCAGAACGAAGACAACGACTTCGACCGCTACGAGGTCCACATGGGGTCCACCGCAGGGTTCACCCTCGGACCAGCCAGCCTGGTGGACCAGGTCCAAGAACGCACCACCACGACCTACTACATCGGTTCGCTCGCCGCTGGCACCACGCGCTACTTTAGGATCCGCACCGTCGACGGCGGAGGATTGTTCAACGACAGCAACGAGCGCGGCGCCACCACCGCGACGGTCAACGTCGCACCCGACCCGGTGACCTTCGCCTTCGAATCTGCGACGGACCACGGGCTGACGCTCAACTGGACGACCAGCGCCGTCAGCGACTTTGCCTCCTACGAGGTGTTCCTCGGGTCGGTCAGCGCCAGCGTGCCCTCCAACGGGACGCGCATCGCCACCATCACCGACCGCGACACGCACATTGGGAGCGTCTCCAACCTCGACGACAACACGACCTACTACGGGGTCGTGCGCGTGGTCGACACCGGCGGCCTGAGCGCCGACAGCCCCAAGCTCTCGGCCACGACGCTGCCGCTCAACCCGCCCCCGCTGGCGGTCACGCTGAGCACCCCCGCCAACGTCACCGAAGCCACCATGGACCTCCACTGGACGATGTCCCCCGATTCCGACTTCTCCAACTACACGCTCCACATGGCGACGCACGCGGCGTTCACCCCCAACGCCAGCACCCGCCTCAACGTCATCTCGAGCGCGCAGGACGTCGACTACCACGTCAGCGGCCTCGACGTCAACACGACCTACTACTTCACCGTGGAAGTCCGGGACACCGGCGGGCTCTCGACGCTCTCCAACTACGTCAACGCCAAGACCCTGCCCAACGCCCTACCGACACCGACGACGGTGAGCGTCATCTCGGTCAGCTCCGATTCGATCACCATCAAGTGGAATGCCTCCGAAGCGGGCGACTTCGACCACTACGAGGTCCACGCCTCGCTCAACGAATCCTTCTCCCCCGACCCGACCACCAAGGTCGACGAGATCGCCTCGGTGAGCTCCACCCTCTTCGAGGTCACCCACCTGGAACCCTCGACCACCTACTACCTGCTCGTGCGCATCGTCGACGAGGTCAGCCAGTTCGCCGACAGCAACGTCGTCGCCGGCACCACGGCGGGACCCGACCTGCCACCCAAGGCCGTCAGCCTCGCCGAGCCGACCAACGTCACCGACGTCTCCCTGCAGCTGGACTGGACCACCTCGACGGCGCAGGACTTCGCCTCGTATGACGTGCTGCGGGCGCTCTCGCCCAGCTTTGCCGAGAATGACTCGATGCTGCGGGGGTCGGTGACCAACCCCAACACCACGACCTTCATCGACACCGGCTTGACGGCCGAGAAGACCTACTACTACAAGGTGCGGGTCAAGGACCAGGGGGGCAACGGCAACCTCTCCAACGAGGTCTTCGCTACCACCCTGCCGCCCAACGAGCTGCCCACGGTCAACGTCGGCCCCGATCTGGCGGTCGCCGTCGGCGACCCCGTGACCCTCTCGGGCAGCGCCGTGGACCCCGATGGGGAGATCGTCCACTATGCCTGGGACGCTGACAACGATGGGAGCGTCGACTTCAGCAGCAACACCAGCGGCACCTTCGTCACGCACTACGCCACCGAAGGGGTCTACATCGCCGTCTTCTCAGCGATCGACGACCGCGGAGGTGTCGGTTCGGGCGAGGTCACCGTCACCGTCTCCCCGCCAGAACCCGACGTCCCGGCCCCCAAGGTAGACCTAGGTGAGGACCTCACGGGCATCGTCGGCGAGGAGGTCGAGCTCACTGCCAAGGTCACCGGAGGCCAAGCCCCGCTGTCGTGGTCGTGGGACCTCGACGGGGATGGCCAGGCGGACAGTTCCGAGACCGAGACCGCCGTGTTCACCTATGACGAGGAAGGCACCTTCCGTGTCGACCTCGAAGTCACCGACGCGCTGGGCCAGGTCGGCCATGACAGCCTGCGCGTCAAGGTCAGCCCCGCCAACCTCCGGCCCGCGGCCAAGATCGCCGCCCCCCATGATGGTGACGTCTTCGAGGTCGGGAGCTCCATCCGCTTCGACGCCACCGGCAGCACCGACGGGAACCCTGGTGACAGCCTCAGCTACTCCTGGACCAGCAGCCGCGACAGCGTGCTGGGCACCAAGAAGGTCGTCATCGCCGAGCTGTCGGCCGGGCGCCACCTGATCACCCTCGAGGTCAGCGATGGCTCGCTCGTGGGCGAGGCATCGATCACGATCGAGGTCGCCCAACCGGTCAACGCCGGCCCGCGGATCACCGTCGAATCGCCCGTCGCGGGGGAGACCGTCTCAGGCTCGGTGCTGATCACTGGCCGCGCCATCGATGAGGATGGGGTCAAGGACCTCGTCGTCCGCGTGGGCGCGACGGTGCTCAAGGGCGTCGAGGGCAAGACCCAGTGGTCGGTCGTCTGGGACGCCTCCAAGCTCAGTGGCCCCAAGACCATCGTCGTCACCGCCACCGACGGCAGGGGCGTCGAGAGCACCCTCGAGGTCAGCGTGAGCGTGCTCGGCAGCGGCAAGGGCGATCACGACAAGAACAAGGGCTTCCTGGGCCTGCCCGGATTCGAGGGCATCCTAGGGATTGCCGCCTTGGGGGTGGTGCTGGCGATCCGATCGCGGCGCGGCTCCCTCCCACCCCGGCACGCTTAAGCGCCGTGCCGGGGCTGGCGACCTCGTGGCACTCCCTGCCGATGCCTCGATGGGCACCCGCTGTGTCCATGCCGGCGAGCGAGGTCACACCGACAAGGGCGCGGTATGTGTCCCGATCTATCATAGCTCTTCCTTCCATACCCCTTCGCTGCTGGCGCTCGAGCAAGCGCGCTCGGGGGAGCGGCCCTTCTACAGTCGGTACGGCAACCCCACCGTCGAGGCGCTCGAGGAGAAGGTCGCAGACCTCGAAGGGGCGCCCGCGGGGGTCGCCTTCTCCAGCGGCATGGGGGCAATCTCCACGACGCTGTTGAGCCTGCTCCACCCAGGTGAGCGGGTGATCGCCAGCCTTGGCCTCTACGGCGGCACCACCCACCTGTTGCAGGAGGTCCTCGCACCGCTGGGCATCGAGGTCGTCACCTTCAGCGACCTTGCGCAGTTGCGCGTCCTTGGGAGGGAGGGCGCCTCAGTGCTCTACCTCGAGAGCCCCATCAACCCCACGCTCCGTCTCGTCGACCTCTCGGCAGCTGCCAAGGCGGTGCCCAAGGCGACGGTGGTGGTGGACAACACCTTTGCGACCCCCATCAACCAGCGACCCCTCGAGCTGGGGGCCCATGTCGTGGTGCACAGCGCCACCAAGTACCTGGGGGGGCACAGCGACCTGTTGGCAGGCGTCGCCGTCGGCGACCGGCGGCGCATGAAGGCGATCCGAGAACGGCGCAAGCTGCTCGGACCGATGCTCGACCCGATGACGGCGTTCCTGGCCCTGCGGGGGCTCAAGACCCTGCACCTGCGCATGGAGCGACACAACGCCAGCGCCGCGGCGGTGGCCAAGGAGATCGAGGGCGCTCGCGGCATCCGTGCCGTCTCCTACCCTGGATTGCGCAGCCACCCCCAACACCGGCTCGCTGCTCGGCAGATGGATGGCTATGGCGGGATCGTCACCCTGACCTTGCGCGACCTGCGCGCGGTCGAGCGGTTCGTCGCGCGCTTGCGGGTCATCACCCATGCGGCGACCGTGGCCGGTCACGAGACCCTGGCGACGATCCCTGCGTTGACCAGCCACTGGAACCTTCCGCCGGCGCGCCTTGCCGCCGAAGGCGTCAAGAGCGGGATGGTCCGCATCTCGATCGGGCTCGAGGAGCCAGCAGACCTGGTCGCCGACCTGCGCCAGGCGCTCGCCGCCAACCGCTGAGCGTCCTCAGCGGCCGCGGGCCCCCAACGGACCTGAGGGCCGCACGAATCGCCCCGTGCCAGGTGCACCGACCGGCTCGCCGCCTTCGACGACCGTGGTGCCACGCACCAACACGACCGAAGGGAAGAGCCCCTGCGCCCCCTCGAAGGGGGTCTGCGGGCACTTGCCGTGGAGCCCGCTCCCCTTGATGGTGCGGCTGGCGGAGGGCTCGATGATGAGGATGTCGGCGTCGGCACCGACCTGCAACCGACCCTTGGCCAAGCCGAAGGCCTTGGCGGGGTTGGAGGTCAGCGAGTCGATGATGCGCGCCGCATCGAGCCCGTCGTGGCGCAGGCGGTGGAGCAGCAGGGGCCCCATGGTCTCGACGCCATTGATCCCTGAGGGGGCAGTGGCGAAGGGCATGCCTTTCTCCTGCACGGCATGGGGTGCGTGGTCCGAAGCGACGATGGGGAGAGCCCCCTGCAGATAGAGCTCCCACAGGCGGTCGCGCACCGCCTTGGAGCGGATTGGTGGATTCATCTTCGCCGCGGTGCCCAGTGACTCCATCCCAGTGTGCAAAAGGAGGTGGGACGGAGTGACCTCACAGGTGTGCGAGGTCGACGCCAGCAACTCCAGGGTCCGTGGCTCCGACAGATGCGCGATGTGCACCTGGCGCGGGCGGGTCGCCAGGATGTGGCGCACGGCTGCGAGCTCCGCCTCGGCAGGTCGCGAGTGGTCATGGCTGACGAGGTCGGACGGTCCATCATCGGTCAGGTGCTCTTCGAGAATCCCTTCGTCCTCCGCATGGACGGCGATGGGGACGGGTAGAGGCTGCGAGAATACGCCCGCGAATCCTTCGGTGCGTAGCAGCAGGCCCCCGGTGGAGCGACCGGCGTAGACCTTGAGCGCGCTGACCTGCGCGCAGAGTGCAGCGAGGTCGGAGCCCGGGACGACGCCCCCGTAGATCCCAAAGTCGACCAGTGCACTGCGTGCGGCCCGCTCCCGCTTGGCGATCGCCGCCTCGGGCGTGGTCGTGGGTGGGAGGGTGTTGGGCATCTCCAGCACCGTGGTCACGCCGCCGACGGCAGCAGCGGTGGTGCCGCTGCGGAAGTCCTCCTTGTGGGTCAGCCCCGGTTCACGGAAGTGGACATGCAGGTCCACCAAGCCAGGCAACACCCATGCGTCCCCGACGTCGAGGACCCGGTCCCCCTGGAGCACCTTGGCGATCGAGACGATCTTCCCGTCGGTGATGCCCAACGATGCCTGCGAGAAGGCCCCGTCGAGGAACAGTCGACCGGCGATGACGATCTCGGCCCTGCCGGCTCCCACGCGTGGCTCATCGCTCCGCGGGGGAATAAGGGTAGCCGTCTGCGTGCCTAGCGCTGGTCCGAAGGCCCGACCGCCGGGGGCAGCGGGGACCCGCGCTCCTGCAGCAGGGCGAAGAACTTCCGTTGCCAGCCCCCCTCGTCCATCTGCGCGGAATAGGCGATCGAATCCTCTGCCCCTTCCTTGAGGAATGCCACGAACTGGCGCTGCGTCTCAGGGGTCCAATGGGAGAAGCTGCGCTTGGTGGCGCATTCATAGGAAGGCAGGCAGTCGGCGCCGCGACGTTCCTCTCCACCATGGCGTGCCGGGTGGAGCGGGCAGCCGATCTCCGCGAGCTTCGGTGCATCTGCCAGCGTGCCCAACCGCACCACGAGGTTGCACAGCCCAGCGGCGGTCGTGCCCCAGCTGTGGTCACGGAGCCACACCCATTCGCCACCGTTGCGCTGGTATCGCTGGGTGTTGGCGGTAAGATCGGCATCGACCGCCCCATGGGACGCATGGATGCTGGTGCAGCAACCAAAGCAGAACAGCCCAAGCGACCGCGGGCGGCAGAGGTCCTCGGTCACGGCCATCGTTGCGACCAGGGGAGAGGGTTGGATAAGCGCTGCGGAGCAGGCCCAGCATCAGCCCAAGGTGGGCAGCTGGGAGAGCTCGTCGTAGAGGTAGGCGGACGAGCGGATGCCCTTGTGGTAGTTGTCGAGGTCGAGCCACTCGTTGGGCGCATGGGCGCATTCGTCGGGCAGACCAAACCCGATCAACAGGCAGGGGCGGTGAGTCGCGTCGGCGATGGTGCGCACGAAGGGAATCGAGCCGCCCTCGCGGATGTAGGCGATGCGCTCGACGCCGAACCCCTTGCAGAGCGCTGCCGCAGCGAGGTCGAAGGTGGGGTCGGTGTGCGGGTCGTACCACGATTGGCCACCATGGAGCACCTGCACGTCGACGGTGGCCCATGCGGGCGCGAGGCTCCGCAGGTACGATGCCGCGGCGGTGCTGATCACCGCAGGGTCCTGCTCAGGGACCAAGCGCATCGAGAGCTTGGCATGGGCGGTCGCGGGGATGACGGTCTTGGCCCCCTCTTCGATGAATCCTCCCCAGATGCCATTGAGATCGAGGGTCGGTCGTGCCCATAGCCGCTCGAGGGTGGTGTAGCCCTCCTCGCCCAGCAGCGCCTGGGCGCCAGTGTCCGTGAGCACCTGCTGCTCGACGAAGGGCAGCGCGGCCAGTGCGGCGCGCTCGTCCGACTCGAGGGGGAGCACCTTATCGTAGAAGCCGGGGACCCTGATCCGTCCGGATTGGTCCTTGAGTTGGTCGAGGATGTGCACCAGCGCGTGCAACGGGTTGCCGATGACGCCGCCGAATGAACCACTGTGCAGATCGGAGGCGCAGGCACGGACGTCGACTTGCAGGTAGGCCAGCCCACGCAAGCCGTAGCAGATCGACGGGAGGCCGCGGGCGAGCATCGGCGTGTCGGAGACGACGACACAGTCGCTGCGCACCAGGGCGGCGTTGTCCCTGAGGAAGCCATCGAGGTTGGCCGAACCGATCTCCTCCTCGCCCTCGAAGAGGAACTTGAGGTTGAGGGGCAGCGTCCCGGTCTGCTGCAACCACGCCTCGACCGCCTTGAGGTGGGCGAACACCTGGCCCTTGTCATCGACGCTGCCACGGCCGTAGAGCCGGCCGTTGCGGACGTCGGGTTCGAAGGGCGGGGTGACCCACTGGTCGAGGGGGTCGACGGGCTGGACGTCATAGTGACCGTAGATGAGCACCGTCGGCGCGCCAGCGTTCTCCGTCCACTCGGCGTAGACCACGGGATGACCGTCGGTCTCGAAGAGGCGCGTCTTGCGCACCCCGATGCGCTCGAGTTCGTGCTGCAGGTACTCGGCGCAGCGGCGCACGTCAAGACGGTGCTTGCTGCTGCTGCTGATGGAGGGGATCTTCACGAGCTCGATCAGCTCGCGGACGTAGCGGTCGCGGTTGCGGTCGATGTGGTCGATGACCGTCTCGACCGTCCGCTCCTTCGGCATCACCGCCGCAGTGGAGGTCCCGCCCTTAACGCTGGCGGTGGCCGCGCTGAGCCGATGGAGCCGTCGCCAATGGCTGAAATAGGGGAAGCACTCCTGCTGCGCTGGAACCCCATGCGCACGATCAGCGACATCAACCCTGCGACCGAAGAGGTCATCGCACAGATCCCCTGCGCGACGGCAGCGGAAGTCACTGCAGCGGTCTCTTCGGCGCGTGCGGCCGCGGTCGGATGGGCGACCCGCAGCTTCGATGAGCGCGCGGCGGGCCTGCGTGCCATCCAGGCTGACCTGCGGCAGCATGCTGAGGAGCTGGCGCACATGATCAGCACCGAGATGGGCAAGCCCCTTGGCGATTCGCGTGCCGAGGTCGAGCGCTTCTCCGACCTTGGACCGCTCATCGACTCGATGCGCAGCGCCCTTGCGCCGCAACGACTCGAGGCCGCCGACGTCATCAGCTGGGTCTACCAGGACCCCCTGGGAGTCGTCGCCGTGATCACCCCGTGGAACTACCCGATGGGCATGCCCACCGAACTGATCGCTCCGGCGATCCTTGCGGGCAATGGCGTGGTCGCCAAGCCCAGCGAGATCACGCCGCTAATCGGGCAGATGGTGGTGGAGACCTTCCAGCGCCACACGCCACCGGGGCTGGTCCGACTGGTCCAGGGGGATGAGGAGGTCGGCAAGGCGCTGGTGGCCGCCGACGTCCAGATGATCGCCTTCATCGGATCGCAGACCGCCGGTCGGCACATCATGGCTGCTGCTGCCGATGGCCTCAAGCGCCTGCTGCTCGAACTTGGTGGCAAGGACCCGATGGTGGTGCTCGAGGGCGCCGACCTCGACGCTGCGGCTGACTATGCGACCCACCATGCCTACCGCAACACCGGGCAGGTCTGTTGCAGCGTCGAGCGAATCCTGGTCGCACGGTCGATCTACGCCGAGTTCACCCGCCGGTGCGTCGAGCTGACCCGGGGCTACGCCGTCGGTGATCCCTGTGCCCCCGAGGGTGCCAACGACGACAAGCGCCTCGGTCCCTTCGCGGCCTCCTTCCAACGTGAACATGTCCTGGCACAGCTGCGTCAGGCCACCCAGGGGGGGGCACGTGTGCTCTGTGGGGGGGAGGTGCCGGCGGGCAAGGGCTACTACCTGACTCCCGCTGTTGTCGTCGACGTCGACCCGACGTCGGACCTTGCGACCAAAGAGACCTTCGGGCCACTGGCGGTTATCACCCCCTTCGAGGATGTCAACGAAGCAATCACCCGCGCCAACGACAGTCCCTATGCGCTGGCGGGGACCGTCTGGGGCCCGCAAGAGCAGGCCACCGCGGTCGCGCGGCGGCTCCACTCGGCCGTCCTGGGGGTCAACCGAGGGATTGGCCGTGCCCCTGGCGCCCCTTGGGGGGGCGCCAAGCAGTCGGGCCTGGGAGCCCTCGACAGTCCCGA
>JAHFTX010000009.1:0-7860 GCA_023265395.1 Thermoplasmata archaeon
TGCCAGGGGCCTCGGGGAGCTTCACGGTGGTCGCCGACAACCTCGCGGACCTGCCGCAGCAGGTCGAGCTGCAGCTCGACGGGCAGACTGCCCCATGGGAAACCTCCCTCAATCTCTCTGACCCCCTGCGGCTCCCACTGACCGAGGGGGGGTCGGGGACCGCGACCTTGCAGCTGGTGGCGCCCCTAGATGCGCTCGCGGGCGAGACCTTTGCGGGGGCCGTCACCATGCTCGCGCAGGGTGACGACCTCGTGCGGCAGGTGCAGATGGGGGCGACGGTGTTGCAGCAGGGTGGCGTGGAAGCTACGCTGCTCCCCGCAGCTGGCCCGATCGCTCCGGGGACCAGCCTCGTGCTCCAGGCCCACGTGCTCAACAGGGGCAACGGCGTCGACACCATCGAGGTGCACCCATGGATCGACGCTGGGTGGGACGTCGTCGCTGATCCGTGGCGGGTCGAGGTCGGTGCCCGTGAGCAAGCGACGATCCCCCTGACGGTGCTGGCGCCTCGTGGTCTGGTCGCCGGCAGCAAGGCGTCGGTGCACCTGGAGGCCACCAGCACCTTCGACCCGACCCTTCCGCCGAGCACCACCGAGGTTGAGGTGGAGATCGCCCCGACGCGTGGGGTTGCGGTCTCGATCTCGGGAGTGAGCATCCTGCTGCAAGGCCAGGAGACTGGGAGCTTGCAGGTGACGTTGCACAATAGCGGCAATACCGAAGCCGACGCGCAAGTCTGGGCCACCTTCCCCGCGGGCCTCATCGGGGGTCTGGATCGGCCTGCGGTCCACCTTGCTGCATTTGGGACCGCCACCGCTGAACTCTCGGTCAGCGCGCTGCCGCACACGTTGGCGGGGGACCTTCCCGTCGAAGTGCACGCCCACGGCGGGGGGAGCGACTGGTCCGCCACCGTTGCCGTGAACGTCCCGCAGCATCATGGCCTCCTCCTCTCATTGAGCGAGGACGCCATCAGTCTCGATGCCGCTGGCGATCAAGCGGTGGTCGAGGTGCACGTGACCAACACCGGCAACGGCTTCGACCGCTACGACGTGTCGGTCGGTGGGATGGTCCGTGGCATCGAGGCTCATCTGCGGTTGCGTCCCCTCATCCTTGGGCCAGGTGAGGCGGTCGCCCTTCCGCTGACGATCTCGACCACCGGTGCGGCTGCTGGGAGCATCCCCCTCTTCGTCAGCGTCAGCCCAACGGATGAAACGTCGATGGCGCAACAACGTCTGCTGTGGGTCGCGACGACCGTGAAGCCGGTCCCGGTGCTTGTCGCCAACGAGATCCCCTCGCCCCCAGAGGAGCCGACGACAGAAGTCACCTTCCCGCAGCGCACGCAGGCCCAGTCCTCCTCGTTGCTTCCGTGGGCGATGCTGCTGCTGGGCGCGATGCTCCTCGTCGGAGTCGTCACGGTCGTACGACGCAGCGCGAGATCCACTCGCGCGGAGCGGCGGGCCTGGACGGATCCCCCCTCCGACTCCACGCCACCCGTGCCCGAGGAGGTCACGCCCGAAGAAGGTGAGGTCACCCGGCTCGATCTGCTGCTGGGAATCGACGATGATGGGTCCGACGCTCTCGAAGGGGAGGCGCAGTTCGACGTGGAGGAATCGCGGGCTCCACCACCCCACTGAACGGCCAGATGCCACCTTCCTGGTGCGCGGGCGACCGCCGATGGCTTAGGGTTAAATAGCGACCCTCAGAGTGTGCGTCATGGAGGTCCCCCAGGGCCACGTCGCGCTCAACTACCAAGAGCGCACGCTGTTGCACCTCCTACGGTTCGCGGGGATGGAGGAGCTCTACCAGGTCGACCCCGGCGTCACCCAAGGAGAGATCGCCAAGGCCGTCGGAATCCAACGCAAGCACCTGCCCCGCGCCCTCTCCAAGTTGGTCAAGGAGGATCTGATCATCGAACGCCGCGCCCACGTCAGCGGGGTGAGGCAGATCCGTCGCGTCTACTTCTTGACCTGGAAGGGCCAGGTCAGGGCCACGACGATCCGCGATGCCCTGCGTGCGCGCAAGGTGAGTATCACCCAAGGCAGCGAGTCGCACGAGGTGACCATCCAAGAGGTCCAGGACATGGTGGGCATCCGCTACTCGTTGCTGGAGCTCTACGATTCGATCACGGCCGACGGGGCCGTCGACCTGCTGGCGATGACGAGCCAGCACGCGGGTCACCCGGCCGACCGTGCCAGTCGTCGTCCCTCCCCGGCTGCCACCCAGGAGGAGGCCAAGAACCCCCTGGACATCTACCGCGTCGCACTCGACGCCGCCTGGCTCGACGGGCGGCTGACCCTCAACGAGCACATCATCCTCAATCACCTGCGCCGGACCCTAGGGGTCAGCGAGGAGGACCACCAGCGGATCGAGGCAGAGACGCTGGCACGGATGCCACTGATCCAGGAGGAGCGCCTGGACGTCTACCGAGTCGCACTGGCTGCCGCGTTGCAGGACTATCGCATCAGCACGGACCAGCAACTGATCATCGAGACCTTGCGGGAGCGGCTGCGCATCTCGGTCGAGGAGCACGAGGCGCTGGTGGAGGAGATAGTCCGGGAGCGCAGCTCGGGGGTGTCGACCTCGACCTCCGTGGCCGACTGAGGGCGCTCACTCGGCGATGTCGACCTTGTGCTCGACCACGATCGTGCCAACGAAGCTGTTGAGCGACACGCAGTAGCGCTTGGCCTTCTCGATGGCCCAATTGACGGTCTCGATGTCCTCACTGCGTGCCACCGTGAGCTTGGGATGGATCACCACGCGGATGATCGCATCGTTGCCCTTGCGCGCACCAAGGATCCCGTTGACGTCGCACTCGTAGCCCTTGAGGTGGACCCCCTTCTGCTCGAGGAAGGCCAGCATCGTGACCATGAAACCCATGTTCATCGAGGCCACGAAGGCATCCTCGGGGGTGAGGCCGCCCGCGGCCCCCTTGAACTCCGGCGCTGCCGAGAATGTGCCTTCATAGCCGTTGCCGCAGACGATGCGGCCGTTGCGGTCCCCGTCCCAACTGACCTTGGTATTGTAGACGTGGACCATCCTGCGCACA
Source organism: Thermoplasmata archaeon (assembly GCA_023265395.1). Taxonomy (GTDB): domain Archaea; phylum Thermoplasmatota; class DTKX01; order JAHFTX01; family JAHFTX01; genus JAHFTX01. Next base: position 3,041 of record JAHFTX010000009.1, read on the forward strand.
ACCGTTGCTGTCGCAATAAGGGTTGCTCCTTCCCACGAGCGGGCAGACCTAGCCGAGCAGACCGAGGCCCCACAGGAGCACCAGCAGCCCCAGCGGGAGAGTGTACCACGCGAAGGGCGAAAGGTCGCTGCCCCGCTGCAGCACGCCCATCAGCCAGTGCAACGTTAGGTAGCCGATCACTGCAGCAAGCATGATCCCCACCAGGGCGAGCTGCAGGTCACCAGCCGAAACCGTCTCCGAGATCCTCACCAGGCTGAGAAGCCCCGCGCCGAGGATTGCTGGGATCGCCATCAGGAAGCTCAGGCGCCCTGCCTCGGCGGGGGAGAGGCCCTGACGCATGCCGACGCTGATGGTCGAGCCCGAACGGCTGACCCCCGGGAGGACGGCGATTCCTTGGATGATGCCGAGCACCAACACCTCGTGCACGTGCAACTGAGTCAAGCTCCGCCCCCTGCCATCGTGGTGACGACCCAGCAGCAACAAGAGGCTCGTCAGGATCAAGCCCAGCCCGACGGTGACCAGGTTGGTGGTGAAGCGGCTCTCGAGGATGAAGGCCAACGGCACCGCGATCAGCCCGGTGGGGATGGTCACGAGGATCACCCACCACACGACCAGACGGTCTGGGGAGTCGCGCACCCGCTCGAGGGATCGTTCCCGCAGCCCTTGGCGAAGCGCCCCAGGCATCGCCCGTGTCAGTCTCACGAGGTCTTTCCGGAAGTAGGCCACCAGCACCATGGTGGTCCCCAGGTGCAGCGCGAGGTCGAGCACCAGCGAGACGTCGCCGCGCAGCTGCCCCACCAGCACCAGGTGTCCTGAGGAGCTGACCGGCAGCCACTCGGTCAGGCCCTGAACGAGCCCGAGCAGGATGACGGTCAGCAGGTCACTCATGGGGGACGCCTCAGCTGGCCACGGCCTAGCGCCCCAGGCCAACGAGCCCCTGGAAAGGGGAGAGGTTGACTGCCAGCAGCGGCCGGGTGCCACCGACGACCAGACGCACTTCGAGCGTCGTGCGACTGTTGCGGACCACACGTGGCTGCACCCCATCAGCTTCGAGCAGAGCCAGCAGGCGTTGGCGCGTCTGCGAACGGGTTGCCACATAGGCGGCGTGCCGCTCCTGGACGAGCGCTCCGAGGTAGGCGCGCCGCAGTCGCCCATCGATGACCTGGTCGACCAACCCGATCGCGGTGAGACGGCGCAGGTGGTAGGGCACGGAGGTGCCCGCCAGCCGCTGCACCAGCGCTGCCTGGTGGGTGCCGGGGTTGGCAGCGACCGTCCGTAGCAGCGTGTACGCGGCCGGGTCGCTGCAGGTGCGCAGCAGCTCGAGGTCCTCCATGAACACGGCGGCTGGGACCAAGAAGTGGCTCTTCCCGGTGCTGCGGTGCCGCTGGGTCAGGCCAGCCTCGAGGAGCCGCTGGAGGTGCCATTGCGCCGTGGGTGGAGCCATCGACGTCTCGGCAGCCACCGCGCGCAGGTGGATCATCGGGCGATTCCACAGCAGGCTGAAGATACGCCGGCGCGCCTCGTTCATCAGCAGGGACCGGCCGCCGCGCCGCCGCTGCGGCTGGTCGGCGGTCGGGCGGCCAAGCAGCAGTTGCAGCTCCTTGCCCAACCTGCGTGGGTCGGAGCCGCCGGATTGCCCTGCAGGGCGCTCGGCCCTCGTGCCGCTCATGGTCCATCCCTCTCGTCGGGCTCCTTGGGAGCATTGGCTGAGGCGAACTCGTCGACGAGGATGCTCAGCAGGTCCGAGAGTGGCATGTCTGGCGGTGGCTCCTGGGAGGCCAGCTTCATCAGGTTGCGGACCGTGCGCTGATCGTCGGGGCTGAGGGTGCTGATCTGCCTCTCTGCGGAGACATTGGAGGGCTTCTGCGGGAGATCATGGATGACGACACCTGGGCCTCGCACGATGGTGTACGGGTGGACCTTGTGGCTGTGGCGGGTGCGGCGGCACTTGAGGATGCGGAATTCCCGGCGCGCACGCTCGGGCTCGCGGATGACCTCGAGATGGAACACCGCGTCGGCGAGGTACATCGGGATCACCGTGTCGGGGCCGCTGAGACTGCGCGGCTCCCCGTGCTCCTCAAGGGTGCACAGGACCGTGCCGATGGTCTTGGTCTGCCGGAAGAGGAAACTGATCAGGTCCCGCTGCTCGGACTTGACCGGCGTCGACCAGAGTACGGGGGTGAGCGGGTCGATGACGATGCGCGCCTTCGAGCCCTTCCACTGCGAGCAGAAGTCCGCGAGCTCCTGGTGGATGAACTCCTGGAACTGACGACCGCTGGCGTCGACGAAGAGGAGCTGGTCCTGCTCGATGTACTCCTTGACGTCGGCCCACCCCATGTCCAAGGCTTCCTGGACGATCTGCTCGGGGGGTTCGTCCAGCGTGATGTAGATCCCTTCGGTCCCGTGGTGGAGCCCTTGCCGCAGGTACTGCGTCGCGAGCAGGGTCTTGCCGGCACCCGAGGAGCCGATGACGACGGAGACCGTGCCAGGATAGAACCCGCCGTCGAGCAGGCGGTCGAGGCCGAAGACGCCGCTCGAGAGGCGCGGGGGTCGGCGGGCCACAAGGTGCCACTTCCCCTGGCGCGTATCTACCTTTCTCCCTCATGGAATTGTCTCATATTCGACAGAGAGGATTGCGGCGCCGGCGAGGGAGGCGCAACGCCACCTCCCGCCGACACTCCTGCTCGCCAACGTCAGTAAGTTTACTACCTGCGCCGGGCTGGCTTCCCCCGATGGCGAACAAGCGGCCGTCCAGAGGGCAGAAGGCCACGGCGGAGACTGCCGGTGGCTACGTCATCCCCCCTCCCCCTACCGATTCCTCTGCAGGGAAGGAGAGCACCCGCGAACTGTTGCCTTCCCCGGCCCTCCCCCGTCGAACGATCGAGGTCAATGACCTCATCGCCACCGAAGAGCAGGCCGCGGACATCGTCGAGGCGGAGCTGGTGGTCGACGTCGACGACGTCGGCCCTTCGCAGCCCCTGGTCGAGGTCCCGCGCTCGGCCGTCGTCCCAGAGGAGATGGAGCCCCTGCCGCCCTTTGGCGGGGTCGCACAAGGCAGCTTGGTGCGAGGCGTCGCGGCCTATCTTGGAGTCCAGGCGCTGGCGCTGCTGAGCGTCTACTCGCTGCCGGTCATCGCGCCGGTCGTGCTGTTCTTCCTGACGCCCTTCGCCGCTGCAGCGCTGGCCGCCCGATGGCTGCGTTTCGGTGCGCTCCCGTGGCTGGGCTTGATGCTCGGGGGCTGCTGGGGGTTGGTGCAGGTGGTGCTGATGATGCGTCTGATCGGCTCGGTGGCGTTCTCTGGGTTCCGTCTCGAGGAGACGGGCCTGTTGATATCGAGTATCGCGATCTTTGGGAACGTGCTGTTCTCCATCTTGGGGCTGCGCACGGGCGCGGCACGGTTGGAGTTGCGAGATTCCTTCGAAGCCAGCGAAGTGTCGGCGAAGTCTGGCGGGTGAATGAGCCCGGGGGGCGCACGCTCGCTCATGGCACTCCAACGAGGGCGGGCGGGGGCCCGGCGGATGAGGCTCCCACGAGAGTGCTCGAAGACCGCGCCCCCTATGCCGTCGGAAGTTCCTTCCCACAGCCGGGGCAGAACAGGACCTCTTTCGCGCACCAGCGATGCACTCGCACCGCGCAGCTGGTACATCGGACGAGGTCGACCGGTGTATCGATGGGCTTGACGCAATGGCGGCACCGCTGTTGGTGCGAACCTCCCTTGGGAGCACGAATCGGCTTGACTGGCGCCTTGGCAGGTCCGTCGAGGTTGAGCTTCCGAAGGACCGAGGAGACGACATCCGTCTCGGTCTCGCCCTCGGCCATCTCCTGCGCGCTTGCGCGGATCGCCGCGTCGATCTGTCCCATCGTGTGTCCGGCATCCGTGACCACAGGGTCCACGGTCGCATGGGGCGATGGCAGCTCCGACTCTGCAGCTTCGACCTCCGTGCTGACCTGGTAGTCGGCGAGCCCCGTGGCCAGGGCCGTCACCGGCTCGGTCTCCTTGGAACCCGCCGTCGTTCCCTTCGAGGCGGTCGAGGGCTGCCCACGTGCCCTTGATGCGTGCTGCGCCCTCGATACGCCCGTTGGGCCGGGTGCTTGGGTCACGAGGACGTCGGGTCCAGCGGTACTCGGCCCCCTGATGGGTGAAGTCTTCGCCTCGCGTGATCTGCCCGTGGGAATCGGTCGCTGCTCTCCCTGATCCGCAGGTTGGAACCGGTCGCTCCCACGCAGCGGGGTGGTGGGGCTGCCATCGAGCGGCGGCAGATAGGACCGTCCACTGCGGGTACGCACCGAGAACTCCCGACCGGTCGCCGCGAGCAGGACCATCCCTGCGAGGCAGAGCAGGCTCCCCAGGAGGAATCCGTAACTGAGCACGCCGATGCCCGCACCGGCGAGGGCGATCGCGTAGGGTCGACGCAACAGGGTCGCGATGGCGCCGAGGAGGGGAGCCAACGACAAGCCCACGAGCACGAGGGCATTGGACTGGATCGAGGAACCTAGGCTTGGTACGGGCCGATCCGTGCAACCGGGGACCTCCCGGGTCCCGTTGCCAAGGACGAGCAGGATGTCATATCCGCGCGGGTTGACCGAGCTGACGCAGATCGGCTGACGGGTGGTGGTGTGACCCGGTGCCGAGGCCTCGAGCACATAGGTGCCTTGCGGGATCCCGCTGAGGACGAACTGCCCCAGTCCGTCGGTACGGTCCTGATGCGCGGTCTCGCGCAGGAGCACGTGCGCACCCACGACCGGGGCGCTCTTGTCGTCGACGACCTGCCCCGCGACGGTCGCGGGTCCCTCGCCCGTCAGGTCCCCTGGTGTCGGCG
>JAHFTX010000009.1:7870-77023 GCA_023265395.1 Thermoplasmata archaeon
GACCCCCGAGACGAGGGCAAGCAGGGCATTGAGCAGGCCAAGGATCGCTCCGATGATCAACAGCGTTGCCGCCAGGCGGTGGTAGGTGCGCCCAGGTCGGGGTACCGCTTCGGTCACGAGCGTCGCTCTCGGAGCGCTGCGAGCAGCGTACATCCGGGCCATCTACTCGAACTCCCGCCAATTGATGACCACCAGGGCGATGGCGATGAACGCCGGGATGGCGGCGTAGCCGATGGTCACGAGATTGGCAAGCAGGTCGAGGACGCAGATCGTCACGACCATCCATAGACGGGTCCGGCGATAGGCTGCGTAGGCAGCGACGAGCATCAAGGCCGAGATCAGCAGGTAGACCGAGCCGCAGGCGGCCAGGACATTGTAGGCCTCACCGACCTTGGAAGTCTTCGTCGGGGAGGGTGCGGAGAGCGCCACCTCCACCGCAGGCAGTTGCCCCCGGACGGTCAGGTCGATCTGCTGGGCATCTGCCGTGCCTGCACGGACGACGATGCGATGGTCACCTGGTGTCAGGGCCGGTAGGCGCACGTGGCCCGCGCCATCGGTGGTGGCCGGGTGGCTGCGGTCGGAATCGACGAGGACCAAGGCGCCTACTTGTGCAGCGCCCAGATGGTCGCGCACGTGCAGTTGAAGGGCGCTGCCCTCGCCATCGAGGTCGCGGACCTGTGGCACGGTCCCTCGCACCAGACCTACCTGCACCGGGTTGGTCCCACCGAGCAGGGTCAACCACAGGGTCAACGGTGCGTGGTCTGGGTGCTCGACATGCAGCTGCAGGCGGCCGGCGCTGAGGTTCTCGAGCAGGGCGCCTCCATGGGCGTCGCTGAGCACGGTCCGATTCCCCTCCGGTAGCAAGGCCCGCACGACCGTTCCGGGCAACGGGGTCCCCGTGTCGTCGACGGCTTGGAGGAGCAACGCCGCTGAGCCGGTGCGCAGGTCGATCGGCCCTCGCGGAGCTGCTTGCAGGTCGGCATCGGCCGGTGGCTGCGTCGCGGCACTGACGACGAAGATGGAGACCACCGCCGTGCGCGCCAATGGATGGGTGATGATCAGGTCCTGGCGCCCCAGCGCGACGGCCGGGAAGCGATAGGCCCCATCGCGATCGGTGAAGGCACGCACCCCGGTGGATTCGATGCTGACCATCGCACCCTCGAGCGGGGCTCCGCGCAACGTGATGGTCCCGTTGACCGCTGCAGGCGCCTGGAACAGGAAGCCCTTGCCCGAGGGGGCGAGCATCAGGTTGCTCGCCCAGACGACCCCGATCACCGCCACGAGGACCATCAGGACGGCAGCGGCGGCGGGCCCGCGGGAGGGTCGCCTCTGCGGGAGGTCCCCCCGGGCGCTCCCCAAGCGTGCGCCCCCTCGCCCCAGACCCCCTTGGTGGATTCGCAGAGAGGTCCGGTCTCGCTCCGCTTCGTCCGTCTCCTCCGCCGCGGGCGGTGCGGCCCCGTGCGTGGCAGGACTACTCTTGCCGTCGGAGGGCTCGATGCCAGCATCGGTCCCAAGCACCTGCGACCGGTCGTGACCAGCCCGGTTGGAGCCCTCCTTGGCCTTCGTCTCGAACTCCTCGAGGCCGACTGGAGCAGCATTCCCTGAGTCCTTCTCGGCAGGCTTGCGGGGCCGCCGCCAGGCAGGGACCCGCTCCTCGGCAGGCCGCGGTGCGCGACCGTCGCGGTCGCGCTTGCTCATAGGTCCACCACCACATCCACGACATCGCCGTCATGGAGGCCCAGGTGGCCGCGAAGGTAGAGGGAGGAGATCAGCTCCAGCGTCGCCTCATGGTGGGTGCGGTGGGGGATCACCACCGCTGCCGGGGTTCCTCGGAGGCTGGCGTGGAACATCTCCGCGCCGCCAAAGGTGCGGCCATTGGAGGTGAATCCCTCGAGGGGGACCCCCCGGCGGTCGCGCAGCATCTCGAGCTTCGCCGCTTCCGTGGGCTCGAGCTTGACGTTGAGGGTCCCGGCGTAGGGACGGAAGAGCAGCTTGCTCTCGAACTGCCGCATGTAGGGTTCCATGGAGATGTAGTAGCCTCCCTCCCCAAGGCCCGAGGTGATGCTACCACTGATGTGCAGCTGGGTCGTGCCCTCGAAGATGTGCTGGTAGTCGAGCAGCTGTGCGCGCAGGAGCGCCAGTGCCGTATCGGTCAGGCGCACCGCCTGCTTGCGGCCGCCCATGCGGCGGACAACCAGCCCCCGGGCTTGGAGGTCGAGGATGCGCTTCGAGGCCGTCTGCTGCTTGATCCCCAGCGCAGCCCCAAGCTGGGCGGAGCTCAGGAGGGCGAAGTCCTCGTGGGCGCCCCACAGGGCCAGCTGCTTGAGCGCCGCGATCAGCTCACCGTCGATGGGAGGCAGGTGCGCGCGCTCCGCGGCGCCAGGTGGGGGGGCAGGGACCGATCCTGGGGCGTTTCGTGCCGCAGGACGGTCGGCTTTGGCCTCTTGTGAATCGCCCATGAATCCTCCGGCAACTACTTCGAGGGCCACTAGTTAAGCGTTGTCGTGGCAGACGATTCGATCCCGACCGTCCCGCGCGCCGACGAGCTGATATCCAAGGCGTTCGCCAAGGCTAATCGCGTCGAGATCTACGACCGCATGGTCTTCTACGCGCAGCGCAAGACCGCGCTGGCGAAACTCGATTCAGTCTCGGCGACCATCTCGACGCGCCTGTTGAAGCTCGTCGAGCGCCACCCGACCATCGATCGGCTCGACCCTTGGCGGCGAGAGCTGCTCGACCTCCAGGTCGGCAACGACAAGGTGCGCAAGGCTCTCGGAGGCCTGCAGTGGTGCACCGAGCAGGCCAACGAGATCTGTCGCAAGGGGCAATCGCAGATCCGCCGCAGCAAGTCCAAGGACTTCATCTCCCAGAAGGTGATCGAGACCTACGGCCGTGTCGCGTCGGTGGTACGGCAGGTCAGCCCCGCGCTCAAGGTCGTCGAGCGCTCCCGCGAACTGCTGCTCTCGCTGCCCGACATCGATGCACAGCTCCCCACGGCGGTCGTGGCAGGGTATGCCAACGTCGGGAAGTCAGCACTCGTGGGCACCCTCTCGACGGCCTCTCCCGCCGTCGCCTCCTACCCCTTCACCACCCAGGAGATCCACCTGGGGCATCTGAGCGTCGGTCGGCGACGCTACCAGGTGATCGACACCCCCGGTCTGCTCGATCGCCCGCTGGCGGAGCGCAACGACGTCGAACGCAAGGCGGTGCTGGCCCTGACCCACCTCCCGACGGTCATCGTCTACCTGATCGACCCCACGGGGACCTCTGGCGCGACTCTGCAGGAGCAGTATCACTTGCTCGCGGCGGTCATCGAGGACTTCCCTGCTCCGATGGTGCTGGTGCGCAGCAAGTCCGACTTGCCCCGCCTGCCAGCCGAGGAGGAACCCCCCCTGCCCACTGCAGCGGGAGACCTGCCGGTCTTCGAGGTCTCTGTCCAGAGCGGTTTGGGCATCGGAGAGCTCAAGGAGGGGTTGGTGGCGGCCCTCCAACGCCTCCACGTGCCCAGCATCTTCGTACCTCCCCCCTGGGAGGTTGCCGCGGCTGAGCCGGAGGTCGAACCGGACCCTATATAGCCAGGTCCCCATCGACGCTCAGGAAGTTCCGCCATGTCCGTTCGTGCTGCAGTCCGTCCCCACGCGACCGCCCGCCCGCAGACGTCCTACCGCAGGGAATCCGTTGCCTCTGGGATCCCCACCGCGCTCCTCGTCCTACTCCTGGTGCTGCCGGGGGCCTCCGCCGCTGGAGTGCTCTTGATGCCTCGGCCAGTCCTGCTCCTGGCGGAACCGGCATCCCCATCCTCCGCGCCCGACGGCGGTCGTGCCCTCTCGACGACGTGGGAGCAGGAACAGTCGAACGGCGAGCGCACTGGCACGACCTCGGTCGTGGTGCCGCTGCTGAGCGACGACATCCCCCCCCTGTGGCAGGTCCCGCTCCCGGGCGTGGCCATCGGCCAGCCGCTGGTCCAGCAGCAACGGGTGCTCGCCAGCCGCAGCAGCGGCTACAGCGTGGCGCTCAACCAATCCACGGGCGAACAGGACTGGCTCTCCACCGGCACGAGCGTCGCAGGCACCGGCTACCTCCATGGCACGGACTGGTGGACCCTGCCCGCCAATGGCACGCTGACCGCTCGGGACCTTGCTAGCGGGCTGGTCAGCAGCGCGACGGCGCTCAACGGCAGCGGTGCCGGACCGCTCGCCGGCGATGCCACGGATCTTGCGCTCCGGAGCAACACTCGCAACGTCACGCTCCGCGACCTCTCGGTGGTGGCACCTGAGACCTGGGGAGCGACACTCCCGAGCGACGGCGACGGCCCGCTGGTGGTGACCGCTTCCGGAGGGACGGCGGGGCTCGTCCTAGCAGCTGCCGGCGGTTCGGTCCACGCCCTCGACCGCATCGATGGCAGCCTCGAAGCGACCCTCACCCCCGGTGGCAGCGGTGACGCGGTGCTCGCCATGATGGTCTACGGGTACGAGGCGATCGTCCTTCGCAACGACGGGGAGGTGGCACGCACCGACCTGACCACCTTCCTGGGGAACAGCAACCAGACGGCCCTGGAGGTCACCGGTGCGCTCGCACTCGCCACTGGTGTCGGTGGCATCGATGTCGCCGTCATCGGCACCAACGACAGCGTCGAGCTGCTGCGGATCGATGACGCCTCCCTCGACGGGGTGCGCTCGATCCCCATCGATGGTCCGGTGCGCGGAATCGTCACCAACGGCTCCGAGGCCGTCGTCGCGGCTGACAGCGGGCTCTTCGTCCTGTCCCTGCAGACTGGCGCCGTGCTCTGGCGCACCCACGATGGCCCGGTGCGCTCCCCGCTGCTGTGCGACGGTCGCATATTCGCCCTGCTGGACGAGGACATCGTCGCCTACGGCAGCCGCCCCAGCGTCGCGCTCGCTGCCACCACGCCGTTGCAGGTCAGCCACGGGGCGGAGCTCGCCCTCGAAGGGAATCTGACCAGCGGTGACGCCATCGGTTTCCGCTGGAGCAGCGATGTCGATGGCATCCTCACCCAGGGGTCGATGGCCAACAGCACCGTGCTCGCCTCCCTCTCCGAGGGATTCCACAACGTCACCCTCCAGGCCCAGGATGCCAATTTCAGCTGGTCCGACCCCGCCGACCTAGGTGCACGCATCCAGGTCGAAGTCCTGCCTCCAGCGCAATGGATCGCACAGGGGCGCGACCACCTGCGCACCAGCGGCGGCGACATCGCTCCGCCGGTGGCAGGGACCATCAAGTGGGTCCACGATGGCGATGCACCGAGCTTCAGCGAGGTCGTGAGCTCCCCCGTCATCGATGGCAACACCATCTACTACAGCGACGCCCTCGATGGGCGGACCTTCGCTGTCGACCGCACCAGCGGTCAGCGACGCTGGGTCTACCAACCAAGCCTCGACAGCGCCTCGGGCAGCCCCACGATCTATCGTGGTGACCTGATCATCCCCCGCGGGGACACGAAGGTCCACCGGGTCTTCGTCAACGAGTTCGGTGACCCCGAGGAGCGCTGGGCCACCGACCTGCCCACCCCCATCGCCGGGTCTCCCACCGTGGTGGGCGAACGCGTGTTGGTGACCACCTTCTCCGACCAGGCCATCCAGAATCCCAAGGCCGGAAAGGTGTTCGCGTTGAACACCAATGGTCAGATCCTCTGGAATTGGTCCATGGTCGACCCCTCCAAGTCTCCTCGGACGGCCCCGGCGGTCGCCCAGGGGTTGGTCGTGGTGGGCACCGACGACGACCAGGTCGTCGCACTCCACCTGCAGAACGGGACGGTGGCATGGCAGACCCCGATCCTTGGGGACTCCTTTGGCTCTCCGCTGATCGCCGAGGGCCTCGTCTTCATCGGCTCCGACATCGGCCGCTTCTACGCGTTGAACCTCCAAGACGGCGGGATCGCCTGGACCAAGGACCTCCCCTCAGGCGCGCGAATCATCGCTGCACCTGCCTACGGGAACGGCACCGTCGTCGTGGTCGGCGAGGACGGCGCCGCCTACGCCTGGAACGCCGCCAGCGGCACCGCGCGCTGGAACGTGACGCTTCCGCAGGGCTCCGTCACCCAGCCGCTCGTTCTGCGCAACACCGTCATCCTGGCAAGCGTCGGCGGTACCGTCGCGACCTTCGACCTCAGCAACGGCACCGCCGGCTGGAGCACGGACATCGGCGGAGGAATCACCGCCAGGGCGATGGCGGCCGCCGATACCGAGATCTACGTCGGATCGAGCAGCCAGCGCCTCGTCGCGATCGGTCAGAGCCCCGACCTGGCGGTCGTGAGGCTGACGGTCAATCAACCCGTGGTGGTCAAGGCGCCCACGACCATCGAGGTCGACGTCACCAACCTCGGGTCGCTCGCGGCGACCGCAGAGCTGTCGGTGCTGCTGGGCGCGACGGAGCTGGAACGCCCCGACGTCTCGGTCGCTCCCGGCGCCCACCAGCTTTTCGTGATCGACTGGACCCCGCAGGCACCCGGCGACTCCATCATCCGTGCGGAGCTGTTCAACACCTCGCCCACCGACTACCTCCCCGGCAACGATGCGATGCAAGTCAGCGTCAGCGTCACCCCTGGGGGATTTGGCTGGCGCATGTTCCGGGGCACCCCTGACCACACCGCCTTCAGCAGCGTACCGACCCCCGCCAACAACCAGCTTGGTGTCGGCTACCCGATCGCGTTGTCCGTCCCGACCACTTCCAGCCCCGTGGTGGCAGACGACCTGATCTACATCGGCACCGGGTCGAAGCTGCAATCGGTCCACGACCCCACCGCCACCCCCTTCGTCTCGCGCGCAACCGCAGGCCTGACCACCACGACCCCGGCGGTGGTCGGAGGCCGGGTGTTCTTCACCTCCAGCGACAACGTGCTGCATGCCGTCGGCTCCCAGCAGCTCGACTCGTTGTGGGATCTGCCGATGCCCGTCTCGCAGAGCGCACCGACGGTCAGCGGCTCGCGCCTCTTCATCGGCACCGCCGAGGGCCGGCTGCTTGCGGTCGACACCACCTCTGGTGCGGTGCTGCTCAACATCTCCGTCGGCGAACGAATCGACAGCACCCCCGCCTACACCAACGGGCTCGTGGTCGTGGGGGCGAAGACGGCTGAGGGTGGAGGGATCATCGCCGCCTACAACTCCACCGGGGCCAAGGTGTGGCAGTTCACGACCTCCTCACCGGTGAGTGCCTCGGCGGCGATCAGCGACAACGTCGTCTACACCGCCTCCGAGGGGGGCCGGGTCTTCGCCCTCGAGCTTGTGGGCGACAGCACCGATGACGGCCAGACCGACCCGCCGGAGGCGGTCGGCGTCGACCTGATCTGGAACAGCACTCCCATCGAAGGTGGAGGCATCCTCAGCTCCCCCGCCGTGGGCGAGGGGCTGGTGGTCCTGGGGGTGGGCACCTCCAACGTCGTCGCGCTGTTCGCGACCGACCCCGAGGAGGGTGGCCAAGCCGGCGATGTCGCCTGGAACACCTCCTTGCCCCCTGCGGCGGAGCCGATCGTCTCCTCGCCGGCGATCGGCGGCGGCAAGGTCTACATCGGCGGTGCGGGGTTCCACGCACTCGACCTGCTCACTGGAGCACGTCTGTGGGACTACACCGCGTTGAGCGACCTGGTCGTCAGCAGCCCGGCGCTGCTCAACAACGCCGTCTACGTCGCTTCGCGCGATGGGCAGCTGCTCAAGTTCAGCAACCTCACCTACCTGCCACCCACCGCGGTGATCGCGACGACGCCCAGGGGCACCTCCTTCACCGCCGGGCTGCCCGTGACCTTCGACGGGAGTGGCTCGACCGATGACGGCGTCATCCGCACCTACACGTGGACCCTCGAGCGAGTCGACTCCAACGCCAGTCAGCCCCAGCTCCCGAGCACGCCCTCGGTGGCCGTGACCTTTGAAGAGCCGGGGCGCTATCGTCTCATCCTGACGGTGACGGACAATGAGAAGGTCATCCCGCCGCTGCAGGGGACCACGGAGCTGGAGTTCACCATCCGGGAGGATGCCGCCCCGCTGCTCTCGGCGCTGGCGCTCTCCCCGGCCGATGGGATCATCGAAGCGGGACAGAACGTCACCGTGACGGTAGTCTACCACGACATCGACAACCAGCTGCCGAGCAGCATCGTGGCGCAGGTTGGCGGCTTCACCGTACCTCTGCCACCCATCGATGCCGCGGACCTGACCGTCAGCGACAACAACACCCGTTTCAGCGGCGTCATCAGCGGGCTGCCCTCGGGCCGTTTCCCCCTCGATATCGTCGCCAGCGACGGGGTCAAGGAGGTCACGCTCGCCTCGGCCGTCCCGGTGACCGTGTGGCAGCAGATCGAGATATCGGAAGGGCTCAACCTGCTGGTGCGCGTCCGCCTGGTCGGTACGGTCGAGGTCCTCGTGGAACCCACCGAGTCGGCCGAGCAGCTGGCGCCGCCGACCGGCCGTGCCGCCGTGACCTACTACACCATCCAGCTCGACCCGGTCGCCGAGGTCGTCGAGCTCGGCTACATCGAGGTGCGCTACAACTACACCTCCGTGCTCGATCGCACTGGCCAGTTTGGCCTTGCCAACGCCAATGCGCTGCGGGTCTACCGCTACGACCGCGTCGGTCTGAGCTGGGTCGGCCCCGACATCGCGCTCGATGACCGCACCAACCACTGGGCGATCAGCCGACTGACCCCGACGATACTGGAGGTCAAGGGCAGCGACTACCTGCCCCTGCTCGTCAGTGTCCAGGGCCCTGCCCTGCCGACGGTCGGCCCGCAACCGCTCGTCGATCTGCGTGCCGACCGTTCCAGCCATACCATGGTGGTCGGTCAGACGATCACGCTCACCGCACAGGTGCGATGGGACGACAACTCCAACCAGACGCCGGTGACCTACCGCTGGTCCGTCGACACCACGCCCCGCAACGTCACGGGCGGAACCTTCGAGTTCTCGAGCAAGAAGCCGGGTGTGTTCACCATCCACGTGCGCATCATCGATGCCAACAACCGCACCGCCGACGACGAGCTGACGGTGACCGTCCAGAGTGAGAACACCACGAGCGTGATGGTGCTCGTCGCCATCCTGGCGGTGGGAGCATTGGTGGTGATCATCCTGCTGCCTGAACGCCCAGAGGACGAGGAGAGCCTCCCCATCAAGCCGGCGCGCACCCGCCTTCCGACCGCTGAGGTGGCACCGGAAGCGGCCGCCATCGAGGAGGAGCAGCTCGGCAGCGGCACCGATGCCGAGGAGTGAGGCTCAATCCGGGGGCCATCCCGCTCCCTTTAAGGTCGGTCGCCCCCGACCAAGAGGCGAGGCAGCCATGGCCAGCGCCATCGCACGCCCGAGCATCGCCAAGGGATCCCGCGCCGAGACCATCGCATTGCTGGCGCTGTGTGCACTCTTCGTGCTCCCGGTGGCTGATGCCCTGCCGCAGGCACGCATCATCGTCTCATCCGAGTCGGTCTCGCTGACTCTCGCCGGGGGGAACTTCACCTCCCCTACACCCCTGCCCAGCAGCTGGCCGCTGGGTACGAGCGTGACGTTGATTGGGCAGGTCGTCGACGGCGATCACGTGCCGCTCTGGCAAGGTGGGGCGCAGAGCAACGCCGCGGTCGACGCTCCAGGGACCATCCTGCGCTATCGCCTCGATGGGGGCCTGTGGCATCAGAGCCGGACGCTGCACGCGGCAGCACCTCGCCCGGCAGGGGCCTTCCTCCTTCCCATCGATGTGCCGCAGCAGCTTGGCCCGAGCGCGACGCTCCAGGTGGAGTTCCCCGGGGTGCGCATCGGCACGGCCGGCGCGCTGGTGCAGCTGTACGGTGCCGCCAGCTCCTCGTTGCTGCTGCCCGTCAGTGCGCCCGTGACCATCGCCGTCTCCCCACCGCCGATGCTGCTGGCAGGGACCACCACGGTGCTGCACGGCACCGTCACCACCACGGCGGGCGCGGCGATCGACAGCGGTGTGACCGCGACGCGCGATGGGATCCCTCTGGCACGGCCTACCGGTGCTGGCGTGGCGATCGATGCCATGCGGCTCGATGCAGGGGGCCAGGTCCTGCTCAGCGAGGAGTTCGAGGGCGCGGCCCTCCCCCCAGGGTGGTCCATCAGCGGCAGCGGGACCCCCTGGTCGGTCGGTTCGATGGCCACCGGCAGCCCGCCGTGCCCGAACGGAGGCTGCGCCTCTGTCGGTGCGGGTGCGTACGACTATGCCACCCAGGGGTGGCTGACCTCACCTCTGCTCGACCTCAGCGGCGCGCTGCAAGGGCAGCTGGACTTTCAGCTGCTCGCGGACGTGGGTGCCGACGACCTCCTCGAGGTGCAGTGGAGCAACGACGACGGTGCGACCTGGCCGCTCTCCTCGGTGCTGCCCCATCAGTCGCACTGGATGACGCTGGCGGTGGCGATCCCCGATGCCACGCCGACCCAACAGTTTGGCACGGTCGCGTTCCTGGGCGAGCCGCAGGTGCGCCTTCGCGTGCACCTGCTGGTACGCACGCTGCCCTACCCCGTGCATGATGGCGCGTTCGCCATCCCCGTGTCGATCTCCCCCAATTCGACTGCGGGGATGACCACGGTCCGCATCAGTCATCCCTCCATGGAGGGGCTGGGAGCAGCCGATCTGGTGCTTTCCCCACGGGTGGTCGTCACCCCCCAACTCGACCTCGAGCTCCCGACCGCCGCTCTGCGAGGCGGGGCGGTGCCCTTGGAGGTCGCAGTCCTCGATGGCACAGCGGCGCCCGTGCTTGGCGGTCCGCCCCTGGTCATCTCGTGGAAGACCGCTCCGACCAACCCGTACGTGACGGTCGGCACGTTCCCCACACCCGATGGAGAACTCCGCACGGTCCTGTACCTCTCCGCAACCCATCCACTGGGAATCACCGTGATCCGTGTCGCCCGCGCCGCAGACGAACACGGCCTCTCTGCCGTCGCCGAGACGATTCTCCGGGTACGAGCAGCCGCCGCGGTCGAGGTCCGCCTCGATCCGCCCTCGCCCCAAGCGGGCGAGCCGGTCACCATCCTCGGGTCTGTCTGGAGCGCGCCCCCAAGCGGTGGCTCGCGCGAGCCCTTGGTCGACCGGGCGGTGACCCTGTGGATCGATGGCGTCCAAGAGGCCGTGGCCACCAGCGACTCCTCTGGGCAGGTGCGCTTTGCGCTCCCGGCGACCCCCGCGGGGCTGCAGCAGGTGCGCATCAGCCTCGACCCGACTCCCGACTACGAGGGCGCGCAGGCCCGCCTCGACCTCAGCGGGTGGGTCGAGCCGACCCTGCAGGTCCGCACCACCGTCGATGCGACGGGGCAGACGCTTTGGGTCGAAGGGACGCTCCTGGCGGCGGGGCATCCACTGACGGGTCAGCCACTGCGAATCGCCCTGCCTGCGTCGACGACCTCGGAGCTCAGTCTCGATGAGCGCGGAGGGTTCTCGGGTTCCTTGCCGCTGCGGGAGGGTTGGCGCGGGAGCGTCATCCCACTCGAAGTCTCCTTTGCTGGTGCCGCCGGTGTCCGACCGCTCGGGCGCACCATCGAGATCGGCGTCCCGGCGCACGTGCAGCTGGCGATCGAGCCGATGCAAGGTCCCTTCCACCGCGGCGCGGTCGTCACCCTCCACGGCAGTGCGACGATCCCCGACCTCGAGCTCAGTGACGTTGTCACTGACCATGTGCGCCTCGAGGTGGTCGCCGCGGGCATCGTCGTCGATGTCCCTATCGTCAGTGGCAGGTTCTCGGTGGCGCTGCTCATCCCCCTCAACGCCACCGGGTTCGTGCCGGTCACCGTCGCGCTGGCCTCTCATGCCCTCCTGGCTGCAGAACCGACCGGCCTCGACCTTCTCGTGGTGATTCCCACGCGTCTGAGCTGGAGCGTCAGCCCCTCGGCCGCTGCACCCGGGGCTGCCGCCTTTGGGGTGGTCCTGCTCAGCGATGACCGCGGCGTCCCGCTGCCGGGGCAGACAGTCCGGCTGGTGCGCGCCGGCGCGCAACAACGGGATCTCCTGGCCAGTGGTCGCACCGATGACCACGGTGCACTGCGCCTCGATCAGCCCTTGGCCGTGCCGGTGGGCAGCTCGCAGGTCGAGGCGGTCTTCGATGGCGATGGCAGCTACCTCGGTAGCGAGGCATCCACACCGATGCTCGTGGGCCCCGCCGCCGCCCAGGCGGGGCCTCCGCCACTGCGTCCCGTCACCGTCGCCGGCCTCTCGCTCTCGGCTTCAGCGCTGGTGGCGTTGGTGCTTGCCGAGCCCACAAAGTACTTGTTGGCCAAGATGCTCTTGGTGCCTGTGTTCACCCGCGTCAAGGGCGAGAGTACCCTCGACCATTTCGTCCGCGGGCAGATCTATGGACTGGTGCGCCTCCACCCGGGGGTCCACTACAACCTCATCAAGCGCAACCTGCGGCTGACCAACGGCCAGCTCGCCCACCACCTGCAGACCCTCGAGCGCGAGGGTTTCATCATCGCCGAGTGGCACGGCCCCTTCAAGCGCTTCTTCCCCAACGCGGTGACCTACGAGTACCCACTGTTCCTCTCGGCGTTGCAGAAGAGCATCGTCTCCCTGCTGCGCGATGAGCCGGGGCTGAGTCAGAAGGCGCTGGCACAGCGTCTGGGGAGCTCGACCTCGACGATCAACGACAACATCCGCGCACTCGTCGAGCAGGACCTGGTGCGTCTGGAGCGCTCCGGCAAACACTCGCGCTGCTTCGTCACCGACTGAGCGCGAGGTTCAGCTGAGTACACTGGCCAGCTTGCCTTTCGATGCTGCCGCGCGCAGCTCCTGGGCGATGCGCCGGCCCGTCGAGAGGTCGTCGGCGAGGTAGTCGGCATAGGGTGAGCCGGTGGTGTAGAGGTTGGTGCCTGCCACGATCCGGCTGGAGATCTCGAAGACGCGGAACTCCAGCTTGTCGGTGACGATCGTCTCGAGGCAGAATGGGCCGATCATGCCGCCAAAGAGGTCGAGCGCCGTCTCGACGACTGCCTCGCCCATGGCGAAGACCTTCGGCAGCAAGCTCTCGCGCAGGACCACGGGGATGTTGCCCGTGACGACGAAGCTGGGATAGATCCCCAGGTCCCGCAGCACCTCCTGGGCACCCAGCTTGTACATCTCGTCGACGTTGCTCTCGTCGCGGCGGTCCAGCCCCAGCAGCTGCAGCGTGCCGCGGGAGCAGCGGTAGCCGACGTCGCTCAGCGGCGAGTAGAAGAAGTGGAGGTAGTAGCGGGTGCCCACGACGTACTCCTGGATCGTGTGGGGCACCTGCGGGTTGACCTTGTAGTACTCGGCCGAGTTCTTGGCGATGAAGGCCCCACGGCCTCCCTTGGCGCCATGGAGCTTGACGAACACGGGCCGGTCGATCTGTGCCGGGTCAGGCAACAGCCGCGGCATGGGGATGCCTGCCCGATCGAGCCACTCCCGCTGCCGTGCACGGTCGCTCTCCCACTGCAGCACCTTGCGATTGCCGAAGGTGGGCACCCGCAAGCGCAGGAAGTTGTCGGCCCCCAGGTACTCGACGATCGAGCCGGTGGGGATCACCACGACATTCTGCGCCCGCAGCTGCTGCTCGAGCCTGAGCAGGTCGGTGTATCGTTCGATGGAGAGGAATGCATCGGGTGCTGCGCGGGGGAATGCCTCGTAGAAGCGCGGCTGGGGCCCGAGGCAGATCCCCAGGGTCTTGTAGCCCTCCTTGCGCGCCCCGTGGAAGATCTGCAACGAGGTGTGGGAGCAGACCGTCGCGACCGTCAGGTCGTCGACGTCGTAGCCGCGCAGCAGCTCCTCGATGTCCACGTGCGCGGGAGCCGGTGCCTCTCCCATTGGGCCGCAAGGCCCAAGGTCGGATAAAAAGCGTGCTGCCGCCCTACTGGGCGGTGACGCCGATGGGTACCATCCTGCCGCTGAGCCCCAGCCGATGGCTCTCCAAGGGGCCCAGATAGCGCAGCGGCCCCTCACCATCGCGCGTCGGCGCCTCGAAGATTCCCTCGGGACGGAGCACCTGGGGCTTGGTCCCGGCCGTCGAATGGGTGCGGCGCAGCTGGGTGCTGATGCCCACGAACAGCTCCCTCTCCTCGGGCAGGTGCTCGAAGAGGAAGTGCCAGAAGGTCAGGTTCTCCACCACGAAGCTGGCGGCAATCATCCTCTGGCGGTCATGGAGCCAGCAACGGCTGTCGAGGACCTCGTTATAGACCAGGCCTAGGATCTCCCCGCTGCGGGTCGTCAGTGGATAGAAGGGGAATATCCGGCAGCTGATCGAGCGGTTGTCGCGCTCGCAGTGGTCGACCCCCTTGCAGACGACGTGGATGTTGTAGGGGTCGACCTCGTCGACCATCCGCTGGTCCATCCGCGAGATCGGCACCCAGCGGTGCCACAGGTCGGTGCGGCGCTCCAACAGGCGGAGCTCCGGCTCATAGGCCACCGGCACCGCCACCGAGTGGTCGCAGCAGAACGGGATCCCCCCGTTGTGCTCCCGGCACTTGGTGCCACAGTCGAAGGGCACGGCGGGTGAGTGCAGCGTCTGGTAGACCCACTCGACGTCTTCGTCGGTGAGGCTGCGGCCGCTACCGTTGCGTGCGCGCCGACGCCATTGCAGCTGCTCCGAGAGCGGCGGCAGCCCTCCTGGGCCCACCGGGTCGGGGCGCACCTTGCGTGCCATCGGCGATGCAGCAGGCAGGGGGCTACTTAGGTCCTTGGCACCGCCCCTGGCGGTGACGGGGCCTCCAAAAATGGTGGTACCCGCGTCAGGGCACGCGGGTACCGATGTGGTGAGGGACTGCGCGACCACCGTCGCACGACACGCCCGTGGGCGCATCGCGATGCGAGCAAGCCCCATCGCGACCTTAAGCCTCAGGGGGAGGGGAGGGTGTGAGTGGCTCGCTGGCTCCGGGGAAGGCCGAGAGTCAAAGGCTTAGTACCCGCCTTGCAGATACCCCGCCTTACCATGCCGATGTTGCGGCGACCCCACTCCCCTATCGTCGCCAACCACCGGGTCTTGGACTTCGACTACATCCCCGAGCGCCTGCCCCACCGCCAGGAGCAGATGGACCAGCTGGCCGCCCTCTTCGAGGGGCTCTTTGGCGGCCCCGTCTCGCAACGGGCCCTCCTCAAGGGCAGCACCGGCACCGGCAAGACCACCCTGGCCAAGCGATTCTGCATCGACCTGCAGGCCCTGGCTGCCGCCGAGGGACGCACCATCCGCTGGCTGCACATCAACTGCCGCCGTCGCGCCACCACCCAGGGGGTGCTCCAGGAGATCGTCAACAGCACCCAGGACCAGCTGCCGGTGCGGGGCTTTTCCGTCTCGGAGCTGCTGGACATCCTCAAGAAGGACCTGCGCAAGCAGCGCGCCAGCCTGGTGGTGGTCCTCGACGAGGTCGACGCCCTGATCGCCCGCAGCGGCAGCGAGCTGATCTACCAACTGAGCCGCTTCGACGAGGAGGAGAAGGGGCTGCAGGGCTCGCTGTCGCTGCTGCTGGTCTCCCAGCGCAACGTGCTCGAGCTACTCGATGCGCCGACGCTGTCGGCCTTCAAGCGCGGCAACATCGTCAACCTCGACCGCTACACCGTCAGCCAGCTGCTCGATATCGTCACCCAGCGGGCGGGACTGGCCCTCATCGAGGGGGCCGCACCGCCCGAGGTGCTGGCGCTGATCGCCGAGGCCGCCGGCGAGTACGGGGACGCGCGCTTTGCCATCGAGTTGCTCGAGCGCTCCGCCGCCGCGGCGACCCAGGAGGGTGTCAGCGCCATCGGCCCCGAGCACGTGCGTGCCGCCAAGGCGGTGACCAAGGCCGAGGGAATCACCAACCTCGACGAGCTGGAGCTGCTCAGCCCCCACCAGCGGCTGGTGCTGCTGGGGATCGCCCGGGCGCTGCGCACCCGCGCGAGCCTGACCACCGGGCAGGCGGAGGTCACCTACCGCACCGTCTGTGAGGAGGTGCAGGAGCCTCCGCGGGCGCACACCCAGTTCTCCAAGTACCTCAAGGAGCTCGATGGCCTGGGGATGATCAACGCCCAGCGCAGCAGCGGGGCCGACGGCACCACCACCATCATCCGCCTCGTCGACGCACCGGCCATCGAGCTGGTGCGGGCTCTCGAGGGGCTGCTGCCCCGCAGCGGCGGCAACGTCGACGAGGCCGTGCGGACGTAGTGCCGCACATCGGGCATGGCGACTGCTTCTTGGACGTTGCCCTCGCGATGGAAGGCGAGCGACACACGGGGTCCTCGATGACGCGGCAGGGCTCGAAGAGGAAGAGGGCCGCTCGGAAGGGGAGATGCCTCTACACTATCGGTTACGAGGGGAAGGATCTCCAAGCGGTCCTGACCTCCCTGTTGACCCACGGCGTGGAACAACTGGTGGACGTCCGAGAGAACCCGATGAGCCGCAAGCCAGGCTTCTCGAAGAGCACACTCCGCGAGAGCCTGATCGCGAAAGGGATCGGCTACCTCCACCTTCGCGAGCTGGGCACCCCCCAGGCGGTACGTGACGCATACCGGTCGGACGGCGATCTCGACGTGTTCCGGCGCCGCTACGAATCTCACCTCTCAGGCCAGGAAGAGGCGTTGATGATGCTCTCGGCCTTGGCGAAGACCAAGGTCTCGGCTCTCCTGTGTTTCGAGGCGGACTGGAGGGCGTGCCACAGGAGTATCCTCTGCGACACGCTCGAGCGAGAAGGGCTCACGCCGATTCATCTTTGACGCTCTTTCGGGATCCGGGGTCCCCCGGGTCGGCGGCGGCCGGGGGACCAGAGTATCGCGATGCACACGTCCGCGTGCGGGGCCGACCCGAGGACTTTTGTAGGGGCTCACCCCAGTGCAGCACGCCATGACGCTGCGAGACATCCGATGGGGGCAGGCGAAGTCTCTGCGCAAGTACGAGAACGTCGAGATGATGCCCCAGGAGCACGCCGAGCTGCTCTTTCGGATCATGGACGTCCAGGCGGACACGGAGTTCGCCTCGGTGCAGCAGCACCGCCCCTGGATGGACCAGGCGCCCACGATGGAGGACCGCTGGCTCCAGGCCAAGGTCATGGAGGACGAGATGCGCCACGGCCTGCAGGTATGCCAGGTGCTGCGCATGTTCGGTGAGCGCGGCAGCGCGCGCGTCGAGGAACTGCTCTCGCGCAAGCTCGGCGACCACAAGCTGGACAGCTTCAACATCCCCTTCCACGAATGGTCCGACGTGCTGGCCTTCACCTGCTTCGTCGACCGCGTGGGGATCTACCAGTTGGGGATGTTCCAGGAGTGCAGCTTCGGACCGTTGGCGCGGGCGATCCCGCTGATGCTCCACGAGGAGCAGCTGCACATCGGCTTTGGGTACAACGGCCTCAAGCGCATGGTCCAGGACGACAGCTACTACGGCAACAAGGAGATGGCGCAGGACGCGCTGTGCAAGTGGTTCCCGCGCGCACTGGACATGTTCGGTCACTCCAAGAGCCGCAACAGCCAGCTGGCGGTCGACGCCGGCCTCAAGCGCACCACCAACGAGGTGGCACGGGAGCAGTACGTCAAGGATGTCCGCCCGCTGATCGACGCCCTGGGGCTGTGGATGCCCGACCCCGATGCTGGGCGCAACATCGGCTGAGCGCTACCCCTTGGGGTAGTCGTAGAAGCCGCCGCCGCTCTTGCGGCCCAGCCGTCCGGCACGCACCATCTTGCGCAGCAGCGGCGCTGGGCGGTACTTGGGGTCCCCAAAGCCCTGCTGCAGCACCGTCATGATCGAGAGGCAGGTGTCCAGGCCGATGAGGTCGGCCAGCGCCAGCGGGCCCATCGGGTGGTTCATCCCCAGCTGCATGATGCCATCGATGGCCTGCGGCGTACCGACCCCCTCCTCGACGCAGAAGATCGCCTCGTTGATCATCGGCATCAGCACCCGGTTGGAGACGAACCCTGGGTAGTCGTTGCATTGTAGGGCGGTCTTCCCCAGCTTGGCCGCGACCTCGAGGACGAGGGCCATCGTCGAATCCGAGGTGGCCATGCCACGGATGACCTCGATCAGCTGCATCCGCGGGACCGGATTCATGAAGTGCATGCCGATGAAGCGGTCAGGGCGCGTCGTCGCCGCCGCCAGCTCGGTGATCGAGATCGAGGAGGTGTTGGTGGCCAGCACGGCCGAAGGGCCCAGCAACGGATCGACGGCGGCGAAGACCTTCTTCTTGAGGGTCGGGTCCTCGACGACGGCTTCGACGACCAAGAAGGCAGAGGAGAGCACCTTCACATCGGTGGTCCCGCGGAGTCTCCCCAGCGCACCATCGCGCAGGGCGGCGTCGACCTTGCCCTTGGCCACGCCCTTGTCGAGGTCGGTGCGGATTACGCCCAAGCCGCGGTCGACGAATCGCTGTTCGATGTCCTGCAACACCACCTCGTATCCGGCCATCGCGGCCACCTGGGCGATACCGGCACCCATCTGCCCAGCGCCGATGACGCCGATGGTGTTCGTGGCCACTGTCCTCCCAACCTCGGGGCTCGCCCCGCTAGAGGCGCTCGAGGACCATCGCGACGCCGTTTCCGCCGCCGAGGCACATCGTCACCAGGCCCCGGCGCACCCGGCGCTGCTTCATCAGGTGCAGCAGGGTCGTCGTCAGCCGCGCACCGGTCGCGCCGATGGGATGCCCCAGCGCCACCGCGCCGCCGTGGACGTTGAGCTTGTTCTGGTCGAGCCCCAGTTCCTTGCTGACGGCCAGCGGTTGGCTCGAGAAGGCTTCGTTGAGCTCCACCAGCCCCAGGTCCTTGATCTTGAGGTCGAGCTGCTCCATGAGCAGTCGCGTCGTCGGCACCGGAGCGATCATCACCATCGTCGGCTCGACGCCGCAGGTGCCGTAGCCCAGGATTCGACCCATGACCTCGAGGCCGAGCTCCTTGGCCTTGTCCTCGCGCATCAGCGCCATGGCCGAGGCTGCGTCGTTGATCTGGCTGCTGTTGCCCGCCGTGACCGTGCCATCGCTCTTGAAGTAGGGCCGCAGGCGCGCGAGCCCCTCGATGGTGGTGTCGGCGCGTGGTCCCTCGTCGGTGTCGAAGACCACGGTCTCGCCCTTGCGCGAGGGGATCTCCACCGGGACGATCTCGTCCTTGAACCGGCCCTGCTCGATGGCCTTGAGGGCGCGCTGGTGTGAGCGCAGGGCGAACTCATCCTGGTCCGCGCGCGAGATACCGAACTTCTCGGCGACGATGTCGCCGGTCTCGCCCATGTGGATGTCGTAGTAGGCGTCCCACAGGCCGTCGTGGATCATGCCGTCGATGACGCGGTCGTGGCCCATGCGCAGTCCGTTGCGGGCCTTGGGCAGGTAGTAGGGCACGGCGCTCATGTTCTCCATCCCACCGGCGATGACGACCTCCGAATCGCCGGCGCGGATGGACTGGGCCCCGAGCATGATGGCCTTGAGCCCGCTGCCGCAGACCTTGTTGACCGAGAAGCTCCCGACCTCGACGGGCAACCCGGCGAAGATCCCGACTTGGCGCGCCGGGTTCTGGCCCAGCCCTGCCGAGAGCACGTTGCCCATGATCAGCTCGTCGACCATCTCGGGCTTGAGCCCGGTGCGCTTGAGCACCTCGGTGACGACGACGGCCCCCAGGCGCGGCGCGGGGATCTCCGCCAGGCGCCCCTGGAACTTGCCGATCGGCGTGCGGCAGGGGCCGACGATGACCACAGGGTTGCTCTCAGGCTCGATGCGCTGGCGTCGGGCCATCTCCCTTCCTCCACCTCCGAGAGCGGAAAGGGAGGTTTCAAGCTTCGCCCGCGCCAGCGACGGTCGACCCCGGGACCTTAAGGGGGCGGCGGCACATGTGACCGACGAGGGAAGGGACCATGGACCCCGGCCAGCTGCCGATCGTCCTGCTCGAGGGCCTGATCAGCGGCCTGTGGCTGATGTTCCCCGCCTTCGTCGCTGGCCCAGGAGCGGTCTTTTGCGGCGGCGGTCCGCCGATCGACGGTGGACGGGTCGGGCGCGATGGACAGCGGCTGCTGGGGGACGGCAAGACCTGGCGTGGGCTCCTGGGCGGCGTCGCTGTCGCGATGGCGGTCGGTGTGGCGCAGCAACAAGCGCAGGCGCGCATCGGCCATCCGTGGCTGAGCGATTTCGGCACTGCGGCCTACGGGGTAGGATTCCTCTACATCCTCTTCCTGTTGGGTCTTGGGTCGATGCTGGGGGATCTGGCCAAGTCCTACGCCAAGCGACGGCTAGGCAAGGGACGCGGCACGCCGCTGCCGCTGGCGGACCAGCTGGACTTCCTGCTCGGTGCCTGGCTCCTGCTGTTGCTGGGTGCGACGAGCTTCGCGTTCTCGAGCATCGACGGTGCACAGGTGCTGCTGCTGCTGCTGGTGACGCCGGCGATGCACCGCGTGACCAACCAGGTCGGCTTCCGCATGGGCCGCAAGAAGGAGCCCTGGTAGCACGGTGGGAGCCAACGGTTATCTCCCCAGCCTGCCTGGCCAGCGCCGGTCCCCATGGTGGTCGTCCTGCTGCTCGGCGGCGGCGCGCGGGAATCGGCCCTCGCCGCAGCGCTGCTCCGCACCGAAGGCACCAAGCTGGTGGTGCTCGCGCCCAACGCCAACCCGCAGCTGCAGGCCTGGGCGCACCACTTCCACAAGGGCGCGGTCACCGACCCTGCGCTGGCGACGTCCCTTGCCGCCGACCATGGCGTCGAGCTCGCCGTCATCGGCCCCGAGGCACCGCTGGGCGCCGGGGTCTCCGACGAGCTGCGCAAGGCCGGAATCGCCGTGGTCGGCCCTTCGAAGCGCGCGGCGCAGGTCGAGCTCTCCAAGTCCTTCATGCGCAACCTGCTCGACCGACACAAGGTGCCTGGTCGGGTGGCCCATGGGGTCTTCGACGACCCCATGCGTGCGGCAGAGCACATCCACGCGCTGGGTGGCCGAGTGGCCGTCAAGCCGCTGGGGCTGACCGGCGGCAAGGGCGTCAAGGTCAGCGGCGACCAGCTGCCGACGGAGGCCGACGCCGTGGCTTATGCCACCGACGTCATCCGAGAGGGCATCGGGGGCGCTCACCAGGTGCTGATCGAGGAACAGCTCATCGGTGAGGAGTTCAGCCTGCAGGTGCTCACCGACGGCACCGCGGTCGTCCCTACACCGGCAGTGCAGGACCACAAGCGCGCCGAGGAGGGAGACTTGGGCCCCAACACCGGTGGGATGGGTTCCTATTCCGCACCCGACCACCTGCTGCCCTTCCTGCAGCGCAGCGAGTACGATGCCGCCCTGGCGGCCTTGCAAGGGGTCGTCGACGGCCTGCGCACCGACCGCACCCCCTTCCAAGGGATCCTCTATGGCCAGTTCATGCTCACCACCGACGGTCCACGGATCATCGAGTTCAACGCGCGCTTTGGCGACCCTGAGGCGATGAACGTCCTGCCGCTGCTGCGGGGGGACTTCGTCGCCGTCTGCAGGGCAATCGCCAAGGGCGGCCTGCGTGACGTCGTCCCCTCCTTTGCCTCAGAGGCGACCGTCTGCAAGTACGTCGTCCCCAACGGCTACGGCTACACCAGCGACTCGGGCCACCCGGTGCACGTCGACGAGAGGGCGATCGCGCAGACGGGGGCGCTCCTCTACTATGCCGCCGTCGACCGCCGCGAGGGGGGGCTGTTCACCAGTGCCAGCCGCACGTTGGGGTTGGTCGGGACCGGGCCGAGCATCGCGATCGCCGAGCAGGTCGCCGCCGAGGCGTTGCGGCATGTCCACGGCAAGGTGACCTATCGCAAGGACATTGGCACATCGGCGGCCATCGCCGCGCGGGTGGCGCACATGCAGGCCCTGCGTCAGGGGGGGGCTCCCCCGGGTCAGCCCAGGGCTGATTTCAAGTCCTCCCGACCCGACGGGGGCCCCGCGGAGAAGCCAAAGGCTTGAAGTGGCGACCCGACCGCTGCCCTCCAGCGTTGGTCCGCCGATCGTGTGGTCGTGAAAGATGCTCCAGTACGTCATCTCCGTGGTGCTGATGGCCCTTCTTGGGCTTTCCGTCAGCAAGGGCAAGATCCAGCTGAAGTTGCTCGGCGGTGCCATCCTCGCCGGGCTGGTGCTCACCTTCCTCATGCAGGTGACGTGGAGCTACTACATCGGGACTCTGCCGCAGGTGCTCACCTGGGCGATCCCTGTGCTGGCGATCGGGTTCGTCATCTCCTACGTCTCGGCCACCAAGCCCGAGCGCTTCGGCCGCAGCCTGCGGCTGATGCTGGCCATGCCCGTCCTGGCAGTGGTGCTGGTGGCGGCGACCAACTTCTACGTCGCCCTGCTCCCGATCGTCGCCCTCCCGATCATCGTGCTCGTGCCGGTGCGCAAGAACCTCGGCGAGGCAATCCTGCCCGCCCTCAAGGCCGCCGGCGCGCTGGCGTGTGTGAGCATGCTCCTGGTGATGACCTTCAACCCCGTGTTCCACCCCTCCGACGTGCAGAACCCGCTGCTGCAGAGCCTCAACGAGAACCCCCGGAGCGGGCCGCAGCCGCGCGCCGTGACTGACACCGAGCAAGTGCGCGTGGTCAGCTGGAGGCTGGCGACGGCCTATCTCGAGCGCGCCTACTCCGACCGTGCCTCGGTGCTCGACACCGATCCAGAGGTGCTGGCACAGGACACCGACCCGACCTATGTCGACGGACGCTTCCTGTGGGTCAACGCGCCACGCTTCGAGACCTGGAAGTGGTTCGGCGACCAGGACGTCCCGTTCTTCGTCTACGTCTCCAACGAGCCCTCGAAGATGAAGGACGAGGACCCGGCGATCGTCCATCGCCCCGACGTCCCGCTCAACGTCCACCAGGAGAAGATCGAATGGAAGGACCGCATCTGGCGCCAGCTCTCGTGGCAGTACGCCGGCAAGTACGAGGTCACCCAGATCCGCATCGACCTCGACGACCAGTACATGCCCCACTGGGTGATCTACCTCTCGGACCGCGATGTGCGCTATAATCTCCCGACCCTGCGCAAGGTGGTCATAATGTCGGTCGACGACATCAACGACTTCACGGCCTATGACCCCGATGATTCCGCGATCCCCTCATGGATGGAAGTCGTCTACCCTGACGACTACGTCTTCGAGTGGGTCGAATACTGGGCCGGCCAACGCTTCGGCGTCGGGTACTCGCTGGTGGACAAGAAGCACCTCTACGACCCCGACGACATCGATGCGCGGTTCTTGGTCATCGACAGCCACACCTTCTGGCAGGTGCCGGTGCGGCAGAAGGACAGCAACGTCCTGGGCGGATTCGTGCAAGTCGACACCCGGACCGGGGTCGCGACCTTCTGGGACCGTGAGGCCCACTCCTACGCTTCCTCCCTGACGGCCTTCACCCAGGTGCAGACCTTCCTGGCCTCGGGCGCCGAGGGCTTCAGCCAGCTGACCCTCGACGAGGGCTACCTCTACCCGCTGCGGCTGACCGATAACTCGATCCGTGAGGCCTACATCTTCCCGCTCTATGCCGGCTTCACGGTCCAGAAATACGCCATCGTCGACGCCGAGGACTACACCGCGCCCCCGACCATCGACAACGACCTCCCCACGGCGATCTCCCGGTACACCGACCGCCGCTCGGCTGCCCAGCCGGCGGGCAACAACACGACCTTGCACTGGGAGCAGGTCCGCATCCGCAACGCCTACGCCGACGACAACGAGGCGGTGATCACCCTCGACAACGGCAGCGCACAGTCGACCTCGGTGGTGACCGAGGAGCTGCTCAAGGGCGGATTGGTCGCTGATGCGCACGACGAGATGCGGGAGCTGCGCCTGGCGGTCTCGGCCTTTGGCCAGAGCGGCAACGAGACCCTCTGGGTCGTCGAGCAATCCGACGGGCGGATCGTCGATGTCGACTATCTGGGCGCGACGTTGGTCGTCGCCGCCCATGGGTGAGGATCCGCAGAAAGAAGGCCGCCCCCGATGGGGGCGGCCGGAGTCCCGCCTCCCGGATTTGAACCGGGGGCCTGCTGATGGCCACGGCTGGCCGGATCCGATCCGGTGTCTCCACTACAGTCAGCCGCTCTAGCCAGGCTGAGCTAAGGCGGGGCGACCGCCCAACCCAGCATCCGCACAAATACCTTCGCCCTGGGGTGGAGCAGGTCGGGACTCTACGGTGCCTGGCCATCCTTCGCCGCGCGCCGTGCACGCAGCGTCTTGCGCACGCGCTGCACCACCAACAGGCTGACCGCTACGGCGATCAGGACCACCAGCAGCGGCAGCAGCAACACCGAGATCGGAGAGGTGGTCGTCGTCGGGCCCTGGGCGCTCGAGAAGGTGACGTTGTCGGAGAGCGAGTGGGAGCCACCGCCGACGGCGCGCACCGATACGACATGGGTGCCGCTTCGCAGATGCCGGGTATCGACACGTACCGACCAGTTCCAGAAGGTCCCGTCGCCGCTGTCGTCGGTGGCGTTGCGCCACGGGCCGTCGTCGATGTGATACTGCACCCCCTCGACGCCGCGCAGCTGGCGGTCCCAGGAGGAGCCGTTGATCGTCACCAGGCCGCTGACGTTCCCCAGCAGGGCGTCGGAGGGTTGCAGCACGTAGGCCTGCAGCCCGACGTCGAGGGTGTCGACCTCGGTCAGGTCACGGGCCATGACGGTGGCGTTGTAGGCATCGATGATGCCATACCCGACCTCGCGGTTCCACACCGGGTCGAGGTCGGGGTCGGTGGCGTTCCATCCTCGTCGCTCGGCGGTCAGCTTGAGGATCTCCTTGATCTGGTCATGGGTGAGGTTGCTGTTGGCCTGGAGCATCAGCGCCGCGACCCCGGCGACGTTGGGGCCGGCATAGCTGGTCCCGCTGCCGCGCGGACCGTAGGTGCTGCTGCTCCCATCGCCGAAGCGGTCGTAGTTGGCCTGCAGGATGTCGGTTCCGGGGGCTGTCAGGTCGGGGAGCAACTCGTCGTAGGGGTTGGCGTCGCCGTCGTCGGCACGAGGGCCGCGGCTGCTGTAGTCGGCGATGCCGTCGTCCCGACGGTCGACCGTGTTGCGGTCGTCGCTGCTGGCGGTGGTGATTCCCCGCTCGGTCGCGGAGATCGAGGCGATACCTTGGTTGTCCGGGCCGGCGTTGCCGGCGATGGTGACGGTGACGATGCCCGCCTCGACGGCAGCGTCCAGCGCGCGGCTGTAGGGGTCGGTCCCGTCGGAGCTGTCCCCAGCGCCGCCCCAGAAGCTGATGGTGATGATGTCGATGCCTTCCGCCCCAGGCGGTCCGTTGGTCCACTTCTGGTCCTTGTGGGAGATCGCCCAGTCGAAGGCCCGCAGGATGCTGTCGAAGATCTTGGCGTCGAGGACGCCTCCGACGGAGAAGCCCA
The DNA here is from genome assembly GCA_023265395.1 of Thermoplasmata archaeon. GTDB lineage: Archaea > Thermoplasmatota > DTKX01 > JAHFTX01 > JAHFTX01 > JAHFTX01. Next base: position 33,065 of record JAHFTX010000009.1, read on the forward strand.
GCGCGGTGCCGATGCGCACGTCGACCAGCCCGGCGCCAGGGGCATTGCCGGCGTAGGTGCCCGCCGCGCCGCCGGTGCCAAGGGCGATGCCCGCGCAGGTGGTGCCATGACCCTGGGCGTCGTCGGGATCGTCGGAGCCGTCCTTGGGCCAGAGGATCGGCACCGTGGGCTTGGTCATGTCCGCGCCGCCGAGGAACTTGCCTGAGAAGCTCTCGTGGCCATCATCGACGCCCGTGTCGAGCACGGCAAGGGCGACACCCTCACCATCATAGCCGAGCTCCTCCCAGACGGTGTGGGGCGAATACTCGGGACTGCCACGGACCTTGACGGCCGGATTGGCCACGTCGCTCCCGGGCACGAGCGATGGCTTGGACTCGACGAAGACCACGTGCGGGAGCGCAGCGAGCGCTTCGATCCCTCCCAAGGGTACGCCACTGAGCGAGAGCAGCTGCAGGTAGGCGAAGTGGTCGAGAATCAGGATCCCCAGCTCCTCAAGGTTGGCAACGTCAGAACCGGTGGGCACCCGGTCGTAATCGAGGTAGACCTCGGCGGTCGTGGCGGGGCCGTAGGTCCGCAGCCAGCCCTCCAGGCGGTCCTCGACATGGTCTCGGTCCGTGTCGCGGCTGGTGCGATCGTACCAGGGCACGCTGCTCGGTGCGCGTGCGTGCCAGTGGCCCGGTTCTACGTCGCCCAGCCAGGGCCGGGGCATCCGCAGATGCTGGGGGAAGGCCGGAGGCTGCAGCGCGCTCGAGAGCCCGGTCGTGAGCAGCAGCAGCACGACTGCCAGGGCCAGTGCGCCGCTGCGGATCGGCCCCGTCACCATGGGCCTTGCACCCTCGCTTCGGGATTTGGGGTTGTTGGTGCGCACGGGGACCGACCTCGGGCGATCCCCCACCAATGTTTATGCGCTCGTTGCCCATCTGCGACGCATCATGGCGACGCCTGCGGGACGGACGCTCGACAAGGTCCGCGACGCCCACCGCTCCTTTGGTCGCGCCCCGGCGATCGTCCCCTCGGGAGCCACCATCAGACGGGCGGTCGAGGAATGCCTCCGGCATCCGGACACCGCTTCGGTCTACGTCGTCGACGCCAGGGGCACGCTCGTCGGTGTCGTGCGCCTGTGCGACCTGTTACGCACGGAGCCGGCCCGCTCCGTCACCAACCGCGGCGACGTCGCCTCCCTCGCCCGTTCCTGGAACAAGCACCTCTCGACCCAGCAGGTCGACGGTGCGATGCACCCGCCCACGTCGGTGCGCGAGGACGACCTCCTGATCGACGCCTGGGAGAAGATGGTCGCCTTGCAGCTGAGCGACCTGCCGGTGGTCGATCGCGACCAGCGGTTGGTCGGCGAGCTCAACGCGCCCGACCTGCTCAAGTTCCTCCTCGAGGACGTCCGCAGCGGCGCGAGCGGTGGCGACCTCATCCCCCCTGTACCCTGAAGAATCGGGGCCCAGAATAGGCCGAAGCATTACCGGCCTCGATAGGGGGAGACTGAGCCCCGATAGGGTGCGCGAACGCACCCCGTCCCCCGCTCTGCGTTCGTGGGTATGAGCCTTTCGTGCGTCCATCCCTGTCCCGCTTCGCAGTATGGGCGGGAAGTCGAAACGTATATCGGCCGTCATCCCCAGCGGCCGCCGCCGGCTGGCCTCCGGTCCGGGTGAGACGTTGGTGAGCACGAACGGTCTCCTTGGGGCCCTGTTGGTGCTGCTTGCCCTGCTCCCGGTCCTGCCCGTGCCCGTTGGTGGCGTCGCCCCCATCGACGATGCACCCCATACCTGGTTGGGCAACGTCGGCATCTCGTTCCTGGGCGAGGGCGACAACGAGGAGAGTGGCCGTGGCGAGGCATTCCTTGGGGATGTCAATGGCGATGGCCGGGATGACTTCGCCATCACCAGCAACTTCGCCGACGAACCGGGGAATGGGGACGTGGGCAAGATCTACCTCTTCTTCGGACGGGTCCAGCCATGGGGAGCCAACCTGAGCCTCGCCAACTCTGACGCCTCATACTATGGCGAGGATCCTGACGACCGCGCCGGCCGTCGCGTGACTGGCCCCGGGGACCTCGACGGGGACGGGTTCGACGACTTCGTCGTCGCCGGGCCCGAGGTCGACTCCAATGGATCCAATTCAGGCGCCTGCTACCTCTTCTATGGTCGTAGCCAAGGGTGGATCCTCAACGGCCACCTCAACGCTGCCGACGCACGGATTATCGGCCAACCGGGGCATCGGTTCTGCAACGATGTCGCCGGGCCGGGTGACGTCAACGCCGATGGCTATCCCGATCTGTTGGTCGGGACCGACAGCACCGACCGCGCTTACCTGTTCTACGGCGGCCCGCAGCGCCTGTCGGGGACGGTCACGACCGCCAGCGCTGCTGCCACCTTCGTCGCCTCCAACGGTGACCGATTGGGCTGGGACGTCTCCTGGGTGGGCGACGTCAATGGCGACCAGATCGACGATCTGCTGATGGGGGCGCCCTATGCGGCCGATGGCGGCAACTGGGACGCCGGCAAGGCCTATCTGTACTTCGGCCGCCCCGAAGGCTGGAAGGCCTCGACCGGCGCTGGCGAGGCCGACGTCACCTTCCTCGGCCCCTCGGCGACGAGCCAGGCCGGCTACACGGTCGCTGGGCCTGGGGACGTCAACGGGGACGGGCTCGATGATGTGCTCGTGGGGGCGCCGAAGGATTCCCCCCTCGCCCTCGAGTCGGGGTCGGTCTACCTCTACCTGGGCAGACCCACGGCGGAGTGGCAACCGACACTCCCCGCCGCCCTCGCCGATACCAGCTTCATCGGGACTGCAGAGGACCACGAGCTTGGCGAGGCGATCCCCATCGGGAGCGACGTCAACGGCGACGGCCTGAGCGACATGCTCCTGTGCGGCGCACCCAATGACACGCTCGACCAGCACGCCGGTGAGGCGTACCTCATCCTGGGCAGCCTCGTGGGTTGGACCTCGAACCAGCCGCCCCTTCCCGTCGCAGCGGCGAGCTACATCGGGGAGGCCTCCTACGATCGCGCATGCGACGAGGCCGGCGGCGGCGGGGACCTCGACGGCGATGGGCTCGATGACTTCCTCATCGGTGCACCCCAGAACGATCAGGCCGGCAACGGCATGGGCAAGGCGTACGGCCTGACACCCGCTCACAACGACCGGCCCAATGGGGTCCTTGGTGTGACCGTCTATGGTGATGTGGCACGGGAGCAGCCGATCGCCACCGCGGCGGTCGGCCAACGGGTCTTCGTGCAGGTCGATGGCCTCGACGCCTCACCGCTGAGCATCGACCGGTGCCAGGTCGAGATCCGATCGGATTCGCACCTGCGACACATCCGCATCGACCTGACCGAGACGGCGCTCAACTCCGGTGCCTACGCTGGTGAGGTGCTGGTGACCAATCGCACCCATGAGCGCTTCGGCTGGATTGCGGCGGACCTGGGCGATACGTTGACCCTCTCCTCGGTCGAGGCCCCGGCCAAGTCGATCGACCTGCCCATCCGCGGCATCGATCTGCCGGCGAACCTGACCGACCTGGTGGTGCTCGAAGATGCGACGCTCGACCTGCCCCTGGTCGCGGTCAACGGGACGGCGACTGGCTGGGACGTTCGCAGCGACGGAGGCTGGGTCACCTTCGACCCGTTGACCATTCGCCTCCAAGGGACGCCCACCCACGCCGACGTGGGCTCCTACTGGCTGCAGGTCGAGACCGGCGATGCGTATGGCAACGTCGCCGAGCGCAACCTCAGCCTGCAGGTGCTCAACCGGCCCCCCCAGGTGCTCATCGCGCCCCCAAGCAGCGTCGACCAGGACGCAACCTACGCCGCCGACCTCGACAGCGACGATGACCCTTACAGCGCGATCGTGTGGGCGCTCTCCCCTCCTGGCGCGTGGTTGAGCATCGACAACGACAGCGGGGCGCTCTTGGGCACCCCACGTGCCCCTGACGTCGGGCTCAACCACTTCAACGTCAGCATGGTCGACGACCTCGGCGGTGTGGGGTGGTTCAACCTCACCATCCTTGTCGGTGACCTCCCCGACGCACCGTCGGTGACGACGATGCAGCTGCCGCCAGCGTGGGAGGATTCGTTCTATGAGGTGACCCTCAACGGCAGCGACCCCGACATCGGCTCCCTCGCCCCCACCTGGCGCCTGCTGGATGCCCCAGCATGGCTCTCCCTCGATGGTACCCTTGGGCTCCTCCTCGGCACGCCGGAGAACGCCGACGTCGGCATCCGTACCATCACCATCGAGGTCAGCGACGCTGAGGACCACCGGACCAACACCTCGTTTCCCCTGGAGGTACGCAACACCAACGATCCCCCGCTGGTGGTCAGCCAGCCACCGACGGCCGCAGCGGTCGGCTCCCCCTTCCTCTATCAGGTGGAGGCGGTCGACGACGACATCGGTGAGGTGCTGCACTACGAGCTCGACACCTGGCCCTCGGGGATGTCGATCGGGTCGACGACTGGCCTGTTGGAGTGGGTGCCCGCCGAGGGGCAGCGCGGGATGCAGCACGTGATCATCGCGATCGGGGATGGCAACGCCACGGTGGTGCAGGACTTCTCCATCGTCGTCAACTCACCGCCGCGGTTCGAGAGCCTCCCACCGCCGATGGCCAAGGTCGGGGTCGACTATGTCTACCAACCGCTGGTGACCGATCCTGACGGCATCGCGGGTCTGCGCTACACCCTCATCCAAGCACCCGACGGGATGGCGGTCGCCACGACCACGGGACGGTTGGTGTGGACCCCTCAGGGCCGCGACGTGGGATTGCACACGGTCAGCCTGCAGGTCGTCGACGCCTTCACGAGCGCTGAGCAACGCTTCGGCATCGAGGTGCTCTCGAGCAGTGCCTCCGATGCCCCCAGCGTCGAGCTGCTCGACCCCGTCGACGGCGTGGCGGTCTACACCACCCTCGTCCAGCTACGCTGGCACGCCACCGACCCCGACGGTGATCCGATCAGCGCCAGCGTCTTCCTCTCCAACGACAGCCTTGCGGTCGCGCTCCGAGAGCCCTCGACGCTGATCGGCAACGTCACGGGCCAGGTGTCGCAGCTGCGTGTCCCCACGCCCCTGGTGCCGGGGCAGCACTATTCGTGGGCGGTCAGTGTCTCCGATGGCCTCTGGCAGGTCCACGGCACCCAGACCTTCGATTTCCTTGTCTCGCCGCGCGCGACGGTCAACGAGCCCCCGTTGGCAGTCGGTCCGGCGAACTGGGAGTTCGTCGTCGAGACCTCGGCCACCTTCTCCCTGCTGGCTTCCGACGTCGAAGGGGATACGTTGACCTTCTCCCTGCTCGAGGGCCCTGAAGGGGCGACGGTCAGCCGCAGTGGTGCCGTCAGCTGGACCCCCGCGAAGAGCATGGTCGGCCAGCACCTCCTCCAATGGGTCGTCGACGACGGGTCCTCCCGCGCCGTCGGGGTCGTCCACCTGACGGTCCAGGCATCCGGCATCGACGGAGGCAAGGACGACCACCGGGCAGGACCGGGGGTGCTCAGCGTCTTCACCAGCCCGCTTGGGCTCGCAGCCCTGGGTGTGCTCGGTGCGGTGGTGCTCCTGGCCCTGGTGGTCGCGCGCCGTCGCAAGGACCACAGCCCGACACCCGCGCCGCCGCCGGTTGACGAGGCCGCACCACCTTCCTCCGATCTTGGACCACGGCTGGGGACCGAACCGGGGCCGACCCCAGCCCTCGCCAAGGGAGCCCGCGCTGCGGTCGATCCCTTCCACGTCGTCTCGGTGCTGCTGATCCATGCCGATGGCCGGCTCATCACCCATCGGCAGGCTGCCGGAACGCCCGAAGGCGAGGAGGAGGAGGACGAGTTACCCGCAGACCTCGTCTCGGGCATGCTCGTGGCGATCCAGACCTTCGTGCAAGAGAGCTTCAAGTCTGAAGCGGGGCTGCAGACCTTCGCCTTCGATCGGTTCAAGGTCGTGCTCCATGGCCAAGGTGAGGTGCTCGCGGCGGTGCTCGTCTCGGGCACGCCTCCGCCGCAGATGGCTGAGGAGCTCGAGCGCGTCGCCGTGGCCGTCAATGGCAACTATGGGGCGATGCTCGACCACTGGGATGGGGACCTCGAAGGTCTGCCGGGGATCGAGGGCCACCTCGAGCCGATCTTCGCCCTGGAGCGATCCCTGGTGCAGCGCAAGGTGGTCCGTCGGGTGCGCGTGCGCTCGGGGCTGGAGTTCTTCCAGGGGTACCTGCGGCTCAAGGTCGCCGTCGTCAACGATACGACCGTCCCGATCTCGGGCTGCGAACTCCTGCTCGACTTCGATCATGCCTACCTGCGACTCGACCACATCGAACCCGCCCTGGGGCGTTCGGGTGAAGCGGTCCTCGTGGGGACCGTCCCCGGCCGGGAGAAGCGCACGGTCGCCTATCTGCTCGACCCCGTCATCTGTCAGACCTCGACGCTGGGATGCACCCTCTCCTACGGCGACGTCGGGGGCACACGGCGGACCTTGGTGATGAAGCCAAAGCCCCTCGATGTCGTCTGCCCGATCTTCTACACCCCCAAGACGGTCAACCTCGCCATCCTGCGGCGCCTGCTGAGCCATGCCTCGGTGCGCGACCACCGTTCCTTCCGGCCGCCCTCGTCGATGACCCTCGACGCCCTCTACCAGCACATCCGTGACATCGTCGCAGGCTATGACGTGCGGATGGTGCGCGAGCTTGCCGCGGAGGATGCACCGGTTCTTGCCTCCGACCAGCCGATGGGGAAGGTCGCGTGGTTCTATGGCAAGGTCCCGCAGGGCGGCGAGGAGATCGTCATCACGGTGGCAGTCAACGAGAGCGGTGGGACCGTCGAGCTGGGGGTCGCATGCCGCAACGTCGCCTCCTTGACGGGCCTGCTCGCCGACATCGCTCACCAAGTGGTCAAGTCCAAGCCCACGGTCCGTAGCACGCACCAACCGAACTCGGAGGACGTGGTCGCCCAGACCATGCACCTGCTCGAAGGCATCGACGAGGACCCGACGGCGCCCCAGGGGCCCATCGGTCCTGCTGATTGAGTCTCGACTGCGGCCGCGACGAGCATGGGGTCGACCTGGTGTATAGAAAATATAGAAACTGTTAAAACCTAGGCTGCTGATGGCCATGGCATGACGCGTTCGTCCCCCTGCGCTCTCGTGGCGCTGCGCTCGGTGCCTGCGATGATGGTCGTGCTGCTGCTCCTGTTCCCCTCGGCAAGTTTGGCTGCCGCCCCCGAAGGCGACAGCGCTGAGGGAACGCTGCTTGGATCGGTCCGGCCGATCGCCACGGTCGAGAGCCTCCCCCTTGCGGCATCGTCGGTCACCGACGACCGCGGAGCGGCCATCTTGCGCGCGCCGTTGCCTGTCCTGGCAGCCTTGGAGGTCGAGCACCTCGAGTTGCAGGGGGGAACGCTCCCACAGGAGCGACTGGTGCACTCGGCGACCACTCAGGACGAACCTGCGCTCGAGGTCCATGTGGACGCACAAGGGACGCCGCTGGTCGGCATCAAGGGCAAGAAGGTGGGCGCCGCGGCGCTCCATCTCGAAGCGTCGACCTTCGCTCAGGCCACCGGGGGGACCATCAGCGGTGAGCTCGAGGTCCCTGCGACCTTGCGCATCGACGCCGCGGTCGTGCAGGTGCTCCCCCCGCCGATAGACTCCCAGTGGGTCTATCCCGCAGCGCGTTGGCGCACGGACCTCACCCTCGTCTCCCCCGGGCCGCTCGCCGAGCAGCTGGTGGACCTGATCGTACCAATCGAGGAGGGCTGGGAAGTCCGAGAGGCGGGCTCAGGGCCGACCTCCCCTCCGCTGTCGCTGTGTGCAGGGATCGCCCTGACGTGGCATCCTGCCAGCGGCCCACAGCAGGAACTGCCCTTCGAGATGCTCGGCGTCGCGTCGACGCGCGAGGGCCGCTCGCTGCTGGTGCGAACGCTGTTGCCGCAGCGGAGCACGGATCACATCGAACTCTCCGTCTATCGGGGTAGCGTCCCGTTGCCGGGGATGCAGAGCGACTTCGGTGGCGGCGACTTCGTCCTGCGGCCCCGCATCGGGTTGGAGGCTTTTGCAGCGGCAGACACCTCCGCAGGAGTCGGCTCGGCGATCGGAGCGCCCCTGGACGTGGCGATCGCGCCTGACGGGTATGTGGCCGTGACGGATGCGGGGAGATCGCAAGTGCGGCTCTACGACTCCGAGCTGGTCCTTCGTCGAGTGATCGGCGCCGATGGTGGGAGCTCCTACCCGACCAGTTTCTCCAAGCCCCAGGGGATAGCCTTCGCCGCCAAGGGGGCGGCGATGGCCATCGCCGACACCGGCAATGGTCGGGTACAACTGATCGACCGCCAGGGCGAGCTGATCGGCATCCTCGATTCGACGGCGGGCCAGTCCGACGCGCTGAGTTTCCCAACCGACGTCACCATCGACGGGAACGGTCGCGTGCTGGCCTCCGACCCGCAGCGGGGAGCGGTGTTCCGGTTCGCTCCCACCTCCGGACCGGGGGAGCGGCTCCTCGAAGGGACCGACCTCGGCTGGCCCAGGGCGATCGCCGAACGCCAGGGGGACCTGTTCGTGCTCGACGAAGGTTCCGATTCGGTCTCGCGGTACGCTCTGGCAGGGGTCGGCGGCCCTGACCCCTTTGGCCCGCTGCACTTGGCCACGACGTTTGCGCTGGCTGTCGGTGATGCGACCGCAGCACTCTCGAGCGGTGGGGAGGAGGGTGTGCTCTTGGCACAGCCTCAAGGCGGTGCCCCGCTGCGGCTGGACGCTCCGGTCTTGCGCCACCCCCGTGGCATGGCGTTCGATGACCTGGGGCGGCTGTGGGTCGCCGACAGCGGACGCGCGCAAGTGGTCCTCTTCCATCGGTTGACCATCTCCACCAGCCCGACGCTCGAGGAGCCCGTGCTCGAATCCGCCACGTTGCAGCTTGGGACGCTCGAGTTCCTCCTCTCCCCCTCTTCTACGGTGTCGAGCGAGGTCCCGATCCCTCCCACGGGGATCCTCCTGGATGCTGGGGCCCTCAGCTGGGAGTTGCGTTGGAGCGGCTCGACCTCCCCCGCCGGCATGAACCTGGTCGTGAGTGGCCCGTGGTTGCTGCCGCTAGGGAGTTGCACGGCGTGCGTCGATGTCGGAGTTGATGGGGAGAATGTCCTACAGATGAGCGTCGAGATCGACCCCGACCTGCCCCTCTCCCACCCACCCATCGCGCTGGCGATCGAGGGTCTTGCCTTGGGGGTCGTTGGGATCCACTGGCCAGCCGAGTTGCCTCTGCTGGCACAATCGCCGCTGCCCTGCGACTCACCCGTGAGAGTCCTGCGCCTGTTGCCACTGCCAAACCCGTGGCAGCCCAAGCAGACCCTCCCACTCGCTCTGACGATCGATGATGGGGGGAATAGCTCGAGCGCAGTTGTCGATGATCGGGGTATCCTCACCGTCGATTGCGATCCGACGGTGGGGATGACGCAACGTGCCCTGACTCTCCGACTGGTCCTCGCGCCGCTGCTGCCCACCGGTCCGCTCCCGGAGGCGGCCCTCCAGAGGTTGCTGTTGGGCTGGCCCACACCCGTGCCGCAGGTCTCGATCATCGCAGCCACCGAGGCAGAGGTCACTAGCCGTGGAGCACTGGTCGTACCGGCATCGGCGGTCGTCGAACCTGCCGAAGCCGCCGCCAACCTCCAATTGAGCCTCGAACCGAGCTTGCCCGACCTGGCGTGGGATGGCCAGAACGTCACCTGGCTCCATCCGCTGCCGGAGGTCGGGCAGCTCGAGCTCGTCGCCGTCGTAGGGGCGATCGAGGTCCGCCAGGCGTTACTGCTCCGCTGGGAGATCCCCCCATCCCGATGGGAGGCGACGGTAGAACCGATTGGTGAGGTCCAGGCCGGCAGTCAGCTCCGAGCCCGCATGCTCTTGCTCGAGGACGGGACCGTCGTCGATCGTCCGCTGCTGCTGCTCGATGGCCCAAAGGGGCTGCTGCTGCTCGAGGACGGGACCGTCCTCTGGAACATCCCTTGGGACGCTCCCCCTTTGGTGACGCTGACGGTCGACGCCGCGCTCGAGCAGCCCTTGCGGGCGACGATCGCCATCGAGCCGCTGCCGGTGCAGGTCGATCTGGCAGACGACCTCGCCAGCGGTCTGCTCCAAGGCGACATCCTAGGCTCGACGATCCACTGGAGCATCCCTCCGACGCTCATCAGCCAGGTCCCGCTGCCAGCGGTGCGGTTGCAGCTCGACGGGGGGGTATGGCGTTCTCCCGCGACCATGGGACAGTCTCACGGGCACGGGTCCGCGGTCGCTTCCGTCGGCACCGGCGCTCTCGAGCCAGGGTCGCATCGCGTCTTGTGGCGTGTCGACTTCGGCCCGCTGCGATTCGAACGGACCCACACCTTCGTGATCGGCACCGGTCCTGCGACGATCGAGCCCGTCGCCGCCTCTGTGACACTCCCGCTGACCTCGACGACGCTCGTCGTGGCGCTGAGCTTCGCCATCGCCCTGAGCGTGGCGGTGCGCTGGCGCGCCGCCCGCAAGGCCCCTTTCGTGGCCACCCCGTCGCCGACCGAGGCGCCGCCCCAGGCGCGGGACCCTCACCCCGGCGAGGGGGGCGACCTGCCCACCTCCGACGAGGAGGAAGGGCCATCGCCCGCCGTCGGGTCGGCGCCGCAGATGGTCACCTCGACGGTACCGACCGAACCGATGCCGCTTCCCCCGCCGCCCCCGTGGTGGAAGGGTCCCCCGCTTCCGCACGTGACCGCCACCCAAGATGTACCGCTCCGCTGTGGGCTGTGCTTTGGGCTTTTCAAGCACGAGGTCGACCGCTGGGCGTGTCCCTGCGGGAGCCTGCTGCACCTGAGTTGCTCCCTGCGGGCAGGCCGCTGCCCCAGTTGCAAACAGGCGCCACTGGGCCCACTCCCCACCAAGGGCGGCTCGGCGACGACCGGCCTGCCCTTCCTGCGGGCAAGCCCTCCCCCGCCGTTTGTTGCGGCCCCCTCGACGGAGGTGACGTCATGAATCCGCGCACGCCGCCAGCTGAAACCACAACTGATAAGTACCCTGCCCCAAGTCGCATCGCTGCGACCGACGGGGAGCGGACCGGCGACATGGATGCCAAGGCAATCTTGATGGCCGTCGAGGAACGGCGCCGCTGGGAACAGCGCCGTACCGACCTGCTGGGCGAGCTGCGCGCGATGCCCTTCCGGGAGCGTCGCCGACGCACCGGTGACCTCCAGCGGATCGACCACATGCTCGCCTACTATGACGGGCTGGTGCGCGACATGAAGCGCAAGGTCCAACGTGGGACCTCTGTCAACACGTTCCTTGACCGATTCGGAGCCTCCGAGTAGTGCCACTCCGCTTACGCTGCAGAAGGTAGTGCCCCGACACCCTCGGGCTCGACGGTCCCCTCGAGACGCAGCTCCAGAGCGACCGTCGGAGCGGCCAGACCAAAGGCTTCGAGCATCGCCGGATGGATCTCGCCGAGCACCCCGACCTCCCGATGGTCGGCGGTCAGGAGGATGCCCACCCTGCCGACGATGAACCCTGCCCGCTCACGAGCGATCATCTGCGCGTCGACGCCCAAGTCCTGCAGGAGCCGCTGCCCGACGCCCTTGATATCGCTCCAGCCGACCTTCGATGCGATCCACACCAGCCCAAGGGCGCGCACGTTGCGATGGTCGATGATCACGTCTCCGACCTCGAAGATCCGTTGCGGCAAGTCGTTCTGACGGTTGAGCCGCAACTGGCCCAGCAGCCCCGGCAGCAGCGAGGTGCGCAGCAGCGTCTGCTCATCGCTGGTGGGATTGCTGATGCGCGTGGGGTTGGGTGGTGGCAACCCCGAGGTCCCGTACTGTTCGAGGTCGTTGCTGAGGGTGAAACCCACCATCTCGGTGAACCCCATGCCCAGCGCGCCGATGCGCGCACGAGAATCGACGAGCCGCAGCGGCAGGGGGCGACCAAAGGTCTGGGCGGTGGGCAGCGAGCCGCCGAACCGGTCGAAGCCGTATCCGATGGCGACCTCCTCGAGCCAATCGACCGCGTGGAGGAAGTCGACGCGGTAGGCCGGTGTCGCCACCTGCACCGTACGGCCATCGGCGGCGGGCTTGGCCTCATGGCCCATGCGCGCGAGGCACTGCGCGACCTTCGCGGCATCCAGGGGGACGCCCAGAAGGGCGCACGCCTGGTCCACGGCCACGACAGCGGCGCGGGGTCTGAGGTCCGGAGCGACCAGGCTGCCATCGGGGCGCACGATGGTCACCGCCTCGAGCACGCCGCCGCGCTCGAGGAGCATGGTCATCATGACGTTGAGCGCGGCGGCGACCGCGGTGCCGTCGGTGCCGGTGATGTCGAGGAAAAGGTCCGTCGTACGCGCCGTCACGGCGCTGTGCGTGCCGTTGATGATCGGTGGCATGCTCAGCACGCGCCGTTGTGAATCGAGGATGATGGGGACCGGACCGCGCTTCGGCAACAGGTGGGCGTAGGCGACTCCCTTCGGATGCTCCCGCAGGATCGTGGCGATTTCCTGCTCGTGGGTCGGCCCCTCGGGGCCAAGCGCCGAGAGCGGGGCGAAGCTGAAGTCCCGTCCGACCGCCTTGTACTCGAAGGGTGGGCTGAGGGAACGCAAGTCGTGCAGGCCGATCGAGACCTTGGCCCGCTGCCGCCCCAGCGTGAGGTCGAGCTTCTCCTGCAAACCGATCAACGAGGTGATGGTGGGATCGTCAAGGTGCAGGTTCCGCGCGATCCCACAGACGATGTGGGGACGCAGGGGCACGACCGAAGGGTGGACCTTGAGGCTCACCGTGGGTGCGCTCACCGCAAAGTGCACGGTCGGTGTCCCTAGGCCAAGGTAGCACCGCAACGCCCGGGCAATCCCCTCGACGCTGTAGCAGTCGGGCCGGTTGGGGAAGAATTCCACCGCCAGCTCATCGCCCTCGACATGGTCGATGTCACAGCCCATCAGCGGGAGCTGCGCAAGCAGCGTCTCCCGTGGAGGTGGCGAGCCCAACAGGCGCTCGAGCTCCGGAAGCTGGACTGAGATGACGGGCATCATCACAGCAGCAGGGTAGGCCCATATGAGCGTAGCTCAGACATCGCAGACCGACGACCTTATCGACGACCTGTGGAGCAGCGGGTTGGCAGGCATGCGTCGCGTATTGCCGCGGGCCCCGAGGCTCTCCGTCCTGATGCTACAGGTGGGTCTGCTCGCCACCAGCATCGCAGTGTCGTTGCTGATTTGGTGGGCACTCCGCGGTCTTGGCGATACGGGACCTCTTCGGGTGTTTCCGTCAGGCCCCTCCAACTTCCCCATGGCCGTGGCTGCTCTGCCACTCCTTGGACTGGGTCTGCTGCTGATCGCTTTCGGGTGGCTGCTCGGGCCAGGGATCCGGGAGGAGAGCTTCGACGAGGAACCCGAGCTGGGGGAACATCCCCCCTCCGCCTTGGTGATGCTCGGCCCTGTGCCGTTCGTCCTCGGAGGAGATGCGACGACCCGGCCTCGGTTGGCACAACTCGGCTGGGCACTGGGTGTGGCAATCGCTCTGGTGATCGTGGTGACTATCGTCTGGTCGATGCTATCCTAGCCCGCCCTAGGTCGAGTCGGTGTCGGGGGCGTCGACGAGCTTCTGGATCCACCAGCGGCTGTCGCCCTGCTGGTGCCGCTCCATGCGCAACCCATCGAGGACGAGGATGGTGACCTCTGCCAAGACGCACACGGAGCCGCCGAAGAGGTGTCCGCCCACCACCTTGTTCTCCTGGTCGGAGAGGATCCCGTGCAGGTGGACCAGGGGCTGGTCCTCGGGCTGCCGCCAGTTGAGCGAGCCCTGCAGGGAGAGAAGCTCCAGGGGTCCATGGAAGGGGTTGCGCAGGTAGGTCCCTTCAGAGGTCAGGTAGGCCAGCTCGAAGTCGCGTAACATCCCTACCCCGCTGACGACCACACCGCCCTGGAGCCCCTCACGGCGTTGGACCGTGGCGATGGAATCCCCCAGCTGCTCGCCGTCGGCGAGCAAAAGGTAGAGGAGCTGCCCCTCACGCCGGTACTCCATCGTGGTGGCTCCGCCGCTCCTACCGTAGGCCCAGCTGGCCGGCGATGACGACGCGCTGGATCTCGTTGGTCCCCTCGTAGATCTCGGTGATCTTCGAGTCGCGGTAGAACCGCTCCACAGGATAGTCCTTCGAATAGCCGTAGCCCCCATAGATCTGCACGGCCTTTCGCGCAGCAGTCACGCAGGCCTCGGCCGCGAAGAGCTTGGCCATGGCGCTGCTCATGATGTAGTCAGCACCCGTGTCCTCGTGCCACGCGGCACGGTAGGTCAGCAGCCGTGAGACTTCGACGTCGGTGGCAATGTCGGCGAGCATCCACTGGATCGCCTGCATCTGGCCCAGCGTCTTGCCAAAGGCCTCGCGCACCTTTGCATAGGCGACCGCCTCGTCGAGGCACCCCTGGGCGATCCCCAGCGCCTGGGCAGCGATGCCGATGCGCCCGCCGTTGAGGGTGTTCATGGCCACCTTGAACCCCTGGCCGACCTCGCCGAGCACGTTCTCCTTGGGAATCCGCACGTTGCTGAGGAAGATCTCCGTGGTCGCCGTCGCCCGGATCCCCATCTTCTCCTCCTCGGTGCCCACGGTCAAGCCATCGACGTCTCGAGGCACGATGAAGGCCGTGATCCCCTTGTAGCGCTTGGCGGGCTCCGTCATGGCGAAGAGGACGTAGGTCTGCGCGGCGCCACCGCAGGTGATGAAGATCTTGTTGCCGTTGAGCAGCCAGGAGTCACCGTCGAGGACGGCGGTGGCCTTCTGCTTGGCCGCATCGGAGCCGGCAGCCGGCTCGGTCAGCGCATAGGCACCTAGCTCCTCGCCCTTGGCCATGGGCACGAGGTAGCGCTGCTTCTGCTCCTCCGTGCCATAGTGGAGGATCGGCCAGCACGCCAGCGAGTTGTTGACCGAGACGATCACGCCGTGGCTGGCGCAGATGCGGCTGAGCTCCTCGATCGCGATGGCGTAGCTGACCGTGTCGGTGCCACTGCCACCGTACTCGGGGGGCACGACCATCCCCAGCAGGCCCAACTGCGCCATCTTCTTGACGGTCGCCAGGGGGAACTCGCCGCTCTTGTCGATGGCCTTGGCGATCGGCGCGACCTCCCGCTGGGCGAACTCCCGCACCATCGCCCGGATGAGCTGCTGCTGCTCGCTGTGCTCGAAGTCCACGGCCGACGCCCCAGCGCCGGACGAACCGAAGCGGTCTTAACTGTATGGTGCCCAGGGGGGAACTACCATGACCCTGCGGGTGACCGAGGTGTTCCGATCCCTCCAAGGGGAAGGGTTGCAGCAGGGGACGCCGATGGCGTTCGTACGCTTGACCGGCTGTCCCTTGCGGTGTAGCTGGTGCGACACGACCTACTCGTTCCGCGGCGGGACGACCCTGAGCGAGCGGCAGGTCCTCTCGGCGGTGCGTTCGCTGGGATGTTCCTGGGTCTCACTGACGGGTGGAGAGCCGTTGGCGCAGGATCTCAACGTGCTGACTGAGCTGCTCCTGGGGGAGGGCTTCAAGATCCACCTCGAGACTGGTGGGAGCGAGCCTCTCGCTGCTCTGCGTACCCACCCCCAGGTCCACATCGCGATGGATTTGAAGTGCCCAAGCAGCGGCATGGCCGGGCGGAACCTCCTGGCGAACCTCGGACTCCTCAAGGTGACCGACGAGGTCAAGTTCGTCATCGGCGACAGTGCCGACCTCGCCTTCGTCCGAGGGCTGCTCAGCCGCCATCCGCTCCCCTGCAGCGGTGTCCTCCAGCCTGTCTTTGGGGCCCCACTCGGCTCGACCCTCAAACAGGCGCAAGAGGATCCTCTCCCCCTGCTCTATCGAGTCCAGCTGCACAAGCACCTCTACGGCCAGCGAGCGGGTACCTAGCCGGACATGGCCCAGCTCCTCGCAACGACCCCTCCTCCCTGAAGGGGGCCCACCGTAGCGTTCATATACGCTTTGGAGGGTGACGCGGCCCAAGTCGCACTAGAATAGGGGCGCCCCCACCACCGACGTGCCTGTTGGCCGACTGGTCTGCCCTAAGGACTGTTCCCCATGGCTGACACCACCGCCGATGAAGAGGATTCCCCCCCCGCCGAGGAGGAGGGGCAAGGGGAGGTCCTCGACGGGGTTGGCGGCCAAGAGGACTCGGTGACCGAGGAGACGGATTCGCTCGCGGCCACCGACTCGTCGGACGAAGACCGGGACGAACCTCTCGATGACGAGGAGGAGGCTGAGGAGCCCACCGAACCGGGGGAGCCCGATGACGAGGAGGTGCCGCGGCCCACGAAAGCCAAGGCGACAAAGACCCGCTCCACGAGGACCACCTCCCGCTGGTGGGGCACCTCGACGCGCGGGGACGCTCCGTCGGACGAGAAGGCTCCACCAACCTGGGTGGGCCGTCTGGCCGTCCCGCTGCTGTTGCTGTCCTTCTTCTTGCTGGCGATGTTCATCCGTTCCTACTTCTACTGGCAGGTCGCCGTCCAACCCGTCGAGGACCTCGGCGTCAACTTCTTCTCCCTCTCTGGGAACGACCCCAACTACCACAAGCGGGTCATCGACTATGTCCAGCTCAACCACCGGCAGCTGATCATCGACCCGCTGCTGAGCTACCCCAACGGCGCCGTCAACCCCAACCCGCCGCTGTTCGAGTGGAGCATCGTCCTGCTCGGCTACCTGCTGTCGCCCTTCCTTGGCAACGACGTTCAACTGGCCACGTGGTACGCCCACGAGTTCGGATCGGCGTTCTGGGCTTCAATGACGATCTTCCCCGTCTACGCCTACGCCAAGGACATGTTCGGGCGGCGACCCGCGATCCTCTCGGCGTTCTTCATCGCCGTCATGGCCGGCAACGTCGAGCGTACCCCTGTGGGCTTCTCCGACCACGATGCCTTCGTCGTGTTCTTCGTCGTCGTCGCCCTCTTCTTCCTGATGCGCGCCCTGCGCGGCCTACGGGAGGGCACCTACGTCGAGCGCTGGGGTGACTTCGCCAGCGTCACCCGCGGCGTCGACCGATTCTTGAAACACAACCGCAAGCCGCTGCTCAACGCCGTCATGTCGGGATTGGCGATCGCCACGGTCTTCCTGGCGTGGAAGGGCATCGCCTATCTCGAAGGGATCCTCCTCGTCTACCTGGTCTTCCATCTCCTGGTCAAGCGGGCACGCAAGGAGGAGAGCCTCGGGATCGGGGTGATCATCCTGACCACCCTGGCGGTGGCCCTGATCATCCCGATCCCCTACTACGCCTTCGCCCACCTGGCGGTGTGGTACGAGACCCCGCTGTTCATCTGGGCGTTCCTGGCGATCATCGTCCTGTTCCTCGTCCCCTCGCGCAACACCCCCTGGACCCTGTTGCTCGCCGAGATCGGTGGCACCGTCGCGTTGGTCTACGTCGTGGCCTCGCGGTTCTTCCCGCAGGTCTGGCAGACGCTGACGGAGCTGCAAGGGTACTTCTTGCGCACCAAGCTCTACACCACCATCGCCGAGGCCCAAGCGCCGGACTTCAGCCGACTAGTGTTCAGCTACGGCATCGCCACCTTCTTCTTGGCCCTCATCGGGCTCGTGCTCCTCGTGCTGCGGCTCCGCAAGGAGCGCTTCCGCAACGACCTGATCATCACGCTCATCTGGAGCGGGATGAGCTTCTACCTGGCGACCTCTGCCGTCCGGTTCGTCTACAACGGGACACCGGTGGTCGCGATCATGGCCGGGTGGGTCGCGTGGGAGGTCATCGAGCGCACCGGCTTCGACCGACTGAGCAAGTCGATGGCCATGACCACCGGTGCGTGGAACAAGCTGCGGCAGATCAACTTCTGGCACGTCTCGACGACCCTCTTCGTCGTGCTGATGTTGATCGTGCCCAACGTCTGGTACGGTGTCGACGCGGGCATCCCCTTCGAGACGAAGCAGAAGTACGACAAGGAGGTCTACGACGCCCTCCCCTCGTTCCTGCGCCCCGGCACCGACGTCTACGACCCCGACACCGGCGGCTTGTGGTACCTTGGTGCCTTCGGCACCGCCTTCCCGAGCGACTATTGGCTCGATAGCCTGCATTGGTTGGCGCAGCAGGATACCGACCTGCCCATCGAGGATCGGCCCGCGTTCGTCAGTTGGTGGGACTATGGTCACTGGTCCGTCCACTGGGGGGAACATCCCTCTGCCGCGGACAACTTCCAACACGGCTACCAGTTCACCGGGCAGATGATCACAGCACCCAACGAATCGGTCTCCATCGCCCTGATGGCGGCGCGCATCGCCGAGGGCACCTACAAGAACAACCCGCAGGTCGAACCCTACCTGCGCGCCCAGCTGGGCGACGAGGTCACCAACGACCTGTTGGACCTCTACAAGAATCCCGGACCCTACGCCCAGGTCATCCTCGATGACCCCGACACCTATGGCCGCTTCACGGAGAAGTACCAGGGCCCCGGCGGCACGACACTGCGCCATGACCTCGACCCCCTGAATGTCAAGTGGGCCTATGGGTCCCGCACCATCCTCAACGCCCTCGACGGCGATGAGGATCGCCTAGTGGACTTCCTGGCTGGTCTCGAGGGTATCACGGGCAAGCAGATGCGGTACTTCGCCGTCGACAGCCGCCTCTTCCCTTACTCGGCGTCCAACACCGGCATCTTCTACGCGCCGGTGCGCCTCTCCGACCAGGAGATCGACGACTTCCTGTTGATTGAAGCGACGCTCAGCAACGGCCAGACGGTCAAGAGCTCCGAGATCAAGGGCGACCTCCAGCAACAGATCCAGCGGGGCGAGGTGAGCATCAACAGCTTCTCCTTGACCTACGAGCCACCCTTCCTCGACTCGCTCTTCTATCGCGCCTACGTCGGCTACAGCGGGGCGGACATCGGCCGCACCGACCCGACCTGCCTGCCGGCGATGCGGGTCTCCCAGGTGAAGGGTGGTCAGAACGCCTGCACCCAGCTGCTCCCCCTGCAAGGATGGGGACTTGAGCACTGGAAACTGGTCTATCGCAGCCAGTACTGGAACCCCAACGCCACGGACCTGAGCAACCACACCGACGAATGGAGGATCGTCTCCCCGGAGTTGGCGGCGGAGCTGTCGGGCCAGCAGGACCCCGAGCTGGCCGGTACCTTGGACACGACCCTGCGCGGCCTGCTCAGTGGGGTGTTCTACCTACGGTACTATCCTGGGGTCGTCGCCGAGGGTGCCGTCACCGCCAGCGACGGCAGCCCCGTGGCCAACGCCCGGGTGACGGTCTTCGACGACCTCAAGGCACTCGACCCTTCGCTCCCGGGGGTTCCTCACCAGAGCGTGCGCACCGATGCCCAGGGACACTACCGGATCATCCTGCCTCCTGGGGAGGTGTTGCTGCGCGTCACCAACGGTGGCGACGGGGACACCAACGCTGCCGAGCAGAACCGCATCCTGATGCAGGACTACCGCCTGCTCGCCGAGCAGCGGCTGACCATCCTGCCCGACCAGGCCGAGCGGTCGGTCGGCGACCTCAACGGCGACGGCCAACCCGACTGGAAGCTGCGCCAGGACTTCGTCATCCCCCTGGCATCGGTCGAGGGCAACGTCTACTGGGATGTCGACGGTGATGGGAGCCTCGACGCCGGGACGGATCTGCCCATCAGTGGCTCGATCCGCCTGAGCAGCGTCGCGGGGGACTCGACGCTCCTTGCGCAAATCGGCACGGACGGGACCTACCGCCTGACCGACGTCATCCCTGGCGATTACCAGATGGTCCTCCTCCACGAAGGCACCGACTTCACCTTCGAGCAATTGAAGGTCGACCCCTCGGACCATCTGACCGAGGACCGGGGCGTCACGCCTGCCGGGCTCAACGGGACGCTCGCGGTGATCGAGGGGTCCAACACCAGCCTCGCTGGGGCGCAACTCGTGTTGCGTGCCGCCGACGGGCACTCGGTCGCCCGGACCCGCACCAACGCCACGGGCGCCTACGTCATGACCCGGCTGCTGCCCGGGACCTTCAACCTCACGCTCGAGGAGCAGCGGTTCTTCCCTGCGCGCGAACCCGTCAGCCTCATCGACGGGGCCAACAGCTCGGTCAACCTCACCATCCGCCCTACCTCGACGGTCATCGGCGTGGTGCAGCTGCCCGATGGCAGCCCAGCCGCCAATGCTACACTGCTGTTTGCGCACCGGACCAATCAGAGCCTGACCCTGACGGCGACCGCAGGAGCGGGGGGCTCGTACCGGGCCTATCTCGCGGCGGGGTCCTACGCCCTGACCGTGCAGTATGCGCGCGGGGGGCTCCCCTATGGGATGCTGCAGGACCTCGAGGTCGTGGGCGAAGGCACCGTCGTCGAGTTGCCCGTGCAGCTGGCGCGCGCAACCGCCTTCAGCGGACGCACCTTCATCGACACCAACGGCAACAACAGCTACGACCTTCTGCGCCTCAAGGTGGTCTCGGGCCCGGGCGGTCCGGGCAACGTCGGCGGTGGCGGCCTAGGGGACATAGCGACCAAACCGATCGAGGGTGTCCTGCCGGGTGTGGGCAGGCCCGAGGAGGCGGGCCACCGCTCCGTGACCGTCTTCGGCCCCTTGGGCCTGCAGACCGTGCGCACCGACGCTGCGGGTCACCTGTCGCTGCTGCTCCCCAGCGGCGACTATACGATACTGGCCAACTCCAAGGAGCAACCCAGTGGAGCGGCCCAGACGAAGCTGCGACAGCTCAGCGTCGGTCTGACCCCCCAGCCGTCGGCGACCTTGGACCTGCAGTTGAGCAACGGCACGATCTTCGACGGCGTATTGTTCGAGGACCGCAACGACGACGGCCTGACCGACCCCGGCGAGCACCTGCGATCGGGCACCGTCAGCCTGACGCCATCCCGGGGAACTCCCTTCTCCTTCCCCATCGACATCAACGGGACCTTCAACTGGTCCCTGCCCGCCGGGACCTACCACCTACGGGCAGCTGCCACTGGTTACGTGCCCGCAGACACCGACGTCGTGCTCAGTGGCACCCACCTGACCAAACCGGTGGCGTTGGTACGCAGCCAGGTCCCCGTGGAGCTGCATGTGGGCACCGATGAAGACGGCGACGGGATCGTCGATGCGGGGGTGGCACTCCCGCTCCAGCTCCGCGGCGCTGGCACCTCCCAGGAGGTCAGCTCCGACCTCACGGGCAAACTCTCCCTCGACCTGCTGCCCGGGAGCTACTCCATCTCCGTCGACACCAACCGGACCGAGGAGGGCTCGACGGTCCGCTACAAGGGGGCGACGACCCTCAACCTGACCCTCGGGGATGGACCCACCATCGCGGAGTTCCCGCTCCAGCAGCTGCTCCACCTGCAGGGGACGCTCTACCGTGACTCCGACCATGACGGCGCCATCGACCAGAGCGAGCGGCGCAATGGTCGGGTGGAAGCGTATGCCGCTGGCGGTCACGAGGCGGGCACCGCCCGGGCCGACAGCGATGGCCGCTTCGAACTCTACCTGCCGCAGGGCGCCTACAGCCTCCACGCCCGCGAGAGCGACCTGCTCAGCCCCAGCGGGGTGAGCGTCGCCTTGCTGTCCGTCGACCTCGACGGTCCGACGGCGGTCATACTGAAGCTCGAGACGGCCGTCCGGCTGTTCGGTCACACCTACTCCGACGGCAATGGCGATGGGATCCGGCGGATCTCCGAAGACCGGCCAGAGGTCCCGATCCTCCTCCGGGTCGACGGCCAGGGATGGTTCCCCGCCACCAGCAACGATGCCGCCGAGTTCGAGGTGTTCGTCCCGGCCACCAGTACGTTGCATCTGTTGGTCGACAGCCCCGACACTGATACCGATGGCACACCCACGGGCGTGCGCCTCGTCGCGGACCTGCCGCTGAGCATCGACACCGAGGACCGGCAGGTCGACGTGGCGATCGAGGAGTTCGTCGACCTCTCCGGAACCCTCAGCTTCGACAGCGACGGTGATGGCAAGGTCGACGCCGGAGAGGAACTCGCGAACGTGACGCTCTCCTTCCCCACCGATGCGGGCGTCATCACGGCCCGTACCGATGCGGCAGGCCGGTATGCGGTGGCGGTGCCCGCGGGGACCTACCATCCGACGATCGACGCCCCTGGGTATGACACCAACCTCTCGAGCCTCAACGTCGCCGCCGGGACTCCGGCGCACAACCTGACCGCGCTGGCGACCCACCTGCAGGTGAGCGGGACAATCTTCGGCGACAGCAACGGCAACGGCAAGCTCGACGGCTCCGAGGCCGGACTGGCACTCTCGATCACGCTCCATGGCGCCGGTGAGAGCATCGTCAACCTCACCTCCGACTCCTTTGGCAACATCGCTGGCGAGGCCAAGGCGGGGAACTACACGCTGTGGGTCGGCAGCGGCAGCGGTCCGGCCACACTGGCCTTGGCCACCACCATCACCATCGCCCCAGGTCGCGGTGGAGCCGACCTGCTGCTCCCACTGGCACCGACGCTCAAGCTCAAGGTGACGCCGCAGCTCCACGACGAGTCGGGGGCGGAGCGATCCTTGGCGGGGGTCAACATCACCGTGACGGCCGCTCTCGGGCAGGAGCAGGTGGTCCCCGCCACGACGGTGCAGGAGCTGTTCCTCCCCGCCGGCAACTACAGCCTGCACGGCAGCACGGCCATCGTCGAGTTCGGCAGGCCAGCGACCTACACCCTCGACCAGCAGGTCGTCCTCGACCATCCCCAGGCCCTGTCGGTGCCCTTCGAGAAGGAGCTGGCCCTCTACGCGCGCGTCGAAGCCGTCGCCCCCCAACTGAGTGGTCTGCAAGCCAACGACAGCATCAACGTCACGTTGCACGTCACCAACGTCGGCAACAGCCCCGAGACCTTCCGCCTGCGCACCACCAGCGTCCCCGCGGAGTGGAAGGTCGCCTTCGACCCGCAGGAGGTCACCCTCGGGCTCGACCAGATGGCCACGGTCGTCGCCACGGTCAACGTCAGCGCCAAGCCCAACGGCGGCGAGAACTCCCTGCGCTTCAATGCCACCCCCAAGAGGGACGGCACCCAGGGCGGTGACCTGCGCCTGACGGCGTCCGTCGACCTGGTCTCATCGGTCCAGCTCAGCCCCGCGGCCAATGCGGTGACGATCCGCGAGGGAGCGTTCGTCTTCACCTTCACCGTCGCCAACGATGGCAACCACCAGGAAGGGGTCAACCTCACCATCGCCAGCCTCCCCCAGGGCTGGCTGGGGACGCTCGACAACTACAACCCCTCGGTCCCGCCGGGCAAGACGGCCGACGTCCAGGTGACGGTGCGAGTCCCTGCTGGTGCCGCCCCCGGCGCCAAGACCTTCATCGACATCGCGGCCCGCGCCGAAGGCGGTGGCAGCGACCGTCTCTCCCTGCCCGTCGACTTCCCCGACCTCGTCGTGGGCAAGGGCGCGATCAAGGTCGAAGGGGCGAAGGTCTCGTTGAAGAAGTCCACCAGCAGCGGCAGATGGCTGCCCATCCCCAGCTTCGAGGCACCGCTTGCCGTGCTGGCGCTTGGGGTCGTGCTGGTCCTGCATCACCGCCGCAGGGAGGGCTGATGGCTCGCCGACTGCTGCCTAGGAGCGGGGCCCCCAAGGGCGCGTGGTTGCTGCTGGCGGTGCCCCTGCTGCTGCTGGCGGCGCTGGCCCCGATGCTCGGGAGCGGTGACCTCAACGGCGCGCCGACCACCAACGTCGAGAATGCCAATTGCGTCTGCCACACCCTGCCGACGCCGGGCTCGGAGCTGGCGGTCTCCCTGGCCATCGCCGGTCCGGAGAGGATCGCCGCCAACAGCTCGGCCAACGTCTACGCCGTCACCCTCGACGTCGCTGGTCTCCCCTCCTCCATCGATGCGGAACACCTCTCCTGGG
This sequence comes from Thermoplasmata archaeon, assembly GCA_023265395.1. Classification (GTDB taxonomy): domain Archaea; phylum Thermoplasmatota; class DTKX01; order JAHFTX01; family JAHFTX01; genus JAHFTX01. The sequence goes on from JAHFTX010000009.1 coordinate 56,832, forward strand.
GCTTCTCCGCTGACCTCGACGGTGAGCACCTGACCGGCGCGCGGCTGAGCGCCGACGTCCCGTCGGAGACCTACGAGGCCGGGTCCCAGCTGGCCTCGAGCGATTACCTGCGCGACGACCACTTCAACGTCACGTTGCGGGGTCCCTCTGCGGCGGGCTCGCTGACCCTGACCGTGGTGGGCATGTACACCAACGCCGACCGTGGCGCCGAGGGGGACCCCTGGGCGACCGCGACGATGCGGATCGAGGTGGTCCCCCAACGCTTCGTCAACCTCACGGTGCAGGTGGACAACACCGGCGGCGCGGAGGCCTCCGGCATCGTGGCGGACTTCTCCATCGACGGCCTGCACGTCGGCAACGACACCCTCGAACGCCTCGATGTGGGCACCTCCGAGAACCTCACGTTCCAATGGGACGCGAGCTTCGTGCTCCCTGGTGACTACCTGGTCGAGGTCGATGTCCATGCAGGAGAAGGGCAGGTCGAGCTCGATGACGGCAACAACCACCGCAGCCAGGTCATCCACGTCGGGGCCATCACCAAGCCCCCCAAGGCCACCGGCGGCGACGAAGTCACCCCGCTGCTGTCGTCGAAGATCTTCCTCTTCATCTACGTCATTGTCGGCATGGCGGTGACGGTGGCACTGCTGGGACGCTGGCTGCGGTAGTGCCGACCGCCCCACGGCTCCTCGCAACGGTTAAATCCCGCCCGTCCACTGGTGCGTCTGCCCACGGTGCCGGGGGGGCGTCCCCGAGGGTGGGCTCAGATCGCGGAGCGGCGGACCGATGAGCAAGCTGTACGAGGAATCCTTCGGGGACCGCCTCTCTGCCACCTTTGGTGGCCGCGGGAAGGTCGTCTTCGAGGTCGTCGACGAGCGCGGGATCTCCCAGGCTCCGGCCTTCACCATCCGATTGTACCAGTACTCGACCTCGCAGGCTCCCAAGGTGCTGGGGCAGATGGCCTTCTTGGTGCACCCCGACCGCCGCGCGGAGATCCAGAGCTTCACCATCGAGGACTGGAGCGAGAAGGGCATGTACGGCAACCGTCTGATCAAGTGGTTCATCGGCTTCGTCCGCCGCAAGAAGAAGGCCAGGTCGATCAACGGCCAGATCTTCGGCACGGACATGCACACGGGCAAGAAGCTCGATGTGTTCCGCGCCTTTGGCTTCGACATCCGCGAGATGGGCTCGATGGCCGGACATATGGAGTACGCCGTCGAGAAGCGCTTCTGAGGCGCCCCTGCCGACCTTCCTCTGGCTCACTGCCCCCGTTGCTAAGTGCTTTAATAGGCGTCGGTGATTGGGCGCCCGTGCCTCCACAGGGGCTGGACCTCGCACTCATCAGCGAGGAGATGGCCAAGGTCGAAGGGGCGATCCAGAGCGCCGTCTCGACCGACGATGCGCGCCTCAAGGAGGCTGCGCTCCACCTCATCGTCGCCGGGGGCAAGCGCTACCGGCCGGCGCTGGGGGTGACGATCTATCGCGCCCTGGGCGGTCCGCGCATCGAGGAGATGGTCCCGGTCGCCGCGGCGATCGAACTGATCCACACCGCCACCTTGATCCACGACGACATCAACGACCGCAGCACCACGCGGCGGGGCATCGTCACCACCCATCGACGCTATGGGCGCTCCCGTGCGCTGGTGGCCGGGGACTTCCTCTTCGCCCGCGCCTTTGGGATGGTGGGCAACGTCGACCCGCAGGTCATCGACATCGCCGCCCGCGCCTGCACCGAGCTGGCCGAGGGCGAGTTCCTCCAGCTGCAGTACCCCATCGGCCGGATGACGGAGCAGACCTACCTGCGGATGGTCTCGCTCAAGACCGGGTCGCTCATGCGCGCTGGCGCAGAGGCTGCGACGGTGTTGGCCAAGGCTCCGCCCCCGCAGGTCGAGGGGATGACCCGCTACGGCCATGCGGTGGGGGTGGGCTTCCAGATCGCCGATGACTACCTCGACGTCCTGGGGGGGAACGGCTGGGGCAAGCCGCTGGGTGCCGACATGCTCCAGGGCAAGGCGACCCTCGTGGGGGTCCACGCGCTCGCCCAGGTCAGCGGCAAGGACCGCAAGACCCTGCTGGCAGCCCACGCCCGCAACGGCAAGGGGCGCCCCTACATCGCTCGGGCGATCAAGATCATGGACCGTTGTGGCTCGCTCGACCATGCGCGGACGGTCGCACGCCGCTACATCTCGGAGGCGCAGCAGGAGTTGCGCCAGCTGCCCGCGACCCCGTACCGCCGACAGCTCGATGCGCTGACCACGTACGCTGTCGGACGCGAGGTCTAGGGGGTCGCATGACCCGCTGCGACGTGCTCGTCGTCGGGGGCGGTCCGGCTGGCAGCTGCGCCGCCTGGGCTGCCGCTGGCGCTGGTGCCTCGACGATCCTGGTCGAACGCAAGAAGAGGTACGGGGTGCCCGTGCAATGCGGGGAGTACTTCCCCACCTTGGCGACGAGCATGCAGATGATGCCCCGGGCCACCGGGCTGCCGGAGCTGATGGGGCTGGTGGAGGACCACTGTGCCCGTGCCTCACCGACCCTGGACATCCTCTCCCCCCGCGGTCGGCGCTACAGCCTGCCCTTCTCGGGGATGGGGATCTTCCGCGACCGTTTCGAAGCAGCGCTGGCGGCACGGGCGCACGATGTCGGGGCGCAGACCCACACCGGGGTGACCGTCCGTCGGATCGAGGGCCTCCTCGGTGGCGGCCCCGTGGAGGTGGAGACCAACAGGCTCGGGACCATCTCCGCCAACGTGGTCATCGGTGCCGATGGCCCGCAATCGCTGGTGCGGCGCACCTTGGGCCTGCCAGACCCGCAGATCCTCGCTCCGTGTGCGCAGTTCGGCTTCGCCGGGGAGTTCTCCGATGCCACCGAGCTGTACTTTGGCGAGGTCGCTCCCGGTGGCTATGCGTGGGTGATTCCCAAGTGCGACGGCGCCAACATCGGTGTTGGGGTGCAGCCGCAGTTCAGCCGCATGCCGCTGCGCAAGGTCCTCGAGCACTTCTTGCGTCGTCTGGGGCTGCAGGATACCACGCCCATCTACGGCAACGGCGGCTGGGTCCCCTGCAGCGGCCCGATCCATTCGACCGCGAAGGGGCGAGCGCTGCTGGCGGGCGACGCCGCCGGGATGGTCATGGCCTCCAACGGGGGAGGCATGCTCACGGCGATGCTCGCCGGGCGCGAGGCTGGACGTACCGCGGCCGACCACCTTCACCATGGGATCGCGTTGTCGACGTATGAGGTGCGTTGGAAGGAGCAGATGGGGGACCTCCTCCACCACTCCTTGGTCACCAAGCAGCTCGCCGACCGCTTCTTCGGCAATGACCGTATCTTGGAGCTGATCATGCGCCTGATGGGACCCAGGGCGATGCTCCGGGCCGTCTCCTGCAAACGCCTCTACCCTTTCCTCCCTTGATGTGGCGGTATCGCTGCCGAGAATGACAGCGCCTCCCTCATGTAATTCCCAGCATCCTGAGCGGTCCGTGCCATCGGAGCCTCCCAATCCCGCCGCGCCCCCGGCTCCCAGGGTGCTGGAGCCCCCTGCCCTCCCTGGCACGATCGACCCGTGGCAGTTCTACTACCACACCAACGACCTGATGGTGATCGGCAACCTCGGTGGTCGGTTCCTGGCGACCAACCCCGCTTGGGAGCGCACGCTGGGCTGGACGGAAGCCGAACTCACCTCGCGGCCCTGGAGTGACTTCGTCCACCCTGACGACCTGGCATCGAGCCAGGCCGCCGCAGGGCGCCTGGAGGGGGAGGACCTGCTGTTCTTCGAGAACCGGTTCCGTACCCGCGATGGGGGGTGGCGCCACCTCGCCTGGCACGCGACCCGGCCCATCGATGGCCACACCTACGGCGTCGCCAGGGACATCACCTTCCAGCATCACGCCTACGAAGCCCAGCGCAGCTTGCGCCACGCCACCGAGTCGAGCTCGCGCAAGTCCCAGTTCGTCGCCATGACCAGCCACGAGATGATCACCCCGCTCAACGCGCTGCTGGGCTTCCTGCACAGGGTCCTCGACCACCCGTCGGCGCAGCTGGATCACCGCGACCGCGCCAACCTGCTCTCGGCGCTGCGCAACGGGCTGGCGCTCGAGCAGCTGACCAGGGACCTGCTGGACCTCTCCAAGGTCGAGGCCGGTCGTCTCGAGCTGCATCTGTCCGAGGTCGACCTGCCGACGCTCATCGAAGAGGTCCTTGCCGACGTCGGCGATGCCGCTAACACGAACGCGGTCACGCTCACCTCCACCTGCCCCCCGCTGCCCCTCCACACCGATCGTGCACGGGTGCGACAGATCCTGCTCAACCTGCTGCGGAACGCCGTAGCCTTCTCGGCCGGTGGCACCGTCCGCCTCGATGCCACGATCGAACCGCACGGTGGGGTGACCATCGCGATCACGGACGACGGCGTGGGGGTCGACCCCGCCCGCCTCTCCCAGATCTTCGAGCCGTACTTCCGCTGGGATTCGGCGAAGACTCCCTCTCGGCCGGGGGCGGGCCTGGGGTTGACCATCAGTCGTCACTTCGCCCGAGCCCTGGGGGGAGACTTGGTCGCGAACTCCGTCTCGGGGAGTGGGAGCACCTTCTCGCTCACCCTGCCTCCCCAGCCGCCTGCTGGTGCAACCATGCCCCTGCCTCGCCTCGATGGCTAGCCGACCGTTTCACTGCTGGCGCGAGAGAAGGCTCATGTAGCGCCCCTCTGCCTGCCGCGGCCGGGGCCCTCATGGCGGAGACACGACTAGGCGACCTGCTGCTGCGGTGGTGTGACCGTTGTGACCTGCCGGTGCTCAAGGAGCACTGGTGTGGGCGGTGCGATGGGCGCACGGTGCGGGTGCGGATCACCCCCCCCGGCGACGTCCGGCCCGCCTTCGCAGGTGACCTCGAGCTCCTTCGTAAGGTCATGCAGCGGCAGTTCGGCGTCGACCTGCTTCCCACCGACCGGGTGATCCTGCTCAACCGCTGCCCCGCCATCGATCGGTGCGACGAGGTCATCGTCGACGGCAAGGTCTGGGGCAACCTCACCTTCCTGCCCCCCGACCGCTATGTCTTCCGCCCGCGGGTCTACTTCGCACGCACCTTTGCGCAACGGCTCCGCCGCGGCTGGGTCCAGGCTGCAGAGGACGCGATCCCCTTCGTGCTCTCGGGCACCTCGCTGCTGGCGATCGGCGTCGACTCGGCCGATGCGAGTCTGCGTGCCAAGGACGAGGTGGTGGTCGTCGACTCGCGCCACCGGGCCATCGGGGTCGGTACGGCCCTGCTCGATGGCCCCGCCTTGGTCCGCACCACCAAAGGCAAGGGGGTGCGCGTGCGGGCGCACCTGCACGTCCTCGAGGACCGCGACCGCCGCCCGGGCGGACCCACGCCCAAGCCCAGCACCTGGACGGATGTCGTCGAAGCGAACCAGCGTTTCCTCGAACGCTCACTGCGACGCGGCGTCGACTTCGTCCATGCGACCATGGCTTCGGTGCGCAAGCCCATCGCGGTCAGCCTCTCGGGAGGCAAGGACAGCCTTGCGACGCTGCTGGTGTGCTTGGCAGCTGGCACCCGCCCGTCGGTGCTCTTCATCGACACGGGGCTAGAATTCCCTGAGACGGTCGCCCATGTCCACGAGGTCGTCGCCCGGTACGACCTGAAGCTGCTGCAGCGCAAGGCGGGGGACCAGTTCTGGGATTCGCTGGCCTACTTCGGCCCTCCGGGGAAGGACTACCGCTGGTGCTGCAAGGCCATCAAGCTCGGCCCGATCGTCTCGATGATCGAGGAGCACTTCCCCACGGGTGTGCTCACCTTCATCGGGCAGCGGCGCTACGAGAGCTCGGCCCGAGCGGCGCATGGTGCCGTCTGGCGCAACCCTTGGGTCGAGAAGCAGGTCGGGGCCTCTCCCATCCAGGATTGGACCGCGCTGCACGTGTGGCTCTATCTGATGCAGCAGGGCGTGCCGGTCAATCCCTGGTACGAGAAGGGCATGGAGCGGATCGGCTGTTTCATGTGTCCGGCATCGAGCCTGGCCGACCTCGATACTGTCCGCCGCACCTACCCCGGGATGGAGCGTTGGGATTCGGCCCTCGAGGCACATGCCCAGCGACAGGGCCAGCCGCAGGCCTACACCGACTACGCGCTCTGGCGCTGGAAGACCCTGCCCGAGGGGATGACGCAGCTGCTCTCGCCGGGTGAGCTGGCGGCCTCGCTGACCGCACGCACCCGCCCGATGGCGGTCAGTGGCGGCGTGCCGCTGGAGTTCCACAGCGCCGGAGGCTACGAGCCTTGCATCGGCGGCGTCTCGCGCGAGGGGGCCTTCACCAAGGCGATCCAGATGGAGCGGGCCTCAAACTTCCTGGTGGTGCTCGGGCCCATCGAGCGCGACGAGCATGGCATCAGCGTCACCCAGGAGGGCATCGAAGTGTTCGCCGAGGGGGCCGTCATCTCCCGCGGTGCCGACACGCAGCGTGTCGATTCGCAGATGACCGATGCCGTCGACCAGATCTTCCGGGCCATCGATTGCATCGGCTGCGGGGTGTGCGTGGGCAAGTGCCCCACCGAGAGCGTCTCGATGCGCGACAACCTCGCGTGGATCGACGAGGAGACCTGCGTCCACTGCAACAAGTGCATGGACAAGTGCCCCATCACCAGCTTCTCGCCGGCGATGAAGTTCAAGGACTGGGAGTTCACCCCCCAGGAGTAGGTCCATCAGGTGACGATGTCGGGCAGGCGCCCCTGCGCGGCGGCCGTGGCGATCTCCTTGGCGATCCGGCGGCCGGTGGACATGGGCTTGCGCCAGAGGCTGTTGCCGTAAGGGTGCCCCAGCGCCATGTGGACGTTGGTCCCCCCGCCGACCCGTGGTGCGACGTCGTAGATCCAGAACCCCAGGTCCTTGTCGACGCAGGTCTGCAGGCAGAAGGGCCCGATGATCCCCGGTGCATGGTGCCGTGCCGCCGCCTCGACCCACGCCTCTGCAAGTTCGTAGGCCCGCTGCAGCAGGCTCTCACGCAGCGTCGCGCTGTTGTGCCCGCAGACCGTGTACTCGGGCACCGCCTGGGGTCCTTCGAGGCTCAGCTGCTGCGCGGCCGGAAGCCGCACATGGCCGTCGAGGGAGGTCTCGAAGCGCCAGTCGATGCCCAGCAGCTCGATGGGTTCGGCCTGGTGCTCGAGGGGGGAGTAGAAGAAGTTGAGGTTGAAGACCGGACCGATGACGTAGCGCTCGATGCGGGCGAGGTCGAGGTCCTGCTGGGTGATGACCCCGCTGCGGATCAGTCCCGTCGCCTTCTCGAGGAACTGCTCGTAGGTCGCGGCGGTGAAGAAGCCCCGCTCGAGGGCCTTCTGCGCGTGGCGGAGCTTGACGATCACCAGGCCGTCGATCTCCTCGGGGCTCGCCACCGGCTCGGGGAAGGGCAGCCCAGCCTTCTCGAGCAACCAGTAGTAGTCCTTCTCGCTGCCGCGCTCCTCCGATGCCAGCAGCGCGCGGCTACCAAAGAGGGGGACGTCCCACTGCTCCTCGATGGCACTGGCACCGCAGTAGGAGGTGAAGCTGCGGTTGGGGACGAAGATGACGTTGGCATCGCGAAGGGCCTTGCGATGGTGCGGCGCCAGGACGTCCTTGAACGCCGGCAGCACGAGCGTCTGGTCGACGATGCCACGGCGCCGTTCTCCCTCCGGGGTGCGGGCAGTGCGCAGGAACCTGCTGTAGGGCGCGTCGCGTCCTCTCTGACAGACCACGAGCGTCGGCAGCCCTTCGTCGACCGCTCCGTCACAGAGGTCGAGGGCGCTGTGGGAACCGATGCAGCCGAGGGTGACCTTGCCGGCATCGTAGCGGGCAGCCAGCTGCTGCATCTGGCTGCGTTCGACCCCGACCATCCCACCACCTCTGAGCGAGGCGCCATGCGCGCAGAGCGCTCAAAAGGCTGCCGGGCTGGGCGCCCGGCGTTGCGCCTAGGTGTAGATGGCCTGGCCCTTGGCCTTGGAGCGCAAGTACCCCGCGAAGGCCGCCCAGGCGCCATAGAGCACGATGAAGATGATTCCCATCAGCAGGAGACTGTCGACCAGGCCCTGGCGCACGGTGTGCGTGACGGTGTAGGTGACGCTCGGTTTGGTGTCGGGGACGTTGTTCGTGACGATCAGGTCGTACACGCCGAAGTTCTGCGGATCCTGAAGGTATTCGTCGTTGGAATAGGTGAAGAAGGTCGTCCCGTTGGGGGTGTCGATCGCGGTGTCTCCATCGGGGATGGGGTTGACGCTAGCCTCGGCGTCCTCCTCCTTGAAGATCTGCGCGCTGACGGGGTGGTCCTCGTTGACCTTGAAGGAGACCGAGGTGGTGTCGGTGAGCAGCAGCAGGTCCTGACTCTCCCACTCGAAGGTCTGATCCCCGTACTTGATCCCGTCCGTCCTCTGCTCCTTGAGCACCGACGCCGCAGGTCCCGAGCCGGGGAGCCACACGACCAGCAGCACGAGTATGACTGCGAGGACCACCGTCGTGATCGCCCCCTTGAGCGAGCCGTTGGCCAGGATGTAGCGCTGCGATTCACTCTCGGTGGCGTGGATCTCCATCGCTCGGAACGCGATGCCGGTCAGGGCCATCAGCAGCAGGGCGAAGAGTGTGTTGGTCAGCAGGATCCCCAACGGGAGCAGCGGCTGGTGCTTGAGGCCCTCATAGGGCGCCATGCCCGAACGGTATCCCATGAACCAGAGGATGACCATCAGCAGGAATTCGACCAGGAGCAACAAGGTACGCGAACGGCGGATGAGCCGGATCTTTGGGCTGCCACCCGAGGGGTCGAAGTCGCCTTGGATGTCGCTGTAGGACATGGCCGTCAGTGGTCTTGGACGATGATAAAGCCTTACTGCCACCGCCGTGGTCAGCCACGGAAGGTCGGCTGCTTCGAGAGCAGCCTGGGCAGGGCCAGGGGGGCGCTAGGGTACCCCTCGACCATCTCCAGCAGGCGCTTTCGCAGCTGTGGTAGGGTCAGCTGCTCGGGTTGGGTTCCGCGCCAGCGCACCGGCAGGGCTGCCCCGCCGACCTCCTTGTCACCAAAGACGACGATGGCGTTGACCCACGCCTGCTCCGCCTCGCGGATCTTCTTGCCGATGCTCTCGTCGCGATCGTCGACCTCCACGCGCAGCGGGAGCAACTCCTCGGCCATCTGCACGCAGGCTGCAACGTGCTCGGATTTGACCGGCAGCACCCGTACCTGCGTCGGGCTCAGCCACAGCGGGAGCGCCGGCTTGTCCTTCTTGAGCGCGTGCTCGAGGATCGCATACATCCAGCGCTCGATCGACCCGATGGAGCTGTGGCAGATGATGCACCCCCGCTCGGTGTTGGTGCTGTCGGTGTAGGTGATGCCGTAGCGCTCGGCATCCATCACGTCGAGCTGGACCGTGCTCAGCTGCAGGCATCCGCCGACGCTGTCGATGCCGTTGAACTCGTGCTTGACCGCCCAGTAGTGCTTCATCTCCGAGAGGACCTCGATCAGTGCGGGCTGCCCGCTGGAGGCGAGCATCGCCACGATCCGGTCCTTGTGCTCGCGGTAGAACGAGTCGACGACCCGGAAGGCGATCGCGTAGGAGATCCCGGTGTCCTTGACGAACTCGTCGTAGGCATCGTAGAGGAGGCGGTACTCGTCCCAGCCGCTGGGCACGTCGGCGGTGAAGCAGTGGATGTCGGGCATGTGGAACGCCCGCAGGCGCTTGAGCCCGGAGAGTTCTCCGCGTTGCTCGAAGCGGAAGGACTTGGAGAACTCGTAGACCCGAAGCGGCAGGTTGCGGTAGCTGAGCGTCGCGTCCCCCAGCATGCGGAAGAGCCCGAAGTCGCCGGCGAAGCGCAGCACGAAGGTGCGCCCCTCGTCGGTGATGATCCGGTAGTGGCGCTCGTGGAAGGACTTGGCCTGTTCGTTGATGTCCGGCTGGGCCCAGTCGTAGAGGATCGGGGTCTCGATCTGGACGCACCCGAGCCGGTCGCGGGCGATATCGGTGGCCCACTGGCGCAGCAGGTCGAACACCAGGGCGCCCTTGGGGTAGAGTCGGAAGTGGCCGCTGTCGGAGGCCGGTTCGTAGTCGACAAGCTCGAGCGACTGCATCGCCTTGATCGAGGGCGGCTCCTTGCCCGCGACGCCCTTGCGCACCTCGCTGAGGACCAACGTGCGCAGCGGGGGGTAGTGCGCCAAGAGGGGGTCTTCCTCGATGGCGTCGGCGGGCGGAAGAGGGTGCTCACGGCCATCGGGAAGCAGGATCAGCAGGCGGCTGGTGATCGACGCGACGACCTCCTCGCGGGTCTGTGCGGCACCCGCAGGGTGGCCGACCTTGGCGTACTCAGCCTCGCCCAGCGTTCGGCTGCGTTCGGAGAGCGGGTGCCCCTTGCAGGCGATGTCGAAGGCCTTGTACCAACCGAAGGGGGCGTTGTGCACCTTCACCTGCGGCAGCGCGCCGACCTCGTGGCGCAGGCGTTGGAGGATCGCCACGGCGGTGGCCGGCGGAGCAAGGTCCGAGGAGAGGTGTGCGTATGGGTAGAGCACCAGGGTGTCCGCCTTGACCTCGCTTGCGGCATCCCCGATGACCTTGGTCGCCGCAGCGACCGCCTGGTCCTGGTGCGCGCCATCGACCTTCTCGACGGAGAGGAAGACTACCAGCGCTGGCCCGGTGCTCCCTCCCTGCTCGCTGCCCGCCGGGAGCGGCTCGGCCACGGGGGTCTTCTGGGTGATGCGATAGGAGAAGCGGTCTGCGTGGATCAGCAGCAGGCGCATCGGCGCCAACACCACCGATGGCACCCATAAGGTTTGGGGGGTGTGGGCCTCACGCGACTCATTCGTCCGGCCACTGCTCGGGCGGTTCGACGCGCAGCGGCGTGCTCACGAAGCGCAGGTCCAGTTCCTCGGCTGACGCCTCCGAGTCCCAGGAGGTGTCGATCCCGTGGCTGCTCGCGAGCGGGATTCCCTGCCGACGGTCGAGGGCGACCAGCTCGGCGTAGGTGGCGCTGAGCTCACCGGCGCGATGGAAGGCGCTGCGCGCCGCCTGGTCGCGACCCAGCGTCTCGAGGAGCTTGCCCTTGCCGTACCACGCGCGCGCGTCGGAGGGGTCCTTGCGCAGCAGGCTCTCGAAGGCTGCGAGCGCCTCGTCGCCCTTACCGCGCATCTGCGAGAGCAGCTCGGCGCGGGCCAGGGGGACCTCACTGCCGGGGACCTTGGCCTCGATGGCCTCCAAGAGCAGCGCGGCCGCCTCACCGCGACGCCCCAGCTCCGCGAGGACCTTGGCGGCGCCCAGGTAGGGTCCGGCCGGTCTCTGGTCGAGCTTGATGGCGGCGCGGAAGCATTCGAGGGCACCCTTGAGGTCCTCGTGGAACAGCAGCAGGTTGGCCCGGTTGAACCAGGTCTGATGGTGGGAAGGGTCCGTCTCGAGCGCCTTGGCGTAGCTCTGCTCGGCTTCGTCGAGCAGGCTGATCGACTCGAGGGCCACCCCGCGGTTGTTGAGCGCCAGCCAGTTGGTCGGTGCCAGCTGGAGCGCGCGGTCATAGGCGACGATGGCCTCACGGTACTCCTGGCGTCGCAGCAGCGCGTTGCCCCAGCTGAGCCAGGGGTCGGGGTCGGTCGGCCCGGCCTCGATCGCCGCCATGTACGCTTGGGCTGCGTCCTCCGGTCGCTCTGCGGCGGCGAGGATGTTGCCCTTGTTGGTCCAGTAGAGCGGCGAGGGCCGCAGACGGATGGCGGTGTCGATGTCGCTGAGCGCACCCGGCAGGTCCTTGAGGCTCGCGCGGGCGCAGGCGCGGTCGTTGTAGAGCGCAGGATCGTCGGGAGCGAGCATCAGCGCCGCGCCCAGATGCTTGAGCGCCTTGGTGGTCTTGCCCAGCTCATGACAGGCACGCGCACAGTTGTGGTGGATCTGCGAGGTCTCGGCAAGGGCCAATCCCTTGGTCGCTGCCGCCAGCGCCTTGCGCGGTTCGTGCAGCTGCAGCCAGCAGTAGGCCTTGGCATTGTAGAGCTCGGCATCGTGGTCGACTTCGAGGTCGTACATCGCCAGGGCGTCCGCGAATCGACCCTCGGCCACCAACAGGTCGCCGACCTTGTGGTAGGCATCGGGGGTCCGGCGCACCTTTGCCGAGCGCAGATAGGCCTCCCTGGCCTCGGCGCTGCGTCCGAGCGCCTCGAGGACATGCCCAAGGACGAAGAGGATCTGTTCGTCGTCTGGGCGGAGCGCAAGCTCGCGCGCCAGGCCCTCCTGCAGTTCCTGCCAGACGCTGGGCTTGGTCTTGCGCAGCTGCTCCTGGTCGGTCAGGGCCAGCAGGGCGGTGTCCTTGCCCGCCAGGGCGGCGGGATGCTCCGGAGCCACGCCCAGGGCGCGAGCGAAGGCTGTGAGTGCCTCGGCAGGGCGTCCCAGCCGCACCGCGCACTCGCCCAGCCCGACGAATCCCTCGACGCTCTGGGGGTGGTGGTCGACCACGATCCGGAAGCGCTCCATCGCCCCCGCGTCATCGCCGCGCTCGACCTGCAACCGCGCCAGGTTGAGCGCGCCCTCCTCGTGGGCGGGGCTGAGGCTGACCACCCGTTCGAAGGCCTCGGCTGCCCGGTCGGTGTCCCCCGCGGCGTGGTAGCCCACGCCCAGCTCGTTGTAGGCCTCGGGGCTGTTGGGGTTGATACGGAGCAGTTGCTGCAACCGCGTCCGGGCGTCAGCCCATCGGCCTTGGGCGCGCAGCACCTGCGCCACGCGCAGGAGTGCCTCCTCGTTACCCCTGTCGATCGCCAGGGCCGCTTCGAAGCGGCCGATGGCACCATCGGAATCGCCGCTGATGGAGAGCGCACTGCCTGCAGCCAGCGCCCCCTCGACGCTATCGGGGACCAGCGCACCGACCTGGTCGAAGGCCTTGGCCGCGTCCTTGGTCGCCCCCAGGGCCAGCAGGGCGTGTCCGCGCAGATACCACGCCCGTGGCAGGTTCGGTTGCAACGCGACCGCCTTGTCGAGGTCCGCCAGGGCGTCGGCCGGCCTGCCCACCCGCAGCAGCGCCCAGCCCCGGGTCGTCCACAGCTGCGGGTCGCTCCCGCGCACGTCGAGGATGTGGGAGAGGTCCTCCAGCGCCCCGCTGGGATCCCCCAGCTGCAGCGCCGTCTGGGCCGCATTGAACCACGTCAGCGGAGTGGCCGCATCGAGCGAATCGACATGGCCGTAGCAGATGCGGGCCTGCGAGAACTCCCGCAGCAGGAACAGCGTGTTGCCCAGCATCGCCCATGACGGACCCCTGCCGGGCAGCTGCGCTGTGGCCTTGGTGAAGGCCTCGGCAGCCTCCTGGAGGTCCCCGCGCACGTAGAGGATGGTCCCCAGGTCATGCCACGCCAGCCCCAGGTAGGGGTTGAGCTCCAGCGCCGTGCGCAGGTGCGCTTCTGCCTCGGGCCCCTTCCCCAGCAGTCGGAGGGCCCGACCCAGCGCGTAGTGCGCGAGGTAATCGTCCTTGTCGACCGCCAGGGCGCGCTCGAAGGCGGCGACCACCTCTCCCAGGCGCTCGGCGGGGACCAGCCCCTCTCGGCCCTCCCAGGCCTTCTCGAGGTCGGGGTCGAGCGTGATCGCCCGTTCGAAGCAGGGGAGCGCTTCGGCCGGGTGCTCCAGCTGCTGGAGCACCTCGCCGTGGGCGTGCCAGAGCAGCGCGTCCTGCGGGTGGGCATGGACCAGCGCCGAGGAGACCTCCAGCGCCTCGGGCCATTCCCGCAGATGGCGCAGCAGTCGCAGCCGCGCGCGCAACACCTCCTCGTTGGTGGGGTCGATCGCGGTGGCGCGCTGGAGGCAGCGCAGGGCCTCGTGGTGGTCCCCCACCTGCTCGAGCAGCAGCCCGCGGTGCAGCAAGGGTGCCGACCCCGAAGGGTCGAGCCGCAGCAGTCGGTCGACGCAGGCGAGCGCCTCGGCATACCGACCTTGGGTCTGCCGGACTGCTGCGAGGTTGTTGAGCGTCGGCTGGTCGTCGGGGCGCAGTCGCAGGACCTGCTCGTAGCATTCCCCCTCCCCGGAGAAGTCGCCCGCCATCCCCAACGCCAGACCCCGGTTGTACCAGGCCTCTGGCCATCGGGTGTCGAGGATGACCGCCTGGTGGAATGCGAGGGCTGCTTCGGCCCCTTGGGTGCGTGCCAGGCGCACCGATCCGAGCAGGAACCATCCGTCCGCTCGCTTGGGGTGCTCCTGGGTCGCCCGCTCGGCGGCGGTCAGCGCCGCTGCCGGGTTGCCCGAATCGAGACCCGCGTAGCCGTCCGCGACCAGCTGCTCGAAGGTGCGTGGCTTGCCGACGTCCGTTGGGGGTTGCAGGGTCATCGCGACAGCGGGCTGGAGGTTGGGGAGCACCGCCATCCCCTCGGCAAGCCGCGCCAGTTCGCTGCCATCGATGACCTGCCACGAGGGTGGCAGCTGCTGCGGGGCCGTGGCGGTGGTCAGGAGCACCACCAGCTCCTTGGGAGGGTCGCGTACCAGGTCATCGATGACCGGTTGCGGCATCGGCCCCTGCGCGGTGATCGCCAGCACCCGCTCGGGTAGGCGCGGTGCGTCGACCGTCGCGGTCGCGCTCCTCTGCTGCTCTGCCAGCGATTGTTCGAGGCTGCGTCGCGCGGTCGCGCTCAGCGCACCCAGGGCGACCCACACCTGGTGGGTCGGGGAGTAGCCCAGGTCGGCGATCTGGATCCCTAGCGCCCGCAGCAGCTCACGGAGCACCGGTTCGAACAGAGACCGGTCCATCCCTTCGATCGCGCGCAGGGTGCGGCGATCGGGCGCGTCCATGGAGGGAGTGGGAGCCGCAACCAGCCCCAAGAAGCCTTCGCCACGACGGCGTGCCTCAGAGGAGGCCTTGGGGTGAGTACCGCAGGATGGCCCCGACGCCCCCGAAGGCACGCAGCAGCATGCTGCCCTCCTCGCTCTCCCCCGAGATGAGTTCGACGCTCGCTCCCGTGGTGTCCGCCAGGGCGCGCAGGTCGTCGACGAGGTCGACGCGCTCGGCGGGCACGTCCTGGACCTTCTTGCACCGTGGGCAGCGCAGCTCGTCTGCCTCATGGTCGATGGTGAGGTCTGAGACCACCTGGCACCCGCTGCAGGTCAGATGGACCCGGTCCTTGCGCAGCCCCTCGCTGCAGAGGATGATCTGGGCTGCACCCAGTTCCAGGGCCTTGCGCACGTGGCCCTCACCATAGGTTCCCATGCTCTGGGAGTGCTTGGCGATCTCCTTGGTGAAGCGGTTCATCAGGTCCCGCTCGTCGTTGAGGGCCAGCTGGGTCAGGCGGCTGCGAGCAGCCTCGACGAGCTCCTTGAGCCCCTGTTCGTTGGTGTAGCCGACATCGAAGGCGTCGACGATCCGCTTGACCAGCTCGTGGTGGATGAAGCCGCCATCCATGAACTCGTTCTTGGTGGCGCCTGGGCCGCCGATGAGGATCCCCTTGAGGAGCGGCTCGTTGAGGTAGACCTCGGTCATGATCTCCCCGACCTTCTTGAAGAAGTTGTGCGCCGACTCCTCGATGAGCCGCTCGAAGCGGCGTTGGGACTGGCCCCCTCGGCCATGCTTGCGGGGCACCAGCGAGGGGATGTTGCGGATCGGGTCGATGCGGCTGCCGCGCAGGTAGCCCAGCGTCGCCTCGCCGCGGTCGATGACCACCAGGCCGTAGACCTGCTTCTCGGTGAGCATGTCCTTGAGGGGCTCGAGGAAGAAGGTGCTGTCGCAGCGGTAGTAGAAGGTCGGTACCGCCTCGGGGGGCTCGAGGACGAAGGCGACCATGCGGGTCTTGTCCCCGCCGATGGACTTGTGGCCGACGAAGATGGCCAATCCGTGCGGCGGGGGGCGGTTGAAGCCGCGCAGCCTCGAGAGGATCGACTCGATGGCTCCCTGGACGTTCTTCATCGTCGACTTGGACTTGATGTTGGAACTCTGCGAGTGCTCGTTGCGCAGGTAGGCGGTGACGTCACTGATCATCCGTTCCGGCGGGACGTAGACGGTGATCAGCTCGGTCCCGCGGCCGCGGGCGGCGGCGATCTCCTCGAGGGCGCGCTTGAACTGGTAGCGGGCCAGGGTGTTCTCGTCCATTCAGTACTCCATGACATCTGGGGCGTCAGCGAGCGGGCGCAGGGCGCACCGCTGCGGGCACGGTGCCACTCAGGCACTGGCGGGGCGGACGGCCCAGGGGCGACTGCCACAGGAGGCAGACCTGACACAGACCGCGCGTGCCATCAGGTGGGGCAGGGACCACCCCTTGATAAGCCTTGGGGGAGCCGCACGACGGCCAGAGGTCGTGGGGGCAGGAGCGGCACCATGCTACGTGTTAGCACGGGAAAACGCCTTCCTTCCGGTCGGGCCCGCTCATCTGTACGGCAAAGCTTTATGCCTCTTGGACGGGCGGCTAGAGGGGGTATCGCTGTGGCCGCCGTCCGCGTGCCCACCGGTCTGGTCGGAGGGGTCGTCCCTGCGGGGAAGGCCCCCTCGTGGCCACGCCGGCGGGTCTCTGTGCTGTGCGTGGTGCTGGCGATCCTGCTCTGCTCCGCGCCGGCCTCGCTTGGCGCCGCGCTGCAACCCCAGCCGCGCACGCATCCGGCAGGGGAGGATGACCCACTGGGTGCATCGACCACCGGTGGCGGGGATGACCAGGGAGCGACGCTCCATCCGACCTGGCCACGCTACCTGTTGAACGGGCCCTTCACCCACCGGATGCTCGCCGACGACCCGGAGGTCTACCTCTTGGCCGACTACGTCGGCCAGTGGTTGGTGCAGGTGCCTGCCGACGAGGTCGCGACCCTGCAAGGCCGTGGCGGCACCCTCACTCCCCTCGAGGAGGTCGACCATGGTGTCATCGGGCGGATCCATTGGCAGGGCACCGCTGAGCCTCCGGAGCTCCTCTCCCTCGTCGCCGTCGACGGGGATCCCTACCTGATCATCCACCTGATCGGCCCCGCGGCCCCCGGCTGGATGGAGCAGGTGCAGGCGAGGGGCGCCAGCCTCACCCACGTGACGTTCGGACCGATGACGATGGTCGTGCGCGCCCCGCAGGCCATCCAGCCCGACATCATCGCGCTACCGTTCGTCGATTGGACCGCACCCTTCGTCCCGAGCCTCAAGGAGCGCCCCGGCCCCCTCGACCGCGCCTCGGTGATCGGTTACACCCTGGTGTTCTTCGCCGATGAGCCAGCGGCGTTCTCGTCCGGGCTCTCCCAACTGCAGCCGCGGGGCGCGACCCTCAAGGACATCGAGCGCTCCACGGCCTGGTGGCGCGCGGCGCGGGTGCAGATGCCCTCATCGCTTGTGCCCTATGCCCTGAGCCTGCCCGGCCTCCAATGGCTCGAGCCCTTCGGCCCGACCCAGGGGAGGATGGACCAAGTGCGCTGGGTCGTGCAGTCCAACATCCCCGGCGACAATGGGACGGTTCTGTGGGCACACGGGCTCCATGGGGAAGGGATCGTCGTCGGGGACGCGGACACCGGCATCGACTACGACCACGCGTGCTTCTCCCAGAACGACACCACCGTCGGGACCTTTGGGCCCAGTCACCGCAAGATCGTCTCCTACAACACCAGCCTCGACGACTACGACGACCAGGGGCACGGGACGGGCACGGCGGGCTTGATGGTCTGTGACCAGCCACCGACCCTAGGGGATTACGACCTGCGGGACGGCCTCGCGTTGGGCGCCAAGGTCACCTTCTACGACATCGTCTATCCCAGCGGCGTCTACGACCCGCCGATCATGACCGAGATCCTCCAGGATGCGCTCGACCATGGCGCACAGACCCACAGCGACTCGTGGGGCGACGACAGCGAGGAGTACACCATTCGGGCCGAGCAGATCGATCAGTTCCAGCTGGACCACCCGCAGTTCCTGACCTTCATCGCCCCGGGGAACACCTTCGGCTCGCCCGTCCTCGAGCCGGCCACGGGCAAGAACCTCGTCGGGGTCGCTGCGACCGGCAATGGGGCGACGGATTCGCTCGCCAGCTTCAATGCCCGAGGGCCGACCAAGGAGGGGGTGTTCCAACCAATCATCGCCGCTCCGGGGCAGAACGTCTATGGCCCTGCTGGCGACGGCCAGAACTCCACCTTCAACAGCGGCTTCGACCAGAAGTTCGGCACCAGCTTCTCGACGCCGGTGGCCGCCGCAGCCTCGGCGCTGGTCCAGCAGTACTTCGCCGACGGCTTCTACCCCAGCGGGAGCGCGACCCCCGCCGACGGTTGGGATCCCAGCGGCCCGCTCAAGAAGGCCATCCTGGCCACCAGCGGGGTCGACCAGTACCCCGGTCCCAACAGCGACAACCCCATCATCGGCACGCGCCAGGGCTGGGGCAAGATCAACCTCAACACGACCCTGACCTTCGGGGGCGCCGAGCGACAGCTCGTCGTCGTCGACGGCTACCGCTCCTCGACGGCCAATGGCCTGAGCCAGGGCGCATCCGTGGACCTGGCCGTGGTGGCCGATGCCGGCTCACCGCTGGAGGTCAGCCTCGCCTACAACGACCTCCCTGGTGCCGGGCTGATGAACGACCTCGACCTGAGCGTCATCACCCCCAATGGGACGCTCCTGCTGGGCAACGTCTACTCTGGCGGGCACTCGGTCAGCGGTGGGAACGCCGACCACGCCAACCCCCTCGAGAGCGTCCTGGTCGATGCCCCCGAGACGGGAATCTATACCATCCGTGTGGTCGCGACCGCGCTCAACCCGATGACGTCCGCCCAGCCCTACGCCCTGGTGGTCGCAGGGGACCTGCGTCCGACCAAGACGGGCACCCTCTTCCTCGACCGGCCGGTCTATGGACCCACGAGCCTGGTGACGATCCACCTCGTCGATGGCGATCTGGTCAATGAGAGCGTCGCTTCGCTGCAGCTGACCTCGGCGACCGAGCCGACGCCGTTGGTGGTGGGCGCTTCGGGCATCGATGGCTCGGCATCCTTCACGGCAGTGGTAGGGTTGACCGACGTGCCCGCCTCACCCAGCGATGGGATGCTCTCGGTGGTCGACGGCGACCAGATCACGGTCACCTACCTCGACGCTGAGGTCGACGGTGGTGGCAGTGGGGTCGCCACAGCGAGCGCCCTGATCGACGGCGCACCCCCGAACCTGCTGGGGATCTCCTTCGTCGATATCACCGACCGCACCGTTTCCGTTCGGCTGCAGAGCGACGAGGCTGCGGTCGGTGAGGTACTCGTGGGTACGGCGCCCCCCTTGCTCCCGCTGGGCAGCTGGCAAGTCCCGACCGTCGCACCGATCATCGACCTCTCCAACCTCACCCCCGGGACGACGTACGACGTCGCGATCACCCTCTCCGACGCCTGGGGCAACACCCAGACCGACGACAACGGTACAGCCTTCTACCACTTCACCACCTTCTCGCACGTGCTGCGGGCACCGGTGCGCTCGGCCGGTTGGGCGGCCGTCGGCGCCTCGGTCAACCACCTCGATGACGCCTTCGTCTGGGTCGGTTCCGATGCAACCGCGCGGCGGATCGGCTTGGTGCAGTTCGACCTCTCGGGCCTCGACGACACCTCAGTGGTCCTGGCAGGGGAACTGCGGCTCTTTGGTCGCGACGACTCCGCCCTCAATCGCACCGGCGCTGGCACCTGGCAGGTGCAGCTCCTCGATCCGTCGGTCGACGCCGCCTTCGATGGCACGCTGGTCACCCCCACGGCCGATGAGATCCTTGCCACCAACGTCTCGGAGAACCTTCCCATCCTGCAGCCCATCCAACTCCAGCCAGGGGCCTGGACGGCACTGACCTTGGGTCCGACCTCCCGGGCGCACCTGCAGGGCGCGCTGGTGGGCGATGACCTGCTCTCCTTCTGCATCCGCGGGCCAGACAACGGGACAGACCTGTTCGCCTGGGACAGCGGCAATGGGGCCGCCCCCGGCAGCCTGGGCCCCACCGTCGCACCGACGCTGGTGCTCGAGCTGCGGACTGCCCCACGGCTCTCGCCCAACGCCGTGCTCAACGCCACACTGCCCGAGGATGGCATGGCCATCTCCCATCTGAGCGACATATTCCTCAGCACCGGCAACGTCACCTACTACCTTAGCGACGACCCGGCAGCTGCCACGGCGGAGCTCCTCCGCGTCGATGGGGTGGAGGCGACGCTCGACCAGACGGCCGGGATCGTCCGCCTCCTTCCCGATCCAGACTGGAATGGCGCCATCGACCTCCCCGTCGCCATCGTCGATGCGGAGGACAACAACGCCTCGGCCATCCTCCAGGTCATCGTCACTCCCGTCAACGACGCTCCGCGCATCG
>JAHFTX010000009.1:77123-82868 GCA_023265395.1 Thermoplasmata archaeon
CCCGATCCAGACTGGAATGGCGCCATCGACCTCCCCGTCGCCATCGTCGATGCGGAGGACAACAACGCCTCGGCCATCCTCCAGGTCATCGTCACTCCCGTCAACGACGCTCCGCGCATCGTCGCCATCAATGACCTCGATGCCCGCGAGGGGATCCGCGTGGTGGCCACGGAACACCTGCGATTGGTGCTCAACCTCACCGTCGCCGACGTCGACCTCCCAGAGGCGACAGCGGAGGAGCTCGCTGAACGGCTGCACCTGTCGACCAACCGCACAGACCGCATGCTCGAGGAGGGACCCTTCGCGACGAGCCTGTTGCCGACCACCGGCGACCTGCTCAACGAGAGCCTGGGGCTGCAGCTGATACTCACCGACGGCCTGGCCTTCTCGCTGCTCAACCTCACCATCGACATCGAGAACCTCGAGGAGGACCCCGTGGCGCAGATCGCCGCGCCGCTGCCCAACGCCACGTTCACCCCGGCCGAAGAGGTCAACTTCAGCGGCGTCGGCTCGGCGGACCCCGATGAAGTGGTCGGGGACCTGTTGCGGTACGAGTGGAGCAGCTCCATCGATGGGCTGCTGGGCACCAACGAGACGATCCGCACGCGCCTGAGCGTGGGCAACCACTCCATCACGCTGACCGTCACGGACGTGACGGGCCGTCGCGATTCTGTCTCCGTGCCACTTCGCGTCTGCTGTGCCACGTCACCTGACCCTGATCCCGAGAACCCCACCACGCCACTCCGGCACGATCCCCCTGGAGGGGCCGCCTTTGGCATCGCCGCGCTCTGGTGGGTCGTCGCGGTCCTCGTCATCTCCGCTGTCGCGGTCGCGGGCATGCTTCGCCGGACCGCGCGTCTGCGCCAAGAGGCAGCCACCTCTGCAGGTCGGCGCCCCCGGCGAGCCCGCGGCCTCGACGACGAGGAGTAGGTCCGACCGTTGCCGCACGCCCGTGGGCGCGAAGGGCTTAACTGGGGGCTCCCACTTGGTCCCCACGGGGTGCTGCATGGTGCACGTGGCTCCTTCTTCCAGTGGTCGTCTTGGGGCGCTGCTCGCCCTCGTGGTGGTCCTGATGCTGGGCATTCCCACATCAGCGCTCGCACGCTCATCCGACGATGCCGCTGCCCCGTCGGTGGTCCCCACACCGCTCCCACCAGCCTCATCTGTGCAGGGCCCGGTCGCCCAGGGCGTCACGCTGGGCAGCCTCATCAGCCAACACCCGAGCGGGCGCTCGTTCCCCGATCCCTTCTCCTACGACGATGTCCTGCTGGTGGAGAACCAGAACAGCCCGATGTCGCTGGCGATCGGCTCCTACTTCGCCCAGAAGCGCGACGTCCCGCCGAGCAACATCGTGCTCGTCGACGTCCCCGACCAGGAGACGGTCACCGACATCGACGCCAATGCCGCCTACCAGACGATCCGCGACCACCTCATCGACAACGACCTGGTGGACCAGATCCGCTTCATCGTCACCACCAAGGGGGTGCCCTTGCGCTACTACAAGTCCACCGATGGGGGCAACCGGGCCTCCTTCGACAGCGACCTGGCGATCCTCATCGGATCCCACAACACCTCCATCGGTGGGAGCAGCCGCATCCCCAATCCCTACTACGGCGAGAACGCGACCTTCACCCACGCCGCCTACGACATGTACCTCGTCACGCGGCTGGTGGCCTACAACCAGAGCACCGCGCTGGCGCTGGTCGACCGCGCCGACAACGCCACCGCCAACCTGGGCCTCTTCGAGCTCGACGTCGACCCCAACCGCGATGGCGGGGGCTACGGCATCGCCAACGACTGGCTGCGCAATGCCAACGACATCCTCACCGACTGGGGGTACCAGACCGAGCTCGACGAGACGAGCACCTACCTCAACTACCGGCAGAACGTCACCGGGTACGCCAGCTGGGGGAGCAACGACTGCTGTGCGCCCAACCACGCCAAGCCGCGCAACAGCTGGCTCCCGGGCGCGATCGCCGAGACCTATGTCAGCACCGGGGGTCGCACCTTCGATTGGTCCCCCGAACAGGCCGGTCCCAACTACACGGGGCAGTCGCTGGTCGCCGACTGGATCGACGAGGGCGTCACTGGGGTCAAGGGCTACGTGTACGAACCCTACCTCGACGCCATGAGCCAGCCCGACATCCTCTTCCCGCGCTACGTCAGTGGCTACACCCTGGCGGAGAGCTACTACATGGGCTCGCAGTGGCTCAGCTGGATGGACGTCGTGGTGGGGGATCCCAAGGTCGCGCCCTACTTCGACGACCCCGACCTGGTGGTCACCGGGTTCAACGTCTCGACGACGGACGTGAGCATCGGTGAGACCGTCACGGTGCAGGTGGAGGTCGCCAACCTTGGCGGCATCGCCAGCAGCGGCGGCGAGCTGGTCCTCTCGACAGGATTGCTCCCTGGAGACGAGGAGCTCGCGACCGTGCCGCTCCCGGACCTGCAGCCCCTCGAGGCCACCCTCATCGATATCCCCCTCACCGCCGACCTGGCCGGTCCGCTGCCGCTCTTTGCTCAGGTCTCGCTGGGTGTGACCGAACGCTTCGCGGACAACAACGACGCCAGCTTGACGCTGCAGGTGCTGACCCAGCCGGACCTGGGCCTGACCATCGAGGACTTCGAGGACTCGCCTCTGCAAGGGGAGGTCATCGACCTGCCGCTCCGCGTCTCCAACATCGGTGGGGCATCGACCAACATGTCCCTCCGCGTGCTCCTGCCCGGTGCAGCGACTTCGCAACTGGTCACCACGGCGGTCGTCGCCAGCGGTGGGAACCTCCTGGCCACCTACTCCTTCAACACTAGTGAGTACGCTGGCGACCTGTGCCTGCGGTTCGACGTCACGGCGACCCGCCCCGAGGTGGAGACGGCGGACAATGTCGTCGAAGTCTGCCTCTTCGTCCACACCTTCGCTGCCGACGCGACGATCGCGCCGCTGCCGCCGATCCTCCCTCCACTGCCCGTCCTGGGCACCATCAACCTCACCAACAGCGGCAACACCCTCGACACCTTCGAGCTGCAGGTGGTGCTCCTCGACGACAGTGGCCTCTGGTCAGCAGTGGTCGCACCCTCCCAGCTGGACATCGCAGCCAACACCACCCAATCGGCGCAGCTGACCCTGACTCCTCCGTTGATGGCACTTGCCGGTTCGCACGTCAACGGTACGATCCTGGTGACCACGCAGGGCGGCGACCAGACCTTCGTGCTCCCCTTCGTCGGATCGGTGGCACAAGCCCCGGCCTTGCGCTTCTCGACTGGGCAGTCTGAAGCGGTGGTGACCCCAGGGGAGCCGTTGCAGCTGAGCGCCAGCCTGCGCAACGAGGGCAACATGCCCCTGGAGGTTGAGCTGCAGGCCGACGGCACCGATGACATCGCCATCTCCCTGCTGGGGACGAGCGGACCGCGCACCCTGGCCCCGGCGACCGCGCTGCCGCTGCAGCTCCAGTTGCGCAGTACGCCCCTGGCACGCGGGGGCTCGGTCAGCCAGCCCCAGATCCGTGCCCAGGTGCTCACTCCCAACGTCACCCTCCCAGCGAGCTTGGTCCTGACAATAGAGGTCGAGGAGGTCCACGGCTTTGCTGCGGAGTTCGATGGCGGAGTGGTCGGCGTCGATCCGGCCACGGGGGCGAACCTCTCCCTGCAGCTGGCCAATCTCGGGAACGTCGTCAGCGCCTACCGCATCGAGGGGGCACTCTCGAGCCTCCCCCAGGAGATCACCGTCGAGGCCAATTCCAA
Organism: Thermoplasmata archaeon; assembly: GCA_023265395.1. GTDB lineage: Archaea > Thermoplasmatota > DTKX01 > JAHFTX01 > JAHFTX01 > JAHFTX01. The sequence goes on from JAHFTX010000009.1 coordinate 80,862, forward strand.
CGTCACCATCGCGCTCGCCGTGGCCGCGCACGACCTCCCAGACACCAAGGAGCAGGAGATCCCGATCAGCGTCATCGACCTGACCGAACGGACCGTCCCCACCCAGAGGGTGACCGCCCATGCTCGATTGCAGGCGTTCGTGCTCTCCCTCGACCTCACGACGACCGACATCAAACGTGGTGTGATCGGGGGGGAACGGACGACCGTGAGCCTGACCGTCGACGTCCGCAACGACGGCAGCATCGCCTCTCCGCCGCTGGTGCTGCGGCTCACCCTCCCTGGTACAAGCGCTCCCTCGCGCCTCGAGGTCTCGTCGATCCCTCCGCAATCAAAGGCGGCAGGGGTCGTCATCAGCGGAGCCACCGACCACAAGGGCCAGTGGACCCTCGAGCTGCTCGATGCAGCATCGGAGACGACCTACGTCGATCCGCTCAGGGGTCCTGTCGGCGCGCCCCGGGCGTCGGCGCTGGGCCCTGACCTCGGCGGCTCGGGCTTGAGCGCCTCCCTGCTGGTGGGGATCGTCGGCCTGCTCGCTGCGGCTGCGGTCGCCCTCCTCGTGGTGCTGACCAGACGCCGCTTGGGTCGCGACCGTGCGCGCCCTACGACGCTCCCACCCGCCACTGCGCCAGTAGACCTTGCCCCTGTCGCGATCCAGTCCTCTGCTGCCCCAGCGGCGGAAGCACCGGCACACCGGGCCGAGGATGCATCCGTCCCGGCGCCTCGACCAGCCCCTGGGGAGAATGGGAGCGGACCGTCCGTAGGGGCGCCCTCGCCACCTGCGGTGACGCCCGAGCCCATCGAAGACGATGGATGGGGTCTGCCGCCCAGCTGAGCGCTGGCGCCGTCTCAACCGGCGACGCGTAGGCCCTTGAGGAGGACCGACGGGAGCTTGCCGCAGGAGCCCGTCCCGATGATCGCGTGATCGGTGCCGACGGCACGGATGGACCGGAGCGCCGTCCCGAGGTTGCCCGCGACCATGGCTTGCGAGATGGGGAAGCGTACCTCCCCCCGTTCGACGTAGAAGAGCTGCGAGGTAGTGACGGAGAAGTCGGTGGTGGTCCGGTTGGCGGTGTGGCCCCCCATGATGTCATGGACCACGACGCCCCGGCGCATCTGCTGCACCATCTCCTGCGGTGACCATCCTTCCGACGATCGCAGTACCAGGGTCCGCAGCCCTGTCGAGGGGGGGCTGCGGAAGTCGCCGCGGACGCCGTTGCCGGTGGAGGTGGCGCCCCAGCGCGCCGCGCTGAGGCGGTCGTAGACGAAACCGCGGAGGATGCCATCCCGCACGAGGTCACGGCGCACCGACTTGGATCCCTCGTCGTCGACCGGTCCGCTCGCCAAGCCCGCCGCCAAGGTTCCGTCGTCGATCAGCTGCACATGCTGGGGTGCGACGCGCTTGCCGACGCGGTCGGCGTAGATCGATTCCTTGCGCGCAGCCTGCTCTCCGAGCAGTGCGGGGCCGATGGTATAGGGCATCAGTCCTCCCAGTGCTTGGGGGGTCAGGACCACCTCGAGCGAGGCCGGAAGTCCCGAAGGGAGCGACCGAGCATCCTTCTGGGCGACGACCGCCTTGGCGGCGGTCGTGGCGGTCTCCACCAGCGGGAGGTCCGCGCCGACACGCAGGCGGTGGCAACCGGCGCTCCGAGGATTGTCCCCTCCGCTGACGCAGGAGACGCCCACCGACGAACCGCTGCCACGTCCTTCGACATGGGCCCCCTCGCTGCTGTGGAGGCAGAACCGGACATTGCCGAAGCTGAGCCCTCCCCCGACGAGCGTCAGGGCGTCATCGACGCCCTTGACGGAATCGACCAGCGCACGGGCTCCCGAGAGCGCATCCTCGGGGGTGACCGATTCGATGGAGCGGTGGTAGGACCACGGGGTGCCTCCCCGCGGCGCCCGCTGCGCGAAGCCCATCGGCAGTTGGGCGGAGAGGCCCGCCACCGCCAGGGCGCGGCCTGCCAGGGTGCGATCGAGGCCGCTGGCCGTGGTGTAGGCGAAGCCCAG
>JAHFTX010000033.1 GCA_023265395.1 Thermoplasmata archaeon
TGCTGCGGTAAGCTCTGGACTTGCGCTGGGAGCGATCGTAGCAGTCTATCATTCGAGGGCGGGCCACGGCCGAGATCCCGTCAATTCAGACTCAGGTCCTGCCGGGCGGCAAGGACTTCGCGATGACACTCACAGCAAGGCCGAGGCGATGGAGGCGCCGATCATCCCGATGCGGGGTGAGTGAGCGCCACACCTTGTTGACACTCGTACTGACATCAGCTGGTGGCGCGGCCATGAAGGATGGCCGACCTTAGGCTGGCCATCTCCAGATTGGCCGCTTGGCCTGCCGCCGGGATGGTGGCGTTCCACCTCGAGGGGGAATGAGCCGCCCGGCTGATCGTCGGAGGCCTTCTCCCAGGACGGGGGACCGCGCGCACCTCCTCCCCTCCCTTAGCTCTTGGGAGCCATCCGGCGGGGTTCGACCTCGATAGTCGGACGAATCCGCTACGACTGCGCGCAGCGACCCGCGCAAGAGCGGCTCTCCACTGGACTGGCCGTCGGTAGACGACCTGACGCCTGCGCCCCCCTCAAGAATCGCGCCGGTCGTTGGCGTAGCGGCAATACTCGTGCCCATCTGCGACATCGTGCTCCTGGGTCGCCCGCGGCGCTGCGCACCCACCGACGACGCGAGCAAAGCTCCAAGTACGCTCGCGTCGAGGCGGCGCCGATGGCACCCTGGAGCGGGATCGCTTCGGCTCGACCGCTCACGGGCGGACCCTTGGACGTCCTGCTCGTCAACGCCTATCGGCTGCGTGACGACCGCAAGTGGGGACGCATCGAGGGCCCCTATGCCCCCCTGGGACCTCTCTATCTTGCTGCAGCGCTGCGGGAGGCCGGGATCGCCGTCGACTACTTTGACAACGCGTTCCAATCCTCGACGGCCCCCTTCCTGCGAGCAATGCGGGTCCGCCGCCCACGGATCGTGGGAATCTATACCACGATCATCTCCTCCAACGGGGCGCGAGAGCTGATCGCGCTCGCCAAGGGAGCCGGGACCACGGTGCTCGTGGGAGGACCCGACCCGACGATCCAGCCAGAGCTCTACCTGCAGGCCGGCGCCGATGCCGTTGGGATGGGCGAAGGGGAGCGGACCATCGTCGAGTCTGTCCAGGCTCTGCTACAGGGCCGTGACCTCGAGCAGGTCCGCGGCCTGGCGCTCTGGCGCTCGGGAAAGGTCGCGCTGACCCCACCACGGGAGCGGATCGCCGACCAGGACTCGATCCCATTCCCCGCGCGGGACCTGATGCCGTGGGACGACTACGCCACGATGACGCGCTCCCAGCATGGGCACAGCCTCCTGTCGGTGCTCACCAGCCGGGGCTGCCCCCACCAATGCGCCTGGTGCGCCAAGCCGGTCTTCGGCAATCGCTACAAGGCGCGCTCCGTCGCCAATGTGGTCACGGAGCTGCTGGAGGTCAAGGAGAGTCTGCGCCCCGACCGTATCCGGATCGTCGACGACGTGCTGACGATCAACCGCAAGCGGGTGCTGGCGCTCTGCGAAGGCATCGAATCGGCGGGACTGGACATCCCCTTCGAATGCCTCAGCCGCGTCGACCAGGTCGACGAGGAGGTGCTCACCGCGCTGCGGAACGCCGGCTGCACCCTGATCTACTTCGGCGTCGAGAGCGGCAGCCAACGGGTGCTCGACCGCATGGTCAAGGGCATCTCGGTCGGCGACGTCCACCGCGTGATGCCACTGATGAAGCGCCTGGGGCTCGCGGCCCATTGGTTCTTGATCTACGGATACCTCGGCGAAGAACTCACGGATGTCCAACAGACCATCGACCTGGTCCGGACCCACGACCCCGAGTCCTTTAGCATCACCTTGGCCTACCCGCTCAAGGGCACGCCCTTCTATGACGAGGTGGCCCCGACGATGAAGGCTGAGCACTGGACTACCTCCCATGCCAACCGTATGATGTTCGACCGTCGCTACGGGAGGGCCTTCTACCGCGGATCGATCCTCGCCACCCACCTGGCCGCACGCTCGTCGCGCCTGGCGCGACGTCATCCGGGTGCGCTGAGCACCGCCCTCGATTCCTCGGTGCGCTCCTCCTCTGCGGCGCTCTTGCGGTTGTTGGCCAAGGAGGCATAGGTGCACGCCGCGGAGGTGGGGCTGAGCCAGACCGCACTGGCCTTCGACCGTCTCGCTGCGACCTACGGGGCGACCGTCGACGACGCCCCCATGGGCAGGGAGATCCACGCGCGCACGCAACATGTACTCGACGCGCATCTCCCCACCGCGGGCACGGTCATCGACTTCGGCTGCGGGATCGGCACCGACGCGCTCTGGCTTGCCTCGCGGGGCAACCATGTCCTGGCGATCGACCTCTCACCGGGGATGCTCGCCGTCGCGCGCCAACGGGTCGGCGCTGCAGGATACGCGGAGGTCATCGAACTGCGACACGGGTCGATCGAGCAGCTGCGTCGGCCCTTGGAGGGATGGCCCCCGGTGGTCGGCGCCCTCTGTTCACTCGGTGCCCTCGACACCCTGGCAGACGGTGCAGGCTACTTCTCCGCACTGGCCCCGCACCTGGGCGCAGGTGCGACGGTGGTGACGAGCACCGCCAACCCCTGGTGCGCGACCGATGCCCTCCTCGGGATCCTCGCCGGGGACCGTGCGCGCCTGCGACGTCGCCATGGACCGATGACGACGCTGCAGGTCGCCTCGGTGCCCGTGCCACTCTACCCGCGGGACCTGCCCACGCTCGAGCAGTGCGCGACCCCCCACTTCGTCCTGCGGAGCGTCGAGGCGCTGCCGCTGCTGCTGCCCCCGCGGACCGCCGCCGCTCTCGAGGCGCGTCGAGGGCGGGACCTGCACGCGCTCCTGCCGATCGACCGTGCCCTTGCATCCTTGCCGGTGCTGCGGCTGTTGGGGGACCATCTGCTGGTGCGGTGGGAGCGCACCCGCTCCCCCGCGCCCGATCTGAGGTGAGCCACTGATGCTGGGCGTCGATGCGCTCGTGCCCCTGTCGGGAGCCGCCCTGACCATCGGCGGGTGGTTCGTCCTAGGCCTGGGGATCCTCGCCACGCTGCCCCACGGACGCGTGCCACGTGCCGTGCGCTTCGCCGCAGCATTCGCGATCGGAGCAGGCAGCGCAGCCCTGTTCCTGTTCGTTGCGAACCAGGGGCTGCATCTGCCGTTGACCCCGCTGCTGGGCCGGGCCCTCCTCGGCACACAACTCCTGTGTGGGACGCTGCTGCTCTCCCGCTCGGGGCAGCTAGCGCGACCGACCGAGGGTGCGGTGCGGGCGCAGCTGACCCATGCGCTGCAACGACTGCGCGCAGCACCGGCCCATCGGACGATCATCCTCGCCGCGGTCGGACTCTTCGTCGCGCTCACCTGGTACGAGCGGATGGTCCTCCCGCCACTGGCCACCGACGACCTCGTCTACCAGCTTGCGCTGGCACCTCGGGCATTCGTCGCAGGGGGGCTCTCGGACCAGGTCGGTCCCACCTGGCCCCAGTGGAGCGTCGCCTACCCTCCCTTCTACGAACTCCAGCAGCTGGCCACCTTCCTGGTGATCGGCAGCACCGACGAGCGGGCGATCCGCCCCCTGCTCCCAATCCAGCTGATGCTCTGGGTGGGCGTGGTCTGGGCCATCGGCGCGCGACTGGGACATCCACTGTGCGGCTTGTGGGGGGTACTCCTGCTCGGCGTCAACCCCGAGTGGGGCGAGTCGTTGGTGCGAAATGCCGAGATCCCGCTCCTGCTCGGCGCGACCCTCGGGACCTACGGCCTGGTGGCGCTCTGTACCAAGGGTCGAACTGACGACGCTCCGAGCGACCTCGCCGCAGCAGCCCTGTGCGGACTGGGCGGTGGGATCGCCGCGTTCTCGAAGTACAACGGTCTGGTGCTCTGCCTAGCGCTGCTGGTGAGCCTGGTGGTGTTGCTGCATCGAGCCCGACCTCGCCCCGGCGTGCAGCGGCCCCTGCGTCTGGCGGCCGTCGGTTGCACGGTGGCCGGGGCCCTGGCGCTGCCCGTCCTGGTGCGCAACTGGCTGGTCTTCGGCAACCCGACCTATCCGCTGCTGTGGGAGACCTTCGGTGGGACCCACACCGACCTGTTCGCACGCACGGCCACGACCTATGACCCCGCAGGGGTGCTCGTGGTGCGTCTGTTCGCCGTCACGGTGCTTGGCAGCTATGTGCCACTGCTACTTGCCCTGGGCATGCTCCTGGTCTGGAGTGCGCGGCGCCAACCGATGGCGGTCCTGGCGCTGCCGCTGCTGCTCTACCTGCTGGTATTCTCTGCGATCCCTTTCCGAGGCTCCTTCATCCGCTATCTTGCACCGCTGATGGGGCTCATCGCCCCTCTGGCGGGCGCTGCGCTGGGCGAGATCCTCGTGCCCAGGACCCTCGGGAGATGGCCACGCCGCCACCTTGTGCTCCCCTATCTGGTGCTGGGCCTGGGCATCGCCATCGCGGCCGGCGCGTTGGCGAGCGTGCGCCACCCCGAGCCCTACGTCATGACCGCACTTGCCCTAGGACTGCTGGGCACTGCCTCGATCGCCACCTCAGGGATCTTCGCAAGCCTCCACGGCGCGCTGCCCCCACGGCTGGTGGGCACCGGCCGGAGGCCAGCCCTGCCCTCACCGCGACTGGCCCTGGCGCTCACCTGCCTGGTGCTGGCCCTTCCCTCCCTGACGGTGATGGCGACAACCTTCCCTCCCTCGGGGATCGAGGGTGCGCCCGACGCGGTGGTGCTCGAGGATGAGCTGGGCGACGACTACCGCATGTGGGTGTACATGAACGCCAACCTGCCCGATGACGCGACCGTGGTGACCTTCGAGCCGCGGACCTACTACTTGCATCAGCGGATCATCGATGGTGGTTCCCCCGAGCTGGCGGCGACCTTTGGCACCAACGCCACCGTTGCCTTGCAGACCGCGCGCGATGTGGGGGTCGACTACGTGCTACAGACGCCGTGGGTCGATCGGGTCGAGGCGGTGCGGCCGTTGGCACAACGCTCGTTGCTCTTCCACGCCCTCGACGACCCGGAGGCCTTCCTGCTGATCCACCAGCAGGGGCAGGTACGCCTCTACGCGCTCCGCTAGGAGCGCTCACTCCAAGGGTGGTGCCACGTCAGCGGGGGTGGTCATCGCCTCTTGGAAGAACCCATAGGGGAACTTGTACCGCTCCATACGGGCAATCCGTGCCAACACCTCGGGCCGGTACCGGGCACGACCGGCGTTGACATAGCGGTGGGCAAGGGTGGTGGCGGCCCTGGCTGCTGCCTCAAGGCTCGCACGGCTGCGCGCATCGGCAGTCATCTCCAAGAGGTAGCGCCGCAGCGGCAGGGTGGTGCCGGCGTCGATGTCCTGCCAGCGCCGCTCAAGGAGCTGGGGGAAGATGGTCGACAGCCAAGGGTTGGCCGCAAGCACCCTCCGCCAGCGCTCGGCGCCAAAGAGCGGGCGGCAGAGCAGCAGCTCGAACCCCAGGTAGGGATCCATCCGTTCGAAGGGCAGCGTCTGCTGCTCTTCCCAGATGACATTGAGGCAGATCACCTTCCGCAGCAGGGGGAGCTGTGTCGACCCTTCCCCCTCGGGCAGCCGCTCCCGCAGGGCTACCTGTGCGGCGCCGGCGAGGGCCAGCGCATAGGTGAGGTACTTGCTGCCGTCCTCGACGACGAGGTTGAGGTCGATGTCGTCGGAGGGGACGAAGGCCTCGCCCCCCAGCGATCCGCTGACGAGCACCACCTTCACCCACGGACAGCGTGCGACCAGCTGCTCCGTAAAGCGCGCAGCGACCTCCCAGCTGTGGGCGCGGAAGCTCGGGTCGGTCCCGCGTCGCTGCAACGTCGGGGCGATCAGCCGCTCGTTGCCCGATAGGACCCACACCCCCTGCTCAGCGATGAACCGCGGGTCCGTCCGCAGCACGGACTCGACCTGCTCGGAAGGTAGAGCGCCGCCCAAGCACCACGCTCCGAGCATCTGCGCCGTGAGGCCGAAGCCCCGCCGATGGGCAAGGAGCAACGTCGCTGCCAGACGCCCACTGACGGAAGTAGGCAGGGGGGAAGGCGGCACAGCGCGCGCAGCAGAGGGTCAGGACAAAAGGCTGCCCTTGCCGCCGTGGGGGGCATCGCTCCTCCGTGGTCGCACCGCGGCGACCGCCTCGGCGACGCGCACGGCCCGAAGGTTCCCGGCGACATCGTGGACCCGGGCGAACTCGACCCCGTGCAACGCCGCAAGCACCGAGGTAGCGTAGGTCCCCTCGTCGCGGTGGTCCGCAGGCAGCCCGAGCAGCTTGGCGATGGAGGATGTGTGCGACGCGTCCACTAGCACCGGCGCGCCGGTCTGAGTGACGTTGCAGGCGAGCGCCCGGCGGGTCGACCCCGGGCGGTTCCGTTCGAAGCAGCGGGGGGCTCCCACCGTGCCAGGCCGACGAGGCGGGAGAATCGTCCCGCGATTGGAGACAGGTCTTCGTTCCCCTCGGGGTCGCTCTGCAATAATCTGCTCAAGATGAGCCCGTGCGCGTGGCTGCACTATGATGGTTCCGCCGGAGAGGTCGCGGGGGTCTTCATGCCCCGTGCGTCCTCGCGCCCCACCCTTCGAGAGACCCCGCGGACGCACCAGATTCTGCTCGCCGTCCTGCTCCTGCTCCCGGTGCTCGCCGCGCTCGAGGGGACCGGAGCGGATGATCCCGCCCCCCCTCCAGATGGGACGACCGTGCTGCAGGGTCCCATGGAGGTGTCTGGACACCACCTCACCTACGCCAATTCGACGATCGTGCTCAACGGGAACATCACCATCGGTGAGGGGGGAGGTCTCTTCCTCACCCGTGTCGACGTGCGGATGGGTGGCCCGACCGGGCAGGTGATCACCGTCCTTCCGGGTGGGGTCCTCTCCCTCAACGCCGTGACCATCGCTCCGGCCAGCGGGATGCCGATCGGATCCCGGTTCGGCATCGAGGTCCAGCCGGAGGGATACGTCTACATCCGATCCACACGGATCGAGGGGCTGGGGGCAGGGGGATGGGGCGCCGGGCTCGAGATCCGCTCTGACCTCGGATCCATCGAGGACTCCACCTTCCTTGGGGACCCGGTCGCGGCGACCTTTGCTGGAGTCGTCGGTGAGGAGTTCCGGAACGTCACCTTCCACGGGTCGGGGACCGACGATCTCTCCCTCGTGGAAGGATCGAACATCACCCTGCGGGACAGCGCGCTGCCTCGCGTCGGGATCAGCAGCGACTCGCTCCTGGGAATCCGATCGGCGCTGACCCTACGATTCCGGGACTCGCATGGCACCCCGGCCCGGTTCGTCGACGTCCAGGTGACCACACCGCTGCAGTCGGAGTATGCGACGGCGGGGTACGGAGGGGGGGATCCGTATCCGAGCTATACCCTGCTGGGCGTCCCCACCGACCCCGCGGTGGCGGTGCGCAGCCGTGAATACCGGGGCTCCGCGGTCGCAACGGTCTATCCCGTCACGATCGACGCCCGATACGCCGAGTGGTCGGACCACCGCACCTTCCCGCTGGAGGGGGCGCGGGCGGAATCGTTTACGTATCATCTCGAGACGACGGCATTCACGAACGTCACCGCAGCGAGCGGCGTGACCGGGAATCCCCGGTTCGACGGGGACACCTTCGGCCCCGGAGGAGCGTGGGGGGATTTCGACAACGATGGGTGGGAGGACCTCTACGTGACGGACTCCCGGACCCTGGGGGTGTTCTTCCCGCTCCGGACCGGCCCGAACTACCTCTATCACAACAACGGGGACGGGACGTTCACGGAGCTGTCACGGGAACGTGGTGCAGCAGGGAATGGCTCCTGGGGCACGAGCTGGGTCGATTACGACAACGATGGGGATCTCGACCTCTACCTCACCAGCTACGGCGAAGGCGCGACCTTCTACTCCCCGGGGCAGCCGAACATCCTCTTCAAGAACCTGCTCATGGAGACCGGGCATGCACGGTTCGATGATGTGACCGCCCAGGCCGGTGTCGGCGGGGAGGGCCACAGCACATCGGCGGCCTGGGCGGACTATGACAACGACGGATGCCTCGACCTCTACGTCGCCAACCTCGGGATCATGAACCACATGACCTGGTGGATCCGCAACGAGAGCAACGTCCTGTACCGGAACAACTGCGACGGGACCTTCACCGACGTGACCGCTGCGGCCGGGGACGTCTACGGCGGGGGAAGCGGACCGGGGATGGGTGCTCCCGAGAAGTTCTGGTGGGCCCCGATCAAGTGGCAGGGCGACCAACCCGACTACAGCATCGACTGGACCGGCGACCTCGCACGGGACAACGGCCCCGCCGGGATGACGTTCGCCCTTGCGTGGTTCGATGCAAACAAGGATGGGTGGATCGATCTGCTCGTGGGCAACGACCACGGCCTGAACGCCTACTATCAGAACGATGGCGACGGGACGTTCACGGACCTCACGATGTCTGCGGGCTTCGGCCTGATCGGTTCGGGCATGGGGCTGGCCGTCGGCGACTACGACCGCGATGGATGGCTCGACGTCTACCAGACCAACTTCAACCCTGATTTCCTCTGGAGGAACCGCGGCGACGGGAGCTTCGAGGAGGTCGGCTGGTCGGCGAAGGTCCTCAACAACCTCGTCGGCTGGGGGACGGGGTTCATCGACTATGACAACGACGGGACCCTCGACCTCTTCGTCGGGAACGGTCGGGTCTACACCAACCAGACCATGACGAAGGTGTCGAAGCCGCCTGCGGAACCCGACCAGCTCTTCCGGAACGATGGCAACGGGACCTTCTCCGACGTCTCCGCCGATTCTGGGGTGGACATCGGCCTCAACACGATGGGAGCCGCGTTCGCGGACTTCGACAACGACGGGTTCATGGACATCTACACGGGACACACCGATGGCCCGGAGACGCTCCTGCGGAACAACGGGAACGGCAACAGCTGGATCAAGATCCGGCCGGTCGGGACCGTCAGCAACCGCGATGGGGTCGGGCTGTGGGCGAAGGTCACGGCGGACGGCATCACCCAGACCAGTCAGAAGATCGGCGGCGGGTCCTACCTCACCTCGCCCGTCGAGTACCTCCACTTCGGCCTCGCCACGGCCCAGGTCATCCCGACGATCGTCCTCCACTGGCCGAGCGGCATCGTCCAGACCCTGACGGAGGTCCCTGTGAACCAGACGCTGGAGGTCGTCGAGCCGGCGCCGTTCGCGGCTGACGCCGGCCCCGACCGCACCGTCACCGAGGGGACGCCCGTCATCTTCGACGGGAACGGGACCCGGTACCTCGCCCCGGCCCCCGCCGTCGCGTTCCGTCGCGAGATGACGTGGACCTTCAGCGAGGACGGCGTGCAGACCGTCCTCACGGGCATGCACCCGGTCCACGCGTTCCGGACCCCCGGGGCGTACACCGTCACCCTCCGGGCCGATGATGGGGCCGGGACCGCCCGGACCTCGACGATGACCATCACGGTGCTCGACAGCACCGGCCCGCAGGTCGATCCGGGCCCGGACATGACGGTGATGGAGGGGACGGCCGTCGTCCTCGATGGAGGGAACACCACGGACAACGACCCGGACTTCCCCGCTGGATCAGTGTATCAATGGACGTTCGTCGACGGGGAGGCTGGGCGTGTCCTCGATGGACCGGTGGCTCGCTGGACGTTCCGGACTCCGGGTGACCACGTCGTCACGCTCGACGTCGTGGACCTGGCCGGGAATGCGGCGACCGGCACGCGGATCATCACCGTCCTTGACGGAACACCACCGACCCTCGCTGCCACCCCCACGGTCACCGTCCGCGCGGGGATCCCTGTCGACTTCAACGCATCGGGGATCCTGGACAACGATCCCGACTTCAACCGGACCGGGACGATCGCCTGGAACTTCTCCATCGGCGGGACCTGCCCCGTGCCCGTGACGCTCTACGGTCGGCGTGCCCAGTACACGTTCGAGGATCCGGGCACCCACGTGGTCACCGTCACCGCGACCGATGCCGCCGGATGGTCCACCAACGGGACATTCGTGATCGAGGTGAGCGGAGGTCCGTCGACGTCGGTCGTCCCCGACTGGCTCACCGCAGCGACAGCGCCACTGCTGGGGGATGCGACCCTTCTGACCGGCTTCGTGTTGCTGCTGGTGACGATCGTCACGGCCGGGTGGGTCCACACCGTCCACCGCCGACGGCAGCGGAGACGCGGACGGAGATGGGCCCTGGGTTCGGAACGCGGGCAAGATGCCCCCCCAAGGGGGAGATCGTGATGCGGCGTCCCATTCCCATCGGGGCGGAAGGAACAGATCGCAGGCGGGCTCCGAGCGCGTTTGCAGCGATCGGCCTCCTCATCCTCCTGCTCCTCTCGGTTGCAACCGACCCGGCCACCGGCCACGCCTTCTCGACGACGACGGTGGACCCGGTCCTGTGGACGGTGGATCCCGTGGACCTTGAGATCCCTTCAGGGCGGTCGGTCCATTTCGCCGTCACCGTCGGCGAGGACGTCACGGGGATCCCCTGGTGGTTCACCGTCCTGTGCCACTGCGAAGCCCACCGTCTCCGGCTGACGATCGAATCCGCGCAAGAGGAACTGATGTTCGACCAGGTCCTCGCCTTCCCCGTCTACCAGATGCGGGGCGGGGTCATGGTGGACCCCGGCCAGGGGCCGACCTACGACTTCACCATCACGAACTATGGCGGTCGAACGGTCGTCGTCGAGTATCGGACGGCGCTGACGTACCCGACCTCCGCCGGGCCACCACCCGACGATCGGTCCGCCCTCACGAGACTGGATTCGCTTGGCCTGCCCTTGGCAACCGTCGGCGGGAGCCTCCTCGCCGGAGCGGCAGCGGCCGCCTGGTGGCCCCGGCACGAAAGAGGCGCGCCCGAAAAACGGCGGAGGCCCCAGCGGAAGAGGGGAGGCCGGAGGAGACCCCTTGGGCCGCGGGAGCCCGGTGCACTCGTGCTGCTCCTCCTGCTGGTCTTCCTCGCTGCGCCGGTGAGCATCCCCGTCCCCAGGACCGATGGGCTGACCGCCGGCCGTGCCGCCCCACCGCCGAGCGCGAACCTGACCACGGTCGCGATCATCTCTCCCGTCGACGAGGGCAGCGTGCACGGGACCGTCGAGGTCTCGGGGACCTCCATGGTCAACCAGACGCTGGCTGCCGCGCTCCAGATGGACATGAACATCACTGCCATCTACGTCACGGTGGACTTCGGCCCGCTCCGCCCTGCCCAGGGGACGCTTTCGTGGTCCTACACGTGGAACACCAGCTGGGAGGACAACGGACGGACGTGGCTCGGGGCCGTCGCTGAGGATGAATCCGGGAACCTCACCTACGATTGGATCGTGGTCGATGTCGAGAACGGCATGCATCCGGTCGCGACGGCGAGCGCGATCCCGATCCGGGGGTTCGCCCCGCTCGACGTCGCCTTCTCTGGGTCCGCGACCGACGCCGATGACGCGGTCGCTGGCTACGTGTGGGAGTTCGGTGACGGGAACACCAGCGACCTCCGCAGCCCGACGCACACCTACGCGGCTCCCGGCATCTACACCGCGCGGTTCACCGCCATCGATGCCCGCGGGACTCGCGGGAACGCGACGGTGACGATCACCGTCCTCGATCCGAGCCGACGGCCCTCCTGCACGGCGCGGGCGATCGTCAGCACCGGGCCCGATTCGCTCCAGGTGCGGCTCCTCGGCAGCGCATGGGATGACGGGACGATCACGACGCTGCACTGGGATTTCGGCGACGGGACGACGGGGACTGGTGGCAACCTCACCCACACCTATGCGCGGCCCGGGCCCTACGCTGTGACCTTCACCGTCACGGACGACGACGGGTTCACCTCGACCTCCCGCTTCGGGATCAACGTCCCGGCCCCGATCGCCCCGCCGCGGCTCTTCCCCAACCAGAACGCGGATCCGATGCGGTATCCGCTGACGCCACGACCGGAGGTGTTCACCGGGCTCCCCGTGGACAGGCGCCTGACGACCATCCTCCCGGCGCTCCGTGCAGGCGACGTCATCGTCTGGAGGTACCTCACCTGCGGGTGCTCGGAGTCGACCTTCCAGTTCTGGCTCCAGGGGCCGGCGGGGGAGAGGATCCTCCCGGTCGCGTTCAACACGACGGCGCTGATGCTCAATGCGACCAACTATTACACGGTGAGAGCGCACGGGGTCTATTCGCTCGTGTGGGAGAACGATGGCCCCGAGGAGCTGGAACTCGCCTATACCGCTGGGGTGATCTTCGCGCACCAGGGACCGGGCGGCGTCGTGGACCAACCCGTCCCCGCTCCCCTCCCATTCCGGTTCCTCCTCGGAACCGGCCTCCTCGTTGCGGGCAGCCTGGCCCTCACCGCGGCCGCCCGACGCCGGCGACGTCGTCGAGGGAACAGGTCGGGGGGGCAGCCCACCGGCAGTCGTCGATCAGCCGCAGGGGAGGAGGAATAGGATGCTCCCGCGACTTCTCGTGCGCTCCGTCCGCGCACGTCGGCGCCGGTTCGCGCTCCTGGTCCTGTCAATCCTCCTGGGCAGCGCGGTGATGACGCTCATGGTGGCGATCACGACGGCGACCCCGGGTCTGGTCGGGGGGACGCTGCAGCGGTACGGCCCCAACCTGGCCGTGGTTCCGACCGGGGGCTCCACGGACCTCGAGATCGCAGGTATCCCGCTCGAGTCCCGGGCGGCGGATCCCTACGTCGCGGAGGACAGTCTGGACCATCTCGGCTCGATCCATCTTGCCTCGGCGCTCCGGGGGGTCTCCCCGTTCCTCGACGGGATGGCCGACCTCCGGCCTGCCGGGGCCCGAGAGGGGACGATCGTGCCGGTCACTGGTGCCTGGTTCTCTGGCGCCCCCCCGCTGCAGGGCCTTCCCCATGTCGGGGTCGGTGTGACGGCGGTCTATCCTTGGTGGAAGGTCCGCGGATCCTGGCCTGGGTCGGGGCAGGGGGACGTCGGCGTCCTCCTTGGCGCCCAGCTCGCAGCGCGGACCCGGCTTGGGATCGGCGACAGCGTCGAGCTGACTGCGGGGAATGGGTCCGTCCGGCTGGTCCTGACGGCCAAGGGGATCCTCACCACCGACGGACCCGAGGAGGACCGCCTGTTCCTCGACCTTGGGTCGGCGCAGGTCCTCCTTGACCTCCCGGGCCGCCTCACGCGGACGTTCCTCTCCGCCACCGTCGTTCCCGACGACGCCCTCGCCCGCAAGGACCCAGACCGCATGACGGAGAACGAGTACGAACGCTGGTATTGCACGCCCTACCTCGGAGCGGTCGCTCGTCAGGTGGGGGAGACACTGCCGGGGACAGAGGTGCGTCCGCTGCGACAGGTCGCGACGGGGAGCGGGATCGTCGAACTCCGGGCCGCGGGGCTGTTCCTCGGACTTGGGGTCCTCTCCTTCGTCGCCTCTCTCCTTGCCGTCGCGACGACGGCGGCGGGCGGTCTCCTCGAGCGCCAGAGCGAGATCGGGCTGCTCGCCGCCGTCGGGGCGCAGCGAGGCGAGATCCGGGAGCTGCTGCTGGGGGAGGTCCTCGTGGCCGGGATCGTCGGCGGATTGCTCGGACTTCTCGTCGGCGCAGGACTTGCGGCGGTGGGAGGCCTCGTGGTGTTTGGGGCACCAGCGCTCCCGACGACGCTGCATCTGCTCGTCGTCTTCGCCGCAGCGGTCGGCATGGGCCTCGCCGGTGGGGAGCTCGCGATCCGCAGGGCGGTCGCACGGGACCCGGCCGTCGCCCTCCGGGGGATGTGACGGATGGGGAGTTCCGCATTGCCCGCACTGGCCTTCCCGACCCGGCTCATCCTGCGCGGTGCGCGCCTCCGCTGGCGGCGCGGCCTCCTGACGCTCCTGACGGCAGCGGTCGCCGTGATCCCGATCGTCTCCTACCTCGCGCTCTCCGCCGAGGTCACGCAGGCCATCGAGGGCGATCTCGCCGCGTTCGGCCCCAACCTGCTGGTCATCCCCGAGTCCCCGGCGCCTGGTGTCGCGGGCGCCCGACTCGACTCGCGGGTCGTCGACCGGATCCTCGCCCTCCCGGAGTCGGATTCGGTCCGGAGTTGGGTGCCGTTCCTCTACGGGACCGCGTCGGTGGGGAGACCAGGCACTGGCACCGAGAACGGCACGCCCGTCGTTGTGGCGGGCACGGACTTCGAGAGGGTCCGGGCGGCCCAGCCCTGGTGGCAGATGGACGGCCGATGGCCTGCCGTCGGGAGCACACCCGCGGATTCGGTCGTCGGCGAGGTACTGGCCCGTACCCTCAATCTGACGTTGGATTCCTCGCAGTCGCTGCGCGCGGTGGACCCGACCGGTGGCGGCCAGGATGTGCCGCCGGCGTGCAATTGCACGATTCGGATCGCGGCCGAGGTACGGACCGGGGGAGGCGAGGACCAGCTCCTCTTCATCCCGCTGCCCCTGGCCCAGGAGCTGCTCGGCGCGCCGGGGCAGGTCAGCGTCCTGCAGGTCCGGGTCGCCAGTGGGGATCGGATCGGGCCACTCGCCCGCGCCATCGACGCGATCCCGGGCGCCGACGTGCGGACCATCGAGCAGCTCGTGGCCGGGGACCGCGTCGTCCTGGCGACGACCTCCCTGCTGCTCCTGACGATCGCGGGTGAGGCCCTCGTCTGCACCAGTCTCGCCGCCGTCGCCATCGCCGGGACCGCGCTTGCCGAGCGGCGTTCGGAGGTCGGCCTCCTCGTGGCGCTGGGCGCTCGAGCGCCGGCCGTCCGCCGTCTCCTCGGTGGCGATCTGTTGCTCTACGGGGCGATCGGAGGGGCAGGGGGCTACGCCCTAGGGTGGGCGATGGCGGCCTCCATCGGTGCGAAGGTGTTCGAGCGGCCGATCCCCCCGGAGCTGCTGGGGGTGCTCGCGGCGCTCCTGATCCCCTTCGTCCTCTTCTCGCTCGCGACCCGCCTTGCGGTGCATCGCGCGCTGGCGGCCGCACCAGTCGAGGCGCTCCGGGAGGGATGAACGATGGCTCGCGTACGGCTGGCGAAGAAGGAGGATGGGCTGCAACCCCCACAGATCCTGGAGGCAAGGGAGCGACCGCCCGACCATTCCGTGCCGGACGGTCCATCGATGAGTCGGCCGATCCCTCGGCGGGTCGGCCGACCGGTGGTCGTCGTCAGCGGATGCCAGAAGGTCTACGAGGGCAAGACCGCCGCACTGCGGGAGGTCTCGATGACGGTCCATGCTGGCGAGTGGGTGACGATCGTGGGCCCCTCCGGGTCGGGGAAGACCACCCTCCTCAACATCATCGGCTCGCTCGACCAGCCGAGCGCAGGCCAGGTCCGGGTCGGTGGCAAGGACCTCGCCCGACTCGATGCCGCGGATCTCGCGGACTTCAGGAGCCGGACCGTCGGATTCGTGTTCCAGCGCTACTACCTGATCCCATACCTGAGCGTGGAGGAGAACGTCCTTCTCGCCCAACACTTCGCCGGTGTCGACGATCCCCAGGCGGCAAGGACGATCCTGCGGAAGCTCGGACTCGGCCACCGGCTTGGGCATCTGCCCCATCAGCTCAGCGGGGGGGAGCAGCAACGGGTGTGCATCGCGCGAGCCGTCGTCAATCGGCCCTCGGTCCTCCTCTGCGACGAGCCGACGGGGAATCTCGATGGCGAGAGCAGCCGGAAGGTCTTCGATGCGTTCCGCAGGCTCCACGCAAGAGGCACGACGATCATCCTCGTGACCCATCAGGAGGGATACGCTGCGGCCGGCGACCGCTCAATCCGGCTCGTCGATGGACGCATCACCGACGATGGGCGCTCTGCTCCCGGGCGGGACGGTCCGGCCTCCACCCCCTGAGGATGAGGTGACCCGGGGGGGCCGGAGAGTCTCAGATCCCGTGCCCGACCAAGCTGGCAACGCCAAGGACGACGATCACCAGAAGACGATGATGCGGGTCACGCCGATCAGCGAGCTCGGCCGTCGGAGGACCACGCGATACTCTGTCCCTCCCGCAGGAGGCACCTCCCTGCACATCGACGAACCGCGCGTCCGCGCGCGGAGGTGGGGGGTCAGGACAAGAGGGTTCCCTTGCCGCCGTGGGGGGCGTCGCTCCTCCGTGGGCGCACCGCGACGACCGCCTCGGCGACGCGCACGGCCCGAAGGTTCCCGGCGACATCGTGGACCCGGGCGAACTCGACCCCGTGCAACGCCGCGAGCACCGAGGTCGCGTAGGTCCCCTCGTCGCGGTGGTCCGCAGGCAGCCCGAGCAGCTTGGCGATGAAGGACTTGCGCGACGCACCCACCATCAGGGGTGCCCCGACCATCGTGCGCAGCGCGCCGAGGTTGGAGAGCAGCGTCAGGTTGTGGGAGAGGGTCTTGCCAAAACCGAGGCCAGGGTCGATCACCAGCTGGCTGCGCTCGACACCGGCGGCGACGGCGCGGTCGCATCGAGCGCGCAGGAACGCCGCGACCTCGGCCACCACATCAGTGTAGCTCGGCTGCAGCTGCATCGTCGTCGGGTCGCCCTGCATGTGCATCACGATGGCAGCGACATCGGGATGCTCGACGAGCAGGTCGACCATCCCTGCATCGCCCAGCCCACCGATGTCGTTGACCATCCCCACCCCGGCGTCGATCGCCGCGGCGGCCACAGCAGGCTTGCGCGTGTCGATGGAGAGGGGGACCGGCAGCGCGTCGCACAACCCTTCCAGCACCGGCATGACGCGGCGCAACTCCTCCTGCACGGGGACTGTCGGCGCGCCGGGACGGGTGCTCTCACCGCCGACATCGACGATGGCGGCGCCAGCCGCTGCCAACGCCTGCCCCTGCGCGATGGCTGCCGTAGGGTCGAGGAACTCCCCGCCGTCGCTGAAGCTGTCGGGTGTGACGTTGACGATCCCCATCAGCTGCAGCGGGCCATCGAGGGCGACCCGGTGCTTGCCCAGGCGCAGAGGAGCGAAGATGGGGTGGCGCGATGGCGCCGGCGGGTGCCGACGTCCAGGGACGTCATCGGTGGAAGGGGGCATGCTGCAGTGCGCAGGGGATGCCGCGCTCGGGAGAAAACCACGTGCGATACCTATATATCGCGACCTCCAGGGTCCATTGGAACAGGTGGCAGATGCAGGCGGTCATCCTCGCGGCTGGTGAAGGGACCCGTCTGCGTCCGTTGACGGCCAGCCGGCCCAAGGTGATGCTGCGCGTCGCCAACCGCCCCATCCTGCGCTTCGTCGTCAGCGCGCTCAAGGACGCCGGGATCACCGACCTGCTGATGGTGGTCGGCTACGGCAAGGAGCAGATCATGACCTACTTCGAGGATGGACGCCGCTTCGGGGTCTCCATCGCCTATGTCGAGCAGGACAAGCAGCTGGGCACCGCCCATGCTCTGGCCCAGGTGCGCACCCAGCTGAAGCCGGATTCCCCCTTCCTCGTCCTGCCAGGGGACAACATCATCGACGCGCGCACGCTCCACCCGGTGCTCTCGGGTGAGGGCTATGCGCTGGTGACCACCCGCAGCGACACCCCCTCCAAGTACGGGGTCGTCAGCGGTGGCAACGGCGAACCGATCGAGGCGATCGAGGAGAAGCCCGAGAAGTTCGACAGCGACATGGTCAGCACGGGCATCTACCGCCTCGATCCGTCGATCTTCGCCCACCTCGAGACGGTCGCCGCGATGGGGCGAAATGACCTGACGTCGGTCGTGCAGCACTGCCTACGCCGGAACATCCCCGTCAGGGGCCTGCCCACCTCGGGCCGCTGGGTCGACGCCGTCTATCCCTGGGACCTGGTCACCCTCAATGCCACGGCCCTGAGCGACCACACCTCCACCGCCGCGGGCACCGTCGAGTCGGGGGTCGTGCTCAAGGGCCCCATCAGCGTCGGAGCCGGCAGTGTGCTGCGCAGTGGCTGTTATGTCGAGGGCCCCGTGGTCATCGGCCGCGGCTGCGACATCGGACCACACGTGGTGATCGCCCCCTCGACGGCCATCGGCAACAACGTGCAGGTGGGACCCTTCTCGGAGGTGCGTCATAGCATCATCGGCAACCACTGCAGCATCGCCCGGGGCGCGACCATCGACCACACGGTCCTGGGCGAGGGCTGTCAGCTGGGACCCAACACCTCGATCACCAGCGGCCCGGCGACGGTGCCCCTCGAGGGGCTCTACCTGCAGGTCCCACGCATGGGGGCGATTCTTGGCGACGACTGCACCGTCGGCGCCCACGGTGCGCTGCTGCCGGGAGTGCTCGTGGGCAATGGCAGCACCATCGCGCCGATGCGCGTGGTGCGCGACAGTGTCCCGGACCACGCACGGGTGCTCTAGGACGGCCCTCCATGTGTGGCATCGTCGGATACATCGGGGCACAGCAGGCCCAACCGATTCTGCTCGACTCGTTGCATCGGCTGGAGTACCGCGGCTACGACAGCGCGGGCATCGCGGTCGTCGGGGACACCTTGCAAGTCGAGAAGTGCGCTGGCAAGGTCTCGGCCCTGGAGGCCAAACACCCACACTTCAGCGGGACCTGGGGCATCGGCCACACGCGCTGGGCGACCCATGGCCCGCCGACGGATAGCAACGCCCACCCCTTCCTCGATGCGACGGGCCAGTTCGCGCTCATCCACAACGGGATCATCGAGAACTATCAGGGGCTCCGGCAGGAACTGGTGACGGCCGGCGTGCCACTGACGAGCCAGACCGACAGCGAGGTGTTGGTCCAACTGATCGCCCGCGCTGACAAGGGGGACACCCTCGCCGCGGTGCGCAGCGTCCTCAACCGCGTCGAGGGCTCCTACGGCATCGTCGTGATCCATCGCGGCCGGCAGGAGCTGGTGGCGGCGCGCAACCAGTCGCCCCTGGTGATCGGCCTGAGCACCGGGGAGCAGTTCGTCGCCTCTGACATCCCGGCGATGTTGCGGTACACCAACGAGATGGTCTACCTCCAGGACGGACAGCTGGCCCGCCTGACGCCCTCGAGTGTCGAGATCTCGGACCTTGCGGGGGCGTCCGTGCCCCTGCGTTCCGAGACGATCACCTGGAACGCCGAGGATGCCGAGCGTGGCGGGTACGAGCACTTCATGCTCAAGGAGATCTTCGAGCAGCCCAAGGCGATCCTCGAGACGATGCTCGAACGGGTCCCCGACCTCGACCTGGGTCTGGAGACGGTGCGCCTGCCACGGCGCATCCGCCTGGTCGCCTGCGGCACCGCCTTCCACGCCGCGATGCTGGGCAAGGTGCTCATGGAGCAGATCGCCGGCATCCCCTCGGAGGCGATCCTCGCCTCGGAGTTCACCTTCAGCGGCGCCGTCGGCGAGCCCGGACTGGTCATCGCCATCAGCCAGAGCGGCGAGACCCTCGATACACTCAGCGCAGTGCGCGAGGCCCGGCGCCGCGGAGCGCAGGTGGTGGCGGTCTGCAACGTCATGGGCAGCACGCTGACGCGGGAGACCGAGCACGTCCTCATGACCCGCGCGGGGCCCGAGATCGGGGTCGCAGCCACCAAGACCTTCACCAGCCAGCTGGTGGCGCTCTACCTGTTGGCAGCCTACCTGGGGCGACGCAACCGCCATCTGGAGGCCGAGCAGGTCAGCCGCCTTGTCGCCGAACTGCGACGCTTGCCGCGGTTGGTCCAAGGGGTGCTCGACAACCACCAGGCGATCCAGATGACCGCTGAGTGGATCGCGTCGGCCAAGGACGCGTTCTTCATCGGCCGGCAGTTCAACTACCCGACCGCGCTCGAGGGCGCGCTCAAGCTCAAGGAGATCAGCTACATCCACGCCGAGGGCTACGCCGCCGGGGAGCTCAAGCACGGACCCATCGCGCTCTTTGGCAAGGACACCCCGGTGATCGCCATCGTCCCCAAGGACGAGACCTACGCCAAGATGATCAACGCCATCCGCGAGAGCGGCGCCCGCGGCACACCGGTGATCGCCATCGCCACCGAAGGTGACCAGGAGGTCGCGCAGGTCGCCGACATCGTCATCCGCATCCCCGAATCGGAGCCGCGGCTGAGCCCGGTGCTCGCTACCGTGGCGCTGCAGCTCCTCTCCTACTATGTCGCCAAGTACCGCGGGTGTGAGATCGACAAGCCGCGCAATCTGGCGAAGAGTGTCACCGTCGAGTAGGTGGCCCCTACTCCTCGGCGGCGTGCGCAGCGTCGTCAGCGTCGGGATCCCCTGGCAGGACCAGCTCGGTCGCTAGCCGATCGTCATCCTCGCGGCGGGTGAGGGTGCCCTCGAGCGACGCGGGCTTGCGCACCACCGACGCGAGGGTGATCCCCAAGGCCAGGGCGATCACGAGGATGATCACCGCTGCCGGGTCGATCCAGGGCAGCGCCCGTGGCGGGATGTGCGTCAGCACGAGCGCACCCAGCGGCAACGAACCGTTGGCCTGCAACACGGCCGAGGCGTGCGTCGGCTGGTAGCCCTCGAGCGTGACGGTCGCGTTGACCTTCTCACCCACCCACGCCCGTGGTACGCGTATGGTCACCCGGCCATCGGTGCCGGTGAAGCCGGGATAGCTGGTGGTCCCCGCTGGACCGACGACGAGGCTGACCTTGGCACCTTGCAAGGGGTGTGACGATGCATCGGTCACCGGGCCGACCGTCACCGCGATGTCACCGGTCGAGGGCCCTCCGGGGGTCAAGCTCTGGCGCGAGCGCACGGAGAGGGTGGTCGCCATCGTGCCTTCAATCTGCGCAGGAGTCGTCTGGTTGAAATAGAACTCTCCAGGCGTTGCGGGATCGGCCCGGGCAAGCTCCGCCCACGCCTGGGTGCTGGGCAGCCACAGGTAGAGGGCAAGTTGTGCCAGCTCCACCCCTGCTGGGAGTGCCGCTGCGGTGGCATTGACGTGCAGCTGGAAGAAGTGGAGGGTCCCCTGCAGATGCACCTCGGCCTGGAAGGTGATGTCCAGCCCCGTGTCGCCGCGGAGGGGGTCGAGCACGGGGGAGAACTCGAGGCTGCCATCGCTGCCGACGACCCCGGCCGTCGCCTCGACGATGGTACCCCCAAAGTGGGTGTAGCTGGCGGTGAGCAGGGGTTGGGCAGCCCAGGCCGCAGCGACGGGCACCGTCATGGTCCCGCCAGGGGGCAGCTGTGCAGTGGCGCCCGCCCCATCGATGGCGATCAGATAGTACTCGACGCCCGGCTGCTCGACGGAGGCACCATCGATGGTGCCCTCGAAGGTGGTCCCATCGTCGCTGCCCAGGGGCACCTCGACGAAGTCGGACCCGCTGCCGGAGGTGCGCACGAAGGCGCTCACGCCTCGCACCCCTGCGGTGTCGGACGCCTGCGCCTGCAGGGTCAGGTTGGCGCCGGCATAGCCCAGCGCGGGGGGGATATGGGTGAGGATCGGACCCACGAGGTCGGGGAGCAGCTGCACCGTGACGTTGGCGCTGGCGGGCAGGAAGCCGACGGCGCCGACGGACGCGACGATCTGCGCAGCGATCGGGGCGCTCACCAGCGGAGCCTGGATCGTGGCGACGAGCGACCCGTTGGGGTCGGTCGTGCCGTTGTCGATGCTCAGGATCGGCAGACTCGCGCCGAGCGCCGAGAGCGTCACCGAGGCGTTGGGCAGGGGCGCCGACCCGTCAGAGACATCGACGCGGACCGAGGTGGAGGCCAGCGAGGTGAGGTTGCCCGCTCCCAGCGACAGCTGGACCACCAGGGGAGGGATGCTCCCCGGCAACGGGCGCTCGAGTCCATCGAGCTGGACCAGCTCGTCGGTGTAGAGCACCTCTCCGCCGACGAGCGTCTGGGCGCTCAGCAGGACGTTGGGCTGTCCCGCCCAGAGTTGGTGCTGGCTCACGACGGTGGCCTCTGCCATCCCCAGTGGCACACCATCGAGCAGGGTCGTGTCCAGATGCGAGAGCGTCCAATCCTGCGCCTGCGAAGGGAAGGGCCGTCCACTGCTGCGCCCGCTGACGAAGAGCACCTGCTCGAAGGAGACGACCTCATCAAGGGTGGTCGAGAGGTTCGAATCCAGATCGGTGGTCGTGACATGACGCTGCGCGAAGCCCCGAGCGTTGGTGCTGTCGCCGATGAGCACGGCCCGTGGGTCGAGGAGCGCACGGGTTGGCAGGAAGGTGGTGTTGGTCACGATCGAGAGGTTGAGGGCATCGGTGGAGGCCCCCTCGTGCGTCCGCAGCTGGAAGCTCTCGAACCGGTCGCTGGCGACGACCGCTCGCGTGTCGACGAGCGCCCACTGTTCCTCGACGGCCGTCCGCAGGATCACCGTCGTGCGGTCTGCGTCGACCCAGGTCTCGTCGACCGACTCGTGCAAGAGCCACTCCTCGACGAGGACGTCCGAGCCGTTGAACGGGATCGTCGCGTTGGAACCGGTCCGCTCCAGACTGAGGCTGCGGGAGCTGGTGGGCGAAGCGCCGCTGCCGTTGACGTAGGTGCGTCCCCACCGCGCTAGGTCGTAGTCGACCGCCCCGCCGTCGCCGCTGGTGGGCCAGGGCAGCAGCAACAGGGGAAGCTGCTGGGGGGTCGCGAGCAGCCACGGGGAGGCTCGCGGTGCGACCGTGAGGTTGACCGAGGTCGGCTCGAGGGCGACGTCGCTGCCCAGGCGAACGGTGGTGGTGGCGCTGCCGTTCCCATCGGTCAGCAGCTGCGGCTCATCGATGGTGACCTCCGAGAGGGTCGTCGTCAGGTCGACCCACACGCTCGGGAGCGGGACCCCCGTGGCGTTGGTCAGCTGCAGCTCCAGCGTCGCGTTGTCCCCCGGCTGCAGCACCCCGTCGGGGTCGAGGGAGACGTCCAGTGTCGCGTTCTCGATCGCGTGGCGCACCAGCATCGCCGACCGAGCGGTCGGGACGAGCTTGTCGGAGGGGTCGGTCCCAGCGTAGCCGCCCACCACGAGGATCGAGCCGTTGGTCGGGAGTACCAGCGCCTGCGCCGAGGCCACCGCGTACGGCGCTGCCGGCAAGGGCATCCATTGGCCGCTCCCGGGGGCGAGCGCCTCGACCGACGACAGACGGGAGTCCGAGGGCCCGTATCCACCGATCGCCACGACGGTGCCATCGGCAAGGCTCGCCACCCCGCTTCCCAGCCGTGCTTCAGAGAGGGAGGGGCCCGCCGACCAGGTGCCGTCGAAGGACGAGAGGAGCTCGGTACTGTTGAGCGCGTTGGGGGTGTCGTACCCGACGCCCGTGCTGTCGTAACCGCCCAGGACCAGCACCTGCCCATCGGGCAGCAGCTGCGCGCCGTGCCCGCCGCGGCTGTCGGTGAGGCTGGGCAAGGTGCGCCAGGCCCCGTCCTCGAGGACGAAGGTCGCGCCGCTGGCAGTCACGTTGGGTCGTTGGAACCCGCCCCCCGCCCCGACGATCGCGAGGCTCCCGTTGTCGAGCAGTGTTGCCGTGTGCTCGTATGCGACAGCGGGGAGCTGCGGGAGCTCATCGGCATGCCATTGGCCATCCGAGGAATAGGTCCGTACCGTCGCCTGGGGCGTGGGCGACCCATCGGTGGTGTTCGAACCGCCGACGACGACGATGGTCCCGTTGTCGAGCTGCACCAGCGAGGAGTTCATCAACGGGGTGTCGATGGGCGGGATCGGGAGCCACTGGTCGTTGGGCAGCAGGAACGCTGCAGCGCCCGTGACGTTGGCCCCCGTCGATCCGCTGAGTGCCAGCACCGTGCCATTGTCGAGGGTCGTCGCTGCACCGGAGAACCCGAGCGTCGGGGGTGGGGGCAGCGGAACGCCCCATGCCCCTATGGTGGCATCGAACAGCGGCGTCTCGTTGAGGAGCCCGCTACCGGTGTAGCCACCGACCACCAGCACCGAGTCGCCGCGCACCACGAGCCGATGATTGACGACCTGCGGTCCACCAGGCAGTTCGACCCACTCCCAGACGAAGCTGGGTGCAGGTGCCGCTGCAGGGACGGAGGGGCTGGCCTCGAAGGACAGCAGGGAAGGAGCGAACGGCTCCGCGGGCCTCATCGCTACGACGGGAAGGCTCACCAGCGGAGCGAGCACCAGGAGCACCAGGATCCCGACCGCGGTCCGGGCCCGTCCCATCTTCGCCGCTCCGGTCGAGCAAATCGGGACGCCGTATAAGAACGTGCCGCACGACCTTCTAGGCGCGCGCGCACGCGTGCGCAAGGCTCACTCATCGTCGGAAAGATCGCCGTCGCGCGTCGTGTCCCGACGGACCGCCGCGTGCGATTCCTGGGCGCGATCGCGCAGCAGGACGACGATGATCACCGCGCTCAGGACCAGCAGGCTGGCCCCGACGACGAGCGATCGGACATCGAGCGGTTCTGCCTGCGAGGCGCTGCGCATGGGCGGGATGGTGCCGCTCAATCCGCCTTCGGCGGTCAAGGTCATCGCACCGGAGAGGTCTTGCAGCCCGTCGCCGCGCAATCGGTAGCCGACCGAGTCGCTCGTCCATGCGCGGGTGACGTTGATCCGCGCGATGCCCTGAGCATCGGTGCGCCGGACGGCCGTGCCGTTGTCGGGGCCGAAGAGGGTCACTTCGACGCCCTCGAGGGGCATGTCGCGCGCATCGGTGATCGGACCAAAGGGCACCACCACCGGCACGCTCGAGGGATCGCGCGCGACGAGGAGGTCGCCAAGGAACGGGTCGACGGTCAGGTCGATGCTGACGTTCTGCTCGAGCGGTCCGTAGCGCTGGTCCTGGGGGACGTAGCGCACGGTGACGACCGTGCCGTTGACGATTGCCTCGAGGCTACCGTTGCTCGCTTGCGACGCCGCTGGCCCGATGCCGCCCTGACCCAGCAGCGGCAGACGGGTGTCTGCCGCAAGGAAGCGCAGGTGCAAGTGTGTCGTCGGCGGAGCCACCCGACGGTCGGCCAGCACGGGGCAGCCGAAGATCGCCGTCCTATCCCTTGCCATCGTCGTCGGGTCGGCCAGCAGCGCGACGACATCAGCGGCGTCATCGGCCTGTTGCGGCACGTAGGTGGCTGCCAACCCGACCACCTCGGGGCCGCTACAGAGCGGCAGGTAGCGATCCTCGGCCCCCCCGACGCGAGGCGCGCTGGGGATCACCGGGATGTTGGCCCATTGCAACGTCGTGGCAAACCGCAGTGCCGGGAGGGTCGGCCAGGACGGGCCATCGATCCCCGCGGCGATGCCAGGGACGCCGGCGACCCCAAGGTCGAGGAGCGTCAGCGGATGGCCCTGCCACCAGCCGCGCAGCAGGGAGGGCGCGGAGACCGAAGGCGGGGCGTCAGCGGGCAGCGTCACCTCCGAGCCCAGCGGGAGCGCCGGTCGCAGCTGGACCAGGGCGGTGCTCCGTCGCTCCCATCCAAGCGCGTCGAGCTGGGCGACCGAGCGCACCATCGGGGCGAGCTCCAGCTGGTCGCCTGGCACCAGCACCTCGACGGTCCGCAACAGCTGCGAGCCTGGGTCACCCTCCCCAGCGCCGACGGCCGTCGGGAGCGCATCGAGGATGGGCTCGGTCCCTGCAAGGGGAGCCGCGCCCACCGCTGCGCCGCGGGGAATCAGGGAGAACACCTCAGTGGGGGTGGCGCTGGTCGTGCCCAGGCGTAGCGAGAGGACCTGCTGCCCGTGGGCTGACCATGCCCAGACGCCTCCGATGTCGGAGGGCGGGGCAGGCTGCAGGGTCGGCAAGGGGGCGAGGCGCTGCAAGGTGAGCGTCGCGACCAGCCCCTCGAGCGCTCCACCGCCTGCAGCCTGCTGCGCAAGACGGGCCTGCGCTGACGTCGACAGTGCGGTCGGCAGGTCACTGCCGCTGTCAGGGATCGTGATGAGGCGATGGAAGGGGGTGCGCTCATTGGGACCGGGGAGAGGGTCGACCACATCGTGTGGCGGCAGGAGCACAGGCGCCTGCCCGATCGGCGTCAGCGCCTGAAGCAACGGCCATTGCCCTGCCTGGGTGGTGACGTTGCCAGCCGCGAGCACTCCCTCGTCGACGTCCGAGAGCAGCGCAGGGAGCTTCGCCCCGCCAAGGTAGACCTCGGCAGTGCGCACCGCCTCGCCCTGCGGCACAGAGGTGCCCGCCGGCAATGGGAAGAGCACCCGGGAGGACCCGGTGTCGGTCAGTGGACCGCGTACGCACGCTCGCGTCAGGAACTGCGGCAGGTCGTCGAGGTCGGTCAGCGGAGTGAAGGTCGGGTCGGAGGGATCGACGGCCACTCGCCACTGCCGATACCAGCCGCTCAGCGTGGCATTGACGGGCAGACCCGCCGCGACCGCGGTGGGGATCGCTGGTGCCGCGGCGACCACCCGCAGGGGCGGGTCGAAGGAGCGGTTCCCGGCGGCATCGACCAGCTCGACGACCATCCCCTCCGATCCTCCGAGCGGGCTGAGCCAGACCACCAGATGGAGGCTGCCCTCGACCCAGACGAACCGCAGTGGCAGCTCCGCGCCCTGTGCCCGCTCGGCGGGGGAATCACCCTGCGTCGACGGGAGCGGGAGCGACGCCAGGAGCAGCACCACCACCACCAGTGGCGAGTGCCCGGCGCGTCCCATCAGCGACGGAGCCGCCTTGGTCTACTGAAACCTTCCGCCTCGGCGGCATGGCTTTGACCTCTCATCGCCTGCGGGAAGAGGTGCGCATCGAGCTGAGCGCTGCGCAGCAGGCCTTCGCCGAGGAGGTCGAGCACTTTGCAGCGACGCAGGTCGCACCCAGAGCGGCCGCCGCCGAGAAGGCGCGGGCCCACGACCCGGCGCTGTTGGAGCAGCTGCGGTCGCGGGGCTACCTTGGCCCACTGGTCCCGCGTCAGTTCGGCGGGATGGGACTGGATGGGGTGTGCATGGTGCTCCTCATCGAGGCGCTCAGCCGCGCCGATGCAGCGCTGGGATTCATCGTCTCGGTCAACGCCGATGTCGCGGCGATACCGATCCTGCGCTACGGCACCGCGCACCAGCAGGAGGCCTACCTGCCGCGCCTGGCCGATGGTTTCGCAGGCTTCGCCCTGACCGAGGCGGGAGCGGGCAGCGACGCCGCCTCCCAGACCTCCACGGCCGTCCTTGACGGCGACGCGTACGTGCTCAACGGCCACAAACGCTTCGGCACCAACGCGCCGTTGTGCGGGTTCCTGACCGTGATCGCCGCCACCGACCCTGCGGCGGGCCCCAAGGGGCTGAGCGCCTTCCTCGTCGAGGGGGATGCGCCGGGCCTGTCGCTGGGGCGCCGGGAGGACACCATGGGGCTGCGCGCGGCACAGGTGACCGACGTCATCTTGCAGGATGTGCGCGTCCCGACGCAGAACCTGCTGGGCCGCCCCGGCGATGGGCTGCGCATCGGTCTGAGTGCGATCGACTACGGCCGCGTGGGCATCGGCGCCCAGGGGGTCGGGATCGCCTCGGCGGCCCTGACCGCCGCCACAGCCCACGCGACGAGACGCCAGCAGTTCGGCCGTGCGATCGCCGACTTCCAAGCCATCCAGTTCATGCTCGCCGACATGGCCGTGCAGCTGGAGACGGCCCGGTTGTTGACCTTGCGCGCCGCCGTGGCGATGGACGCCGGTGGCCGCTTCTCGCTGCCGGCGGCGATGGCCAAACTCGCCGGCTCGGTGTGCGCCAAGGAGGTCGCCGACAAGGCGCTGCAGATCCACGGCGGCGGTGGCTATACCACCGATTACCCGGTCGAACGGTACTACCGCGATGCCCGGGCGCTGGAGATCTACGAAGGCACCACCGAGATCATGCGCATGGTCATCGCCAAGGCGCTTCTCGAGCAGGGCTGAGCGCACGCAAGAAAAGGGGGCGCCTGCGGCGGCCCGGAAGACCGGACCGCCACAGGCGCGGGGGGGGTCCCCCCTTCAGAAGGCCCCGCCCTGCGGCGGGTTCTGGTAGGGGGGTTGCTGGTACTGGGGCGGCTGGTACCCTTGGGGCTGGTAGGGCGGCTGCCCGTACCCGCTCTGCCCGTAGGGGGCGCTGTAGGCCGCCGGCGGGGGCGGCGGGACCGCTTGCATCGGGGGCTTGCGGCCCTTGAGCACCATCATCGCCACGACGACCACGGCGATGACGACCACCAGCAGGAGCAGCCCGATCAAGGGCAGACTGCTGGAGACGCCACCGTTGTTGGACGAGGCCTCGCGGACGGTGATCTCGCGGGTGCCAAGCCCACTCTCGCCACCACGGTCATCACGGACGTTGGCCTTGATCTGGTACGTCCCCTTGCGGAGATAGACGTGCTCCAGGCTCTTGGCGCTGCCCCAGGCTCCGGGCGTGCCGTCGCCGAAGTCGACGTAGAAGGCGGCCAGCGTCCCATCGGAGTCGGTGCTGCCGCTGAGGTCGACCGTCACGCGCTCGCCGGTGCGGGCGCTGCTGGGGGTGATCACCAGCATCAGCTCCGGCAGGGCGTTGGGGAGCTCTGCCGGCGCGACTTCCAGCGCGATCGTCGCGGTGTCGGTCAAGAGGCCGTCGCTGACGGTGACCTTGACGTCGTAGGTGTCCGCCTTGGTGTAGGTGTGGCTCGGCGCGGGGTCGACGGAGACCTTCCGGTCGCCGAAGTCCCACGAATAGGTGAGCACATCCCCATCGAGGTCCACCACGGTGACGCCGAAGGTGTAGGTCACGGTGGTGTTCCCCATGGCGGGGTCGACCGAGATCGCCGTGACGTCGGGCGCGCGGTTGGGTTGCTCGACCTCGATGGTGACCGCCGTCGAGGGGAGGCTGACGTTGCCGTCAGCATCGCGGACCTCGACGGTGGCGTCGAAGCTCCCGGCGGAGGCGTAGGCGTGGGTGACGATGTCCATCGAGTCCCAATCGGCGACCTCGCCGTCACCGAAGGTGAAGCGGTAGGCCACCACGTCGCCATCGGCGTCCTCGGATCCCGAGGCGTCGAACTGGACGTCCTGGCCCACCAGCGGCGCACTCTGGTCGACCACCAGCTCGGCGGTCGGCAGGTGGCTGACCACCATGGCGCTGACCGTCGCCACCGGCGAGGTCTCCTCTCCGTCGGAGGCGGTGACGCCGAAGGTGTAGGTCCCCACCTCGGTGGGCAGGAACTTGGCCATCGCCGTAGTCTGACCGGTCAGGACCACTGTGGGTCCTTCGCCCTGGGTCCAGGCGTAGCTGAGGTCGTCGACGGTGTCCTCGTCGGTGCCCACGGCCGTCAGGGTGACCTCGTTGCCCTTGTACATCGGGCCGGTGGGGGTCGATCCCGTGGCGGTGGCGGTCACCGAGGGCGCCCGGTTGACGATCTCGACATCGATCGAGTCGCTGGCCGAGAGGCCGAGCGGGTCGGTCGCCGTCGCGCTGATGGTGTAGGTGCCCGATTTGTCGGCAGTGAACTCCGTCTCATCACCGGTCGCCTCTGAGAGCTGGGTCGATGCGCTCGATGGGCCCGAGGTGATCGCCCACATGATGGTCAGGACGTCGTTGTCGGGATCGGCGATGGCGGAAGGGGTCAGCGGAATCGCCTCGCCCTTGTGGCCGCCGCTGATGTCGTCGC
>JAHFTX010000034.1 GCA_023265395.1 Thermoplasmata archaeon
AGCGCGCCCTCTACATCCGCGGCGCGCAGGAGTTCAACGCGGAGGAGTTCTTCGAAGCCCACGAGGTCTGGGAGGAGCTGTGGCGGGACGAGGGCTCCGAGGTCCGACGCTACTACCAGGGCCTGATCCAGGTCGCTGCCGGGTTCGTCAAGTATGGGCGCGACCAACCCAAGGGGGTCGTCTCGCTGCTGCGCGCAGGGCTCGACAAGCTCGGTCCCTACGGCGATAGCCATCTGGGAATCGCCCTGCAGCCGCTGACGTCCGAGGTGCGACGGATCCTCGTCGTGGTGGAGTCGCATCCTGAGGGTACCCCGTTGCCCCCCCTGCGCTTCCCCAAGATCCGTCCTACTCCCGAGGCGGCGGCCGCGGGCGTCGATTTCGCGCCCGCTGCGTCGCCACCGTGAGCGCCCCGCGGGGATAGGCGACGCACAGCAGCACCCAGCCACCGGCCTTCTCGCCCTCGGTCAGCGCATGGGCGTCGGGCTGGTTGACCTCCCCGCTGACCTTGGCCAGGCAGGAGGTGCAGATCCCGGCACGGCAGGAGAAGGGCAGCGTCTGACCGGCGGCCTCTGCGGCATCGAGGAGCGGGACATCCTCGGGCACCTGCAGGGTGATCCCTTGGGAGACGAACTCCACCGGATGGGTCGGCGCGTCGCTCGGAGGTGCCGTGCCCTCCGGCCGGAAGACGACCCACGGCCCCACGAGCTGCCTCGGCGCAGCCTTGGTGGGGCTTCCGTTAAGCCTTTGTCCACCGCACCAGCGCGACGCAGCGCATGCCCAGACCATGGGTCAGGAGCTGCTATATCCCCTCGATGAGGTAGGCGGAGAGAGGTCGGAGATGGGGCTCTTCGCCAAGCGCCAGAGTGTCGCATTGCGAATCGAGGGAATGACCTGCGGACACTGCGAGCAGAAGGTCGTCACCGCGCTCACCAACGTCAAGGGCGTCCATCTGGCGAAGATCGACCGGCCCGCAGGCCGTGGGACCGTCGAGGTCGACGTCGGCACGGACCTTTCGGCCCTGACGGCAGCCGTCGCCAAGGTCGGCTACCGCGCCTCGATAGAGACCACGAGCGCCTAGTGCGTCCAGTCCTTGCGCATCGGCACGGTCTTCTGCAGACGCTCGACCGTCCCGGCCATGCGCTCCATCCCCGTGAGGATGCGCTCCCGCGAGGTGGCATAGCTGAACCGCAGGTGGTGCTCTCCGTTGCGACCGAAGAAGGCGCCGGGCACCGCGATCACGCCGTCCTTGACCATCTCCATGGCGAACTGCTGGCTGGTGAGGTCGAAACCGAACTGCGGGAAGGCGTAGAACGCTCCCGCCGGAGCGGGGCAGCGGACCCCCGGCATGGCATTGAGCGGCTCGAGGATCAGGTCACGCCGCTTGCGGAAGACTTCGTGCATCCGCCGGACGCTGTCCTGCTCACCCGTGAGCGCCTCGACCGCGGCGTGCTGGGTCAGGCTCGGCGGGCAGGCCACGATGGAGTGGTGCAGTCCCACGATGCGGTCGATGATCACCGGGTCTGCCACGAGGTAGCCCAGCCGCCATCCGGTGGTGGCGTAGGTCTTCGAGAAGCTGTTGACGACCACCGTGGTCGCTTCGCGTCCGAGGAAGCTGTGGTGCTCCCCCTCGTAGACGACCTCGTCGTAGACCTCGTCGGAGATGATCACGAGGTCATGGTCGACCGCAAGGTCGTTGATGGCCATCACATCCTCCTTGGCGAGCACCCCGCCGGTGGGGTTTGCGGGGCTGTTGACGACGATGGCCTTGGTCTTGGGTGTCACCAGTGACTTGAGCTGCTCGTGGTCGGGCCGGAACCCGCGCTCCTGCAACAGGTCATAGGGCTTGGCGTGGGCTCGGCAGTACCGCACATGGGGGGCGTACACGACGAACCCTGGGTCGGGGATGAGCACCTCGTCGTCGATGTCGTAGAAGGTGGCGGCCGCCAAGAAGAGCGCCTCCGAGGCTCCGATGGTGATGAGGACCTGCTCGGGAGCCACGTTCTTGTCCCAGCGCCGCAGCCGTTCCGCCAGCGCCTGGCGCAACTGCGGGATCCCTGCGGTCGGTCCGTACTTGTTGTGGCCCTCCTCGACGGCGTGGCGCAACGCCCGTCGGACGTTCTTTGGGGGGTTGAAGTCCGGCTCCCCCAGGGTCATGTCGATCGCCCCAGGACGCACGAGGTCGAACATCTTGCGGATGCCGCTGAGCTCGAACTTGCGGGAGCGCTCGGAGAAGAGGTCGTCGAGGGGACGCTTGCGGTGCATGGGAGGGCCCGCGTCACTCAGGGCGGAAGCGGGACATCCCCCCGCTCCGCTCCAGCGCGCCGTGGGCGGTCCAACCGGCAAACCTCACAAATACCCTTCGCACCCCCGCGGCCGGTGGACTGCACCCTAGGCGGCGCCGTGGCTGCTGCCCGACACCACGGCGGTGGCGATGAGGTGTGCCAGGCGCAGCGGCGAGGGGATCAGTCCCACCGAGGTGGCGGCAAGGAGCAGGCGCGAACCAAAGCGCCCGTCGATCCCGACGAAACGACACCAGAGCACCCCCAGCGGCAGCGTGACCTCCTCGAGCTCGCTCGACGCCATCAGCGCCAAGCGCGACGGCCCCTGCTCGCCAAAGCGCCGGCGCAACGCCACAGCGATCGCCTCGAGGTCGGGACGGTCGCGCGTGACGCTGATCACCGGAAGGTGCAGCCGCTGATGGACCGCGGGCAGGTCGACGACGTTGAATCCCCCCAGGGCGGCGCCGTCGAGGAGGATCGCGGTGGGCTGATCGGCGAATCGGGACCGCGCGATCATCTGCACGAGCGCCTCGGTGGAGTCGGTGCCGTCGACCGTGACATCCGTGCGCACGACGCCGTCGACATGTCCGTCGATGCGCTGGAGGACCCCGATGACTGGCACGGTGGCGTCGGTGAAGGAGAAGGGACCGTCGTCGATCCCCAGCAGCCGCATGCCAGGGCGGACCTGGCGGCTGATGCGGCTCCCTCCTACAAGAGCGGGAGGGTGCCGGTGATCGCATCGAGCTGGCTGGTGGTCCCCGGCCCGATCCCGAGCACCGTGACGGTCCCCGGTTCGACCTCGGTCAGTCCTGCGTCGCGGATCAGGGCGGTGACGAGCCCGGCCTGTCTCGCCTGCGTGCGCAGGCGCTGGAGCGCCTCCTCGGTGGGCGCCTTGCAGACGACCTTGCGTTGCCCCTCGCCGTACCACGCCTCGAAGGTGCGAGGATCCTCCTGCTGTGCCTCGAGCGCACAATCGACCGCGGCGTGCGCCACCTGGGCGGCGAGCTTGCCCTTGCTCAGCGGCAGGTCGGCCCGGGTGACGACGACGAGCTTGTAGCGCCAGCTGCCCTCGCTGCCCATAGGCTCATCCGCTCCCGTGGGCCAACTGGTCCGATCGTGACGACTCGAGGGCTGCGATCTGCGACTCGACCTCCCCCAGGCGCTTGCGCGTCCGGTCGGCTCGCACCAGCAGGCGCGCCCGCTCACCGGAGCTCCCGCCCTCCGACTCGGCACGCCGCTGCAACTGACGGACTTGGGCGCGCAGCTCCTCCCGCTGGCGGCTGAGGCTGCGCAAGGAGCTGACCAGCGCTTCGAGCTGCGCGTCCTCCATCCCGGGGCGCAGGCGCTTGGTCGAGCGGGGCATGCGCACCAGTCGCGGGGAGATGCGTCCCGCCCATGCCAGGCCGCCGCGCCACCACGCCAGCAGCAGGGCGATCGCGCTCAGCCCCAGCAGCGTCGGCAGGAGCACCTGCAGGGTGAAGAGGCCCTGCGCGCCTTTCGCGACGGGGATCGACAGGATCGCGAACCCGGCAAAGATCACCGTCGCGATGGAGAACACCATCGAGAAGGCCGCGACATAGAGCGCGTTGTACTCCTCCGAGAGGTCGTCGGGAGCGGGCCAGAGCGCCTTGGTCCAGCCGTAGCCGGGGAGGATGAAGATCAGCAGGATCGCGCCGAGCACCCGCAGCAGGCTCAGCAGGTCGCCCAACGGGGTCGCCTGCAGCACGCCATCCATGCGCGCTCCAGCGGCACCGATGCTCAAAAAGGGTGTCGGTCCGCCGCTCAGGCCTAGGCGCGGGCCGATTCGGGCTCGTGGGTGGGGTCGGTCTCGGGTACGTCCACCCGGGTGCGCTTGAGCTCGCGCTTGAGCGCGACGCGCTCGAGGATGACCTTCATGTACATCGCGTCGTGCTCGAGCAGGGGCGACCCTGAGATCACCGTCACGTCCCAATCGTGTTCGAGCAGCGCCTCGGCCAGCGGTTCGAACCGTAGGTCCCCCTTCTTGATGGGGGTGTAGCGCTTCTCGTTGCCCCCCTCGTGTT
Source organism: Thermoplasmata archaeon (assembly GCA_023265395.1). Classification (GTDB taxonomy): domain Archaea; phylum Thermoplasmatota; class DTKX01; order JAHFTX01; family JAHFTX01; genus JAHFTX01. Next base: position 4,322 of record JAHFTX010000034.1, read on the forward strand.
CGACGCCGCTGAAGTGGCAATAGAAGGAATCGGTCTTGAGCTCCCGTCCCACCAGCTCGAAGACCGCCTCGAAGTCCTCCTTCTTCTTGAGCAGCCCACTCTCGCGGGCGTGGTGGTGGGCGAAGTTGATCGCCGGTACGACGCCCTTGACACGCTTGGCGACGCCGATGGCCTCCTCCAACGAGCCGAAGATCGGTTGCTTGCCCGAGATCTCGACGCCGATGCTAGCATCGATCTTCTGGGCCTTGAAGTGCTCGCGCAGGCCCTTGAAGGTGGCTGCGACCAGCTCCGTGGCCTCCTCGCTCCCGTGGCCGTTGTACATCCCCACATGGGTGATGATGGTGTCGCACTGCAACTGCGCAGCCAGACGGCCGGTCAGGTGGAGGTTGTCGAGCGACTTCTCCTTGGCCTCGTCGGTGCCGAGCAGGTCCATGTAGTAGGGGGCGTGGATGGTCAGCCGCACATCGAGGTCCTTGGCTAGCGCACCGATCTGCCGCAGCTGCTTGTGGTCCTTGGCGATACCGCACGAGAGCACCCGCAGCATGTCGCCAGGGGCGATCTTGGTCTCGAAGTCCTTGACCACCTCATGGGGCCCGCCACCCTCCCCGGGGCGCAGCAGGTCGACGATCAGCTCGTCGGCGACCTCCGTCGGGAGCAACCCCACCTCGGCCTCGTCGGCGAAGCGCTCGTGGGTGTTGACCCGGACGAACTGGATCTCCATGGCGTTCAGACCCAGGATGTGGACATCCTCGAGGCCGTCGCACTGCGTGCGGCCCTTGCAGGAGAGGGGGATACCGCTGGGTCCGAACCGGATCATGGCACTCCAGATGTAGGTGAGGGGGGCGATGGGCTGCGACGCTTCAGCCACGCATCGATTCGAGCTGCGAGATGATGCTCCAGATGAGCGTGCGACCATGCAAGGGGATGTTGGGGTCGTTGGCAAGGTCGTCGAGGATGGTCAGGGCACCGGCGACGCGGACGTCCTGGGCGTCGGCCGAGGAGGAGAGGCGGTCCTTGCTGTCCTTGGCACCCCGACGGATGTTGCGGGGGACCGATGTGTCCTCCACCAGCTGGTCGAGCTGCTCAAGGATGGGGCTGAGGTGTGCTTCGGCGGCCACGGTCATCCCTCCTTGCCCAGCGCGGCACCTTGAGGCCTCTCGGCAACGAGAGGCCGTTACTTAACCATTCCCCGTGGGGCAGCCCTAGGCGTCCTCGCGGCGCAAGCCCCGTTCCTTGTAGGCGGTGACCACCATCAGGGTCTTCGTCTCCTTGACCCCTTCGAGCTTGCCGATGTCGCCGACGACGAACCCCTTGAGGTCCTTGTAGCTGTTGAACCGCAGCTTGGCGACGATGTCCGTGTCACCGGTGACGAGGTAGACGTCCTCGACCTGTTCATAGGACGCGATCTCGGCAGCGATGCGGTCCGCCTCCTTGGTGTCGACCTTGACCGCCATGATGCAGACGACCTGGTCCTCCCCGTAGTAGGAGGTCATGACGCCGTCGTAGTCATTGCCTTTGGAATCCCCACCGAGCATACGTGCATCCCCCACGACCAGCCCAATCCTATCCTCGCCGACTTGATATACTTTGGCGAGGGCGGCCGCTGCCACCGGTGGCGAGCCGGCCTACACCATCCACAGCTCGGTCTGCGGTTGTGTGAAGTCGACGATCCCATCGTCGGTGACCCAGACGTTCTCCTCGACGCCCACGCGGAATCGTCCGGGGACCCACACCATCGGCTCGAGCGCGTAGGCGGCCTGGGGCAGCACGGGCAGCATGGCGGCGCCCTTGTACCGCGGCGTATCAGGGCCCAACAGGGCGCCGATCTCGTGGTCGAAGCGGCCCAGCGGGTGACCGGTGCAGAAGGGCACCGGCTCGTAGCCGGCCTTGGCGATCACCGACTTGGCCGCCTTGTCGACGGCGTTGCCGACGACGCCGGCACCCAAGGTGGTCCGGCACACCTCCATCGCCGCCATGGCGGTGGAGAAGCCGCGCTGGATCGCGGCGTCGACAGGCTTGCCGTCATCGACGTAGAACGTCCGCATGACATCGGAGCTGTAGCCGTCATAGCGGACGCCAAAGTCGATGACCACCAGGTCGCCCTTGCGCAGGGTCGTGTCGGTGGGCACGGCGTGGGCCGAGCCGCCGGCGTTGGCGCCGAAGCTGACGATGGGGCAATGCGCCTCGCCCCAGGCGAGGCCCAGTCCGCGCTCCTTGGCCATCTCGCGCATGTTGGCGGCGACCTGGCGCTCGCTGACGCCTGGTTGGAGCATCTTGGTCGCGACCGCCTCGTAGATTGTCTGGGTGTGGCGCACTGCCTCGCGGACACGGCGGGCCTCCTCCTCCACCAGCGTGCCGCGCAGCGCCACCACCATCCCTTCGGCGTTGCGGAAGGAGCGCACGTAGTCGGGGATCATCGCGCACAAGCGCTGGAATTCGCTGTGGCGCAGGCCTGCCGCGACGATGAACCGCTCGGAGATGTTCAGTCCGATCGTCTTGGGTCGCAGCCGCGCCATGGTCTGCGCAAGGGCTGGACCCAGCGCGCTGGAGTAGGGCTGCACCTGCCAGCCGCACTGCTGTGGCCCCTGGGAGTCGAACTCGGCCGTCAGGACGAGCTCCTCGTCGCCCACCAGGATGGCCGTCTCGGAGACGACATCGGTGCCCAGCAGGTCCCGGACCACGGGGTCGCCGCCCAGCGAGGTCTCGGTCGAGAGCGTCAGCCACAGGTCGATGCCTTCGCGCTCCATCTGGCCGTGGACCAGGTCGAGCTTCTGGCGCAGCATGTCGCCCATGCAGGCTTGCACAGGCAGGGGTCCCTGCTATAAGCATGCTGGAAGGCGCCGTTGAGCCAGGGGCGCCGATGGGCTACGCAATGTGCGCCGCGCGCACCTCGCCCGAGGAGCGGATCCAGTAGGAGAGCAACAGGCCTGCCCCGCCCAGGGCGAGAAGTTCCTCTACGAGCACGGCCACCCCAAGGGACCACCAGTCAGAGGCGAAGGCCTTGCCCGCCGCGAGGACCAGGTAGAGCACCCCCGGGTACCACAGATAGCGCTTGGAGAGCCCGAGCCCTGCCATCGTCAGCAACGTCCCCATGCCGATCCACACGAAGGTCGTCAGCGCGCCGCTGCCCAGGGCCCACAGCGCCAGCAAGATCCCCAGCGCCGCAGGGAATCCTATCGAGAAGGTGGCCGGTTCACCCAGGTAGAAGCCCTCGTTGAGGATCGCCACCATCGCCAGCACCAGGATGAGTGCCAGGACCGCCAGCGGTGCGTACGCCCACTGCCCGATGAGGTTGATCCAGAGGTAGCTCGTCACGACCAGCAGGATGGCCGAAGCGGCGCTGCCCAGGGCATCGCGCCGCATCATCGCCAGGGCGAGGAAGGCGGTGGGCACGGCCACCCACCCGATCCCCATCTGCGGCGACGAGGCCAGGACCAGCACCGCCAGCAGCACCAGCGACGGCACCGCCGCCCCGCTGCCCGTCTCGGTCAGCGGCCGGCGCCACTGGACCGCCAGCAGCGCGATCAGCAGCACCATCCCCTCAGCCAACGGGCTGAAGTAGGGTCGGTCGGGGATGCCCCAGAAGAGTGTGCCCGCGCGCCCCGTGGCAAGGACCGCCGCCGGCAGCAGCAGCAGCGCCCACCGCTGCTGGGGACTGAGCGTCCCCTCGGGCCCGCGGGCGCTGGCGCGCAGCAGCACGGCGCTGAGCACGACGATCGCCCCCAGCGAGACGACCATGCTCCAGTACCAGGCGATCCCTGCCACTTGCAGCGCCGCGGCTCCGGCCCAGAGGATGAGCTCGTGGACCGTCACCCCGCGGGAGGAGAAGGATCCGCGGGTCCAGTGGATGCCCAGAACCACCGGTCCGGCGACCACCAGCAGCAATCCCCACAGCAGCCAACCGGCCAGCCCAGCGAAGCCCAGCAGCGTCAGCGCGGCGATCGAGACGGCCCCCAGCCCGGCGAGGAAGGCGTCGCGATGGCGCACCCCCTTGGCGCCGGGTCGGGCGAAATAGAGGTATAGGGCACACAACGAGAGGACCAGCACCATCGCACCGAGGGTGAGGTCGAGCGCCAGGGCGGTCAACGTCGCCACGACGATGACCACGGAAGCCGCTGGCACGATCGGGTCGACGTACCGCGGCAGGAGGGCCAGCGCCACCACCAGGACCGCCCCGAAGGTGCCCCACAGTTGGTAGGAGGACGGGATCGGGATCGTGTGGGGGTCCTCCACGAATCGTCCCATCGCGCCAGCGACCCCCACCAGGGCCAGCAGCAGGATCACCGCGTACTGGTCCGAGGCGTGGGGCCCGACCGCCAGCACCATCACCACCAGGACGATCAGCGGCACCAGGATGGGCAGGGCTGCACCCCCCAGCCAGATCGCCGCGGCACCCCCCACCAGCGCGAGCAACGGCAGCAGCAGGCGACCCTGGCGCATGCCGTTGGACCGAGCGGCCGCCGCCAGCAGGATCAAGGGGACGAGCACGAGGGCGGCGCTGACGAAGACGTCCGCACCGATGTTGTGGATGAGCAGCCCGACCATGAGCATCTGCACCAGCACCGCCAGGGCGACGAGCCGGAACGGTCGCAGGAAGGGGTTGCGCACCAGCTGCACCTGGAAGTTGGTGACCCCCTCGAGCCGTCGCAGCGCCTTCAGTGGGGTGCTGGGGAACGCCGCCGCCGTCAGACCCATCAGGGCTGCAGCGGCGATCAACGGAGCCACCGAGGGTCGCAGCCCCAGGTGCAGCTGCTCGACGCCCAGGAGCATCGCACCGACGGCCCCGAGGACCGCAGCCTCGGGCATCTTGCGGTCCACCGAGGCGACGACCAGCAGTCCGCTGAGCACCAACGCAAGGCCCGCCAGCGGCACCGCGATCGACTGCAGCTCGACCGCGACCAGCCCCCAGACCACCAGCGCTGGGAGCACGCCCACGACGAGCAACGCCCCCAGCAGCAACGTCAGCACCAGCAGGTCGTCGAGGATGCGGTAGGCGCCCACCAGTGCCAGCAGCGCCGCCCCTGCAGTGGCGGCGGCGACCTGCATCGGCGCCACGCCCGCGGCAGTCCCCCCGACCGCGATGGCGATCCCCGCCAGCGGGCCCAGGAGCACCACCGGCAGCGACGCGTTGCGCGCGCGTAGGTAGACGCCCAGCGAACCGAGGATGATCAGAGCGGCCAGGAAGAGCGCGCGGTCGGCATGGGCCGCGCCCACGGGGGAGAGGGCGATGAGCGCGACGAAGAGCAGCAGCGTCGAGAGGTGCCAGACCGCCGTGGTCTTGATGCCGGGCCAGACCTCGGGCAACAGCTGCAAGCGACTGCCCAGGAAGGGCCGCAACAGCACGATGGCGCCGACGAGGAAGACCACCACTCCGAGGAGCGCCGAGTCGCCGATGAACGGCTTGATCTCGGTGCCGCTGATTTGGCCGCCGGGCCAGGTGCCCAGCAGGGCGAACATCCCACCGATGATCGCGGTCGACACCAGGGCCAGCGTGCCGCTGCGCAGCACCACCGCCTGCAGCAGCAACAAGCATCCGAACGCACCGATGGCCAGCCCGGTGGGCAACGGACCGAGCAGCTCGGCGCGCAACGTGATCAGGAACATGCCGGCGATCAGGCTCACCGAGATGCGGAGGATCTCGCTGCGGTAGTGGTGGGCAGACAACTGGTGGACCACCAAGGTCGTCGCCACCAGCGCGAAGAAGCTGTTCTGACCCAAGTAGCCGAAGTGGTAGTGGAGCGCCCAGAGCGCCGTGTAGATGACCTTCCACCCACCGAAGAGTATCCCCTTGGCGTAGAGGTCCTTCCAGCGGTGGAAGGCGAGGTCCCCAAAGGCCAGCAGCAGCAGGCCCGCGCCAAGGACCGCCGCCGCCTGCAGGCGCGTGTCGAGGCCCTTGATGGGGGTGAACCCCAGCACCACGAAGGCGGTCGTCAGGATCACGACGAAGAAGGTCTGCAGCCAGTAGCTGAGCACGCGGCGCTCGACCTCGACGATGACCTCCTCCCCCTTGGGGGGCTTGGGAGGGGCGCTGCGCACCCCTGCGCGTCCGTGGGCGGTCCCTACCCGTGCGCGACGACTGGGCGAGGCCCCGACCTTGGGCCGGGCGTGGGGCGGCAGCGACGCCTCCTCGGGGGCTTGAGGCACCTCAAGGGGAGGCGGGCGCTGCTCGGGTGCCATCCCCTCTGCCACCGGCTGAGGTGCGATAAGGGTTGCGAGGTGGTTGTGGCGGGGGGCGACCAACACGACCGCAACGTTCTTTGGCGGCTGCGGGGAGTGGGTCGCATGGGCCCGCCGCCGCTGCTGCGCTCGACGTGGGCGGTCAGCGGCATCGCGATGGCGCTCGCCGCTGTGTTGCTGCTGAGCAACGGGGGAAACGGACCGCCCAGTGGCATCATCCTCACCGACGAGGGCGGTGGCGGATCCATCGTCGTCGGCGACCTCGATCGGGATTCACGACCGGAGATCGTCGTGCTCGATGGAACGGGCGTGCGCAGCTTCAGCGACGTCGACCATCGCGGGATCGCCCACTACGCCAAGGTGGCGACGGTGATCACGCGCACGTCGCACCTGGCACCCAGTGACGTCGATGGCGACGGGGACCTCGACCTCTACGGAGCCAACGGGGCGCTGATCTCCTCTGGCACGGCGCTGCGCACCACGGGCCAGTACCGTGGGGGCTGGTGGATGGGCGACCTCGACGGCGACGCTCGTCCCGATCGCGTCGACCTGCTCGGCGGCAACCTCTCGATCGACCTGACCAACATCGCCGGAGGGAGCCAGAGCACCGTGCTCCAGGTGGGCGAGGAGCCGCGCAAGGTCGACGTCGAGCAGGTCGATGGCCTGGGGGGCCCCGACGTGCTCGTGCTCAACGGCCCTGCCAAGAAGGCGGCGAGCGCGACCGCACCCCAGAGCGGGTTGCCGATCGACCCCAGCCAGCTCTTCTCGCGGGGGGCGACCGCCGGAGACAACATCACCGTCTTGGCGCTGCTGCCCTCGGAGGTCGGCCAGGGGGGCTGGGCGCGGTTCGATTGCCCCGTGGGGGCTGACCCAGTGGACATGGGGGTGGGCGACTTTGATGGAGACAAGCTCCAAGACCTGATCAGCCTCAACCGGGGTGCAGGCACGCTCACGGTCCGGCACGGGAGCGTCGTCGGGGCGGTCCCGACCAACCCCTTGGACCTGCTGGGCGCCGGCAAGTGCCTCCCCTTCCCAGGGGTGGTCCACCAGCAGACCCTCAGTGGCGCGGTCGCCCTCGCGGTCGGGGACATCGATGGGGACACCTTCACCGACGTCGCCACCCTCTTCCAGCCCTTCGCCGACCCCGACCTGGTGGCGCAGCGTCTGATCGAGTCGAACGTCGAGGTCTGGTACGGTTCCAACGGCAGCCTCGACCTGATCCCCGGCCCCACCATCCGCATCCCAGGGGCGGCGACCGATGTCGCACTTGCGGACCTCAGCGGTGATGGGGCCCCTGAGCTGGTGGTCCTGACCGCAACGGCCTTGGTGGTGGTCCCCAACGACGGGACGGGCCACTTCGAGCAGCCCAAGGGGCCGCTGACCCTGGCACAACTCCACCTGGCGGTGGTCGGCGCAGGCCTCTGCGCCGTCGCCCTGGTGGTCTACGCATCGGCGCCACGGGTGCGCCGACGCAGGGCCTAGCCCACCAGCGTCGTCCCCGTCGGCACCGAGCGCAGCGGCGCTGTCGATGGCGTGCAGAGCGCGCGCTGCAGGTGACGCACCTGCCGACGCAGCAGGCCACTGGCCAAGAGCCGCGCCAACAGACTTGCGGTCCCATAGTGGTGCTCGACGTAGGCGTCGATGGCGACGCAGAGGTGCTGGGCGACCTCGGTGGCGGCCAGCTCGTGCCGCAGGGTCATCTCGAGGAGCACGGAGCGCGGATGCAGCGGCGCGTCGAGGCGCTCGGTGATGACCCCTGCTCCAACGAAGGAGGGTGGTCGGTCGGCCAGCGGGTTGAAGAACCCTTCCGTGGGATGATCGTGCAGCCATTGCTCGGCGCGTGCCAGCCGCGCCGACCACTGCACCGGCGTCAGCCACAAGCCGGGGAGCACGAGCAAGTAATCGCCCTTCTGGCGGTGCTGGTCCTGCTGCGATCCCTTGGGGTCATCGCCGTCGCCCTCCTGGCCCGGCTCCTGCGACTCGAGTGGTCCGAGGTCGACCCACGCACCGACGAAGCGGTCGACGACGTCATCGAACAACCCGCGGCGGTGGACGATGAGCAAGCGCGCCAGCTCGTCGGGCTCGAGGACGCTAAAGTGGGAGATCCGCCCCGCCTTGCGCCGCTCGACGATCTGCGCCTTGACGAGCTTGTTCATGTGGAAGCTCAAGGTCGAAGGGGCGACGCTGACGCCGGCGTTCTTGACCACATCGCCGAAGCTGGCCCCGGGGTGCCCCAGCAGGTAGACGACGATCCGCCGCGGGATGTCCTGACGGATGTAGGCCAGATACTTCCGGCCAGCACCCCCGATGTTCGAGGCATGGTAGTAGCGCTTGTAGCCACCCTCCTCGCGCGCGATGACGTGGCCGGCGCTCTCGAGCCACTTGAGGTGGTACTCGACGGTCCCCAGGGGCAGCTCGACGCGACGGTGGATCTCCCGCAGGTGGCAGCCGGGGAACTGGTCGATGAAGTCGAAAATGCGCTGCCGCGTCTCGACATCGATGGGCTTGGCCGCCTGCTCCTCGAGGGAGCGCCGTCCGGGGCGCGAGGAGTGGCGACGCTCCCCCTCCTCGGGGTCGGGGCGGCGTCCGAGGAAGCTCATGGCCCCCCCTGCGGTGCCAGTGGGCGACGGACGCGGGCCTGGGAGTGCTCCCCAGGCGCTGCGCCCCTTGCCACCGCGGTCGCATCGTGCATGAGGTGCCTACGTCCCCGCCCGTACCACACCAAGGTAGAGGACCACCAGGACGATGACGTCGAGTATCACCGGCCAGAGGTCCACGGTCAGTGAGAGGAGCGAGGGCTGGTAGAAGGCCAGCAGCAGCAGGCTGCTCTTGCCCAGGAAGATCGCGAAGGCGCAGGTGACCCAGGCGAGCTTGGGGTTGCCCGTGCGCCGGTAGCTGAGCGCACCGAGGAAGGTCAGCACCAAGGCGATGACCAGCTCGACGCCCAGCAGGGCGTTGGTGACTTCTTGGATGAAGGGATCGACCATCAGCTCACTCCTTGCGACCCTTGTCCTTCTTCTTGCGTGGCTGGGGTGGCGACGTGGCCACCGACGCTCCGAGCGCCGGCGCGGGGCTCTCCGTCGCCTCGAGCTCGAGTTCCTTGGTCAGGTCCTCCTCCTCGTCGGAGGATACTTCCTGATCGAGCCGTTCGACCAGCGGGGCGTGCTGCACCCGCAGCGACTCGTCCTCTCGGCGCTGCTCCTCGATCGCCCGCCGTTGCGACGCCGCCCGGTCCTTGGCCAGCTGCGCCTCGTACTCCTCGAGGCTGCGCCGCGGACGCACCGGGCCGGGGCGGCGCGGGCGGATGCTCAGCCGCACGAAGAGGATGGTACCCACGATGGCGGCAACCAGGACCCAGGGGTTGGGCAGGTCCACCACCCGCGTCGGCGGCGACCAGTCGATGCTGGTCCCTGGACGGATGCCGATCGTCGGGTCGAGGGAGACGTCGGCGGGCCCGCTGGCGCCGCTGGCACGGGTCATCCCCAGGTAGAGGACCGTCCTGTTGTCGAGGTGCTGATAGGAGGCCAGCACCGCGCGGCCCGTGCCGCCGAAGGTGCCGCGCGACGACCAGGTGATGAAGGCCTGTTCGAAGGCCGGGTCCTGGCCATCGTAGAGGAAGCCCGCCCGCTGCGGCTCGGTGCGGGTGACGGGGAAGAAGGTGACATCGGTGGTGGCGCCGACGTTGTAGTGCAGGTCGTCGACCGTGGTGCCCTTGTACATCCGCAGCAGATGGGGGTAGAGCGGGTGGGTCTCGGCGCTCAGCGAGCTCTGGAGGACCAGGCCATCGAGTCCGACGACGCGATCGAGCTGCATCCGGGCGCTGACCTTGAGCTCCGATCCTGGGGCGACGGTGAAGGCGAAGCGGCTGTCGGCGGCACCGGCCGTATAGGGCGCCCCGGCGAGCAAGAACTCCAGCCGGAGGGTGAGGTTGGCGATGGTGCGCTGGCCGTTGGGTTCGAGCATCGGTGCGGCGTACTCGACGGCGAAGCGGGCGAACTTGCCGTAGCGGACATCCTCGCCGGAGGTCGGCAGCGCCAACTCGGTGGTGGTCGCATCGGCGAGTGTCGCCTGGTAGATCGCCTCGTTGGGGAAGAAGTACCCGTTGTCATCGAGCTCCTGCCACGCCAGCACATGGGTGAACTGCCACGAGTAGACTACCACGGGCTTGTCGCCGCTGGCGGGGCGCTCGAACCAGCGGACCAGCTGCTGCGCAGGGTAGACGTGCACCACCAGCGACGGAGAGCTCAGCTGCACGGCGTCGCCTTGGTCGGTCACCACGCGGTCGAAGGAGGGTTCGTTTGCCGGGTCGGTGGGGGGCACGTTGCGAGGGTGGTAGAACTGGTCGAAGCTGTAGGGCGTGACGGTGGTCGTCTGGTAGGTGGTGTCCCCGCCCACCATGCGCAGCTCGGCGACGACGCTCAGCTCGATCGAGCTGCTGGTGAAGATGGGTTCCGAGGCGAAGGGATGGGGCTCGGTGCGGTTGGTGCCTGCGCCGGCGGTGATGGCAGCGGTCTTGTGCTCCTCGATGAGCTTGACGCCATCGCCAAAGAGCCGCAGGGTCAGGAAGTAGGTCCCCGTCTGGGGGAAGTCGACCGATTGGGCGACCTCCAGCCCGTCGAACAGGCCGTCGCCGTTGCGGTCGGGGGCGCTCAGCTGCGCAAAGGGGAGCACCGAGAGGTCTTGCGTCGGCACCTGGCTGCCCACCAGGGGCAGCAGCGGCACCACGAGTACGATGACCAAGAGCAGGCTCGTCGGGAGCGTCCGCCGACGCAAGGGCGCTGCAGTGCGCGACCGTCCCACGAGCCATCCTCCCCCACAGGGCGCATCTGAGGGCGCACCGAAGGGAATCCTCTCTCTGGGCAGCAAGTGCGCGCTTAAGTATTTCGGTGGCACGACACCGCAAGGACCCAGCCTGCACGCGTCGGCCGTTACGGCCCTCCGTGGGCAATCCTCCGGCTGCTTGACCAACAGCGCTAATGCCTTGGAGCCCGAAGGAAGGACCATGGCTGGTGCACGGTCGCTGCGGAACCTGCCCATCCTCCTGCTGCTCCTGGCCCTGGCCCTCCCGCTGCAGTCGGCCTCCTCGGCACCGATCCTCGAGCGCATCGATGCCCTCGAGGGGGACGGCAACGGCACCCTTGTGCAGCTGCACGCATCGACGGCGACCCAGCTGCAGGTGCCACTTCCCCACGACGCCCTGGTGGTGGAGGCGACGGCGACGCTGCGGACCGCCCAGATGCCAGGCCTCGACAGCCCCGTTCCCTACGCCCCGACCCTGGACATCGGCGCCGACGGGACGGACGAGTGGCGATTCGATGGGGGGTATGGTGGCTTCGGCCGCATCGAGGGCACCGACCCTGCGAAGGTCGGCAGCACGATCGACCAAGCCTTGGGCAAGGGCGAACGGCTGGACATCCCCTTGCACCTGCCCGCCGACGCGATGGTGGGCGATGGCAACCTCTCGGTCGCTGCCACCGCCACGCCCTATTGGGGGGAGGAGCGCATCCTCACCCCGCCGCAGCAGAGCCCCCAGGAGGGCGAGCCCCACCTCGTCCCCTGTGGTGATTCCTTCTTCGCCTTTTGGTCGAGCTCCAACCCCGCGCTGAGCCCCGGGACCGACGCTGACATCATCTTCACTCGGCACGACGGCACGGACTGGACCACCCTTGTGAGCCTGAGCGAGGACCTCGACGCAGGAGCCGACCACCGGCCGATAGCGGTCTTCTATCAGGATCGGTTGTGGGTATTCTGGACCGTCCGAGCGGTCGAGGACGACTACTTCCATTCGATCTTCCTGCGCTATCGGACGGTGAGCTGCGAGGGGGAGATGGGGGGAGTGCATGACCTGACGGACCCCGCGAGTGACTCGGTCGTCAACGACTTCGACGTGCTGCTCTACCACGACCAACTCTTCGTGGTCTGGAACACCAACGACCCGGAGCTGACGGGGGGCGACGACCATGACGTCGTCGTCAGCCAGAGCGGCGGCGACGACGTGTGGACGACACCCGAGCTGCTGACCGCCAACGACGAGTGGGACCTCTCGGTCGACGCCGAGGTGTTCCTCGACCAACTGGTGGTCGCGATCGACACCAATGTCCGCCCTGGAGGCTGGCTCATCCACTTGCAGCTCCTCACCTTCGACGGGCTGCTGTGGAGCCCGCTGGCCTACCCGCAGCCACCCCCCTCCGATTCGCGCGACAACCAGCTCCCGAGCCTGCGCGGCTACCCCAACCCGCGCACCGGTGCCGAGGAACTGTGGGTCGCCTACGACCGGATCGCCTGGGGCTCCAACGGGCCCGAGCAGATCGATGTGCTCGCCCGCGCCTGGTTCGGTCCTTCGGGTGGCTGGGGGACGCTGGCACAACTGACCTCTCCCGACGACCAACGGGACCACAACGAGGTGGAGATGGAGGTGTTCAATGGCACGCTCGTGGCGGTGTGGACCACCGGTGACAACACCGAGGAGCTGACCATCAACCATCCTGGTGATGTGGTGATCTACAAGACCTGGGGCGACGTCGTCGTGCGGACCTACGACGGCACCTCGTGGAGCACCCCCGAGGAACTGACCTCCCTCTTCACCGACGACGAAGCCGCCGACAGCACGCTGGGGATCTCCCCGATGGGGCTGTGGGCTGCCTGGGCCGAGCCCACGGAGACCGATGCGGGGCGTCGCTGGGACATCCATGTGCGCTACCTTGGGCTCGAGCCGGTGGTCCTCGACGTCAGCCTGCTCGCGGGGAGCCAGAGCGTCGCCACGGTGCATGTGCGCCCTGCCGCTGGCGGTACCGGGGTCCCCCTGCCCGGCTGGTGGTGGAACGAAGGCCTGCGGGTCGCGCGCGAGCGGCAAGCCGCCGGGGAGGTGGTGCTGACCACCGACGAATCGAACGTCACGATGGCCGCGCTGACCTTGCGCATGAGCGCCCGCTCCCCCGGCCGTGTCCATGTGCGGGGGCTGTCGGTTCCCTGGCAGTGTCGGTTCGTGACCGTGCAACTGACCAGCGGATTCAACGAGGCGCTCGCCGCCGCCGTACACGCCAATCCCGGCGTGCAACAAGTGCCGGTCTCCGTGGCACTGGGCGCGACGCGCGACGGACCGCTCGTGATCGAGCGACTGAGCCTGCGCTACGACCTGCCACCACGCTGGCTGGGCCCGATCGGCCCGCTGCAGGTGCGCGAGGGCGAGGACGGCCCTTCGCTCGTCGACCTGTGGCAGTACGTCGACGACCCGGAGGAGCCGACCTCGTCGCTGGCCTTGCGCATCGAAGCAGCCAATGGCTCGGCGACCCACCGGCTGACCATCGACTCGGGTCGCTTCCTGAGCTTGTGGCCCCTGCACACCGACGATGCCCTCAACTGGAGCGGGACGATCGACGTCGTCATCGAGGCCATCGACAGTTTCGGGCTGACCAATCGTTCGTCGGTCATCACCATCGAGGTGCTCCCCGTCAACGACGCGCCGCTGATCATGCTCAGCCCGATCACCACCGACTGGGAGACGGCGGTCTCCGTCCGGCTCTGGCCGGCGGTCCGTGACGCCGAGGATTCCCGGCCGCAACTGGTGCTCTCCCTCGACGGCCACAACGGCTCCTTCGACGTCGCGATCCGCACCAGCGGGAGCGAGGGCCCAGTGCTGGTGCTGACCCCCCACCAGCGGGTCGCCACCAGCGGAAACGTCACGGTGCGGGTGACCGACCGCGGTGGACTCTCCGCGATAGCGGTCGTCCCCGTGCGGGTGACACCGCTGCCGCAGCCCATCCCTGAGGATGCCCTGATCTTCGGCACCTTCCCCTGGTGGGCGGTGGTGCTCGTCGGCAGCCTGGCCGCTGCCCTGGTGTGGGGGCATCGTGCGTGGCGGTACCGGCAGGGTGTCCAGGAGGACGAGGAGCTCGCCGACGTCCCGATGATCGACTCCGATGCGATCGCGTGGGACCAGGCGATGCCGCAGACGGTCGCGGCACCGCTCGACGCACGTCAGGCCGAAGGGTCCAGCGAAGACCCGCTCGGGGATGAGCCAACGATCGACGAACGGCTCAGATGACGAAGCGTTCCGGCTGGACGGATCGGTTGGTCAACGACAGGCAATCGACGGGCAGTGTCCGTCCGTTGAACAACTCGACATGATCGGCGGCCTTCTCTCCGAGGATCTCATAGTCATAGAGCGCCGCGACCATCCGTCCGATGGCATCGGCCTTCATGATCCCGCTGCCAGAATCGCCAGTGGCGACCAGTGCCCCTGCCTCGGCGAAGACGAAGGGGTTGCGGTCGATGGTCGAATAGGCGTACTGCCCCGCCCACATCCGGTCGGGGCGCTGTCCGGCGAACTGCGGCAGGTAGGCCGAGAGCACCGGCGAGAGGGAGTAATTGAAGAAGCCCTCCTCGGCCTGCGGGTCATCCTCCAGGGCATAGGCGCGACCCAGCCCATCACTGCACCCGATCCAGAAGTGCCGCTCGCGGGCGACGGGCTTGACGTAGATGCCACTCCGGGGCAGGATCAGGAACGGCACGACCTGGAGGTCGTTGAAGCCGCGGGTGTGCAGCAGCTGTGCCAGGCTCCCCTCGCTGGCGGGGATGGAGAAGAGCTGTCGCGTCTTGGGCTTCATGTGGCAGTCGACCCCCAAGGGGTCGAGCAGCTGGTTGGCCCAGGTCCCCGTGCACAGCACGACGGTCTGGGCCATGATGGCGCTTCCGTCGGCGAGCTTCGCGCCGGTGATGCGCTTGTCCTGCCACACCAGTGGCTCGCCGGGCAGCCCCACCGCGCCGCCCGAGGGTTCGAGCAGCAGGGAGGCGACGGCGGCGCCATAGCGTACCCGGCCACCGGCAGCGAGGAAGCGCTGCTCGTAGTACTGGACCAGGCGGTCAGGCTCGATCGCCCCGCACTTGGGCCCGAAGAGCCCCAGGGTGATCCCCTCGAGCCCCATCACCGCAGCCTCCGGGTCGTCGGCCGAGAAGGAGGTGCGCAGCTGCGGCACGGCGCGGAGGTCGTCTCCATCGAGCAGCCGCAGGGGGATCTGGTGGTTGCGCATCTGCGCGATCGCGGCGTTGTTGGCCTTCGCCTGCCCCTCGGTCATGAGCCACAGGTAGCCCATCAGCTCCAGGCCCAGGGGGAAACCGCTGCGCTCGACCTCGATGAAGAAGTCGATCGTGCTGTCGGTCAGGGCGAGGTTGGTCTGGGAGCTGAAGGTGTTGCGGATCATCGCCGCGCTCTTGGCGGTGTTGCCCTGCCCCGCCCCGGGCATGCGGTCGATCAGCAGGATGTCCAGCTTCGGATGGGACGCCTTGAGGTAGTGGGCCGAGGCGAGCCCGAGCGCGCCCCCCCCGATGACCAGGATGTCGCACCGATGCACCACGGACCCCTGCCTGCGCGGTGCGAGCAGCACATCAGCGGGCGATAAAGCGCACGCCGGCGGCACAACCCAACACCTTCAAGCCCAGCATCGGACATCCCGGGCCGGCGCGACCATGGGTGAGCTCCTTGGGCGGGACATCGTCTCCATCCACGACCTCGACCTCGACGAGATCGCCCACATCCTCGATGTCGCAGCCACCATGGTCCCCGCGGCGCGCGGCCAAGAGCAGCGACCCTTGCTCCATGGGCGCATACTCGCGGAGCTCTTCTTCGAGCCGTCGACGCGCACCCGGCTGAGCTTCGAGAGCGCCATGAAGCGTCTCGCGGGCCAAGTGATCAACTTCGGTGAGCTCTCCACCACCTCGGTGGTCAAGGGCGAGACCCTGGCCGACACGGTCCGGATGGTCGAGTCCTACTCCGATGTCATCGTGGTGCGCCACCCGCAGGAGGGCGCGGCGCGCTTGGCCGCCGACTTCACCACCAAGCCCGTCATCAACGGCGGGGACGGGGCGGGCCAGCACCCGACCCAGACCCTGCTGGACCTGTTCACCATCACCCAGCGCAAGGGTGCCATCGGGGGGATCAACGTCACCATCGTCGGGGACCTCAAGTATGGTCGGACCGTCCACAGCCTGGCGGTGGCGCTCAGCCGCATGGGTGCCTCGCTGACCTTCGTCTCGCCCGCGTCGCTGGCGATGCCCACCGAGATCGTCGAGGCCTGCCGCAACGAGTACCGCAAGGGCAACGGCGGTTCGGTCCGCATGGGCAGCGACCTCGAATCCTTCATCAGCGCCGCCGATGTGCTCTACGTCACCCGCATCCAGAAGGAGCGGTTCCCCGACCCTGAGGAGTACCGCAAGGTCGCCAACACCTATCGGGTCGACGTCGAACTGCTCGGTCGCGCCAAGGGGAGCTGCATCGTGATGCACCCGCTGCCCCGTGTCGACGAGATCGACCCCGCGGTCGACGAGACGGAGCACGCGATCTACTTCGACCAGGCCTTCAACGGCGTCCCCGTGCGCATGGCCTTGCTCGCACTGTTGCTGGGGGCGATCCCGTGAAGGAACTGCACGTCACCCCCATCAGCAACGGCACGGTCATCGACCACATCACCCCCGGGCGGGCCCTCGATGTGCTGCGCATCATCGGGATCACCGGCAAGGGACTCAACAGCGCCGTCTCGGTGGTCATGCATGTGCCCTCCGTCGACGGGGGGTGGAAGGACATCGTCAAGGTCCAGGACCGCGAGCTGCTCCCACAGGAGGTGCGCAAGATCACCCTGGTGGCGCCACGCATCACGATCAACATCATCCGCAACTACGAGGTGGCGGAGAAGTACCGACCCGCGACCCCCGACGAGGTGGTCGGGCTGGTGCGCTGCGCCAACCCCAATTGCATCACCAACAAGGAGCGCGAGCCGGTGACCCCGCGCTTTGCCGTGGTCACCCGCGACCCGGTCCGGCTCCGTTGTCGGTACTGCGAGCGCGAACTCGACGATGTCAGCCCGCACTTGATGTGAGGACCGGTTCACTGCGCGCTGGGGGAGCGCGTCACCAGCACCGGACAGGGTGCGGCGCCGACGACGGCCTCCGCGACCGACCCGAGCACCGCTCGGCTCAGCCCCGTGCGTCCATGGGTCCCGATGCACAGCAGGTCGATCCGCAACTCCTCGGCGAGCTCGACGATGGACTGCGCCACCCGTCCCTCGCGCAGGTGGGCCGTCGCCTTGACCCCCTGCGCCTGCGCTGCCGCGATCGCATCATCGAGGTCCTTCTGGCCGCGCATGCGCAGCTGCTGCACGACCTCGACGGCCGAAGGCTGCCGCAAGCCCATCCGTGCCCCATCGAGGGCGATGCGGTCGAGCACATGCGTGACATGCAGGTGCGCCAGGTCAGCGGCCTTGGCGATCTGCGTCGCATGGGTCAGGGCCAGCGACGACTGCGGGGAGCCATCGACGGGGACGAGCAGGTGCTCGAGCGCAGCATCCACGCCAGCGCGGTGCTGCAGCTTCACCGAATCGACGCTGCGGGGCACGATTAGGACCGGGGTGGCGGCGTGGTGCAGCACGCCGCGGGCGACACTGCCCAGGAGGCGATGGCCCCAATCCCCCACGCCGGTGCTTCCCATGCACACCACCGAGGCCTTGGTGCGCTCGGCCGTGCGCACGATCTCCTCGACGACGACCCCTTGGGCCAGCACGGTGCGCACCTGGATCCCACCTTCGGCCAGCGTGCCCTTGACCGCGCTGAGGAGCTGCTCGCCGGCTGCCCGCAGCTCGTCGGCGAAGAAGGTGTGGTCCGGTTTGAGGTAGGTCTCGTCGGCCAGCGCGAGCACACGGCGGTCGAGCACGTGCAGCAGCACGACCTCGCTCTTGAAGAGGCGGGCGAGCTGTTGTGCCAGGATCAACCCCTTGGTGCTCGGGTCGCTGCCATCGATGGGCACGAGGATCGTCGGGTACATGGCTGGCCTCCGTCGCTGCGCGGCAGCCGCACCCGAGGGGATAAGGCCTCTGCCGAGGCCGGTGGGCGGATCCGAGCGCCGCTGCGGTCCCGCTAGCGGGCGAGCTGGTCGAGGAGCTCCGCCGCGACATCGACCGTCGTGGCCGCCGTCGGCGCGAAGAGATAGAGACACGGCTCGATGGCGAAGGCCCCGGGGTCGACCAGCGCCAAGGGGCCGCTACCGCGCTCGGAACGGTTGGCCAACGTCCCCAGAGCGACCGTCAGCGCTCGGTCTGCTTCCTTGCCCGTGCTGCGGCGCCCACGGCGACGAACGAGGGACCTCGAGGGAAGGCCGATGCGACGCAATGCCCCAGCGACATCGCGACCGTAGCGCAGGCTCAGGGCCGCACGCAGCTCGGGGCGGTGCGCGCGGACCGCCAGCAAGACCTGCGAGAGGTGGTGGGAGGCGCCAAACTCCGGTGGAGCCAGTGCCAGCAGCCGTCCGCGGACGTTGGTCACCCTCCCGGGCACCGAGGCGACGTCCGCTGGGTCGGCGGCGTCGTCGGTCGAGCGGCTGATGTTCAGCTGCACCTGCGGGGCCAGGGGGAGGAAGCGTTCCCCTTCGAGACGGGTGACGGCCGCCTGCAGGTCTGCCAGGGCCTCCTGGCGCTGCCACGCCGCCCCGGCAAGCTCGAGGCGGAACCAGGCGTGCAGCACCGCACCCTTGCGGTGCAGGGCCGGTCCACCGGCGCGCGAGCGCGCCTCGAGCTCGAGCGAGGCGTCGACCACCTGGTCGAGGGTCAGGCCAGCCCGCAGGTAGCGGACGACCTCATCGACGAAGGCATCGACCTCTGCCCGCTGGGTCGATGCGACTGGGCGTAGGGGAGTGCGCAGATAGCGACTGATCATGCCTTGGCTGGCGCCCAGTAGCGCGGCGATCCGTGCCTGCTTGACCCCCTCCGCCGCCAGAGCGCGCGCCAGCCGCTGCCGCACCGCGGCGAGCGTCGCCTCGGCGACGGTCACGCTCAGACCCATCAGGACTCACGTCCGCCGAAGATCCGTCCGGCGATCCTCGCAACGGCCACCGGGTCGGCCCCGATGATTCGCAGCATCGGTTCCTTGCCCTGCGCACCATGGTCGTAGATGATGTCCGGCGCCACCCCCGTGCGCGCGATGACCGAGCGGGTCCCCCACTCCATCGTCGAGGGGGCCCCTGCCGGCTGGTCGGAGCGGTCGAACCCCTCGACGGCCAGCCCCAGGGATTTGCCGGTGGCCAGGGCCCGTTCATTGAAGCGCAGGTTCAGGACGCAACAGGCGCGCGGGTCGAGCTCGTGCAGCACGCGGATGAGCTTCCCCGTATGGTGCGGCCCCTCCAGCTCCAGGGTCCCGCTGGTGGCGATATCCTCCCCGGCGATGGTCAACCGACCGGCAAGCCCGAGCACGGCCTGCTCGCCGGCCCGTCGTTCGAAGAGGTAGGCCAGGTTCGAAGCGACCTGGGGGACCGCACGCGCCGGTAGGACCTGCTGCAGCAGCGCGTAGCCTTGGCACCATCGTGCGACGGCCGCGTCGGTGGCTGCGTCGTAGTCGCACCGCTCCGCTTCGGGCTTGAGCACCTGGAAGTGGACGAAGCGCTGCGCGCGCCGTGCCGCCTGGGAGAGGGTCAGCCCACTGGCGAGGCCAGCAGCCAAGGCCGCGGCAAGGGCATCGCCGCTGCCGCGCACCCGCTCGACCCCTGGGAGGCGAGGCATCGGCAGGATCTGGTCACCGTCGATGCTGCTGAGCAGATCCGCGATCGGCCCTGCGGGGAGGTGACCCCCCTTGAGCAGGACGGCCTGCGCCCCAGCGGTGCGCAACGCCTGTGCCGCCCGATGCATCTCCTCTGCCGAGATGATGGACTGGCCCGTCAACGCCACCGCCTCGGGCACATTGGGGGTCAGGATGCTACCGGGGATCAGGACGCGCCGCAGCGTGTCGATGCCCGCACCGTGGAGGAATGCCTCTCCTGTCGAGGCCGCGAGCACCGGGTCGACCACCCGTGGCACCTCGACATCAGCGAGGGCCGTGCCGACCGCCTCGACCAGCTCTGGTTCGGGCAGCAAGCCGATGTGGATCGCCTTGGCCTTCCCATCCTCCAGTGCCGCAGCGACCTGCGCGGCGATCGCTTCCTGGGGCTGCGGATAGACTGCATGGACCCCCGCGGCGCCCTGTGCAGTGACCGCCGCGACGACGGGCCGGACCTCGACGAGGAGCTGCGGGCCGATCGCCAGGTCACGGGAGAGACCCAATGAGGCCGACGGTGCGGTGGTGCCGATGGCGACGACGACCGGCAGCCCCATAAGACCCACCCGGACGGGGTGCGACTAGGCGCGCCCGTTGACCGGCGGTGTCTGCGCCGGGGCATGGGCCTGCTCCGAGGGAAGCGCGGGGCTGATCAGCGGCGCGCCAGCGATGCGACGGACGTCCTGGGTGATACGCATCGAACAGAACTTGGGGCCGCACATGGAGCAGAACTTGGCGGACTTGTAGCCCTCCGCTGGCAGCGATGCGTCGTGGAAGGCCCGTGCCGTCTGCGGGTCCATCGCCAAGCGGAACTGCTCCTCCCAGTCGAAGGCGAAGCGCGCCCGCGAGAGAGCGTCGTCCCATTCCCGAGCGCCGGGACGGTGCAGGGCGACGTCGGCCGCATGGGCGGCGATCCTGTAGGCGATGACGCCCTGCTTGACGTCCTCGAGGTCAGGCAGCCCCAGGTGCTCCTTGGGGGTGACGTAGCAGAGCATCGCGGCCCCCGCGAAGCCCGCCATCGTCGCACCGATGCAGCTGGTGATGTGGTCGTAGCCGGGTGCGACATCGGTCACCAGCGGACCTAGCACGTAGAAGGGTGCCTCGCGGCAGACCTCCTGCTGGCGCTGGACGTTCATCGCGATCTGGTCGAAGGGGACGTGGCCGGGCCCTTCGATCATCACCTGCACCTCGCGGTGCCAGCAGCGCAGCGTCAGCTCCCCGAGGGTGTCGAGTTCGGCGAACTGGGCCGCGTCCGAGGCGTCGGCGAGGCAGCCAGGGCGCAGGCCATCGCCCAGACTGATGCTCGCGTCGTGTCTGGCGCACACCTCGAGGATCTCATCGAAATGGGTGTAGAGCGGGTTCTGCTCCTGGTGGTGCGTCATCCACTGTGCCATGATGGCGCCGCCTCGGGAGACGATCCCGGTGATCCGGTGGGTCGTCAGGGGCACATGCTCGGCGAGCACGCCGGCGTGGATGGTGAAGTAGTCGACCCCTTGGGCGGCCTGCCGTTCCAGCACCTCCAGGTAGTGGTCGATGGTCAGGTCTTCGACCTTGGGCACCAGCTCGAGGGCCTCGTAGATGGGGACCGTGCCGATGGGCACCGGAGAGTGGTCGATGATCCCTTGGCGGATCGCGTGGATGTCAGCGCCGGTGCTCAGGTCCATGACCGTGTCGGAACCATGGTGGACGGCCGTGTGCAGCTTCTCCAGCTCGACGCCGCGGTCGGATCGGAGCGCACTGTTCCCGATGTTGGCGTTGATCTTGCAACAGAAGGCCTTGCCGATGACCATCGGTTGCAGCCGCAGGTGGTGGATGTTGGCCGGGATGATCGCCCGCCCTGCAGCGACCTCGCTGCGCACCAGCGCCGGGTCGCACCCCTCGACAGCGGCGACGTAGGCCATCTCGGGGGTGATCACGCCGCTGCGGGCGAAGTGCAGCTGGGTCGGCGTGGCCACCCCCGCGCTCGGGACGCGGCTCACCCCTGGCGGGACCATCGCTGGTGGCGCGACCGCATCGTCGGCCTCGAGGCTGGGCACCGCCGGTGGGGAGAAGAAGGGATTGTCGCGCATCGCCGCTGCCTGTGCCACCCAGGTGAGGGGGCACGATAAGTATTACCGATGCATCATCGCCAATCCTTTTGTAATCGACCACGGCTGGGGGAGCCAGGTGGACGTCGATGGGCCTGTTCGCGAAGGTGGGGGAGAAGGAGATCAGCCGGGCGATCGTCGATGAGTTCGCCCGGGAGTTCAACGACTACGCCGAGTCCGACGTCATCATCGTCGGTGCCGGGCCCTCGGGTCTGATCGCCGCTGGCGACCTGGCGGCGGCCGGGGCCAAGGTCATGGTCATCGAGACCAACAACTACCTCGGCGGCGGCTACTGGGTCGGCGGGTTCATGATGAACACCATCACCGTCCGCGCGCCGGCGCACAAGGTGCTCGACGAACTCGGCGTCCCCTACAAGGAGGTCAGCAGCGGGCTGTTCACCACCACCGGGCCCCACGCCTGCAGCAAGACCATCGCTCGCGCCTGTGACAACGGGGTCAAGTTCCAGAACGTCACCCGCTTCGAGGACGTGGTGTTGCGCTCGGGAATCGATGGACAGCCGCGCGTCGCCGGAGTCGTGATGAACTGGTCCCCGGTGGCCGCTCTGCCCCACGAGATCACCTGCATGGACCCCATCGCCGTCGAATCGCGCCTGGTCATCGACGCCACGGGGCACGACGCCTGCGTCATGGCCAAGCTGCGCGACAACGGCCTGGTCGACCTCCCCGGCCACGAGAGCATGTGGGTCGAGCGCTCCGAGGACCTGATCGTCGAGCACACCGGCGTGGCCTATCCGGGGGTCATCGTCTCGGGCATGGCTGTCGCCACGGTCTACGGCCTGCCACGGATGGGACCGACCTTCGGGGCGATGCTCCTGAGCGGCAAGCGAGCCGCGGCCGCGGCCCTCGAGGAGCTGCGTGCCACCGCCGGCTGGAAGCCCCGCATCGGCGCCAAGGCGCGTGCCTGAGCATCCCTGCGGAGCAGGCAGCCATGGGCACGGGACCGCTGCGCCTGCGTCTCCACCTCGACCACCCTGGGGCGGGCGTCGACCTCCCGCGCCTGTGTGCGGAGCTCCAGCAGGTGATCGGCCGTGGGCTCGACCTCGAGGTGGTCCCATCAGAGCGATCCGCGTTCTGCCCGGCCGACCCCGCAGCCCGACGTGCCCTGGCCCAGGCGATCGCAGCCACCAAGGTCACCCATCCGGCGACCGACCGCCCCTCCGGCCAGGGTACACGAAGGCGACCCTTCGAGGGGGAGATCCAGTTCGAGGCACGTCGACTTGGTGGAGATGCCTCCGCCGCGGGAATCCTCTACGATGGGTTCTGGCTGCAGCAGGTGCTGGCAGCTGCGCTCCCGAGCACGCAGATGCGCCGGGACTGGCTCCATCTCCTGCTGACCAACCGACTGATCGGGACCTTCGACGATTCCGACCGTCGGTGGCACGCCCGCATGGTCCTGTGCGGACAACCGAGCATCGTCTCGACCACTGGCATGGTCTTGGCCCCGGCGCTGCCGCGGGACTTCTACACCCAGCGACATCTGCACGAGCAGTCCGGGAGCGGCGTGCTCGGCGAACACTTGCGGGCCCAGATGGGGGAGGCGGTCGTCCAGCACGACGACCCGCGGCAGACGCAGGTCGCGGTGTCGCTGACCCTGCAGGCCCTGCTCTATTGGACCACCCTCGAGGCGTTCTGCACCACCGCAGGCTGCCGACTTGTCGACGCGCACACCCAGGCGGCGCTGGTGGCCCTCCATGAGGACGAGCCTGCCCTCTGTCCGCGCCATGGGCACTGGGCGGGGGCCTTGTGAGCGGACGCCCGCTCGCCGGCGCGATCCGCGGCCTAGTGGTGGTCCTGCCCAAGCATCACGGCCCGCGCCCGTGGGTCGGTCGAGAGGGTGGCGAACTTCTTGAGGTTGATCGGCCGCCGCCGCACGACGCAGCCCTTGGCGTCGTAGGTGACCTCGATGGCGCGCAGCGCCTGCCCCGCATCGGTGGTCACCTGCCAGGCGCCATCGTAGTAGATGACTTCGGTCGACGCGACCGTGGGGCGGCTGGCGCCCGTGGCCTGCTTGACACCCTTGGCCATCGTCCTCACTTCTTGTGCGTCTTCGTGGCCAGGGAATCGTAGATCTCCTTGGCGCGGTCCATGCGGATCTTGCGTTCGGCCACCATCTGGTTGACGACCGCATCGACGAAGTCGGTCGGCACGCCGGCGCTGATGGCGATGTTGCGCGCGTGCAGCCCCATGTGCCCGCGCTGGATCCCCTCGGTCGCGAGCGCACGCATGGCAGCGAAGTTCTGGGCCAGGCCGACGGAGGCGAACACCTCGCCCAGCTCCTTGGCGGTCTTGACCCCCAGGATCTTGACGCAGACCTTGGCCGTCGGATGGACCTTGGTCGCCCCGCCGACCAGACCGACCGCCATCGGCAGCTCGATGGTCCCGACGAGGTTGCCCTCCGCGTCCTTCTCGTAGGTGGTCAGGCTGTGGTAGCCGCCCACGGCGGCGTAGCTGTGGGCGCCCGCCTCGACCGCGCGGGTGTCGTTGCCCGTCGCCAGCACACAGGCGGTGATGCCGTTCATGATGCCCTTGTTGTGCGTCGAGGTGCGGTAGGGGTCCGCAGCGGCGAAGTGGTAGGCGCGGATGACCCCATCGACCACGGCTTCGCTGCCCAGGGACTCCTTGGTCCAGACCGCGCGGGCGCGCGCCAGGCGATAGGTGGCCAGGTTCGAGATGATCCGCAGGTAGACCTTGCCGCCGGTCAGCTCCTCCAGGTAGGGGGCCACGGCCTCGGCCATGGTGT
>JAHFTX010000064.1 GCA_023265395.1 Thermoplasmata archaeon
GCACGGTGATCGTGGCAGCACCCGAATCGAGGCTGTTCTCGATGAGCTCCTTGACCACCGAGGCGGGGCGCTCGACGACCTCGCCGGCGGCGATCTGGCGGATGGTTCGCTCATCGAGCAGGCGGATGGCCATGGCCGTCCGCCAATAGGCCGGGGTCACTTAGGGTTTGCAGCCCCAGGGGGTCTGCAGTCTGGGGCATCGGCGCGGTTTTGCACCCCAGATGACGGTCTGAGCCCACCTAAGGTGCTAGGCGTCCCCTACGGGCCATGAGTAGGAATCGCTCATCTGTGCGAGATTGAGTTCCTGATAGGCGTTGCATCTCATGCTCCCCTCGCACCCATCTTGGTAGTCTACACCCACGTTCGGGCTCTCGCTGGACCTTGAGCGAGATGCCGGCACGGCGCTCCGAATCTTGAATCGATAGCGTCCGACTGGCGGAAAACCTGTTCCTGCTAAGGTACCCGCCGACAAAGGCCATCCGAACGAAGCGTAATCGATCCGACCACGGGATCCTTGATTCTCACGAACTTAGACGGGGTGCTAATGGTTCGAATTGCGGCGAATCCACGAATCGGAACGGATGGGTACGATTCGCGAAGCCTTGCCGCGGAGCCAAGTAGCGCAGCACCACTCGTTACGAAATCGTCGATCAGAACAATCTCTGGGGGTGGCAGGATGTCCTTCTGGACCTCGAGTGTCTCGAAGTGTCTGAGGGCTTTCGGCCTCTCCGACGAGATGCTCTTGGCTGCCCGGGGTATCGCGTGGATTCGCGACAGAAGCTTGCTCACTCTCCCTCCGAGGCCGAGCTTGACCATCGAGTTTGCGAGGTCGTTGGGGACCCAGAGGGTGTCCTTCTTCAACAAGGCACTTCTGGGCACTGGAACTAGCACCGCGGTGGGGCTGAGGATTGATCGTAGTTCCTGCAGCGCGTCAGCGTCCCTCTTGATGCGGTCGGCGATCCAGTCCGGACTGGCTTAGGGGGCGTATCCCACATTTTCCCCTCCTTCAACGCATACCTCAAGTCCTGGGAAATCCGCGCAGTCTTTCCTCCCCCGCGTACGCTGTAGCAGAGGAAGGAGGCAAACTCAAGGCTAGTCAAACGCAGCTGCGGCAAGGTTGAGCCTCACGCTAGGCACGAAGTCCATGATGTCCCTGGATTCTTTGAACCGTACGGCACCATACTCCGCCATCTTGTGCGGCCATTCAAGCCCCGATTTGGCAAACTCGTCGGTATGGATGAATAGCGGTCGCCCAAGGCGCAGAGCTTCCCACCCTTGATGGAGTGAGCCACCGTGGTCCCCGCTCTCAACGATTACAGAAGCATCGGCGATAAGCGCCATCGTCCTGTTCCGAACAACGAAATTCGTTCGCAGTACCGGCCGCCCCTCCTCGAACTGACTGACCGCGAGGTGGTCTCTCATGATGAGCGATTGGAGCTCGGCATTCTCGCGAGGATAGGTTTGAGAAAGGGGGGTTCCCAAGACCGCGATGGTCCTTCCGCCACCCTCAACCGCCGCGGTGTGGGCTGCCGTATCGATCCCACGTGCGAGCCCGCTCACGATGATGACCCTTCGCTGTGCGAGCGCCCGCGAAAGTTTCGCGGCCATCATCCGGCCCTCGTCGGATGGTGTTCTGGTGCCAATGATCGCAACCCTCGGGTGGGGTAATGGTAATCCGATCTTGCCAGCCACAAAGAGTTTGTGTGGCGCGAATTTTCGCTCGATTTCGCTCAAGGGGCCCAGAAGCTCCTCAGCTGAGACCCAGGACCTGGGTAATCCACTCTCAGGTGTGTCGGCTTCCAACCGCGCGGTGCCCATTGTCGGGGGCTTCCGCGTATGCCCGACCTTCAGCTTCTGCTGCGGATGGGCGTGCGAGCTGACTCGGATTGTCGCCCTCCTGCCAGGCACATTATCACCATCCCTCCGCGCTACTTCAAATGTTTGGACGCTGCGGCATGCCCCCAACTCTCCTCTCTTCACCTCAAGCGATGGTCCAATCTGAGCTAGCGGTGCAAGGCCCACCCGCGTAGTCGGTCCGAAGTGCCCGGCTGACCATTGCAAACAAGTGCTCCAGGCGGAGGATTGCAGCATCCACGGCCGAATGGATCCGGAGACGATTCTCCAGTACCCCATAGACCTCCTCATCGCCGTCCTCGGTGACCATCAATTCGTATCGACCGACAACAGCCTCTGCGAGAAGGCCCCACCCCTTGCCGGGAGGAAGGCACCCAAGATGCCTGTGGTCGAATCAATCGGGCGGGGCGTATCGTTCGCTCCAGAGGCGTGACTTGGCCTCCTTCACCAGACGAGCGAGTTCCCTTCTCGTGAGCTTCGATTCCCTCCTCGCTCGGTCGAAGACCGCGAACAGCTCCTCCCGGTCATCCTCTCGGAGAACACGGAGCTCTTTGCCGGACTCGAGGAATGCGATTCGCGTGCCCTCCTTGAGTCCGTACTTTTTGCGGATTGAGGGCGGGATCGTGATCCGTCCCTTGGAGGTGACCCTGGCGATACGGGCCATCAGCTACAGTAAGGCAGACCTTTCCTTCGACCTTGTGGCCTTGCGTTCCGCTGCCCCATCTCACCGCTCGCATACCGATCCAGGGTCGTGGGCTTCGGCTCGCCCGCGAGCGAGCGTGGGATTGGCGCACCGGGAGCTCCCTGCCAGACGGTCCTTACTGGCAGATGCGAGTCCAACTCCCTCCACGCCTCCGTACCCCAGCTGCAGAATCCTCAAGCGACCCCAGTCCTTGTGGCTGCCGTGGGGCACGCCACGGCATCATCGCAGCAGCCAGAGAGCCTGGCAATCGACTGCCGCAGAATCACCAAGTCCTTTGGCTCGATTGCTGTCCTGCGGGGCATCGACCTGCAGGTGCGCTCCGGGACTATCTTCGGGTTGCTGGGTGCCAACGGCGCGGGCAAGACGACCCTGATCCGAATCCTGCTGGGACTGAGCACACCCGATGCCGGTGAGGGGTCGGTGCTGGGCCAGCCGATCCCGCCGCGCAGCGTGCTGCACCAGATCGGGTACATGCCGCAGCGGTTGGCGATCTACCCCGACCTGACCGTGACCCAGAACCTGACCCTCTTCGGCCAGCTGGCCGGGCTCGACGATGGGACCATCGCCGCGCGCACAGATGAGGTGCTGCGGGTGGTCGACCTGCGTGCGCGCGCCCAGAGTGTGGTGATGGACCTCTCCGGCGGGTTGCAGCGCCGTGCCTCGCTGGCGATGGCCCTCCTCTCAGCGCCGCGCCTGCTGGTGCTCGACGAACCGACCGTGGGGGTCGACCCCGAGTTGCGGCTGGCCTTTTGGGACCACTTCCGCACCCTCGCCGATGCTGGCACGACGGTGCTGATCACCACCCACTATCTCGACGAGGCCTCCCGCTGTGACACCATCGCGTTCCTCCATGACGGTGCGATCCTGCACCAGGGCACCCCCACGCAGGTGCGCGCGCACACAGCCACGGGCAACCTCGAGGATTCGTTCCTCCAGCTGGTGCGACGCCAGCGGTCCGCCCCTGCAGCGGCATCGGAGGAGGGGGCATGAACCCCCGTCGCGTGGCAGCGATCGCCACCAAGTCGCTGCTGCAGTTGCGCCACGACCGGCGGACGATGGCCTTCACCGTGGCGATGCCGCTGGTGATGGTGGTGGTCTTCGGCTACACCTTTGGGGGCGCCGTCCATGATGTGCGCACCCTGGTGGTCAACGCCGACTCTGGTCCGGTGGCGGACCTGATCCTCCGCAACATGCAGGGTGACACCCTTGCCCTCTACGAGCGCACCGACCTCGAGGCGGCCCGCGCCGATGTCGAGCGCGGCGATGCCTGGGCAGTGATAGCCTTCCCGGCCAACTTCTCGACCGACCTCCTCCAGGGGCATGGGAGGATCATCGTGATGCTCGATGGCACCTCTCCGGTCATCGTCGAAGGCGTCCTCGATACACTGCAGATCGCCGTGGAGAAGACGGCCAAGCAGGTGACCAACGCCTCCCTGCTGGACGTCCATCCCGACTTCGTCTACGGATCCAAGGAGACTCGCTTCATCGACTTCTTCGCCCCGGGGGTGATGGCCCTGGCGGTGCTGATGGTGACCACCATCACCTCCATCGTCACGGTGGTGCGCGAGCGCGCCGATGGGATGCTCGAGCGCCTCTTTGCCACGCCGCTGCAGCCTAGCGAGCTGGTGGCCGGCCATGCGGTGAGCCTCGCGGTGTTGGCGCTGGCGCAGACGACGGTCGTCCTTGCGGCCGCGCTGCTGCTCTTCGACGTGCAGGTGATCGGCAGCCTGCCGCTGGTCTTTGCTGTGCTGCTGCTCTTTGCCATCGGCAACCAGGGACTGGGGCTGATGCTCAGCGCCGGTGCGCGCAACGAGCTGCAGGCGGTGCAGATGTTCCCGGCCATCCTCTTCCCCTCGCTGCTGCTGACGGGGGTGTTCTACCCCATCGAGTCGATCCCGGGCGTCCTGCAACCCCTCTCCTACGTCTGGCCGCTCACCTATGCCATCGAGGCGTTGCGCGCGGTGATGCTGCGGGGGTGGGGGCTCGAGCGGATCCTCCTCGACATCGCCGTGCTGCTGCTCTACGACCTGCTGACCCTGCTAGGTGCCGCCAAGCTGATCGGTCGACAGGCCTAGGGCGAGGGGTCCGATGTGGCCTCGCGCTCGAGGGTGTACCCTTCGCGCAACCATCCCTCGACCCCGCCCTGGAGCTCCTTGACGAGGACACCCAGCGCGCTGAGCCGTTCAGCGGCCTTGGTCGAGGCGTTGCAGAAGGCACCATCGCAGTAGACCACGCATAGCGCACCCACTGGCAGGGCCGCCACACTGGCGGCTTCGATGGAACGATAGGGCAGGCTGCGGGCACTGGGGAGGTGCCCCGCAGCAAACGCTGCGGGCTGCCGCACATCGAGCACCACCAGCCCCTCGACGCCGCGGGCCAGATCCTCGTGCAGGTCCCAGGCATCGACATGGGTCGCCAGGCGGGCACGCAGCAGTGCCACGGCCTCCTCCGGGGGAAGCGGAGGCACCGCACGGACATGGACGAGGTCACCATCGATGCCCGTGGGGGGCGCGTGCACCGGTGACCCGGCGGCGGTCGCTTGGTCCATCGGCGGCTTGCGGCCGGTGGCGCGCAGGATCTGCACCTGCGCCGAGGTCGTCCCGTCGCAGGAGGTGGCACAACAGTGGCTGATGGGCACGACCTCGACCTCCTGCAGGCCAGCGGCAGCGAGCCAGTCCGTCAGGTCCCTGACCGCAAAGCCCGGCCAGCGGTCGTGGTGCTCGCTGTGTAGGAACTGATGGCGGTGCTCCGCAAGGTCGAGCAGCCCCAGCCGCCCGCCGGGGCGCAGCAGTCGCACCATCTGGTCGATCGCCGCCTGGGGGTCCTCCGCATGGTGCAGGTACATGCACGCCACCACGACGTCGGTGGTACTCTCGGGCAAGGGGAGGGTGGCGCCGTCGCAACAGACGGTCCGCAGCTGCGGTTGCCCTGGGAGGTTAGCCTGCAGCTGCTCGAGCATCTGGGCCGAGGAGTCGACGGCGATGACGGAGGCGCCGCGGCGCAGCAGCTCCTGCGTGAGGAACCCGGTGCCGGCGCCGATGTCGACGGCAGTGGTCCCTGGGGTGATCGACAGGCGCTCGAGCAGGATCCCCCGTATCGCCTCGTCATAGAAGCCCTCCCGCAGGTGGTCCCACTCTGCCGCGACCTGCGAGAAGTAGGCCTGCCCCCCGCTCGGACCCGGGGTGGGGTGCAGGGGCTTGTGGGCAACGAAGGTGATCGCCGAGGCCACCACCCCGCCGCCATCGCGCTGCCACGGTTCGTCGGTCAGTAGCTGCAACTCGACGAAGCCGGCCCGCGCCACCGCCTCGAGGTACTCCTGCCGCAGCAGAGCCGTCGCGACGCAGCCGCCGGTGGCCTCCTCGGCGGTCAAGGGCCGCTCCTGCACGATGTCGGAGATGACCGCTCGTCCGCCGGGACGCAGCACCCGCAGCGCCTCGCCAAAGACCAGGGACTTGTCCGCGGCGAGGTTGATGACGCAGTTGGAGAGGACCACGTCCACCGACTCGCTCTCCAGCGGCAGGTGCTCGATCTCCCCGAGGCGGAACTCGACGTTGCGCACCCCTGCGGTGGCTGCGGTGCCCCGTGCCCGCGCGACCATCTGTGGGGTCATGTCGATGCCGATGACGGCGCCCTCCGGCCCGACGGCAGCGGCGGCGAGGAAGGCGTCGATGCCCGGCCCGGCACCAAGGTCGGCGACCCTCTCCCCGTGATGGAGCTGGGCATGGCGCACGGGCGTACCGCTGCCAAGGCCCAGGTCCGCCCCGGTGGGCAAGGCAGCGAGCTCCTCGACGGTGTAGGGACTCTGCCGCGTCTCTGCGCAGCAGGAGCCCCCCGGCAGGGGCTGGCAGCACGGGGCCGAAGGCCCCTCTTGGACCGCAAGGGCGGCATACGTTCGGCGGACCTGCGCTCGGTGGCTCTCGGTGTCGGGGGTCATGGTTCTCTACTTCGGATAAAGAGTAGTCAATCTCAAATAGTCTCCCTACCCCTCACTTGGGAGATGGCGGAAGTCGAGCAGCGCACCGGGGCGCTGATGCGCGAGGTCAAGGCCGAGACCAGCGCCGAGGTCCGCACGATACTCTCTCAGCTCGGGCTGTCGTCACCGGCGTCGGCCGTGCTGCTTGCGCTCGTCTGCAGCGACGGCGCGACGGCTGCGGGACTGATCCGCACCACCGGCATCGCCGATTCGAAGATCTACTACATCCTCGAGGAGCTGCGGGAGCGTGGCCTGCTCGAGATCGTCGCGGGGCGGCCCAAGACCTACCGCGCGGTCGCCACGGCTCTCGTGGGCGAGAACCTTCGCCGAGCCCTCGCCGAGCGCCAGGAGGCCGACCTCTCTGCGCTGACGCGCCTGTTGTCGTTGCTCGAGCCGTTGCGGGCAGCCACCACCACCACCTCGAACCCGGAGATCGCCCTGATCATCAAGGGCTCGCCCAACGTGCTGGCCCGCGCACGGGCACTGGTGGCAGGGGCGCGGACCGAGGTGACACTGCTGGCTTCGGAGGTGGCCTTCATCGACGGGCTCCTCGAGGAGCTGCGCAGCGCCGCCAGCCGACGGGTGCGGTTGCGCTTGGCCTGCCCGGCGATCCCCCTCCCCAACGTGATCGAGCGCGCGGCCGAGCGACGGGCCATCGGCTGTTTCTGCTCGATCCTCGTCGTCGACGGCACCCAGGTGCTCACCCTCTCGGGGGAACCGGGCATGGTGCGCTACGCCCTGCTCTCGACCGACGAGACGCTGGTGCGCCTTGCCCTCGACTATTGGGACAGTCCCCGCTGTTGCACGGAGGCTGCAGCGGCAGGGGCGATGGTCTCGGGTCCCTAAGGAGCAGCCCGCGCCCGCCGCGGCGCGAGTTCAGGGCGTCTGCGTCGGTGGGGGTGGGGGCGTTGGTGAGGGCGAAGGGGGGCCTGGGCTGCCGGGGGCGTTGGGGGCTTGCGGAGAAGGGGCAGGTGCAGCGGTCGGGGCCGTCGTTGGTGGCGGCGGCCACCCTCCGGGGCTACGCCGTGGGAGGCTCTGTGGCGGTGCTCGTTTCAGACGACCGCCGACGATGAGCGCGACCACCATCCCGATGACGAATCCAGCAAGGACGCCCACCACCAGGTCCCCAGACTGCGGGGGGGCCTGTTGTCGCTGTTCGGTGATCACGAACACCTGCTCCTGTGAGTTCCCATATCCGTCAGTCGCATTGAGCGTCCCCGAGCCACTCCCTACAAAGGGGAACTCCAGATGGAAGATACCATCGTCATCGGTGACCTGCGAGCGGGTCTGATGGCTGATTGGGTTATTGATTATCAGGGTCACCAGCGTCTGTGGGTTGGTCTGCCCCTCGATGATGTAGTCTATCCCGCTGCTCTTGCGCACCTCGTAGACCAGCGGCACGTCGGTGTCGATCGCGAAGGTGGCGGTCGTCGACGCGGAGTTCCCCTGCAGGTCCTTCGCCCAGATCGTGACGGACTTCTTGCCATCGGTGCCAAAGCGCATGACGATGTCGTAGTCGTCTTGGCCTACGTTGTAGATCCCGACGATGGTTCCGTCGGCCGACTCGGCGCTGATGTCCCCTGCGCTGGGCGTGTCCGAGGAATCCCCCCAGGGGATGTCATCGACGGAGTGTACGCGGATGGTGATCTCGTGCTGGTGGAAGACCGTCCCGGGCTCCGGAGTGAGGATCTCCAAGTCCGGTTCAATGTCATCGAACCACACGGTCAGCACGGTGCCATTGTGGTTGCCCGCCGCGTCGACCCCGTCGATCCGCAGCAGGCTAGGACCCGCGGGCAAGGACTGGAAAGTGTTCATGAGGATGCCGCCGTTGGTAGAGACTGAATAGAATCCTCCGTTTTCGAAGGTGATGCTACCAGTCAGCACGGTCGTCTCAGGGGCGATGACCAGCATGCCCACCTCGTCATAGCGGGTGAAGACGATGGGGCCGGGGCTTGCATAGGTGCCGACCTGGAACATCTCGGTTGTCTCAAGGAACATCTCCATCGGCGGGGCGACCGTGTCGCGGACCACGGTCCGCACCAGGGTGGTGTTGGCCCCGCTGGGCAACATCAGCGTCAACCGCAACTCGTTGGGTCCCTCGTGGGGAAGCTTGACTGTGGCATCGAAGAATCCATCCTCCCAACGGTAGGGGACGAGGGGATCGCCGTTGAGGGTGAGGTTGCCCGGTTGGTCTGCGTGTCCCGAGAGCGTGACGGATGTGTCGTTCACCAGTGCGCCTTCGTCGGGAGAGTAGAGGGAGAGGTACGCGGGGGCACGCAAGGTGACAACGCGGACCACCTGCCGACCGTTCCCAGCGGCGTCGATCGCCGTGATGGTGATGTTGTGCGGGCCCTCGGTCGGCGGCACCTCCGCGAGGGCCGAGAACGCCCCCGTGAGCGGATCGGTGGGGATGGGGATCACATGCACCCCGTCGACATAGTTGAGGAAGACCCGTGCATCGACCTCGGCGCTGCCGTTGACGGTCAGGGTGGTATTCTCGATCACTGCGCCACTCAGCGGCGAGGTGACGTTGAGGGCCGGCGGCTCGTCGTCGACGATGACCGTCAGGGCGGTCCCACCGGGTTCGACCGTGGTCGTCACGCTTGCCGACCGGCTGTTGGGGGCGGGGCTCGTGACGTTGACGATCGCCGGGCCGTACTGGAGCGCCTCTGCTCCGTATTGCCACCTTGTCGGGACCGTCACGGACCCTGCATGTCCCATGGCGTCTGTGACAACCGATGTCGACCAGCCCTCTTGCAGTCCAATTGACACCACCGCATCGGCGATCGGTAGCCCACTGCTCTGCCAGCGGACGTCGATGTCGAGGAATTCGGAGACCGCATAGAGGCCACCGGCACCGTTGCCCAGCACGTCGTATGTGGTGTTGATGAGCGTCGCGTCACTTCCCCCGTCGCTGGAGGGGGACAACGAGACCCCCTTCCGCTGCTGGGAGGCGATGGTGGAGTTGTTCAGTGTGACCCCACGGCAGAACAGCACACCGACCCCGTTCTCGTCGACCCCGATGACGCGGAGCGCCTCGGCGGTGAGCTTGCCGTAGCCATTGCAGGCGATACCATAGAGGGGCCAGGGGAAGGCACCAGCCTCCAGGGTCGTCCGCACCAGCGAGAGGTTGGCCCCACCTACGCTCCAGGGCACCTCGATGCCGGTCTGGGTCACGTCGCCAATGTACACGTCCTCCAGCGAGAGCGTCGGTCCGGTCGCGGAGCTGTCGATGCTGATGCAGACGACACAGTCGTTCATGGTCGACTGCCGCAGCTGCAACGTCGCGTCGCCTCTGAGGTCGATCGGGTAGCTGACGGATTCGAAGCTCCCACCTACGATGGTGAGGGCTCCCGAATAGGAGACCACTCCCGACCGGTAGTTGATGAGGGCGAGATCGGTGAAGGTCACAGCGTCGACGAGGTCGAGCCGGATGGCGACCTCACTCGAAGGGTCGCTCCATCCTACCAGCCCCAGGTTCTCGAAGAGTGGCGCCGGGCTGCCGCGCAGATCGACCCCTTGGAGGCCGACATCGGAGAACTCCCGAAGGGTCGTCCCGATCAACTGTGTGTCGGAGGAGGAGAGCCACAGATGGGCATAGTGGGCCAGCTCGCTGCCTTCCACGTGCAACGATCCCCCCGTATCGACCTGGACGTCCCAATCGCCGCCACCAAAGTCGACTGCATCAAGCAGCGAATCGACGACTTCGAGGGTGCCCCCCGCCATCACCCGGACGAGGTTGGAGTAGAACATGTGGGTGTCGTTGATGAGCAGGGTCACGTTGTGCAACCGCAGGGTGCCGCCCGACTCGATGGTGATGTTGCCCTCGACCACCGCGGTCCCGCTGTCGTACTCCTCCAGCGACGTGACGTTCCAGTCTCCGCTGATGATCCCCGGGACTGCGGCCGCCCGCGCGACGTTCGTGGCCAGGTGGTACCCTGGAAGTG
>JAHFTX010000071.1 GCA_023265395.1 Thermoplasmata archaeon
CCGGGAGCAGATAAGGCACGCGGGGTGGTTTGGCCGATGCCCAACGGCCGTCCATGCTCGGCGGCATCCAGCGGAGGATTCGCCAGCTGCCACGGGCGCAAGGGACGACGCGGCAAGGATTGCCAGCATGGCACGCTCAACGAAGGGCCAGCAGCTGCGACGCGACGGCTGAGGGGTATGGGCAATGGGCTGCCCCATCGCAGAACCACCCGCGTGGACTGGCCCGATACTTGCCGCTCCTCCTGATAGGATTACGATGCATCCAAGGCCATTTATTCTGACAAGCCTTAGCATCCGCACGGCCGTGGCAAGCAACCCACCGGACCCGTAGTCCCATCCCAGCTGCCTGCCCCGTGGTCGTCCTCCCCCCCACCTGCAATGTCTCCCACTCACTCGCGCCGCATCCGCGCGCACCAGCTCGGAGCCCTCCTCTGCTGCTTGACGTTGGTTCTGCTGCCGGTGGTAGCCACCGCGGTACCTGTGGCCGGGACGGGGAGCCCTCCCCACCTCCTTGGGCCCAGGGACGGGGTGCCAGGCGAGTCTGCATCCCTGCAGCAGCACGAGCACGGTAGGATGGGGGCCCCCCCGCCTCCCCCGACAGTCGTGGAAGGTCCTGCCATGGCCTACGCTGGCACAGCCACGGATCAGGTCCTCGATGTCGACGGCGATGGTTCCGAGGAGCTCTTCATGGCCTGGCAGACCGAGCCCTTCAATCCGCAGCCGGGCGACCTGGCCGGCCTGCGCACCTTCGATCTGGCCACCTCCGCCATGGAGGTCGACCTCGCCGCCGGCTACCGATGGGTCCCCACCGTCAGCTCGGTCAACCCGATCCTGGCTGACACCGACGGCGATGGGAGCGTCGAGGTCTACCATTGCTATGTCAGCAACGATGGCTCCACCCACATCCAGGGCTACGACCTCGGGGGCGAAGTAGAGCTCTTCAGCCGCCAGGTGCAGGCGTTCTCGATCAGCTCCGCTCTGCCCGACATGGCCTTGGTGTCCAGCCCGCTTCGGCCCCAAGGGCCCTCTCTGTACAGCCTGACCCATCCGGCAGCTCCGCTGACGGGACAATACGAGCTGCTCGACCCGCTGACGGGCGCGGTGCTGCATACCAGCCCGCTGCTGGACCACTTCGGTTTCCTTCGGAGCCACGTCGGCGACATCGACGGGGATGGTGATTCCGACTTGGTCTATCAGGTAATCAACTGGACCAACAACACCCAGTACCTGCGGGCGGTCGACCTCACGACGGATCAACAGTTGTGCCGGCTCGATTTCTCCGCGGACATGGGTGGCCTGGGTGAGCTCTCCTTTGCGTCGGTGGTGCTGGTGGACCTCGACGGCGACGGCGCGAAGGAGGTGGTGCTGTTCCACTGGGACCAGGCCCTGGCCCGGTTCATCTGGTCGGTGTTCGAGGGCGATGGTCAGCTGCGCTGGTCGAGCACCCTGCTCAGCAACGGTGGCACCTGGGATGCGACCAAGGACCACGATGGCGACGGCATCCTGGATGTGTGGTCCCTGGCCATGCCGGTGGGCGAGGTGATGGTCCTCAGCGGCATCAACGGCTCCGAGATCGCCCGGTACCAGCGACCGGCAGGATACCCCTGCTGCTCCGTGCCGACCTACGTCGATGTCGAGGGCGATGGTGCGGTCGAATCGCTGATGTGGGGCTATGACGTGCCTGGCGACCTGTACCCTCTGGAGCTCAACGATGGCGACGGGCAGCGGCGCTGGGGGATCGATGCGCCAGGATTGAGTCTCTCAGGTGGCGGATCCTCCAAGATTGTCTCAGCACAATTGGATGCCGATGCGGCCCCGGAGGTCGTCTTCCCGTGGTGGAATCCCAACAGCGGCCTGCAGGGGGTCTTGATCATCGATTCATCGGATGGGACCATCGAGCACCCCCTGGCGGGCTGGGAGGGCGACGGGACCACCAAGGTGGAACTGCTGGACCTGCCGGTGCTGGGGCCCGCCCCCACCGTCGGCGTGGTCGCCACCTTCGGTGGGGCCCTGGCCCTTGGGCTGGTCGACCCGGTCAGCGGCCTGACTTCGCTGACCATCGACGTGCCCGGGGCGGTCGCGTGGCTCAAGGGTGGGGACTTCGACGACGACGGCCGCAGCGAGGTGCTGATCGACTCGAGCGGCGAGGTACACAAATACACCATCGACTTCCCGCCGACCCAGACCTTCCCGTGGCCGCAGCTGACCCTCGACGAAGACGTTCCCCTGCTGGCAGCGCTGCAACCAGCGTCGTACTTCACCGATGACACTCCCCCATCGGCGCTGACCTTCTCGGTCGGCACCGGCCCCTTCGATGGCGGGCTGACACCCGCGGTCAACGGCAGCGTCATCGACCTGCTGGGCGCCGACCCTGACTGGTCGGGCTCGACGTCGTTCACCTTGGTCGTCGATGATGGCGCCAATCCGCCGCAGGTGACCGACCCGATCAACGTCACGATCCTGCCCGTCAACGACGCCCCACGCTGGGGGGCGCTCCAACCGCGCACCATCGACGAGGACTCTCTGCTCGAAGTGCCGCTGCCGGTCACCGATGTCGAGGGCGACGCACTGA
The DNA here is from genome assembly GCA_023265395.1 of Thermoplasmata archaeon. Taxonomy (GTDB): domain Archaea; phylum Thermoplasmatota; class DTKX01; order JAHFTX01; family JAHFTX01; genus JAHFTX01. Next base: position 2,573 of record JAHFTX010000071.1, read on the forward strand.
CCTTGGGGACGACCCTCCCGGGGGCGATGGTGCAGGATGGGACGTTGCGCTGGACCCCCACCGATGGCGAGGTCGGGGTCACCGCGATCGGCCTATGGGCCGACGATGGGCACGGTGGCAACGCCACCGCCACGTTGGAGGTGCAGGTCGACAATACCAACGATCCGCCGCACTTCCGGCCGCCGCGAACGGTCGGCGGGATCGAGGAGCAGACGCTGAGCTTCCGCCTGCAGGCCGACGATCCCGACCTGCCCTTTGGCGACGCGCTGCGCTACGGATGCACCGATGAGCGTGTCGAGGTCGACCCGATCCTGGGAATCGTGGCGGTGGCCTTCGACGACGTCGACCTGCCCCAGGTGCAGCTTCACTTCACCGTCACCGATCTGCAGGATGCCCAAGACGACTTGACCCTGACGATCGACGTCGCTGCGGTCAATGACGTCCCGACGCTGGTGGTGGCCGGCCCCTCGGAGGTCGATCAGGGCCACACCGCCACCTTCCTGGTGCAGGGAACGGATGCCGATGCGGATGCGACGCTGACCTACCATGTCCAGTACGAGGGCGGAGCAGCACCTCCGCTCACCCTCGATCCTACCTCGGGTGAGGGCGTGTGGGTCCCGACCAACGCTCAGGTGGGCCCCCATAGGCTGCAATTCTGGGCCTACGATGGGGCGGGGGGGTCCTCGATGGTCGAACACGACATCAAGGTGCGGAACGTCAACGACCCCCCCACCCTGGTGGTGCGGGGCCCCCACCCTGACTCGTGGTCACTCCAGGTAGGGGTCCCGTGGCAGGTCCAACTGTTCGTAGATGACCCGGATCTTGTGCACGGCGATTCGTTGAGTCTTTTCACCGACGAACCCGATGCCGCCCTCCAGCGCCCTTCGGCGCAGCGCGCGGTCCTGCAGTGGACGCCCGGTGCCGCCGATGTCGGTGCGACGGAGGTGAGCGTGACGGTCCGCGACCTTGCGGGGGTCACAGCTACGCTCACGTTGAATCTGAGCGTCGAGCCGCAGGAGCCAGGGGAGCTGCGCGTGCAGATCCTCGTGCCCTCGAGCGGAGCGGTCGTGCCTCCTGGTCGGCTGATGCTGCGCGGGACCGCATCGATCGACGATGCCGCCGTCGAGGGGACGTTGGTCTGGTTCATCGATGGC
>JAHFTX010000010.1 GCA_023265395.1 Thermoplasmata archaeon
CGCTCAAGGACGCCGACAGGTCGAACAACGTGGCATCGGTCCCCATCCCAAGTTCTGAACAGTCTGCGTTCGGGGCCGGACTGGATGAGGGACGTGGGATTCCCCCCACCGGCGGTGAGCCGGTGGATCCAGCTTCCGTCCCAGGCTTCGATGGCCCGTTGGCCCTCACCGCCCTGGTGGCCGCCGGCATCCTCCTCATCTGTCGCCGGGAACGTCGCTAGGGAAAGCCTCCAAGCGTCCTACCGGACTGCTTAAATATGCTCCCGCCGGAGATTCTGCTCGGCGGGAGCACGGGGGAGGCGGAATGCGCGGCAAGGCCTTCGTCCTGATCGTCCTGACCCTGGCACTGCTGGCCTACCTCCCCTATCTGTGGTCGGGAATCCACGCCCCGGCGGTCCAGTCACCCTTCGATCAGACCCCCGACGGAACGCTCGTCGCCGATGTCGACAGCGATCGCGACGGCCTGGCCGATGGCCTCGAGGAGCAGCTGGGGACCGACGTCCACAATCCCGACAGCGATTACGATGCGATCAGCGATGGCGACGAGTACGACCTCTGGCACGGGTATGCCGAGCACCTCCCCTTGCCCTTCAAGAGCCATGAGTGCGGCAACATCTCTGTTCAACCGATCGACTGGCTCGTCGAGCGCCACCAGGAGCTCCTCGATGATACCTCACAATCATCGATCCACTTCCTGCCTGAAGGAGACCTCGATGGCGATGGTCGGGTCAACATCGTCGATCCCGACAGCGACGCCGATGGTTGGACCGATTCCCAAGAGCTCGATAAAGGGACCAATGCGGCCCACCCCGACTCTGACCTCGACGGGGTCATCGATTCGCGCGATCCCAATCCTAAGTCCTGCAAGGATGAGGACCATGACGGCTTCCCCGATGACTACGAGATGGCAGCGGGAATCGAGGACCCCAATGGGGATGACGACCTCGACGGAATCTCCAACATCGAGGAATACTACAACGGCACCGATCCCAAGGATTCCTTCCAACCTGCGGACCAGCCGCTCGATCCGGGGGTGGGGAATGAGATTGAGCTCAAGAGCAAGGGGCTCTACGAGCCCGGCGCAGACCTCTCACGCGTGGTTTTCCGCGTCAAGCCCCCGATGGACCCCCACTACTGGCGGCTGACAGACTACGATGTCTATGATGGCACCTCCTGGAGCCGGGCACGCGCACTCGACCCGCTCGAAGACGCCTACACCGGGGAGACGTTACCCTCCGACGGCCCCGAGGGATTCTACCGTGGGACCACGCGCCACACCATCACCTTCAACGGCCACTGGACAGGATTCCTGCCCGTAGGTCTGCACACCACCACGGTCTCATCGCTGGCACCCGACGGGGTCTTGGTCCTCTCAGACAAGGATGATACCTTTGTCGCGCAGGATCCTACCGATGGGTACAACTTCACGGCCGCGCGCTACGACATCTCGCTCAACACGCTCCAACCGCTCCGGGCAGGGACGACCTCGGACAGCGTCTATCTGAGCAAGCCGTACTACCAACCCACGCTCAAGACCATGGGCGACGAGATTGCCCTCACTTCCGGCGCCAGCAGCGACTTCGAGCGCGCTGTCGCCCTCCAGCAATACCTGATTGCCACCTGCAAGTTCAACACCTCGGCTCCCACTGCTCCGGCCGACAAGGACCCCATCGCCTTCTTCTTGTTGACGAGCAAGGAAGGGACGAGCCTCGAGTTCTCCTCAGCGTTCGTGATGCTGGCCCGCTATCAGGATATCCCGGCGCGCCTGGTGGTCGGCTATGCGCCGGGGATCATCTCCCACGACAGCCGCTACGTGCTGGAGGGCCACAAGCACGCCTGGGGAGAGTTGTTCTTCGCCGAGGTTGGTTGGGTCGCCTTCGAGGCCACGCCCGCCAACGCCGACCCGACCCATGGGATCGCCAGCGGGGCGTCGGGGCAGGACACATCGGTCATCGGCCAAGAGCCCTCCGACCCTGGGACCGGGGGCACGTACGGTCTCGTCCCAACCAAGGGGGGCAGTGGTGGAGGCACCACCAGTGGCGGCGCCGGACCCGACAGTCCCACCGGCCCCGGCGGCAATGGCACCCCAGGAGCAGGTCCCATCGACACCACGGACCCCACCCATGACGCTGACGGCGACGGGATCCCCGATGGCGAGGAACTCATCAATGGCACCAATCCCTACTTCGGGGACACCGATGGTGACGGTCTGACCGATAGCACGGAGAAACTCCTCGGCACTGACCCTCGCAATCCCGACACCGACGGCGACGGGCTCGACGACTGGTTCGAGGGCAAGCTTGCGACGGACCCGCTGGATCCCGACACCGATAGCGGGGGTGCCTCCGACTGGGAGGAGTGGTCCGGTGGCACCGACCCTCTCGATGGGGCTGACGACCACCTCTCCGAGGACTCGGACCAAGATGGCGTCAGCGACGCCAAGGAGATCGCCTCAGGGAGCGATCCCTTCGAGGCGGACAGCGATCACGATGGGATCATCGATGGTGAAGAAGTGGCGGCAGGGACCGACCCCACATCAGATGATAGCGACGGTGACGGTCTGCCCGACTGGTTGGAAGCGCAGCTTGGGACGGATCCGACCGAGGCGGACACCGATGGGGACGGACTCGCCGACAGCTTGGAGGTCGGTCAAGGACTCGACCCGCTGCGGACGGATAGCGACGGCGACGGGCGACCCGACGGCGTCGAATACGCAGACCCGCACCTCGACCCGACCCAATTCACCCCCCCGGACCCCGTGGATGGCCCCGTGCCCCCGCCCGGAGATGGTGGGGGAGGCTCAGACCCGCCGCCGACAGCCCCCCACGAGGACGAGAGCGCGCCGGACTTGACCCCACTGTTGGTGGTCATCGTCGGGTGCCTGGCCGCTGTTGCAGGATACCTGCTCTGGCAGCGGCGCCACCTCGGCGAGATGGCCCGTGCCCTCGAACGGGCGGAGAAGGCCTTGGGCGGCCTCGATGACTCGGACGTCGACGAGGTCCGGGCGAGCATCTTCGTCCTCTACCGGGAGCTGACCGAAATCCTCGTCCGATACGGCTTCCTGCGCACGCCTGCGGAGACTATCCGCGAGTTCCACAAGATCCTCGCTGCTGCCCTGCCCGATCTTCCACCGCAGCAGCTGATCCGGCTGAACCGGATTGTCGAGGAGGCACGATATAGCGACCACGACCTGCCAGAAGGTTATCGTACCAGGGCGATTGATACGGTCAGTAGCCTGCGGGCGGCCCTGCCGCCACTCCGAGAGTTCCGGCGCACCCCTGTGCGGGACGCTGCACCCACCTAGAGCGGAGCGGCGACCGGGCGGCCGACCGCAGCTACGCGAGGGAAGATGGCGGCGGCTCGCAGGGGGGAGGAAGCAGATCGCCCCCCCACAACGCCTGAGGGGACCATCCACCGTCGGCCGACCGAAGCCTCCCGTCGTCTTACCCACGCCCCCGTGGTACGTTCCTATGGCACTTCGACACTCGAACCGCTTCCCCCCCCTCCCGACCCCAGCAGGGCGCGCCTGTGGCAGACCACTGCGGCGATACTCGTCGTGCTGATGTTGGCGCTTACTGCCGCGGTCGGAGTCGCTGCATGGCAGAAAGCCCGTGGCCCTCCTCAGCTCAGCACCTATGGTGATGACTGGAACGACCTCTCAGGCCTGCGCAAGCTCATCGAGGATGAGAAACGGTACACAATCCATGACATCGTGTCGAGCCAGCTGACCCTGCGCCACCTCGAGACGATCAATCCGACGATCAAGTACACTAATTCTGCCCTCTTGATCATCGGTGTCGAGCGCCCGTACAACGACAACGAGCTCGCCGCGATCAGGGACTACGTCTTCCGCGGTGGGATCGCGGTCATCGCGGACGACTATGGCTATGGGAACCAGCTGACCTTCGACGACGCTTGCTTTGGCGTGCGTCGCTCGCCTCAGGAACGGTGCGTCCCGACCCCCGTCAAGGACGTGCAATTCGAACACAACCCCAAGTTCCTGGCCTTCGACGTCACCGGCAGCCAACTGGGATCGGGTAGGGCGAACCTCCGGTACCACGTGGTCACCAACGAGCCGGTGACCCTTTCGATTCCCGAGGAGCGTCGCCCTGCCGTCCAAGTCATCGCTTCAACCTCACCTGACGCCTGGCTGGATGTCAACAATGACAACGTCCTTGACCTCACCGAGCAGGTCGGTTCATTCCCACTGATCGTCTCGCGAGGCTCGGATGCCGGGGATCGACACGGCCTGTGGTGGTACGTGGGCGACCCATCGCTCTTCATCAACGACATGATCGACCGGGGCGACAATCGCGCCTTCATCCGCGCCTTCCTCGAAGCTGTCCTCCCCCGTGGGCATTTGATCATCGACGAGAGCCGGCACGCTGGCGGGCAGGTGGGGGACTCGGGGACCCAATTGACCCTCGGTGCGATCCAAAACCTCCTGGCCAACGTCTGGTTCGAACTACTCAGCCCACTCGTCATCATCGCCTTCGTAGGGCTGCTCTATCTGCGTACCCCCGCCCAGCCGCGCCGTCGGCATCGGGACATCCTCAACGACCCACGTCCCGTCCACTACTTGCGCCCATACCTGATGACCGCGGATGCCGCTCGTGTACGACAGGCCTTCCTCGAGCGGGTGCGCCACACAGCTGGGCAGAACAAGGAGGAGTTCTACCGGCCCGACACCGTCCGACTCTGGCCGACCCTCATCTCCGACCATTACCTGACGGCCTTCGCCCTGCTCCCCAGCCCACAGCTTGGGGCAATCACCCCGGAGGTCCTCCGAGCGTATTCGTCGCGCGCGTTTCACTGGGTCCCTCCGGGGGAGCGCGGCGCGACCACGGCAGCAGACTGGCCCTCGGAGACGACGCCATCGACCGTTGATGCCTGGAACGACCGCGAGGGGGATCGATGGGGAATCGAGGCGGGAGACGAGACCCCCGGCACTGAACCAGAGGAATCTGGAGTAACGCAATGGGAGGAGACCTGATGTGGTCCCGTAAGGCCCTGGCGTTAGTCACCCTTGGGACCTTGGCGCTTCTCTTCGGCCTGGTGCTTGCTGATGGCCAGAGCGTCTTGATCGGGACGGCGGCCCTCCTGTTCGTGGGCCTAGCCTCCTTGCGCCAGAGCGTGACGGTGCGAGTCCAACGTGCGGTGCCCAAGGACCGATTCGTCGAGGGGGACCGTCAGCCGATCCGCTTGACCGTCACCAACCTCAGAAACGAGGATACTCCCATGCTCGAGCTGTATGACCAGTTGAGCGATCGCGTTCGCCTGGTGCGGGGGTCGAACAAGCGTTACTTCTATTTGCGCCCGCGTCAGGAACGGGCGATCCTCTACGACATCCAGACACCGCTGCGCGGTGTCTACCGACTTGGGCCGATCGCCTTGCGGCATAGCGATTTCTTCGGGCTCTTCACTGAGGAGGAGCGAATTGAGGACATCCAGGACATCTCCGTCTATCCTCGGATCGAGGAGCATGCAGGGTTGTTCGTCACATCTCAGCGCCTGCGGCACTACAATGGGCCATTCCTGACTCGTCAAGTGGGTCAGAGTACCGAGTTCTACTCCATGCGGGATTACGTCAAGGGGGACCCGCTGCGGAAGATCAACTGGAAGGCGACAGCGCGCCTGCGGCAGCTGATGGTCAATGAGATGGAACGGGAGAACCTCTGCGACATCCTCATCATGCTCGATGCTCGAGAGGTCAACACACTTGGGACCATCAGCACCAACCCCTTGGAATACAGCGTCAAGGCGGCCGCATCCCTTGCCAACCACTACATCCGCCGCAAGAATCAGGTAGGCCTGCTCGTCTACAACGACTCCCTGCAGATGATCTCTCCCGGCGGGGGGGAGTCGCAGCTAAGCAAGATCCTGACCATGCTCATGGCGACCGAGGGGAAAGGTGACCTCCCCTTCCGCGGCGCCTTCGAACTCTCCCGACCATACATCAACCGGCGAAGCGCCCTGATCCTGCTCTCAGGCTTGGAGTTCGACCCCACAATGGAGGAGACCGTCGAAGCGATGGTCGCTGCAGGGTTCAACCTGACTGTGATCTCCCCCAGCCCCGCGGAATTCGAAGCGGGGTTGACCCAGACACTGACGGAGAAACGTGACCTCGTGTTGCTCGAGCGCGAAAACTTCCTCGAGGATCTTCAGGCTCGGGGCGTCCGCGTCATCGATTGGCAACCGACCGAGACGGTTTCGGCACTCCTCGAGCGGGTCGTCATGGGGGGATTCTAGCCTGCCACCGAATCGGACCGCCCAGGCAGGTGTTGTGCCACCCACCCTCTTCGTCACCCCCCCCATGAGCGGGATGCATCTGCCCAAGGACCCTGCGTGGATCGCACGCCGCCGTGTACCCTTGGTGCGATTCCTTCCCTGGGAAGACCCGCTACGATACGGCACCCTGCACGGGATGGGGTTTGATGTCCGGACCCCTTCGCTGCAGGGGCTCCAGGTTCTCTCCCTGGCGCTCACAAGCATCCTACTCCCCCTCGACTACGGGCTGAACCCCGGGGTGATCTCGACTGTCTCAACCCTGTTTGGGGGTGGATCCTCCCTCGTGAGCATATCAACCGTCCCAATGTGGTTGATTGGCATGCTCGGCATGATAATCGGGGTGTTCTTCGCGCAGGTGGCACGGCTCGCCCGCCAGCTCATCGCGACGCGTTCGCAAGGCATCTTGTTCGCCCTCGCGACGCTCGTAGCGGGAATCATCGTGCATGCCTGGTTGTTGACTCCCAACGACCAGGGTGTCAGCAACGCCGGTGCGGTGGCCGAGTTCTGGGGACTGCTGTTGGTCCTCTCTCCGGCGATTCTCCTCGGGTTCGGTCTCTTGCAGCACAACTATCCGAGCCTCATGCTGGGAGTGTTTCTACTCATCGTCGTAGGCCTGTTTACCCCCAAGGGGGTCGAGCAGCTCCCCAGCCTCATCGTCTTCGCCATCGTCATGGTCGCCTACCTGGAGGTCACCGCCACCTCGTTGCGTTACTCGGACATGGCAGATGAGATCAATGAGGGGACCGAGGCGCGAATGGCCCAGAAGAACCTCGAATCACTCCAGGCGCTGCTCGCGCGGTACCTGACTGACCTGGGTACGATCTTGTTGGTGTTAGGGACTATCCTCGCCGGGGTGCTGCTCTGGGTGCAGTACCTACCAAGCATGGGCAGCCCCTGGTTCAGCCAATCACTCGAGTCCCGCTCCGTCTTGGCGGTCCTCCCCCCGCTTGCGGCAGTGGTCGTCGTCTTGGGCACCTACCGCCTGGTCCGCCGTATCCAGTGGAGGAAGGCAGCTACACTTCTGCGAGAGCGGCTGGCGCAGAACCTCTACCGATCGGACGTCGAACGTCGGTCGGATGCACCGACGGGCCGACGGCGAGCGCGGACTCTCAAGGGCACGACCCACCGCAGAGGTTCGGCCGACGCGTCAGGCGCATCGGCACGGCAAGACCGCCAAGACGAGGAGTTGTTCGGCGAGGTGGCCACCATTCGCGAGAGTGCCGATGGGGAGAGCATCGCAATCGGACTCACGCGGAGCAGGCGAAGCGCCGGCCGCCCATCATTCGTGGACGCCGACGAAGGTGGGGATGCAACCGTGACCAAGGGAGCGGACGAGGAGCTCCTGGAGGTCCCTCCCGCCCCAGGAGCCAGCCAGGGCGCCCAGCCGGTCGACCTCCAGGCATGGATCGACCCCTGGGAAGCGCCCCGTTGGGAGACGACGGAGGACCCCATGGACGAGCCCATCGACCTCGACAGCGAGAGCGAGCCTGAAGCCGACGATGGAAAGCGGTCTCGCCACAGGGCTTGACGCACCATCGGCCGCCAGACCCCATCCTTGGGTCAGGCCCCTTTGCGCCGCTGCGGCGGACGTGGCTGCTCATGTTCTGTGGATCCAAAGTCGAGCTCCGCCCGGCGCGAACGACCGGCGAAGCCGGCCGCGGCAAGAGCCGTGACACCCCCGACTGCGGCAATCACGTAGGCGGACGGACTGAAAGTGGGGAGGGTTTGGACGGTCCAGTGCCGTGGTGCTTGATGGGTCGGGTCGACCCCGACGGAAGGGTCGTGGACCAGCTTCCGAGTGGTGGCGCTCAGAGGGTAGGAGAGGGAGAGGAGCAGGTTCCCCTCCACGAGGGCAATCTGGGCACCGACGACAAGGTCCATGACCGATCCGCGGTCGCTGGTACTAGCGACCTGGTCCGACCAGGCGAAGTAGCCGTGCCGCTCCCCCCCTGGGGAGCTGACGAAGGAGACCTGCTGCATGCGAGTGTCTTGGCGACTGGAGAATCTCCGAGGGGATGGCAGTGTCGACTCCGTCAAGTCGTGGGGCCCGTCTTGCTCGTGGGAGCGCAGTGTGTGGGTCCGGCTCTCATCGATCAGGAACTCACGCAGGACGAGCAGATCCGCCTGCAGGGGGCGGAGGACCTCGATGACGACTTCGATCTCCAACTGGTCCTCGCCGGAGATGGTCATCGGAGCCCCCGGTCCGGCGAGGATCCGGTCATCCTCGGACCAGCTGAAGCGTAACGAGAGGACTCCCCACTGACGGACCACCACTCGTTGGTCCGGAGCGCCGGATGTGCGTCCCACGCGGTCGGGTCGTGAGTCGACCAGGGAGACGGGAGCCCGCAACTCGTAGTGGAGGGTCCCGTTCTCGTCCCAGGCCAGCGGGGAGAGCTTCCAATCGAGGGTGGCAAGGTCTGCACCATAGCGGACCTCCGTCGCCGAGAGGTTCTTGTCCTGATCGCGATCGGTCCCTAGGACGAGCTGGGAGAACACCAGGCGGAACGGGTAGTATTGGCTCGTCGCGGGGTTGTAGGAGAACATGACCAGTGGTTGCTCCTGAGCGGTGCGGAACTCCGCCATTGGGCCGCGGGTGATGACCCACTGCGCATCGAGCTGGGTGTGCCCTGCAGGTACGTCGGCAGGGGCCAGAGGTGGGTCCAGCAGTTCTGCCGGCGGAGCCCGCGGAGCTAGTTGTTCGAGCCGGTAGGCGGAAGTCAGGTGCTCCACCAGCAGAGGGGATGAACCATTGGTCTTGGGCTGGTCGAGGATCAATCGGACCAGGAATGGGCCGTCGTGTCCCCCACCAACGATGTCGGCGCTGTCGAATCGAAGGGCCCTGGTGACCTGGTCAGTCGAGGCGAGAAACCCTATCTTCGTCGCGGCGAGCCAGTCCTGCGGGCCTGTTCCCAGGAGCCCCTGGATGGTGACCTCTCCCTGAACCTCGGCGCGGACCTGGATGGTGACCTCAAGTGCAGTGGCGAGGTCGTCGGAGCCGGAGACCAGAAGGTGGTCAGTGATTGCCCCGATGTGTAGCAGGGGGATTGCCGGTGTGAACCACGCAGCATCGAGCACCCCGGTGGTGACAACCTCGGAGTCGAAGGGGGCCGCTATCGACCCGGAGCCCACCGTGCCCGCAACGCCGATGGACAGGAACATGCACAGGGATCCATCGATGCCGCTGTCGAACAACGCCGCACCGGCGAGCTCGAGCGTGACCTGTTGTAGTCCCTGATGGCTTCCGAAGGTCTGCACCAGGGACGGCAGATCCGGAGTCGGAGTTGCGGGATCGCAGGGGCGGGGGCTCGCCTCGAGAGCCCAGGCGCCGACGCGGCGCACGCGCAAGTGAACATCGAACGCGAGCCCGGTGGACGGACGCATCTGTTCGTCTGGCAGTAGTCGAACGGTGCTCGGCTCCTCGAAGGCCGCCGGGGGGAGGGCCGCAGCGAAACGGGAGAGCGCATAGGCCGCCGTGGTGTGGGTGGATTCTGCCAGTACCACCCCATCGTGAAGCACCTCGAGGGGCACCTCGTAAGGGCCATCATGGGCAAGGGTCACGAACGTCTGACCGAGCACTTCGACGTGCCCGGTGCCAGATGCAACCCCGGCAGAGCCGTTCGCGAGGGATAGCGGAGTTGCCAGTCGCTCAGTGCCGATCCAGACGAGGACCTCGACTGTCGTAGGAGCCTCAGCCTCGATGGTGATTGTGATCCTCACCGAGACGATGGCGCCCTCGTCATCGAGGATCGCGTGGTCGGTGACGGTGCCCATGGAGATCGACGGTGTTGGTGATCCGGACTGGAACTGGGTGTAGAAGTAGGCCGGGGTGGTCGAACGCAGGGTGTCGAGCTGGTTGCTGTCGTCCTGAAGGGAGAGGATCACTCGAAACGTCCCATTGTGTTCGAGTTGAAGGAACACCTGGGCTGGGATGACCAGATGGAACTCCTGGGGGCGGCCGGCCGCGACATCCACCGTCCGCTCGACGATGGCGGAAGCCGGATTCGCGTGGTCACCCGTCGAGACATTGGCTTCGAGCCGAAGGGATACGGTATCCGAGCTCGCGATCATGACCGCGACATCGATACCTTCGTAGATCTGGTCACCATCAGTATCCACTGCGCTGAAGGTCACCTCGTCACTGGTGAATCCCGCACTGGCCTGAGCCGTCGCCAGGCCCAGGACCAACGGGGCGCCTATCAGGACGGTCGCCAGTGACAGCGCCCAGAGCCTTGGGCGAGAACTGACCAATCGACCCACCATCAGGAAGTTGGGGTGGGGGCTTCGATAAGGGTCCTGGGACGAACGCTGGACGAAGGAGCCGACGAGAGGAGTCCCCCATTAGTCGGAATGCCCCCTCTGTTTATATACGTGGAAAAAAGTGCCATGGCTGATGGTCTCACTCGACCACGTCTCCCCCCTCCAAAGTCAGATGGGCATGACCACCGTCCCTGACTGGCGGGGCCATGGGCAACCTCTCGAGCCCATCCCTCGACCCGACAGCGTCCCTGGGACAGTCCCTGGCGGGGTCGCTGCGCAGCAGGCTTTCACGACGGGCGCCCAGATGTATTCGCCGAGGAACTGGAAGGACCGGGCAATCGGGCCGACCTTGCTGGAGGGAGGCCGGTCTCTGGAACTGATCGTGGGGATCAGTTACCGCGATGACCTTGAGCAGGTCCTCGAGACGCTACGGACGATTGTCGCGGCGGAGGGAGCTGTTGCCTCACGCCCAGGCCCGGAGGTTACGTTACACCAACTCATCAAGAACCAAGTGGAGCTGCTGCTCCACCTCACCGTGCGGCCAGAGGAGTACTGGGAGGTCGTCAACCGACTGACTCGGTCGATCAAGCTGCGGTTCTTCGAGGAAGGTATCGCCTTTGCCACGCAGGGTCGCACTACGATTCGCCTGCGGACCGCCCCCGATACTCCCCACTGAGGATGGTGCTCCCCATCGTCGAGGGACCCCTCCAGGGGGTCCTGCTAGGGGTGACCGCCGCGGTTTGCTGGGGCTACGGGGACTTTAGCGCCAAGCGATTGGTGGACCATACCGGGTCCCTGCGCGGCGTCGCCTTGGTCCAAGGGCTGGGACTGCTCCCGCTCTTGATCCTGCTGGTGCTGTGGCCCACCCCGGCCCCTTCGCTGCTGCTGCTGGGTGGCCTTGTGCTCGTCGGGCTGCTCGGCTGTGCAGCCAACATCCTGTTCTTCAGGTCCTTCGAGGTCGGCCCACTTTCGCTTGTGTCTCCCATCTCGAGCGCCTACGTCGCCATAACCGTCGGACTTGCCTTGCTCGTCCTCGGCGAGCTTCCCGGCCCGCTCCAACTCGCGGGAATCCTGCTCACGGCGGGCGGGACCATCGTGGCCGCCCTTGCTTCCGACCGAACATCCAGGGGTGGGACTGTCTCCCAGCGAGCACCCTCGACCACCAAGGGGGTCGCCGCGGCACTGGGTGCGGCTGTGGGTTTCGGCCTGATGTTCTTCCTGCTCAAGCCCCTGGCGGAATCGACGGGCCCCGTCCTTCCCGTGACCTTCGTCCGCGTGGCGAGCTTCTGTGTCGTCGCGCCGTTGATCGTACGGAGCCCTCGGTCCGCCCCGTCGAGCTCTACCTTCCCTTGGGGGCTGCTGGTGATCGCGGTAACTCTCGATAGCATCGCGTTCCTTGCCTACACCACGGGGGTGCGGCTCAATCTCCTCTCGGTGGTCGCGCCCGTGACGGGCGCTTTCGGCGGTTTCACGGCGCTCTTCGCCTACTGGCTGCTGGGAGAGCGGCTGGGCCGGCTGCAATGGGCGGGAATCCTCGCACTGCTGTTGGGGATCCTCATACTCTCGACAGCGCCCTAGGACCACAGCGGGGGGCGCAGGGGAGGAGATTCGAACTCCTGCGGTCGGAGACCACCGGTTTTCAAGACCGGCGCCGTGAACCTGGCTTGGCTACCCCTGCGCAGACCCCACTGCGCCCCCGTTGTCTTAACTGCATCCCGCGCCCGGGATAGGAGGATGACCGCAGCGAGAACGACGATCACGGCTCGGGATGAGTGTCGGGGGTCCATCCTAGGCAGGAGGTGTTGCAGGCAGCTCGATGCCATCGCGTTCGAGCATCCGCGTCCCCAGCGTTCGGAAGGCGCGTTCGACGTTCTCTCCAGTCTTAGCGGAGGTGCAATAGTGCGCCACGTTGTACGCCTTGGCAACCCCTTCGGATTCTCGATAGTCGAAATCCCGTCGGTCATAGAGATCCCACTTGTTGGCAAGGATGCAGAAGGGATGGGCCCCGCACTGCTGGCGGAAATGGAGTATCCAGGTGCCTAGTCCATCGAAGGTCTGCCGACGGGAGAGGTCGCAGACCACCAGCGCTCCCTGGGCGCCCTTGAAGAGGTTGGGCTTGATCCCGGCGAGCCCCTGTTGCCCTGCGATGTCCCAGATGACCAGATGGAGCAGGGTCTCTCCTGCTTGGGCCTGAAAACGTAGGTCCTTCTCGGTCACCTTGGCACCGATGGTCGAAAGGTAGTCGTCGCTGAAGTAGTCCTTGACGAACCGCCGGATCAAGGAGGTCTTCCCGACGCCCGGATCCCCCAGTAGGACGACCTTCTTGATAATCTCGCGATCCACCATGTGCCTCCCCTCGCCCTAGGAGGTGGGGCAAAGGACTAGCGTGGGATAAGGTTGGTGCGGATGGTATCGCAGAAGCGGCCCATCGTCGGACTATGCATCTCCAAGAAGCACTCGGCAGCCTCCTCGAGCCAGGCACCCCGTCTGCTCAGGGGGGCCGCATCGATGGCGCCCAGCAGCGAGAGGGCCATCGCGGTCCCCATTCGGTCGTTGACGGTCTCGAACGAGCGCTTCGCCTGAGCGGCGAGTTCCGCCGCATCCGTCGGGGAGGTCGTGGCCAGGCGCCGCGCCTGGTGCAACCTGATGAAGCCCTCTGCCCGGACGAGGAGGTTGCGCCGCGCCATCGCACCAACCTCCTCGACCAGTCTGGCGGACAGAGGAGCAGCGTAGGAGAATGGGCCATCCCCCTGCCCCTCCTCGCGCAAGAGCTTGGCCTGGAGCAGTCCATCAAGACGGTCCACCCGGCGCAGATGCTGCTCGGCCTCATCGAAGATCGCCTCGAGGCCTTCTCGCCCCAGCGCCGCTGCATCCCCTTCGGGGGTCGTCGCGCCCTCCAGAACCAGGAGCCTGGGGCCCTCGGTAGGCTCTTTGGCAGACGGGCCGGAGGGGACCATCGCCAGAGTGACCACCAGTGCTAGGGCTGTGGCGAATTCCCCGGCCAACTCCTCTAGCCCAAGGTCGCGTGCGCCCTCGAGGGCCTTGTGGTAGGCGCTCGCCGCCTCCGCCAGTTGCCCGTGAACGGCCAGCGTCCATCCCAAGTGGCCGTGGGTGTGGGCGATGCCGTGTCGATCTCCCAGCCGCTGGAGCGTCGAGAGGGTCTGCGTGAGGTCGCGGACCGTGTGCTCGAGCGGTTCGGCCGAAGGTCCCAGGAATTCCCTGCCGGGAAAGGTGGGGACCGACAACCCGGCGCGTTGCCGCAAGAAATAGAAATGATCCCACACCTCGAAGAGCATCTCCCAGCGCCCCCAGGTATCGGCGATCTTGGCTTGCAACTGGTGCAGGGCGGCGAAGTCCTGGGCATCGACCTCGGGGAGCATCAGGCTCACGAGGTTGGTGACCGCTTCGCCGTAGCCATGGTGGAGCAAGGGGTCCGATTCTGCCAGGAGCATCGCAACAGCGCTGGCGCGCTCTCCGCTCGAGAACATATGATAGCAGCGTTCGAGCAGCGAGTCTTCGTCACGGCGTCCGGCATAGGCTTCCAGCGCCAGGGTGTGCATCGCCCGACGCTCTGCCTCGGTCAGGTGAGAATGGACATACTGACGGACGAGCAGGTGGGGCTCGTACTCCCCTTCGATCTCCGTCAGCAGCCCTTTGTGGGCCAGGGATCGGACAGTCTCGATCCCCCCTTGACCAGCCAGGAATTCCTCGGAGACTGGATTGCGTAGGATCGTGGCCAGTTGCATCATCCGCCTCTCGGGTGGGGACAGACGGGAGATGATCTCCTCCTGGAGGAACTTCTCCACCTCGACGAAGCTATCCCGAGCCCGCAGCAGGTCTATCGCCAGTGGATGGCCCTGGGTCTTGTCGAAGAGGGCCTCGACCCGATGGGTCGGAAGTCGGCCCTCGAGGAGCTCATAGGTTTCCTGGAGGCTCAATCCCCGCAGATGGACCTCCCGCACCGTGCGCTCAGTGACGACCGCACGTCGGTCGTAGAGGTTTGTCACGTACCGGGTGGCAACGAGGATATGCAAGCCGCTCTGGGGCGCCAGACGGACGAGTTCAGCGACGAATTGTTGCACCGGTGGGGAGGCTTCCTCGACGTCATCGAGGACCACCAGAGCGCGCGCATGACCCAACTCATTGGTCGCGAGCGGGAGCAACACTTCCAAGGGCGGGGTAGGGACCACCTTGAGCTGGTTCGAGAGGTTATTGCGTCCGGCACGATGGAGCAGCTCGGAGAAGGTCGCCAGCACTGCGCTGACTCCCGTCCAGGGGCGTATCCGCTGGTACGCCACATGGGCGCTGTGATGCCGGACCACCTTGGCCAGCAGCGAGGTCTTCCCCACCCCGGCGATGCCCTGAATCACCACTGTTCCTCCCTTTGGTGTCGCCAGGCCTTCGGTGACCGCTCGCAATTCAAGCGCCCGCCCGACGAACTGGCGGGTGGTGGGTAGGGGATCGCCGACGACTATTCGCTCCCCGCCCTTGCGGCGGCCCTCACGCAGCAGATCGATGTCGACAATCCCCATGTCCGCATTGATCGTGATGACATCGACGAGGTCAGGGTCTTTCCCAAGGAACGTGCGAAGCTCCGCCACGCGCATGAGCCGAGCGACGGGACGCGGCCCGTCGGGATCGGCACCGAGGGCTCGCAGTTGGGGATGCTCGATGTGCGGGGCAGCCTCACCCGAGGCGACTCCACTGACACGGATCGCACAGCCCTCGACTTGGTTCCGCAAATCGGTCGCGACCTGGTGACCATGGTGCGTGAGGAAGTAGACTTTGCGCTTCTGGCGGGAGCCGCTGACATACGCTTGGCGTTCCTCGACCAGCTGCTGGCGGAGCATCTTGTTCAGCACACGGCTGATCGAACTCTGGCGGACCTCGAAGCGCTCACTAATCCCCTCCTGGGAGAGGGCCAGGGGAACTTCGAATTCTTCCCGCAGATGACCGAGGCGGAATAGGTGCAAAACGACCTTCTTCTCCAATGTCAGGGGCAGCTCGCTGAGCGAGAGAGGTTGGTCTGACCCTGCCATCCCGTCGGCTGGACCCATGCGCGACTAGGGGGCTGGACGGCCCATATAGGTGTTCCTGGCGGCATCGGTCGTGCTCCTCCCGACGACGATGGACCTTGTGGGATCTGCTCGCACGGCTCGGCTCCGCAATACGGGAGGGGGTTCGAGCCCCCTCCCGTCTTGCTCGTCGTCGGTACCCGCCTACGCCTTGGTGCGGCGGCGGGTGATCGCCGCCCCGACCATGGCCAGGGCAAGCAGGGCGTAGACACCCTCGAAGCCCGGGGTCAACCCGTTGATCCCGCGCACGTGGATGGTGTCCTTCTTGACGTTGTCCGACTCGTCGACCTCAGGGATGCGCCCGTCGGGGTCCACCCAGAACTTGAGCGTGTGGCTCGGGTTCTTGGGGATCCAGGTGAACGTCACCGTCTTGTTCGACTCCGCCGGGAGCCGGTCAAGGCGGTCAGCGCCCACGATGGCACTGCCATCGTAGAAGCGCACCGTGACGTTCTCGACATCGACGTTGCCGTGGTTGACCACGCCGACCTCGATGGTCACCGCCTTGTTGGCGGTGAAGTCATCGGGCTGGTAGACCAGCTGGGTGACCTCGAGGTTGGGCAGCTCAGCGTCGATGACGAACTTGACGTCATCGACCTTGCCACCCTTCTGGCTCTTGCCCTGGACGGAGAACTCGAACTCGGCCTTGTTCTCCAACTGTCCTGGCAGCGTCACCACGACGGTCATCGGCCCCGTCTGGCCCGGACCAAGGGTCAGTTCGTTCGAGACGGCGAAGTCCGCGTCGTGGAACTCCACCTTGGTCTCCGGCGGGAGCGTGCTCTCGCGCACGTCCAGCTTGAAGGTGTCGACCCCGTTGCCGGTGTTCTTGACCAACGTCGAGAACAGCACCGTCCGACCTGGCGAGCCCAGCTGCTTGGACAGGGTCGTGGTCAGGTCCACACCGTAGACCTGCAGCACGACGGTCGTGAGCGTCACGGAGTACGTCTTGCCCTCGCTGTCGGTCAGCTTGCCCTTGATCGCGTAGGTGCCCGCCAGCGCATCGGCGGGGACCTGCACCTCGGCGTTGAAGCCCGTCTGTCCGCCCGGGGGCAGGCTGACGCTGCTGAGCGCCGCTCCATCCTTGGCGTAGGTGACGCTCCAGCCGACGGGGAGCTCCTCGAGGGTCAGCCCGAGGACCTCGTCGCCGTTGCCGTTGTTGGAGACGGACAGCCCGTAGACCACCAGGTCGCCCTGGTTGGCGTCCTTGGTCACCGGCGCTGCGGTCACCGTCACCTCGTGCACCGCACCGACGATGGTCGTCGCGGTGACATCGTCCTGCTGGGTCCGGGCGTCGTTGGTGCCCACCACCCGCGTGACGAGGCGCTGGCCCGTCAACCCATCGTCGGGTGCAGTCACGTGCAGATCGACTTTGATGGATTCATCGGAGCCGATCGACGCGGTGCTGGTGCCCAATTGTGCGGTCCAGTCCCCGCTTCCCGAGACGATCTCGAGGATCACGAGCACCTTGCCCGGCACGTTGCCGGTGTTGGTGACCGTGATGGTGTAGGTCGTCATCTCGCCAGGTGCCACCACGTGCTGCGAGTCCTCGAGGTCCAGTTGGATGTTGAGGCTCTGCGCCACGATGGTGTGGGTCACCACGGTGTCCTTGACCGTCGGGTAGTTGATCAGCCATCCATTGACCGTCACCAGCCCGATCTCATCGGCGAAGGCACCCTCGGGTGGCGTCACGTGCAGGGTCGCCGTCCGGGTCTCACTCGGGAGCATCCCTGCCAGGACCGTCTGGTCGGCACCGCTGTCATCGGTGATCGCGATGTCCCAATCCGGGGGCCCCTCGAAGGAGACGCCGACATCCTCGGCCACGTCACCATCGTTGGTGATCTGGATCGAGTACTCGGTCTCCTCGCCTGGCTGCACGACGTGGATGGTGTCGGCAGCGGTCATCGACAGCAGGTGTTCGACCACCAGGTAGGTGTCGAAGGTCACCGTGTCGTTCTTGAAGGGGTTGCCCGCGGAACTGGCGCTCAGGCTCACCGAGATGAAGTCCCCCGGGTTGCCACCAGTCGGCCCACGGATGTTGATCTCCAACATGTAGACCTCCTGCGGCCCCAGCTCGAGGACCTCCTCGTCGATCCAGGCCTCCCAGAGGTCACCCTCGTGGCCGTGGAAGTCGGTGACCAAGGTCACCGTCACGGTGTCGTTGAGGCCACCGAGGTTCTTGATGGTGAGGTTGGCCGTCTTGTGCTCCTCGGGACGGATGTAGAGCAGCTTGGCCGCCTCTTCAGGGGCCATGTTGATCTCCGCTCCGAAGTTGATGGCGAACTGGTAGTAGATCTCCTCGTTGCCATCACGGGTGTCCTCCCAGACCACGTGCAGGTTGTCGCTGGGGTCCACCGCGACCTTGGGGTTGCGGGCGGTCCCGACGCCGTTGGTCAGAGCGGTGGGCTGGTGCTGGATGTTCTCCTTGCCCGGCTCGACCTTGACGTAGTAGAGCTTGCCGTCGGCGTTGCTGGTGAAGAACAGGTAGGCGTTGTTGCGGCTGTCCGCCCCGACGTCGCCGTAGTCGGCACCGTTCTGGGTGATGATGATCTCGCTGGTCAGACCCTCGATGGGCTCGCCCTTCTCGTTGAGCTCCATGTAGGTCATCTTGCCGCCGCCGGTGGCGGCAGCACTGATCAGCAGGTGCACGTGCCCATCAGGGGTCGCCGCGAGCGGGGGCATCGGAGGGAAGAGGTAGGGCGTCGGATACAAGTGGACGGGGGGGATGTTCGTGGGCCGAACCCCGAGCTTGTTGAGCTTGGAGTGATGCATCCCTTGGTCCGAACCAGTCCAGACGTTCATCAGTGCGCGGAGGTTGTCCTCCCAGTCGACGGTCAGTGTGGCACCCTCAAGGTACCAGGCGGGCTCTGAGACGTCGACGGCCTGCTTGATCATCCTGCCGGTGGGATCGATGAGCGAGAGCCCTTCGCGCTCCAGTCCGCCCGGCGGGTAGTAGTCGTAGATGACGTACGCGTTGTCGTTGCGCGCGACGGCGATATTGGCACCGATTGACATCTGTGCGAGCCCTTCGGTCGTGTCAAGGTCAGGCACGATCCTCTGCCCTTTGCTATTGTACTTGGTGTAGAACACGTGGCGGTCATCACCTCTTTGGTAGATGATGTGGAAGTCGCCCTTGCTGTCAATCCCAATGGATTTGCAGGCCTGGCCGCTGTGTTGGCGGGGAATGTTGGCGTCGGTGGCGATGACGCTCTGAGGAATCAGTTCGTTGCCTTGCTGGTCGACCTTCTTGTACTGGAAGTTGTTCGATTGGCTCCAGATGATGTGCCCATCGCCTTTGGCGTCGACGGCCAACTGGGGATCGGTGTCCGTTGCGGGGTTCGTAGTAATCCGTTGGGCGTCAGACCAATACAGACCATCGTCCGTCAGCGTTGGCCGGCCTTCGGTCTGCGCAATCGCAGAACCGGTCAAGATCAACAGCAATGGCGCGACCAAAAGGAGGCTTGCGATACTTGCTCCGAATACCCGTGTCATGTGAGTAGGTTCCTGCCATCATTGAGTCGAACCTCCCTTCGCTCCTCGCGGCAGGACTGCTGCGATCTGGAGAGTATTTGAGCAGAATGGTGACTCCATCGAAACGAGAGATCGACAGGGTCCGCTCAGGAGTGGGACGAACCACCCCATCGGGAGCCGACATCGGAGCCCACGGTCTCGACGGACCCCCAACAGGGACTTCGGAGCCTGAGAAACACCCCGGAGTCCAGAGTCGGGCAATCAGCGCGCCTTGGTGCGCACAGGTTGCCACGCTGAGGCCGCAGGACCGGACCCCCTCGGAAGGCTTTTGCACGGCAGAGGCTTGGAGAGGGGGATGACCGTTGCGAGAGGAGAACAGCACAGTGGGGAAGAACCCATGACGCCACCAGAGGGGCCTCGGAGGTTCGGGTGCCACGAAAGCACTCCGCCGCTGGATCTGCTCGATCCTCGACAAGGACCGGCCGCTCCCGGCCTCACCTCATCAGACCTTGACCGGGGAACGCTCAAGACGCTCTCCGATAGGGGCTACCAGCTGATCGGGGGCCACAGTGGGGCCAAGCTCTGCCACTGGACCAGAGAGCGCCTCCTCAATGGGCGTTCGTGCTACAAGGGACGCTTCTATGGGATCGAGAGCCACCGATGCTTGCAGATGACGCCGACCGTCGACCACTGCAATGAGCACTGCCTCTTCTGCTGGCGCCACCACAACCTCCAAGGGATGGCCACTGGGGAGGCGGACGAGCCCGAGGCGATCATAGAGGCTGCCATCGCCGCCCAACGTCGGATGCTCAGCGGGTACAGGGGCGATGAGCGGGTCGACGAGGGAGACTGGGAGCAGGCGCGTCACCCCCGTCACGTCGCCATCTCTCTCGCAGGCGAACCGACCCTCTACCCACGGTTAGGGGAGCTGATAGCAGGATACCATCGACGGGGCATGACCACGTTCCTCGTCACCAACGGGACCAACCCCCAGGCGCTAGCGAACCTCGACCCGTTGCCGACCCAGCTCTATGTCACTGTGGCAGCGCCTTCGAAGGAGATCTTCCAACGGCTGGTAAGCCCTGTGATGCCCGACTCGTGGGAACGGCTCCACCAGACGTTAGCGCTGCTGCCTTCTCTGTCCTGTCGCACGGTGCTCCGCCACACCCTCGTCGAAGGCTACAATCTAGGCTGGGAGCTCGAGTACGCGCGGATTGATGCCATCGGCGCGCCGCACTTCGTCGAGTGTAAGGGGTATGTCAACGTCGGGGAGAGCCGCAACCACCTCACCCAGGCGCACATGCCCTCCTTCGAGAAGGTCCAGAACTTTGGCGAGCGCCTTGCGAGTCATCTTGGTTATGGGCTCGTCGATGGCGAGGCCGCCTCGCGGGTCGTGCTCCTTCAGCGGCCTGGGACGGTGCGGATGCTCGACCTCGGGGCGTAGGGACAGACCTATCTGCGCAAGAAACTCGGCTGCGAGGGGAGCGTCGCACCTAGATCGTGATGAGGAGTCGTTCAATCCTCTCTCGCTGCTCAGGTGCCAACGGCTCCGACCCTTGGGTCACGAGCAGGCATCCCCCGCTGGCGCCCGCGAGGTCTTTGAGGATGCTCAAGGAGCTAAGTGCAAGGTCGAACCCATTGGCCGCGATGAAGGGGTCAATGGGATCGATCAGGACGACCGAGCGATCATCCCGTGCAAGGAAATCCTCCACGGTGTCGATGAGCCGCTCGAGGTCGCTGGGCCGTATGCCAGTGACCGGGGGGTTGCCGGCGACCTCCACGACCACCAAGGGGGCACCCTCGCGACCGGTCTCGCTCCCGCCCAGCTCCAACGTAGCCAACTCGCGGTTGGGGCTTATCACCATGCCGTGGGCGCCACGGGTGTGGAGCTGGAGAAACGTCTCAAGGGCGCGATGTGCCTGCCCGGGTCGGTGAAGGAAGGCTGCACCGAAGAGCCCTTCGAAGCTGTCCTTTGGGGGCGGGCTCTCCAGCCGATCGATGACAACATCGGGATCAGGTACACCAACGAAGGTCTGGCCGTCGATGACGGTGACCGGCGTGACGCTCCCACCAATCTCCAAGGCAGCACTCGGGTCCTTGGAGATATCAACGCGTTCGATCGTCAGGTGGGGATCGAGATGCACCAGGCCGGCCGCAAGTAATCGTAGCTCGGCAATGACCTTGGCTGGATCATCCTCGCCCTTGGTGTAGACACGAACCCGCAGCCGCCGCCCTCCCCCGACGCACTCCGAGGAGGTTGGGATAAACGTTTGCGGCGGCCCCGATACAGGGCCGTCACAGCCACAGCGGTGCCCTTAAGGACTGCACCCGCGGTGGTGCGCGCGGGCCGGGAGAGGTAGGATGGCTGACGGTACTGTCCTTCGGGATGGCGCTGAGGAAACTCCCCTCTTCGGTTGCAGGTGGACCGGCGCAAGCCGGTGGCCCGCGAGGGCCGGTCAAGGGCTGCAAAGTGTACACGCACTCGCAGGCCCGCTGGAGCAGAAACGACACAGCCGTGCGGGAGCCATGACCATCAAGATGGATGGGAGCGACGATCGCCCGGAGATGCTGAAACGGCCATCCCCACCGAAGCAAGTCGAAAAGTCCGGGATGAGGGCAACCGACCGGCGAGTCCGACGCTTAGTCGAATGCCATCAGCCTGCGGGGGTCCGCCCCGGCAGGGGAACAGGAAGGGGGTTACTCACCTGACCCGGCCCACCTTCGAGGACGTCACCGGGAACACCAACACGCCCCCCTGCTGAAGAGACGAGGCGAGGCATCGGATCAGAAAACGAGCGGGAGCACCACCGCTAGGGCGATGATGGTCCCGACGACCGCCTCACCTACGAGCAGACCGGTCGCGACCATGTAAGTATCCATTACAGCCAAGGCTTTGCGGCCCCCCTCCCACCCATCGGCCAGAGCGTGTTCCTCCATGCGCTTCTGCCACCAGTCTCGTAAGAGACCCCCCACGAGGAATGGGAGGGTCAGCGCCAGCGGCAGGTACATTCCCAGGCCGAACGCCGTCCCCATCCCGCTGAGGTATTCGACCCCTATGCCGATGACAAACCCCGCGACGAACAACAGGAGGTTGATCTTCCCACCGACGAGCAGTTGGGTGAACGTGGCGAACGCGTTGGCCTGCGGGGCGGGCAGATCGATCGCTCCCGTCGACAGGCCGGTCGCGAAGACCGTCATCGCCAGGCCGCTGACCACGACACCCGGTACCACAGAGGTCAACAATCCCCGCGTCAGATGGTAGGGCCGATTGGCGATGTAGAGCCCAGCCTTGAAGTCCGAGATGATATTCCCGCTCATGGTGATCGCCCCCGCAAAGGCGGTCGCGCCCACGATCCCCATCACCGCGGCTACTTCAGGTGTCGCACCAAGGGCTACGAAGGTTGCCACCACCGCCAGTAGCGTGAGGAAGCTGGTCCCGCTCACGGGTTCGGTCCCCGTCTCCCCCATGACCTTGACCGCGATTGCGCCGAGGAAGAAACTCGTCGAGAGCAGGATCAGGGCGAAGGCGACGGCTAGGAGGACTGGGAACCCTGCGATCGCGAATGCAGCGACGATCCCGACGAAGGTGAGCACCGCCATCGGCAAGAGGGTGGCCAGGGGCCATTCATACCAACCCCGTCCGCGGATCCAACCGGCAGACTCGCCGCGTGGTGCAGTCATCGCGTCGACGAGCGCACCCCGGAAGGAGGGCATCATCTTCGCGAGCGCGGCCACTCCTCCGCCAAGGATCGCCCCGATGGCCATCACCTGGACGACATGACGGAAGGCCACAAGCGAAGGGGCAGCGCCCTCGCCGATGGCCGCAAGGCCTGGGTCGTTCACATCGACGTACAGGCCCACTTGGGGGATGTACACCGGCTCGTGGAATCCCACAGCCATCGGTATCACCACCAGCCATGCGAAGAGGGAACCGGCCGCGAAGACAAAGGCGGCCCGCGTGCGCATGAACCATCCAAGCGCCACGGCCAGCGGGGAGAGGCCGATGCTCAATTGAGTGTAGGTCGCCGTCTCCAACGGCTGCATGACGGTCCCCGCGTGGTAGGTCGATCCACCGAATACCGTATCGAGTGGGGGGCTGCCGTCACGGGTGATCGGTGCGTCTCGCAGGATCGCGAATCCGGCGGAGAGGCCGGCGCTGACCATGACCAACCGGATCGAACGGGCGGCCACCTGGGCGGTGCCCTGACTCAGATGATGAGAGATATCGAGGAGCTTGACGTAGGATTCGAAGCCGGGCACAGGCAGCGGGGTATCGACGAGCCAGATGCGCCGGAGGATGACGAAGAACATCACCCCCATGATCGCTGCGAGCGCGGCGGTCACCACACCTAGCCACAACGGGGGGAGGGTCCCGATCATGGACGTACCGTCGGCAAGGCGGTAGCGAGGGCTGTAGGCCAGCAGGAAGATCGCCGGATAGGCATAGATGAAGCCGATTCCGACGAGGCTGGTTCCCGCTGAATTGGCGCTGGCGACGTTGGTCTCCGCTGCCGGCCAGCGCAGCGCCAGCCCGAGGAGATAGACGACGTACCACGAGCCCGTGACAGCGAGCCCGATGCGTAAACCGACGTACATCGTGATCACAGCGAAGAGTGCGCCAACGATGAGCCCTGCGCTGACAGCCCGCAGAGTCCATGCTCGATGCGCAAAGCCCACGATCCGCGCATGTTCGTCGAGGTACTGCTCGAGGATTCCGGTGTTGAAATTCGCGAACACCTGCGGGTCGAATGGCCGGAGCTCCCCCCTCTCGATGGCGGCAATCCCCTCGGGAGTGGGCGCCTGTTGGTGGCGGTTGGAGCGGACCACGACCACCGATGGAAGGGTCCCCTCATCAATGGTCGGACGTGTCTGGATTGCGATTCCCAACGAGCATCCTTATGGATGAGGAGCCGTGCTTCAGTGCGGGTGTCGGCGCTGACCGATTCAATCAGCCCGACAGATGGCCGGACCGCACCGCCGCTCCAGCGCGGGCGGAAGCAGCCCTATCTGGTAGCGATCGGACTGACCGCCCTGATGATTGGCATCTCCTCCTACGGCCTAGTCCTCTTTGGCACGATGGCCGAGGCCAACCTCGTCGAAGAATTCCGAACCCACTTGAAGGATGCCGCGGCTATCGCCGCCTTGCAAATCGATGGAGACGCACACCAGCATCTGGCGACACTTCCGAACATGACTATCGCGGTCGAAGACCTGGCATTCCTACCGATGTTAGAGGCCTTGCGGGGGATCAAGGATACTAATGCGGAATACCTGTACGTGTACACCTACATCTCTTCCAACGTCAGCGGCGAGGTCCTCGTCATGATGGATGCGAACATCGACCCGCAGAAGCCTGGGGAGCTGCTCTCACCCTATGATGCGACAGACTACCCGGAGATGCGCCGCGGGCTGAAACAGGTGACGGCGGACCATGTCATCGATTGTGACGCCGACGACGCGTGTTTCAGCGGGTACGCCCCCATCCGGAATTCCGCAGGGTCGATCGTCGCAGCCCTGGGCATCGACACCGACGCCAAGGGGGTGCGGGCGCACTTGGGCAGTGTTGCTGTCGCCTTGCAGCGTTCTCTAGTGGTAAGCATCCTTCTCCTGCTCGCAGTGGGAGCGACCATGTCCACCTACGTCCACCTGATGGTCGTCTCACGTCGGGCCCAGGTGCAAGCGGAGGAGCAGCTCCGCCGATCCTACGAAGAAGTGCTGACCATTAGCCAGGCGCTCACCGAGCAAGCGGAGTTGGTCAAGAGAGGCAGCTTCGGACAGGTCGCACTCCCGGAGCATTCAGACATCCCACAGATCCATCAGCTACTCCTGTCCTTCCGATTCCTGCTGACAACCGTGCGCGTGCTCGTCACCGAAGACGAATCCGCCCCTCCAAAGTAGGCTTGGCCGATGGCGGAGAGTGGCTAGGCGTCGGTGTCGGGCCCATCCCGA
The DNA here is from genome assembly GCA_023265395.1 of Thermoplasmata archaeon. Lineage (GTDB taxonomy): Archaea > Thermoplasmatota > DTKX01 > JAHFTX01 > JAHFTX01 > JAHFTX01. The sequence continues at coordinate 25,035 of JAHFTX010000010.1, forward strand.
GTACGGATGACGAAGCGGCACACCTTAGCGCCATCCACCACTCGATGGGTGACTTCGACCTGAGCATTGAGCAGGCGTTCGAAGAGCCTGCGCTCGGCGGCGCAGGCTTCCCCGTAACGCTCAGCAATCTCGATGATGGGGCAGTTGTACTCCAGCAACTCAAAGGGCTCACGCTTAGAGGTGCCCTGCTGGGCCATATAGCCCCCCGCATCGCGCAGCTTGGTGAGGATTGCGACGCGGTCGCGGAGGGTGGGGAGCCGCAGGTCCGGACGATGGGTGGCATAGAGTTCCGATGCTCTTCGTTCGAGCACCTCGTTGACCGCCGGTCGCCCTAGCCGTTCCTCGACGAAGGAGAGGGCGCTGAGGGTCATGTGGGTGTAAGCCTTGGGGAGCTGCTCGACGCCCAAGGCGGAGAGGGAGAAGTGGACTCGGGGGCGACCGCGCCCACCTCGGTGATGGGTTCGTTGGAGCAGCCCGTGGGCCTCAAGATGCTGCAGGTGTTTGAGCGTGGACATCTTCGATCTGCCCATTGCGGTCGCCAAATCCTCGAGCGAGGGCTCCCCCAGCCGTCGGATGGCCTCAAGGATTGCGCGCTTGGGCGGAGAGAAGGCCGGAAGGACTTGCACACCTGCTGCCTCCTCCATGAGCCACCTCGATTATGTAAGTAGTATTGGGTATATAATAGAAGTTGGCAGGGTGACCTATTCGATTACGAACTTACTTTACTGATGATAAAATCATGAGCGGAGAGCATGCAGCGGTCGGGTATCACGGAATCCGATGAGGGAGCGCATCCGGGGATGTGCCCAAGGCATGCCCCCTAAGACCGACAGACTGTGGTGAGTCGCGACCGCAGTCGTGACTGCGCAAGCGCCGCTGCGTGCGGGGGCCCTGGGAAATCCCCCCGGAGTCTGCAAATACTTGCCCTGCAGTCGGCCGACGCGAGGCAGACAATGGCTAACTTGCAGGGGACGACCCTTGGTGGGATCAAGTTCTGGAGCTACGGTGCACCTTCATTCACGACCTTGGTGCAGTATCTCGAAGCAGGACAATCCACCGTCACCGAGACTGGCGCGATGATGTGGATGCACCCGACGATCGAGATCAAGACCGCCGGACGCAAGGGAGGCGTGCTCAAGGGACTAGCGACTTCAGTCCTCGGGGGCGAGAGCTTCTTCGTCAACACGTATACTGCGACCCACGGCCCCGGTGAAATCGGGTGCGTCGGCGCCTCCTTGGGAGACGTCCAGCCCCTCAACGTCCAGAACACGGGCTATCTGGTCCGCAGTGGGGCGTTCCTGGCCTCGGAACCTACCATCAACCTCGATACGAAATGGCAGGGGGCCAAAGGGTTCTTTGGCATGCGGGATGCAATCATGCTCCACGCGACCGGGCAAGGGACGATGTTCATCTCCTCCTTCGGTGCGATCATCGAGCGCGACTTGCTCGACGGCGAAGTCCTGCTGGTCGACAACGGCCACGTGGTGGCCTTCGAGGACCGGATCCCGTACGATGTCCGGAAGGTCGGGGGCCTCAAGTCCACCCTGCTCAGCGGCGAAGGGTTGGTCGTCGAGATGCGCGGTCCTGGCAGGATCTACTTGCAGAGCCGCCAGATGGCTCAGTTCGCCGCGGCGCTCGTGCCCTACCTACCCAACAATAACCGGTAGGCGTGACCAGCCCGCAGTCGGCTAGCTCGCGGCGGTTCCCAGCGTGGGAGGCAGCCGCGAGCGGCCGACCGACGGGTGCTCTGGTCCGATTCCCCCCCAGCCGATTGGCCATCGCGCTGCGGTTCACCCCCGTGGGTGACCGAGCGCGATGGCCGCTGGGCTTAGGGAGTCAGAGGTGGCTCATCCAAGGGCACTGCCCCTGGGTCCCCGGGAACATCCAGCGACGGTTCTTCCGCAGGGCTGGGGAGGGCGGCCTGCCCGCCCTTTCTGCCTCGGAGCAACAGAGCGATGACCACGCCCATCCCAGCGATGACCAGGAGCAACATCGGCACCAGGACCGCGCCGGCCGCACCGTTGAGAACGTCTCCACCGACGGGTGCCTTGACCCGGATGTGACTGATGGCAGAGACCTCGTGAGTCCCATCACTCACCTGGAGGCGAATCTCGTGGCGTCCCAACTTGCTCAGGTGGATCGTCACCGCTGGGCCATCACCGACCTCCTTGTCATCGACGAACCAGGTCAAGGTCAGCGTCGAACCTGGGTCGGGGTCGGTGCCGGCGCCGATCAAGGTCAGGGTACCCGCGGTAATGACAGCACCCTCCGATGGCGCCGTGATCTCCGCCAGTGGGGGGTCGTTGATGTCGATGACGTTGATGGTTGCGCTGACGACCGCGGTCAGGCCCCCTTGGTCGGTCACCAGGATGGTGATCGAGTGCTCCCCGACGTCGGCTTGGTGGGGAACCCAGGTCAATGACGCCGCAGTCGACGAGTTCTGGGTGACATCGATGGAATCGTCGTCGACGAGGACCGACAGAGCATCGCCGTGGGGCAGATCGGGGTCTTCCAAGACCAAGGTCGCAGTCCAATTGTCCTCTTGGGAGACCTCGAAGTAATTCGTCGAAGAACCGCCAAAGCGCGCCGTCGGGGCATCATTGACGTTCACCACCGTCACCCGCTGCGTGACCATGGTCCGCAATCCCGAGGAGTCCTTGACCCAGAAGTCGAAAGACCACTCGCCGACATCAGCGTTGGTTGGTACCCAATGCCCCTTGCCATCGGAGGCGCCGATGGCAAAGGGTGCAGCCGCTCCCCCGGGCAGTTCGACGCCGTAGGAGAGTATCTCACCAGCATCAGGATCGCTACCATGGAGCTTGACCAGCAGCGTACTCCCCTGATGGACGCTCTCGGGGACATCCGCCTCCAGAGTCGGGGAATCGGGGGTGTTGGTGACCTCGACCGTCAGCAACCCGTTGGCGAGCCCACCACCGTTGTCCGCGACGGAGACTGGGATCTGGATGGTACCGACCTCTGCATTGGTCGGGACGAAGGAGAGCACCCCCGTACCAGCATTCACCGTCACTCGTGGATCGGTCGAGCTGAACACCAAGTGGTCGCCATTCCCAAGGTCCGGGTCCGCGGCGGGCAGGGCATAGATGAAGATCTGGTCCTCGACCGCCGTCGGAGGTGCAAACGGCAGGAAGGTCGGGGGGTCGTTGCGATTCTGCACTGTGACCTTCACCGACAGGGTGGAGAACGCAGCCGCGACGTCCTCGACGGAGAACCAGAATGTGTGGACCCCGACATCGCCGCTGCCTGGAGTCCAGTTGAAGAGCGTCCCGTCGATGTCCCCGACCGTGGAATTAGTCGTGAAGGCCAGCTCGTCCCCGTCTGCATCGGTGGCGAGCAGATCCAGGGAGAGAAGTTGATCCTGCTGGACGAACTGGGGTTCGATGGTCTCCCACTGCGGCGGGTCGTTGACGGGAACGACGGTGATGTTGAACTCGTTCGAGAGGACTCCTGCGTGAACGAGATCGGCACCGCGGACTTGGGCGACGAGCATCCCGTTCCAATCGGGGTCGTTGATGATGAGGTCGAGTTTCGAGCCGTTGAGCTGAAGGTCGACGAGGATGGGCATGGGGTTGAGGACTACAGCAAAGAGCAGTGTCCCATCCTCGTAATCATCGCCGTAGAAATCCTCCAGATCGATCACGCCGTAGGCAGTGGTCCCCTCGAGCGTCTCAAGGTCAGGCACCGGCGCCAGCAATAGGGGTGCGGCATCGAAAACCCAGATCGTCAGGGTCGCCCCTCCGTTGAACACGTCCTGCGAGATCCGGACGATCTCCGCGCGGGAGTCCTGCCCAAAGGGGCCGCCCAAGAGATAGGTTCCCATCCCTTCGATGGGATCCTCAGAGAAGAACAGGTCCCTCGTCTCCAGATTGTAGACGTAGAGTGCACCTCCACCATTATTCCAGTCGAAATAGTCGACCGCCACCTCAGTGCCTGGTGTCCCTAGATCCAAGTCCATCGGCGCTATCGTGTTGATTTCAAACCCATTACCGTCGACGGTGAAGAGGACATCACCGGTGCTCCCATCGATGACCATGGGGTAAGTCCCACCCAGCTGCTGGTCCCATAGGGATAGAGGGATGTCGAGCTGCCCATCCCCGTTGAAATCGGCCAATGAATCCTCCCAGTTCCTTTCATCACCAAGGTCGACAGTCCAGACGACGGTGTCCGACGAATCGTAAAGAGACAGATCATAGGTCCCGGCTCCCCAGTCAGGTTCGTAGACCAGCAGCCCATAGACTCCATCGCCGTCATGATCGAAGCAACTGACATCGTTGAGATTCGGATGAGAGGAGTCCAAGAATACGGAGCCGTCAGACCCATCGATGATCAGGAGTTCTCCATCCCAGCCGCCGAAGAACAGGTCCGGGAGTGTATCCCCGGTGAGGTCGTCGTCGATGCAGGCGAATCCGAGGTTGTCGGAGCTGATGTTGGTGAGTAAGGAACCACTGGCTGAGAGGTAGTGGGTGATCGGAGTCCCGTTCACTAGGTCGTTGCCTCCCAAGACGATCTCTGACATCGTGTCTCCAGTACGGTCGCGGACATCGAACCCATTGAGCCCGAAATCCACCGTGAGATTGAGGTCCTCGGTCTGCGCCATCAGGTCGTAGGCGACGAGGAAGGTGTCATTGCCCTCGGAAGTCGAGAAGTAGACTTCCTTGGGACCATCGCCCTCAACATCCCCGATCATGGCCATTTGTACGTTGGACCAACCAGTGACTGAACCTTCGGCGAGCAGTACGTCTCCCAGCGGGTCCCAGACCTGCCAGGCAGGATATCCCGTGTTCCAGTCGCCCCCCGCCGCGACGATATCGAGGACCCCATCATCGTCGGCGTCAGTCAGCTCGAGGGCCCAAAGGTTCCCAACGGGGTCGAGCGACTCGTCGAGGAGTTCGCCCACACCGCCGAACTCGTAGATGTAAAGGCTTGTCCCGAAGCCCCCATCGTAGGCGAAGACTATCTCCTGCTGGCCATTGCCATCGAGGTCGACGAGGTATTGGCGCTGGTTGGTGGGGGTGGGGAACCACGCGACCCACCCATTGACCGCGACTTCTTCCTTGCTCTGCTGCGTGCTGAGGTCCCAGAGGGTGTAACCAGCCTGGTTGTTGTTCCAATCCTCCCAGCTGACAAGCAGCTCTTCGCTCCCATCCCCGTCGAAATCGTCGAGCAGCAGGCCTTCGACATTGTCATAGGCCTCCTCGAGGACCTTGACCCCGCTGAGATTGGCATCTCGGCCGTGGGGCCCATGTTGCGCGACACGCTCCTGAGCCTCCATCCCATGGGCACTCTGGTGCTCGAAGGGGCCATCGGTTACCGCGTTCTCGGGGAATGCACCCGCGATTGGGCTGAGGAACAGGAGCGTGACTAGGAGGCTCAGAATTCGCGCAAAGGTCGTCGACCGGGGCTGTTCAGAGGGGTGCATGAACTGCCGCCCGCTCCAGAGACTTTGAACGTTGTGGTATGTCACCGCGACCATTTGGTCCAGGGTGCGGGCGCCCCTACTCATCCTCGAGGTCGTTCAGGTCCATCGCCCCGAGCAATGAGTAGGGCGCCAGCGGGTCGGATTCGGCAGACAACCGGTCGATACCATCTAGCAAACGGGCTGACCTCTGCAACTGCTCCTGAAGCAGATCGTCGACCACTGGTGAGAGGCCTTCCTTACGGCCACGTAGTTGGTGAGCCAGCTCAGCAAGAAGCCCGGTCATCGAAGCGATGTTGGTGGATGCCACGAAGACCTCCAATGTGCCCGTCTCCTCCCTGGCGGTGGCGCGCAGGACGACCTCCTCGGTGCTCTGCTGCACCTGCCCGTAGAACCAGGCTTCGGCAATCGCCGTAGGGGTCACCTGTTCCAGTCGGCGCACCCGTCGAACAGCGTGCCCGAGGATGACCTCCTCTGCGATGTCGAGGACCCTCGGAGCGGTCATCCCCTCGGGGGCCTGGTAGATCCGCCCATCGTGCTCAGGCGCCTGTTCGATGATCCGTCGGACCATCGCGACGTTGATCGCCGCGGGGGTGTAGAACAGGGGGCAGACGATATCCACTGCCCGTCGACGCATGTCCTGATGCTCGAGGCGCCCCTGGAAGTCGTAGTAGGTCAGCGTGCCATCGACGTACGATTCCTGGCAAATCACCGGATCGAGGTAGAAGTCGATGGTCAACTTCGACTGCGGTCGGACGGTCCCGACTTGGATTAGCGCCCCATCGCGCGGGAGCTCCGGTTCCACGCGTTCGAGTCGGATCGAGTCGCGGTTGTAACGCAATTGGAGGGTCGCCTCGGTGATCACAGTCGGCGTGTCGTTGATGATGGCGACTCGGAGCCGCACGTAACCCCCCGTGAGCTCAAGGCTGCTGCGCAGGCGCACCGCCTCACGCACCTTGCGGAACTGGAATTGCTCGTGGTACGTGAACAACATGGCTAGTTGCGTCTGGCAGCCCGCGAACGGAGCGGTCGCACCGTCCCAATCATCGAGCACTCCCAGGTAGAGGCCCTCGATGGTATCGAGGACCGCCTGGAGCTCCTCAGGGAGGCGAGGAGGGGGGGTACCATCGACGACAGCGGCGAGGAACAGGTGGGGACTTGCTTCGACCACGACGGTGTGCTGGTCGAAGGAGAAGCTCTCGAGCCCCCCCTTGGACTCGAAGGATTCAGAGACGAAGGTCTTGATGGCGACGAGCATCGAGGCCAGGAGCTCTGAATCTGCCGCACGCGCTTGCGCGGACTGTCGATGGAGGAGCAATCGTCCATCCCGATAGATCAAGAATGCCTCGACGATGGTGAACGGATCCACTTCCTCGACGACCGGTACAGTCGGGATGGAGTCTGAGCCTGACTGGGCGGCAGAGGCACCCCCTAGAACCGCGTTGCGGCCCGCGCTGGCATCGGTGTCCTCGCCCCCATGGGTGGGGCCTGAACCCCCCCCTTCGGCCCCCAACGCCGAAAGACCCAACAGCTCGCCCCGCTCGCGCCAGCGGGATCGAAGGTAGACGGCGGCAATCCCCACACCTGCAGCCAGAAGCAGCGCGAGCCACCAGGGAAGGGGGACTCCTAGGACCATCGAGCCCTCGGTCAGGGGATTGCTCCCTGGACGGACTCGCAGGTGGAGCGTCGCGTTGGTCGCCAGGCGACCATCGTTGACCTCAAAGACGACGTCGTGGACGCCCCGAGCGGGAACGTCCCATCGGAGCTGGCCGTCCTCGTCGATTGTCAGCCCACCCGGCCCCGAGAGCAGCACAAAATGCACCGTGTCATTGTCCGGGTCGTGCGCGTCCAAGGTGGTGGAATACCGCTCGCCGACACGAGCGTCTGGCAACTCGGTGGTCAGTAGAATCGGAACACGATTAGGCGGGGGGATGCGGATGGTGAAGCTCCAGGGACCTGCAAGAGAGGCATTGAGCTGGCCATCGGTCGCGCGGACTGCCCAACGATACGTGATACCATCGAGCAGGTCTCGAAGCACGTAGGTCGTGAGGTTGGTCGTGTCGAGGTCCCGCAAACCTTCTCCCTGGTCAAGTTGTACCAAGTAGGAGAGCTCGTCGCCGTTGGGATCGGTACCGCTCCAACTGACCTTGACGGTAGTCGAACCGAGGGTTGTCCCATCGGCCGGCGCAACGAGGTGGACCACGGGCTGTTCATTCGCACCTGCTTGGGGGGTCAACGAGAAGGTCCAGGTCGGTCCGGGTGCTCGGACGAGACCATCCCGGACGACGATCTGCCAGAGGTATGCCGTATCAGGTTGCAAGGAATGCAGGGGGTAGGTCTGCGCGGTAAGGCCGGAAACCAGGACCGCCCCATCGAGCACGACCTCGAAGGTCAGGTCGTCCCCGTCGAGGTCTTCGGTCTCCCAGGAGAGATCGATGTCAGTCTTCGACAGGATTGCCCCATCTGGCGGAGTGGGAGCGAACACTCGCGGGGGATGATTCGTGGATGGTGGAGGTTGGACGGCAATCACGACCTCGAGGGCGTCCACCGTGACCTCTCCCGCAGAGGTAGATCCGATGGACATCGGGATTACGACGGTGTCGCCAACCGGCTCTGTCAAATCATAGGTTGCTCGGACCATCTCCGTGACATTGAGCCGTTGCTCGGCAAATTGCGATGATACCGTCAGGCGCGCTTCGCCGATACCGATCGAGGGATCCACCGGGAGCGTCCAATAATGATAGGTGATCCCGACCCGGTTGACGCGCGGTGTCACCCCCTGGGCATCAGGGGACATGCGGATTCCCAACCTCAGATCGCTTGGGGGCACACTGAACAATCCTTGCAGGCTCGGACCGAGCAGCTCCCAGCTGAGCCCTCCATCAGGCGAGAGGCGCAGCTCGATCTGCGGGAGCGCTTCTGGAGGATCGAGCTCCACGCCCAGCCAATCGAGATTCGCGGGAGCCTCGAGGTCGGCAGTGGTCAGATTCCCCTCGTGCGCAGAGAGGCGGTATGTCAGGGTAATCCCATCGAGCGTCGGGGTCGACCCCACCTCGCTGCTCGTCAAGATGGCGCGCGCTTCGACGAACGGCAGGCTCTGCACGACATTTGGGAGCACTCCATCGGTGATTGGCTCCCAGGCCCCCCAGGCCGCACCGTCCGTGGAGGCACGGATCTCGACCGTCAGGCTCGTCTGCGAAGGGACGGTGGCGTCGATGAGGACCGAATCCCAGCCCAACGCTCCCGCGGGGAGCCGCTGGGGGCGCAGAAGGATCTCTCCCGATGGACGGTACTGATCCCGCCGGATCTCGAGGGTGTCGAGCAAGGTCGTGCCATCCGCCCCGTACCCGCCGAACACCAGCATCTGATCAGCAGTGGAGTCATAGACCGCGACGTGACGCGTTCGCGCAGAGGGCAAGGACGGCCGTTGCTCCCACGCCTGTGTCGCAGGAACGTATGCCCACACCTCCTCGAGCGGAGGGCCGTCGGAGCCGCCGGCCACGAGCATCTCGCCAGCGGTTGGGTCCCAGACGGCCGTGTGCTCATCGCGGGGGGCAAGGGGGACGGAACCATTGGTCCATCCTACCCCGGGCTCGAAGAGTTGGAGACGATCGACCAAGCCCGTATCATTCCTGCCGCCAAAGAGGATGAGCTGGTCGTTCTGATCGTCCCAGACCGCAGAATGCCCCTGCCGCGAGGCTTGCGAGCCCCCGGAGAGAGTCAGCCCCCCACCCGTCATGTTCCATTCGATGAACCAATTGTCGGTATAGCTATCAGTGCCGCCGCCGACGATGTAGCCGATGTGACCCGTGGGCCAGACGGTGAACGTGTGATTCGCGACGTTGGTGCCCCACCCGTCGTCACGCCAAGTGTCGTTTGCAGGCCAATAGGTCCATGTACCGAGGATGAGGTCTCCATCCCATCCTCCGTTGATCACCATCCGATCGTCAACTGGGTCCCAGAATGCGGCAGCGTCCTTCCGCGCCGACGGCCCCGAGGACCGCTGCACCCAGCTATCGTTGCTGGGGTAGTAGGACCAGAGGTCATCGAGTTGGTTCTGCCCATCGCTGCCACCGAAGAGCAACATGCACGAGTCCACGTCGTCCCAGACGGCGACTGCATCGGCTCGTGCTGCAGGACCGCGTGCCATCTCGGTCCAGGTGTCGAGTTTCAGCTGGGCACTACCGTCGAGGGTGACGTTGACCATGACGACCCCGGGTTGTTCTACCATCGCCGGTCGCAGCGATGTGCCGATACCCCAGCCCAAGAGGGCGATGTCTGCAACCGGCTGGTCGGTCGCGAAGGTGAGGTTGAGACGGATGGTCGAGAGCACCCCGATGTCGCTGGGGAGGGTGTCGCCGTCGAGCAAGCCAGAAGCCAGCACTTGGCCGGAGGTCGCGTTCTCGACCGCCACAGCATAGGTCGCACCTGGTTGAAGCTGGAGATCGACACCGATGGTACCTAACGAAAGGAGCGGAGTCGCAATCTCTCCCGAGCGGATCCAACCTTCCCGATGACGCGTGGATGAGAGCTCGCCGACAGCCAAGGCGCGCGAGACGACGCGCACCTGGTCGATATCCATCCGGACCTGCGCACCCGCCTCGTTCCCCCCAAGGTAGAGGGCACCCGGCCCTGTCGCCGCAGTCCCCCCCAGCGGTGTGGTAGCGGCCAGGGCGCCGTCGACGAAAAGACGAAAGTTCCCACCAGCGACTTGGAGCGCCAAGTGATGCCACTGGCGATCGTCGTACGGTAAGGGGGACTGGACAGAGGTGATTCCGCCGGGGGGACCCAAGCCCACTTGAGCGACGATCTGTCCAGAGGGCGCGACAGCAAGCGCGTATCCCAATTCAGCTCCCGCACGCCGAGAGAGGAAGACGCCGACCTGGTCTTCCCACAATCGGGCCCACAGCTCCACCGTGTAAGGGGCAGCGGTATCGATAGCGGGCGCTGAGGGGATTTCCAACAGTGCATGAGCCCCGTTGAGGTGCAGGCCTCCCCCAACCGCACCAGGGACCCAGGAGCCATTGGAGACGAGACCGTTTGGACCGAGGCCGTCATCAGCTGCGCTCGTGCCGCTCTGCTCCTCCAACCGCAAGAGCACCGCTGTGTCAGCGTCAGGTTGCAGCGGATCGAGCAGGAGGTGGGCACCCGCGCCGATGGTGAAGTTCGATCGGTCATCGGCAGCCAGTGCAGCATCCTCCTCCTCCCACCACTGCCAGGTGCCATTGGTGACCTCGAGGTGGTCTCCGACCAAGGAGATGCCACTGGCCACCCCACCGGCGAGCAGTGCCGGTGCAAGAAGGTCGGAGTGATTCTGTTCGACGCCCGCTGCCTCGCTGATGTTAAGTGAGGCGGACACCACCGTACCATTGGTCGGTAGGGAGAGGGAACCCGCCGTTGCGATTGTGCCACCGCTTGGGAAGGTGATGGTCACGTTGGAGGCGCCTCCCGCAAAGGTCGAGATGGTCTGCAGGGAAGATGCCTCCTCCCCTTCGAGGGGGATTACTGGACCCACAAGGAGCAGGAGCATCCCGACCAGGACCGTGATGGTCCACTTGGGCGGATTACCCCGGGTCTCATGCTTCGGACGCATCATCAGTCACCTTCCCCCCCGATTTGAAGTCTTTGTGGTCGCCACGAGGCAAAGGCGCGGGCCTGCTCGCAACCGACCGAAGGCCTGCAGTGCTATCGGCCGTGGGACATCGTGGCCTTAATCGAACCCATCCGTCCCTGTTGGAAGTCGGCGAAAGCCTGCTCCAGCTCCGCCCGGGTGCTCATCACAAAGGGGCCGTAGCGGGCGACGGGCTCGCCAAGTGGCGTCCCAGCGATCAGGAGCGCCTGCGCGCCCGCCTTCCCGGCCCTGATCGTGACCTCGTCCCCGGGGCCAAAACGGCCGAGCACGCCATCAGGGATCGGGGTCGGCGGGGTCCCTGCCTCGACGCTTCCCTCGAAGACGAATATGAAACCGTGTTGTACTTCGGGGATGGGTTGGGACAGAGACGCTCCGGGTTGGAGCCCAAGGTGGAGGTAGCTGATCGGGAGGACGGTGTCGATCACCGCCGTCTTGCCAAGGCACGTCCCAGCTATGACCCGCACCTCAATCCCCTCTTCCTCATCCCTAGCAACGGGGATCCGTGTCGCAGCGATGTCTTGGTACCGGGGCGCCATCATCTTCCGAGCTCGTGGGAGGTTGATCCACAGCTGGAATCCATGGAGGACTCCCCCGACATCGAAGAACTTCTCCTCGGGCATCTCGCTATGGACGATTCCGGCGCCGGCGGTCATCCACTGTACATCACCGGGCTTGAGGAGGCCTTCATTGCCCTGGGAATCACGGTGTTGCATCGTCCCCTGGAGAAGATACGTGACCGTCTCGAACCCTCGGTGGGGATGATCCGGCGCACCGATTGCTTCCCGCGGACCCCAGGCGCGTGGACCCATCTCGTCGAGCAGCAGGAAGGGATCGAGGTGGTCAAGTGCCGCCGAAGGAAAAGGGCGACGGACGGGGAAGCCTGCTCCCTCGAGCCTGCGGTCGGCCCTGGTCGATGAGAGGATCGGCCGTTGCAGCGAAACGCGGTCCACGGGGACGGGACCTCACTTCCGGAGGATAAGGGTGCGGGCTCGCCTCGAAGGGGGAGTGGCTCGCAGAAAAGGATGATGGGGGTGACGGGAGGGGGTTCGAGCCCCCTCCCGTCTTGCTCGTCGTCGGTACCCGCCTACGCCTTGGTGCGGCGGCGGGTGATCGCCGCCCCGACCATGGCCAGGGCAAGCAGGGCGTAGACACCCTCGAAGCCCGGGGTCAACCCGTTGATCCCGCGCACGTGGATGGTGTCCTTCTTGACGTTGTCCGACTCGTCGACCTCAGGGATGCGCCCGTCGGGGTCCACCCAGAACTTGAGCGTGTGGCTCGGGTTCTTGGGGATCCAGGTGAACGTCACCGTCTTGTTCGACTCCGCCGGGAGCCGGTCAAGGCGGTCAGCGCCCACGATGGCACTGCCATCGTAGAAGCGCACCGTGACGTTCTCGACATCGACGTTGCCGTGGTTGACCACGCCGACCTCGATGGTCACCGCCTTGTTGGCGGTGAAGTCATCGGGCTGGTAGACCAGCTGGGTGACCTCGAGGTTGGGCAGCTCAGCGTCGATGACGAACTTGACGTCATCGACCTTGCCACCCTTCTGGCTCTTGCCCTGGACGGAGAACTCGAACTCGGCCTTGTTCTCCAACTGTCCTGGCAGCGTCACCACGACGGTCATCGGCCCCGTCTGGCCCGGACCAAGGGTCAGTTCGTTCGAGACGGCGAAGTCCGCGTCGTGGAACTCCACCTTGGTCTCCGGCGGGAGCGTGCTCTCGCGCACGTCCAGCTTGAAGGTGTCGACCCCGTTGCCGGTGTTCTTGACCAACGTCGAGAACAGCACCGTCCGACCTGGCGAGCCCAGCTGCTTGGACAGGGTCGTGGTCAGGTCCACACCGTAGACCTGCAGCACGACGGTCGTGAGCGTCACGGAGTACGTCTTGCCCTCGCTGTCGGTCAGCTTGCCCTTGATCGCGTAGGTGCCCGCCAGCGCATCGGCGGGGACCTGCACCTCGGCGTTGAAGCCCGTCTGTCCGCCCGGGGGCAGGCTGACGCTGCTGAGCGCCGCTCCATCCTTGGCGTAGGTGACGCTCCAGCCGACGGGGAGCTCCTCGAGGGTCAGCCCGAGGACCTCGTCGCCGTTGCCGTTGTTGGAGACGGACAGCCCGTAGACCACCAGGTCGCCCTGGTTGGCGTCCTTGGTCACCGGCGCTGCGGTCACCGTCACCTCGTGCACCGCACCGACGATGGTCGTCGCGGTGACATCGTCCTGCTGGGTCCGGGCGTCGTTGGTGCCCACCACCCGCGTGACGAGGCGCTGGCCCGTCAACCCATCGTCGGGTGCAGTCACGTGCAGATCGACTTTGATGGATTCATCGGAGCCGATCGACGCGGTGCTGGTGCCCAATTGTGCGGTCCAGTCCCCGCTTCCCGAGACGATCTCGAGGATCACGAGCACCTTGCCCGGCACGTTGCCGGTGTTGGTGACCGTGATGGTGTAGGTCGTCATCTCGCCAGGTGCCACCACGTGCTGCGAGTCCTCGAGGTCCAGTTGGATGTTGAGGCTCTGCGCCACGATGGTGTGGGTCACCACGGTGTCCTTGACCGTCGGGTAGTTGATCAGCCATCCATTGACCGTCACCAGCCCGATCTCATCGGCGAAGGCACCCTCGGGTGGCGTCACGTGCAGGGTCGCCGTCCGGGTCTCACTCGGGAGCATCCCTGCCAGGACCGTCTGGTCGGCACCGCTGTCATCGGTGATCGCGATGTCCCAATCCGGGGGCCCCTCGAAGGAGACGCCGACATCCTCGGCCACGTCACCATCGTTGGTGATCTGGATCGAGTACTCGGTCTCCTCGCCTGGCTGCACGACGTGGATGGTGTCGGCAGCGGTCATCGACAGCAGGTGTTCGACCACCAGGTAGGTGTCGAAGGTCACCGTGTCGTTCTTGAAGGGGTTGCCCGCGGAACTGGCGCTCAGGCTCACCGAGATGAAGTCCCCCGGGTTGCCACCAGTCGGCCCACGGATGTTGATCTCCAACATGTAGACCTCCTGCGGCCCCAGCTCGAGGACCTCCTCGTCGATCCAGGCCTCCCAGAGGTCACCCTCGTGGCCGTGGAAGTCGGTGACCAAGGTCACCGTCACGGTGTCGTTGAGGCCACCGAGGTTCTTGATGGTGAGGTTGGCCGTCTTGTGCTCCTCGGGACGGATGTAGAGCAGCTTGGCCGCCTCTTCAGGGGCCATGTTGATCTCCGCTCCGAAGTTGATGGCGAACTGGTAGTAGATCTCCTCGTTGCCATCACGGGTGTCCTCCCAGACCACGTGCAGGTTGTCGCTGGGGTCCACCGCGACCTTGGGGTTGCGGGCGGTCCCGACGCCGTTGGTCAGAGCGGTGGGCTGGTGCTGGATGTTCTCCTTGCCCGGCTCGACCTTGACGTAGTAGAGCTTGCCGTCGGCGTTGCTGGTGAAGAACAGGTAGGCGTTGTTGCGGCTGTCCGCCCCGACGTCGCCGTAGTCGGCACCGTTCTGGGTGATGATGATCTCGCTGGTCAGACCCTCGATGGGCTCGCCCTTCTCGTTGAGCTCCATGTAGGTCATCTTGCCGCCGCCGGTGGCGGCAGCACTGATCAGCAGGTGCACGTGCCCATCAGGGGTCGCCGCGAGCGGGGGCATCGGAGGGAAGCTGTAGCCACCCGTCGCGTAGAGGTGCACCGGTGGGGTGTTGGCCGGCCGGACCCCGAGCTTGTTGAGCTTGGAGTGGTGGATACCTTGGTCCGCACCGTACCAGACGTTCATCAGTGCGCGGAGGTTGTCCTCCCAGTCGATGGTCAGTGTGGCACCCTCGAGGTACCAGGAGGGCTCTGAGACGTCGACGGCCTGCTTGATGATCTTGCCCGTGGGGTCGATCATGGTCAACCCCTCGCGCTCATTGCCGCCCGGCGGGTAGTAGTCGTAGATGACGTACGCGTTGTCGTTGCGTGCGACGGCGAGGTTGGCCCCGGTGGACTTCGACAGACCTGCGGTGGTGTCGAGGTCGGGGACCAACTTCTGGCCCTTGCTGTTGTACTTGTTGTAGATGACAGGGCCGAAGCCAGCTTGGTAGATGATGTGGAAGTCGCCCTTGCTGTCGATCCCGATGGCCTTGCAGAGTTGCTGGCTGTGCTGGCGCGGGATGTTGGCGTTGGTGGCGATGACGCTCTGGGGGATTAGTTCGGCACCCTGCTCATCGACCTTCTTGTAGTGGAAGCTGTTCGCTTGGGTCCAGATGATGTGGCTGTCGCCCTTGGCGTCGACCACCAACTGGGGATCAGAGTCCGAGGCCGGGTCCGTAGTGACCCGCTGGGCGTCTGCCCAATACAATCCGTCGTCCGTCAGGGTCGGCCGGCCTTCGGTCTGCGCGATCGCAGAACCGGTCAAGATCAACAGAAGTGGCGCGACGACCATTAGGGCCGCGACACTCGCTCCGAGCAATTTCCGCATGTTCTTCCCTCCGTTTGGAGCATAGCGAACCCTTCGCTACGCCCGTGGTACGGTTAGGGTGAGGTCGTGTTGCTGGGTATTTGAGCGGATTGGTCAATCTCTCTAGTCGAGGACGGTCCAGGAGCGTCACTTGGAACCACGCGAAATCGCGTTAGGTCGGAGCGTATATATATGTGGAGATGGTCTCTCGGTCCGATTCTATGGCAGGACGCCGAGAATTCGACAGAGACCGGAGAAGTAGCGGACCACCTCGAGACCGCACCTTCCATGACGCAACTTGCTCGAGGTGCGAAAAGCCAACGAAAGTCCCATTCAAGCCGACCCAGGGTCGGCCTGTCTATTGCCGGGAATGCTACGACATCATCCGCAACGAGCGCGGTGGTGGCGGTGGCGGCGGCGGTAGAGGCCCGTAGTTCGATTTGCTTCTCCAACCAACCGGGCGCCCTCAGATCGAAGGGCGCCCCGGACCCCCTTGCCGCGGTATTGCCTCTACGGAGATTACAGAACCCGCTGCCAATGTTCCAGATTTTGTGCGCAGCGCGAACCTGCTCAGCCGCGGAACGTGTTCGCTGGGCTCGACGACGATCGGCTTGATTGCGACGAGCGTGACGACGCCGACCTCTCCAGGGTGCAGTCTCGACAGTGGAACCGAGGCCGTGTCCTCGTCGAGCATTGATCCCATGCGGGGATCGAAACGCTGATGGACCGCCTCAAGACGGACGGGTGTGTCAGCGGTGTGGGCGTGGAGGTGGTAAGTCATCCCTCGCAGGATCGTCGTGCCCCTGGGCAGGACCGACAGACGGACCCGCATCTTGGCAGCGACCGGTGGGGGATTGCTTGGCTCACTTAGGACTTCCCCGCGTTCGAGCTCCTTGCGGCCGAGGTCCTTGAGGGCGATTCCCACATGGTCCCCAGCGAAGGCTGCGGGGCGCTTGCGGCCGTCGACGTGGACCGACGCGACCTTCCAGCCCTTGCCCAGGGGGACCGCCCACACCTGGTCGCCGACAGAGATCCTGCCACTGACGATTCGGCCTGTGACCACCGTACCTGCCCCTCGCACCGAGGTGACGGTGCCGATTGGTAACCGGAATGGGCCCGAGGTGGGTTCCTGTCGACCGTGCAGGGAGTCGAGGACCTCCTCGAGGGATGGGCCCGAGTACCAAGGGGGCCTGGCACTCTCCGAGCGCAAGTTCGTCCCCGCCCAGGCACTCACAGGGAGGATTCGCACCGATTCGAATCCAAGAGGATCGATGACCTCACGGACCTCCTCGACGCGCTGGCGCAGGATGGCCGGGGCATCGTTCCGTTCATCGAGACGATCGAGCTTGTTGAGGGCGACGACAATCTGGCGGATCCCGAGAATCGAGACGAGGACCGCATGCTCCGACGTCTGGGGCATCACGCCCTCGGCCACATCGATGACGAGGAGGGCGGCATCAGCCTCCGAAGCCCCCGTGATCATGTTGCGGACGAAGTCACGATGCCCAGGCGCGTCGATGACGAGGACCTCCTTGCGCCGAGTCGAGAACCGTTGGTAGTTCGCCTCGATGGTCAGGCCACGTCTGCGCGCTTCGGGGCTGCTGTCGAGGAGCCATGCGTACTTGAAGGACTCCTTGCCAAACTGAGCGGCCTCCCGTTCGTTGTGAGCGACCTGTTCGGTGCCGAACACCCCCAGTTCGACGAGCAGTCGACCCAGGAGCGTCGACTTGCCGTGATCGACGTGGCCGACGACGACCACGGCGACTTGCTCACGAGCAACAGACATGGACGACGGTATCCCTGCGGATGCTTGAGGTCTCTGGGAAACCTCCTGGCCCTTGGGCAATCCGGGGCGCTCGACCCACTGGTATTGCCGAGGGGGAAAAACTCCATATCCCCCATTCGGTCACTGGCGCCCATCGCCGGGTGCCTATGGAACATCGTCTATGGCTGGAGATGTTGCCCCAGCCAGACCTGGCGACGTGTGGGCCGACCTGCCTGCACGCAGTCTATCGGTTCCATGGGGACGAAATCGACCTACCCACCCTCATCGATGAGGTGCCAAACGTCCCCACGGGTGGGACCCTGGCGGTCTTCTTGGCCATCCATGCCCTTCGTCGCGGCTATCGGGCGAAGATCTACACCTACAACCTGCAGTTGTTCGATCCGACCTGGTTTCGGATTCCAAAGGCGGACCTGAGGGAGTGCTTGCAGCGCCAGCTGCAAGTCAAGCAGGGGATGCACCTGGAGGTGGCGTCCCATGCCTACCTGGAATACCTCACGCTTGGTGGTGAGGTGCTCTACGAAGAACTCAGTCCCCGCTTGCTCCTGCGCCACTTGGCCAGCGAGCACCCCATCTTGACGGGCTTGAGCGCGACCTATCTCTACGACTCGGCGCGCGAGCGCGATGACCATGACGATGACATCGGCGGAAGCCCGATGGGCCATTTCGTCGTCATCCATGGCTACGACGCGGCCACCAACCTCGTGCGACTGGCCGATCCGTTGGGGGACAACCCCCCGTACCGACGGCGCTACTACGAGGTGGATATCCAGCGGGTACTCGGATCGGTCTTGCTGGGGATCCTCACTTACGATGCAAACCTCCTGGTGATCGAGCCGCCGAGAAAGGAGGGGTGATGCTGCTCCCCTTGATCATCATCGAGAACCCCAGGTCCTGGAACCTCGAGCTCCCGGGAGTCAATGTGGTCGGCGCACGGGAGTACCTTACCAATCCCCACTTTCACGGCTTGCGCCAGGCCAAGGTGTTCAACCTCTGCCGGACTTACCGGCACCAGACTCTCGGCTACTATGTCTCGCTGCTGGCCGGGGCCCGAGGCCATCGCCCCTTGCCGTCAGTGGCGACCATCCAAGACCTGCGTCAAGCGCCGCTGCTGCGGATCCTCTCCGAGGAGTTCGACGACCTCGTCCAGCGGGCACTGCGTGACTTGCGTTCGGAAGCCTTCGAGCTGAGCATCTACTTCGGCCATAACACCGCCAAGCGCTACGACCGGATTGCCAAGGCCCTGTTCAACCAATTCCCCGCACCGCTCCTGCGGGCAGCCTTCGTGCGGCAGGATGAGCGTTGGGAGCTCCAGTCGGTTCGGCCAATCGCTTCCGGGGAGATTCCCCCCCACCACCGCGAGTTCGTCGCGGAGATGGCGCAACGGTATTTCGAACGCCCGATTACCGTCGAGGACACCTCGCAGCGGTATCGCTACGACTTGGCGATCCTCTTTGACCCCCAGGAGCTCTACAAGCCGTCCACCCGGCTGGCAATCGAGCGGTTCTCCAAGGCGGCGCGGACCCTCGGGATCGCCCCCTCAATCATCGACAAGGACGATTACGGCCGAATCGCCGAGTACGATGCGCTTTTCATCCGGATGACGACCGCCGTCAACCACTTCACCTATCGCTTTTCTCGCCGCGCGGCCGCGGAGGGGCTCGTGGTGATTGATGACCCCGAGTCTATCCTCAAGTGTGGCAACAAGGTCTTCTTGGCAGAGCTCTTCGCCCGGAACAAGATACCGTGTCCCAAGACGCTCGTGGTGCACCGCGACAGCGTGGACGAAGTCGAGCGTGAGATCGGTTTCCCTTGCGTGGTGAAGCAACCCGACAGCGCCTTCTCCCGCGGGGTGGCAAAGGCCACCGAGCCCCAGGAGCTGCGCCGGCAGCTTAGCGCCGTGCTGGAGACCTCCGAGCTCGCCATCGTCCAAGAGTACATCTCTTCGCCCTTCGATTGGCGGATCGGGGTGCTCGGGGGCAAGGCGTTGTACAGCTGCAAGTACCATATGGCAAAAGGGGATTGGCGGATCATGACGACCAGCCCGACCGGCCGGACACGCTACGGCAAGGTCGAGTCGGTACCTCTGGCTGAGGCCCCCGAGGGCGCGATCCAGGTGGGGGTCCGAGCAGCAAGCCTGATCGGCGATGGTCTCTACGGCGTCGATATCAAGCAGATCGGGAAGCGGTTCCTGGTCATGGAGGTCAATGACAACCCGACGATCGAGGATGGACTCGAAGATGCGGAGCTCAAGGAGGGTCTCTATCTGGCCGTGATGCAACACTTCCTCGAGGCGCTCGAGGAGCGTGGCCGGAGGCAGGATCGGTGAGCGAGGACATCACCGGCCTCGGCTTGTTCGAGGGCTTTGGCGTGGAGATGGAGTACATGATCGTCGACTCCGAGAGCCTGGCCGTCCGTCCAATCGCCGATGAACTCCTCCGTGACCTCAGCGGGGAGCACGTCAGCGATGTCGAACTGGGGCCCATCGCCCTCTCCAACGAGCTGGTCTTGCACGTTGTCGAGCTCAAGACCAATGGCCCGGTCGGATCCTTGGCGGACCTCGCCTCACCATTCAATGCGGCGGTGCGGACCGTCAACGAGACCCTTGCCCCCCACCATGCCCGATTGATGCCCTCGGCGATGCACCCGACGATGGACCCCCACAAGGAGATGCGTATCTGGCCCCACGACTCTGGGCCGATCTACGCTTGCTTCGACCGCATCTTCGACTGCCACGGGCACGGGTGGGCGAACCTGCAGTCGACCCATCTCAACCTCCCCTTTTCCGGTGACGATCAGTTTGGGCGCCTCCATGCTGCGATCCGAGTTCTGCTGCCCCTGCTGCCGGCGCTCGCCGCCAGTTCTCCGCTCTGCGACTCGCGGCTGACGGGTCTAGCCGACACCCGCCTGGCGGTCTATCGGTCGAACGCTGCCAACGTCCCCAGCGTCAGCGGCCTGGTCATTCCTGAGCGCGTTTTCACCCGGGCTGATTACGAACAGCACCTCCTGGGGAGAATCTACCGCGACCTCTCTCCCCTCGACCCCGAAGGGATCCTCCAACATGAGTGGGTTAATGCGCGCGGTGCCATCGCCCGGTTCGACCGCGATACTATCGAGATCCGCGTCCTCGACATCCAGGAATGCCCGGCGGCAGACGTCGCCATCCTCGAGGCGGTAGTGTCCGTACTGCGAGCGCTCGTTGAGGGTCGGATGGGGGATCTGCAGCTGCTGCGCGGCTGGGATGAGCGCGCCTTGCTCCCCATCCTCGAGCAGACCATCCAATTGGGTGAGGGCGCCCAGATCCATCAGCAGGACTACTTGCGCGACCTCGGCCTGTCGCCTCCGATCGACCCCACCGCGGGGAAGGTGTGGGAGCTCCTGCTTTCCCGAGCCAGCCATAGGCCAGGCTCGGAGCAGACCGGGCACGCACTCCAGAACATCCTCCGGCACGGGACGCTTGCCACAAGGATCAGACGGGCCGTCGGTCCCGACCCCACGCCGTCACGTATCCTGGGTGTCTATCGCACCTTGGCGGATTGCCTTCGAACGGGGACAGCCTTCACGATTGAGGGCTAACCCCTGAGGCACGTGCCCGGATGGCAAGCTGCCGGCCCATCCACCAGCGTACCATCGATCGCGGGACCAACCTACTGAGGACCAACATTGCCTTGATTCGCAGGCTCGGAACGATAACGACCTGACCCGCCCGCGCGCGGGCATACCCAATCGCCACGAGCCGACCCGGTGGGAGCGCATGCCGATCGAAGGTGGGCGTGCCTTCAATTCCTGCCCGAGCCCCAAAGCCGGTCGTGCTCGGCCCCGGGCAGAACGCGCAGACGCGCACCCCACTGCCTCGGAGCTCCTCGGACAGCGCCTCGCTGAAAGAGAGGACGAAGGCCTTGGTTGCATAGTAGGTGGCCATCAATGGCCCGGGCGAGAATGCCGCCGCAGAGGCGACGTTGAGGATCAGCCCCTCTCTTGCTGCAACCATCTGCGGGAGCACCGCGTGGGTCAGCATCGCCAAGGCCTCTGCATTGACCGCGATCATCTGCCCCGGGGGCTCGAGGCGCTGGAATGCCCCCAGAGCACCAAAGCCTGCGTTATTGACCAGCACCCGCACCGGCTGCCGAACGTTCTGGATGCAACAAACCACCTTCTGGACCCCTGCGCCCTCACTTAGGTCTGCCACGAGGATAGAACACCGCCGACCGCTCGACTGCTCGGTCTCTTGGGCTTGCCGGCGGAGCGCCTCCTCGTCGCGGGCGATGAGCAGCAAATCAAACCCATCCTCCGCGAGCAGGCGAACGAATTCCTTTCCAAAGCCCCCCGTCGACCCGGTCACAATCGCCAAGGGGGCCGAATCGGAAGGGGAGTTCCCGCTCAACGTCATCTCTCTCACGGATGGTCACCCTCCGGGGGATGCTTGAGGACTGTGGCACTCGCAGGATCGCCAGCAGCCTTGGGCGGAAAGAGGGCCACGGCGAGGAATAGGGGACAGGATGGAATAGCCCTCTCGCCCGTCTGTCTCTGAAGAGAGGGCACGAAGGCAGCTTTATGCCGCCAAGAGCGAACCTCTGACCCATGGTCGGACCCGCCCACAGAGACCCCCCAGGCGCATTCCTGGGCCCCCTCCCTGGACGGGGGGCAGAGATCCTCGCCGAATTGGGCAAGGATACGCAGGCTGTGATCTCCTTTGCGGGTTTGCGCCGACGACTCTCCGTCCACCAACAATCCCTCACCCGCACCCTGCGGCGGCTGATGGCCGACGGGTTGGTCGCCAAGGATTCCAAGGGTTACCGCCTCACGTCGGCAGGCTCGGAACTGGTCCAGGTGCGCGCTACCGAAGACGGATCAGGAGAGGTCATCACCCTCATCGAGGCGCTGCTGCCTGCCCGACTCGCTCCGATAGACGTTACGGCCCGGTTGGCACGCAGATGGTTCCATCACCTGCGCTGGTATGGCCAGCGGCAAGGGGCCTACGAGGATGTGCTGACGTGGATCGGGGAGGGAGGACGAATCGTAGTCCGGCTACGTCTGCGTGGACGAAGGATGACCCTGGAGGCCGAGGCGCCTCCTGCAGAGCAAGATCGATGCTTCCAAGCCGTCCGAGCCATCCTCGTCGCATTGGCGGATCTGTACGGCATCCCGCCAGCCCCAGTCGATGACAACGGGGATCTGCAGTCGGGAGCCCGGCAGTCGGGCCTGGCCGGATAGACTCATCGGCCGTGACTGCCCATCGGGGCGACCTGGTCACGCTGGTGTCCGTCACCAAGCACCAGCATGCGCATCCCTCTTCGGCGGCCAGGCCGCAGGATCGACGCGATGCACGGGAGCAACGGATGTGGACCCAACGTCTGGGTCAATCGAAGGTACTACAGCAAGAAGGAGCGCAAGGCATGGCTCGAGGCCTATGCCTTGGAACTCGAGCAAGAACTCAGTGGCGTCCGGGAGCGAATCACCGATCTGGAGGAGGCATGAAGGTCACTCCACAACCGGATGCCCAGCACCCCCTACCGTACAGCCCTCGGCCGCCTGGTCCACCGCCGCCCCCCGGCCCCAGGCCATCTGACCATGCCCGATAGGGCCGCGGCTGACGGCGCTCTGCCCTGCTCGCCCCAGCAGCGGTAGGGTTTTGGGCCTGCAGAGCGTTCCTGCGCCATGGCCGAGGACTTCGAGTCGGAGCTTCGACAGAGGGCGGCGTCCCGTGAGCGCTGGCGCTTGGTCGGATTGTTGTTCGTCGGTGTCGGGATCGGGTTCCTGCTGATTTACGGTCTGCGACTCCTCCGAGGGGTGACCTCTGATTCGATTGGGGGTTTCCTCGGTGGAGTCATCATCATGGCCGTCGCCATCAAAGCACTGAGCGATCCCCACCTGCTCAAGTCCATTGATGTGGAAGATCATCTGCGAATCCACGAGGCACTGGAGCGACTCAGTGGGGGAAAAACCGAAGAATAATCGGCATCCAATGCCGCAGAGGCTTCAAATAGGGTTCACCACTTGGACCAGCGATATTCATGGCTAGTCCACTCGACGGCATTCGATTCATCCACGCAGCAATCATGGTCGAAGCCGCGCATCTCGATGAGCTAGCGGCCGCTGCGCGCACAGAGCAGCAGGTCATGGAGTTCCACGAGCGATTGAGGTTCTACGAGAACTTGCTCACGATCCACACTAACGGTGAGGAGCACCACGTCTTCCCCCTGCTCGAAGGGAAGCTCCCCAGGTCCGTCCAGACCTATCTCTTCGACCATCGTGAAGAGGAGGAGATCATCCGTCGCTTGGAACGGCTGGCTACACCCCGCGGCGGCAAGGGACCGTCGCAGCCCGACCTTGCCGAGGCCGCCCGGGACCTGCGCACGCATCTGTCCTTGCACGTTCGGAAGGAGAACGAGCTGATCGTCCCCTTGCTAGGAGAACTCTTGAGCATCCCCGATCAAAGGACACTTGCAGGGGCCCTCATGGGTGAAGTGCCCAAGGAGATGTACCCTGCCCTCTTGCCATGGTTGCTCCAACGACTGACGGAAGAAGAGCGGGTCGGCTATCTCCAGATGGTCAGGGCAGGTGTGCCTCCACAGGTTTTCGCATCGATGGCGCCACTTGTGCGCTCATCGCTCCCTGCTGACGAGTTGGCGCCCTTGATCGCGGCCATCCCAGAGCTCAGGGGTTAGCCCTCCTCCTGGGGGGGGTCGCACAGCCTGGGGCACCATAGGCCCACCAGCAGACCTCCGACGAACATCGCGACGCCAATCCACGTCAAGAGCGAGCGCGCCCACAGTATCGCTGCAGAGAGACCCCCAAGGAGCAGCAAGAAGGCGAGCAGTTTGCATTGGAAGCACGAGGCCTTGCGCCGATTGGCCGGGTCTGACTTGCCCTGGTCTGAGACCACGGTCAGGGAGCGGCACGCTCAGGCATCAGGGTTTCGCGATGTTCCCGGGCTGCCTGCCGGCAAGTTCGGCGGATTGCAATGCCGCGGGCCCGGCGCGACACTGGAGCCACGCCGTCCCAAACAGGCCGGCTCCAGGACGCGGGATTCCCCGGAGATGCTCCGCCCGACCGAAGAGGGGAACCTCTCCAAGGGCCCCCAGCGATACATGTACCAGCCAACCGCCCATCTCAGGACCACCCTGCGACTGATCCATGGGGAGGAGCAATTCGCGCGCCCGAACGACCGGGGCGAGGAATTGCACCTCATCTGCGGGATTGCTGCTGTTGAGCAGCTGCCAGAGTGGTACGATGGCTGTTTCGGAGGGACCGGGCGCAGATTCTACCACGTGTGCTCGATCGATGAAGCCCCCGACAGCCAGAGGACGGCGATTCCCCGGCCTGTATGCTCCTGGGTCAGCCCACCCATCCGCCGAGAAGAAGGTCCGTTGGTGGCTCGACTGCCGCTGACCATCGACAGCGACGTCCACCCGCGAATCGAATCCATTGGCCCATGGACGCATCTGGAGAATCACAGCCTGGAGCGTGCTCCCCTC
Organism: Thermoplasmata archaeon; assembly: GCA_023265395.1. GTDB lineage: Archaea > Thermoplasmatota > DTKX01 > JAHFTX01 > JAHFTX01 > JAHFTX01. The sequence continues at coordinate 49,764 of JAHFTX010000010.1, forward strand.
AAGGAGCACGGGATAGGAACTGATCACCTGCGCTAGACCTCCATCCAAGGGTCCGACGACGACGATAGCGAGCTCGGGCAGCAATTCGAGCACCCTGACGGCCCTCCCCACTCCCAGTGAACCTGCCTCCTGCAGGGGTACCCCCGACTCCTGGACGCGCGCAACCAATCGATCCGGTTTGACGGCCCCAAGCAGGAGGGACCAATGGCGCGCATGGGTCTGCCGCTGCATCGGATCGTGAGGGTCCAACGGGTCTGTCAGCGCCACGCTGACGGCCTGTCCGTCGGGGAGGATAAGCCCTCGTTCCTCAGGGTGAGGGAGAATGAGCCGGCAGGACCCGCAAGGAGAGATGGGCACAGAGCCGCAAGTGCTCTGCGGCCGAGACCCAAGGAACCCGGAGGTAATTGACGATCTGCGCCTCGCTCAAGCCCAACCGTCGTGCCTCTTTGATACACACCGCATAGGCCTCGATCTCGGTGGGGCGGTCGACGTAGGCGTACCGCTTGTCGTAGAGGGGCCGACCCTGGGACTGTTGATGGACATGGACGAGCTCGTGCACCAGGTCGATGATGATCTCCTGCTCTGGACCTTCACGGAGGTAGGAGGAGCAGATCGAGATGGTCCCATCATCGTCGTCGACCCAGAGGTAGCCCTCCTCGTCGACGACGTCGACCCGAGTGGCGGCCAGGAATCGACCAAGGGCAGAAGTGCCTCCGACCAGATCGATGAGTGCTGGACAATGGTCGGTGCACTCAAGCACCGACGAGAGGGGAGACTTCCCCACCGGGGCGTTACGCCAAAGTCGCCACCCGCACTCTATCATCGACTCCGGACGACCGAAGCCTTCCGGCTGGGAAGTCGTCCGCATCGCCTCGGTCAATCCTGGCTGCGGCATCAAGGATTCGGTTGCTGGGCGAAAGGAACTAGTAGCAGGGGGGGGGCTCGACGCTCGTGGCAACCCGAGGCCCGGGTAACGGACGAACGCCCCCGCTCGCGCGCGCGGGTGTCGTGGTCCTGGGTACCGGCCAGGATGCGGGGGTTCCTCAGGTCGGTTGCGACTGTCCCACCTGCGAGCGCGCCTGGCGGGACGACACGATACGTCGGCTCCCACCGGCACTGGGCGTCTGGTCATCCGATGATGAGGGATTGGTCTACGGCCTCCTCGTCGACGCAAGCCCGCAAATCACGGTGCAACTTGCGATGCTCCAGGCCGCCTCAGGACGCAAAGCGGCGCGACGTCACCCTGTCGATCGAATCCTGTTGACCCATGCCCACATCGGTCACTACCTGGGACTAGCCCTACTTGGCCGCGAAGGGGCCTCGACGCATGGGATTCCCGTGCTCTGCAGCAAGACGATGGATCGGTTCGTCCGCGCCAACCGACCCTTCTCGCATCTGGTCGAGCGGAGCGAGCTGGTCCTCCAGGTCATCGCACCGGGCAAGCCCCTCGATCTCCTACCTGGCGTGCGCGGGAGTGTGCATCTGGTACCTCATCGCGGTGAGGACAGCGACACGCTCGCCCTCTCCCTCGAGGGCGCTGGACGCTCTGTGCTCTACATGCCTGACGTCGACCGGCTCGGGCCCGAGGAACTCGCCATGATCAGTCATCATGACGTTTGCCTGGTCGACGGCACGTTCTTCTCGTCAGCCGAGCTGCAGGGGCGCACCCAGGCGGAGGTGCCGCATCCACCGATGGAGATCAGCCTCAGAGCCCTCCCGCGCCGCCAAGGGGTCTACTTCACGCACATCAACCATTCCAACCCTGTCCTTCTTCAAGAAAGCGTGGAACGCGCCGCGCTGACGAGCTCAGGCCATGCCCTGGCCGTCGATGGCCAGTGGTTCGCCCTAGGGAGCAAGGAGGAAGGAATCGCCCATTGGCCGTGGGAGGCTACCCCTCCCCCATCTCGATGAGGGAGGCGACGAGCTGGAGCACTGCTGAGGCCACGAGCAGGTATCCACCGACCTCCATCCCCCATTCGAGGGTCACCGTCTGGTACTCCAGGAAAGTCTCGGTCGTCCTGCCACCGAACGGATTCGCCCCGATGTACTCAATGATCCGCAGCAGCGCCGGTGGTACGTCGCCAGGGAGCATGACAGAGAGACGATTGATCAAGACGAGGAGTATCCCCAGTGGGACGAGGGTGATTAGCCCGCCCCGGAGGAATCTGCGTGCCCGCTGCCCTGCGGTGGTCGCGCGAACGATCGTGACGAGGCTAAGGATCGCTGCGATGATGAAGAACACCCCGATGGGGACCCCCAAATCGATGACTGGGGCGGTCCCTGCGCCCCCCGCTAGGACTTGGTGCACGCGAAGTCCCTCGAATCCGTCGATTCGGACGAGCTCAACGAAACCCGGGGTGGTGTAGGGCCCATCATCGATTCGAGCGTGAACCGTGAACCACGGCAGGAAAAGTGACGCGAGGAACAAGAGGATTCCAGCAATCCCCACCCCCGTGCCAATGTTGAGGGGCGCACGGGTACGCCCAGCTTGCTGCGCTGGTGGTCTCCATCGGTCCTCCCGATCATGGGTTTCAGAACCACCTTCGTTGTGGTCGAGACGTCGGCGAGTAGCACGGGCTCCTTGCCGACCGTGGCGCGGTGGCGGTGCGACTGCGACCTGCCCGTGTGCAATGCCGGTGGCGGGCCTCCGCGAGTGGGCTGCATCCGGGGAATCCCACACGCCCCACTCCACCTCGTCCTCCGGCGTTGGGCCAGATGGTCGTCGCCGTTGGGTGCGTCTTGGTGTCGCCACGACGGACAATTGGGCACGCAGCATCAATTGTTCGTTCGAGTTCACTCCGCCAAGACCGCGCCCCCATGGAAGCAGGACGAGAGGATGCCGAGGATCTTTTCGAGTGGGGGCAGGCCGAGTTCCGGTATCTGGGTTTCGACCTCTGACGGTCGGTTGCGCGGACGTGAGTTCTTCCAATCCAGACCATTTCAGCGCACATGATCGCCAGCGCGGACCTGGACATGGCGCAGCGGAAGCGCCCAGCGCCCGATACCTCTATGCGGCCTGGCCCTTTGGGTAACACCCCTCGTCGCGTGTCGTCAACCACCACCAGAACGATGGGACTACCCGGCCACGGTGTCTGATGCCCCCGACCCCTGCGTACTCCGAGAGTGCTCACCTCCTGGATCCTCTTGGTTTGGAACGACTGTACCAGAATCCCTGGCGGGCCACGCGACGTGGGCGAGACCTCTCTCTGGCGACGTCAAGCATCGAGTGGATCGGTGCCCCTGATGCGGGTCCGGCGATCCGGACACCGCTGGTGGTGGCCCTTCCCACCGACGCAACGCAGGTCGCACCTCCTGCTTCACCATTCGACCCTTCCCCGGGCAAGGAGGGTCCCGCGGATCAGCACTCGGGCTTGCCATACCCAGGGTTCTTCGCGGAGTTGACGGACGCGCAACCATCGTTGCAGAATACCACGTTGGCGCAGGGGAGGATTCTCGTGCTCAGGAGCATCGAGCGCTTCTCCGAGATTCCACCTGAGGGGCGACCAAGGCCCTGGATGGTCATCCTCCCGAGGGCACAAGACCACCAGGGGGATCCCCGGCGATTCGTCGAGACCATCGTCTCTGCCCGCGCAGCACTCGGACCAGAGCCACTACTCTACACCCCCGGGCTTGGCCTCCCCTCGGAGCTGGCGACCCTGGTACTGCTGACGGTCGATGTCGTCGACACTGCAGCGGTCGATCTTGCCGCCCAGATGGGGCTGAGCACGTCAACCACCGGCCTCCAGGGCCTCCAGGGTCCGATGGCAGAGGGGGCGCAGTTGCCCCTCGCCAGCGACCACGAGCACGCCGCGAAGCTGCTCCAGGAGAACCGTCAGGCCTTGGTGGCCGAGGCGGCACTGCTCGCCAGGGCGGTCGAGGGAGAACGCGCGCGCGAGGTTGTCAGCCAGCGGATGTTCGCCCATCCGTGGACCGTGGCGGCGGTCCGGGCGTTCGAGAGCCATCCAAGCGAGGTCGCACTCCGTCTCGCCCCGGTACGCAGGAAGCGATGCATCGTCTTGAGCGACGATGACCTCGGGCGGCCCGACATCCAAAAGTACCTTCAACGGCTGGAAGGCTACCGCCGACCCCCCGCAGCAGAGGTCGCGCTCTTGGTCCCCTGTTCTGCACGTAAGCCCTACTCAAGCTCCCGTTCGCTTCGTGCAACGATGCAGCTCGTCCAAAGCTTGCCCAACCCTTGGGCGGTCCATGTCATCGTCGTCACCTCACCGTTGGGCGCCGTGCCGCTCGACCTGGAGGCCACGCACCCGGCAGCCGTCTACGACATCCCGGTCACGGGCACCTGGAGCCCCCGCGAGGAGAGGCTCATCCGCGATCGGGTGGGCAGGCTGCTGCGGGGGGGGCAGTATCGCTTTGCCGCGGCCTGCGTCCCAGGCCTGCAGGTGCTACACGAGGTCCAGGGCCTGGATGTGGTCATCACCGAGGGCAAACCGCACCAAAACGAGGTCAGTGCGCAGCTGCGCGGGCCCTTGCACTCAGCCGTCACCGCCCTACAGAAGGTCGCTGCACGTGACCGCTTGGCCCAAGACCTCCGTGCGCTGGTCACCTTTCAACTAGGGAGGGATGCTGCGCAATGCCTGACCGATGCTCGGGTCCGTGGTCGCCCCCCGTGGTGTCGTCTGATCGGATCGGAGGGCGACCTGGGCGGTTGCGTGCCCGGAAGCGCAGGGTTCGTCCCGACGGTGTCGGGGTGGCAGCGCCTTGCCTCGACAGGACGATGGTGGGTCGAGGTGGGCGATCTGCCCAAGACAGGGAGTGTCTTCTGCGCGGGGATTTCCAGCGCGGATCAGGCGATCTCCCCAGGGGATGAGGTGTGGCTCCGCCAAGGGGGTGCCCTCGTCGGCTGTGGGACCGCAGCCGCTAGTGGGTGGGAGATGCAATCTTCGCGGCGTGGGTTGGGAGTGAGGGTCCGTCACTGGGTTTCCCCTGTCCAGGAGGCAGAAACTGCGGGGGAGGCGGCAGCCGCCGGCCACCCTTGAATATTTATACAGACCACCTGTTGCGAACGCGACCATCCGGCGGCGCGGGGGAAGACAGGCAGGTGCAGCGTGGCCAATGAGCTTGCGCAGCGTATCGAAAAGCTGCTCGAGCCCATCATCGGCGACTTCATCGCGAAGGCCGCGGTTAAGGCCCAATGCCGGGCGATTGGTACCACGCCTGACGAGCTAACCGTGAACGATCTCGACCCCCTCTCTCGTCGCATCGAAGCGGCAATCAAGATTTATGGTCACGACGCGACGGAGATCGGGGATGCAATCCGGAGGATGCGCTGATGGCACTGCACAAGTCGACGAACCCGCTGACGGCTGATGCCGACGAGCTCAATCTGATCATCGAGTCCTCTGACATCGCCATCATCAAGGAAGACCTCGCCGGCACGATCATCGGGTTCAACCGCGTTGCCGGAAGGATCTTCGGCTTCGAGCCCGAAGAGGTCGTTGGGAAGGCCTCCCCACTGGTCCCCGAGAACCTGCGCAACCAGGTCAAGGAGCAGTTCGCGAGCGTTGCCAAACGTGGCGAACCTATCATCAGTGTCGAGACTCAGCGGTTCCACAAGGATGGGTACCTCATCGACATCCAGCTGAGCTTCTTTCCGGCCCTCGACGAGGATGGAAAAGTGGTCGCGATCACCTCCTCTGTCCGGGACATCACGGTGTTCAAGAAGGAGCAGCAGGAGCGTGAGCTGCTCGAACAGCACATCCAAGAATCCCTGATGGTCGAGCAGGAGGCACGCTCCTACCTCGAAGGCCAGATCCGCCGGTTCATGGAAGCGGTCAACAAGATGGCCGAGGGCGATCTGCGGGTCACTATCAAGGCGGAACGCGACGACGACTTTGGGAAACTCGCCGAGGCCTTCACGGCGATGATGGCCTCAATGAAGGACCTTATCCGTCGGGTCCAAGAGACTTCCACCGAAGTCGCGACGACAGCGCAGCAATTGGCAGCAAGCAGCGAGGAGATGAACGCGACCACTGAGGAGGTCAGCGCCACCGTCGAGCAGATCGCCCAAGGGGCCCAAGACCAAGCCCAACAAATCGAGGGAGCCTCGACCGTCATCGAAATCATGTCGATGGCCGCCCAGGAAGTCGCGGCCAAAGCCAACAGCGCGGCCGCGAGCAGCCGGGCCGCTGCCGCTCTCGCGACCGAAGGGGGAGCCAGCGCCAAGGAAGCCATGCAGAAGATGCAACAGACCTACGACGTGGTCATGGCGACCTCCAAAGTGGTCCAGGGGCTTGGCCAGCGGTCCGAGAGCATCAACAAGATCGCTGATCGAGTGACCGCGATCGCCGGCCAGACCAACCTGCTGGCACTCAATGCCGCCATCGAGGCTGCGCATGCGGGGGACCAAGGGCGCGGCTTCGCGGTGGTAGCCGACGAAGTGCGGCGCCTTGCAGATCAGTCCATGCGCTCGGCCGATGACATCTCGGAGTTGATCAAGGAGATCTCCCGAGAGACCGTCAATGCCGTCCAATCGATGGAAACTGGCACAAAGGAGGTGACAGTGGCCATGCAAGTAGTGGCGCAAGCCTCCCAGAAACTGCAGGAGATCGCCCAAGTCGTCACGGAGACCTCCCAGATGGTGCAGGACATTTCGGCGGCAGCGATTCAACAGGAGAAGGGGACCGAGCGCGTCGTCGAGGCTACCGACAAGATTGCCACGGTTGCCGAGGAGACCGCAGCGGGGTCGGAGGAAGCCTCCGCCTCGACCGAGCAGCAACGGGCTGCGATGGAGGAGATCACCGCCTCGGCCCAGGACCTAGCCAAGATGGCAGAGAAGCTCCACGAGGTCAGCAGGGCGTTTTCGATCCGGACCGACGAGGAAGAGACCGAGGTTGCGATGACGGACGAGGAGAGAGCGGCGCTCGAGGAGGAGCTCCGCAAGCGCCTGACTGAGGAACTACGGAAGCGCAAGTCGCGCTAGCCGGCTTCGGAAGGGGACGTCGATTGGGGGGTTGCGTTGACACCACCCGCTCGGCATCCCCATGGTCGTAAGGACCCTCGCAGCGCGCCTGAGGAGTTCGGCCGCGAGGTCCAACTGGTCGTGTTCCAACTGGGGGAGGAGCAGTTCGCGTTCCCGGTATCGTCGGTCAAAGAGATCAACCGGCTGCTCCCAATCACCCGTATCCCTCGTTCACCGCACTTCCTCGAGGGTGTCATCAACCTCCGTGGCCAGATCACCGCTGTCGTGGACCTGCGCAAGAAGTTCCACATGCCCGATTGGCCTCGCGACGACGACACCCGGATCATCGTCCTCAAGGTCGACGAACTCCTGGTGGGACTGATTGTCGACAAGGTGCACGAAGTCCGCAGGATACCGGAAGCCGCGATTGCCCCACCCCCACCAGTCATCCTCGCTGAGATGGACCGCCACTACCTGACGGGCGTGGGCAAGGTCGAGGACCGCCTAATCATCATCCTCAATGCCCATGGGCTCCTCAGCAAGCGTGAAGTGGAAGTGGTCGACCAGCTCGAGCACCAAGAGGCCGCGTCTTCTGCCTCCCATTGACCTCCCCTCGTAGTCGCACCCCTTCGGACGAAGGGGGCGCAATCCTGAGAGCTTATATACAGAAGCGGCACATCCCTGGCCGTTCCCATCTCGCAGGGAAGCACGGTGCGCATGGCCCCGAACCGCACAGTCCTCATCGCTGATGATTCGCAGTTCATGCGATTCGTCCTTCGCAAGATTCTTGAGAAGCACAGCTTCACCGTGGTGGCGGATGTCGAGAACGGCATGAAGGCCGTCGAGTCCTACAAGCAGAACAAGCCGGACCTGGTCACGATGGACGTGGTCATGCCAGGTATGGATGGAATCGAGGCGACTCGCGCGATACTCGAGTTCGACGACAAAGCGAGGATTATCGTCGTCAGTGCCTTAGGCCAGCAGCCGCTGGTCAATGAGGCGATGGACGCCGGCGCCAAGACCTTCATCGTCAAGCCCTTCGAGGAATCGAAGGTCGTCGAGGTCATCGACGAAATCTTCAGCTGACCTGGGTCGATCGCCTCGCCCTGGGGTCGGTGACCCATACGCCAGTAGCGGAGAATGGCCGCAGGCAGGCAACTGACCATGGGAAAACCCATCCGTGTTCTGGTCGTCGATGACAGCGCCTTCATGCGCCGCGTCCTTTCCGACATGCTCGAGGAGGACCCACAGATCGAGGTTGTCGCCACTTGCGTCGACGGCTCGGAGGCCTTGCGCAAGGTCAAGGCGTTGCGACCTGACGTCGTGACGATGGACATCAAGATGCCACACATGGACGGGTTCACGGCTCTTGGGTTGATCATGGAGCAGTGCCCGACGCCAGTACTGATGGTCACCGGACTTGGCAAGGAAGACGCAGACATCGTCCTGCGAGCCTTCGAGTTTGGCGCGGTGGATTTCGTCCTCAAACCCAGCGGCACGGTCTCGCTGGACATGGCCAAGGTCAAGGCGGAGCTGATCGAGAAGGTCAAGATCGCTGCAGGGATCGATCTTCGTTCGTTACCCCAGGCCCGGGCGGAACTGCCGACCATTCCTCCGGTGGATGCTCGGGGATTCCGCGTCATCGCCATGGGGGCTTCTACCGGTGGGCCCCAGGCGATCATGGCCATCCTCCGTGAGATCCCCCAAGGCCTACCTCTGGCAATCCTCATCGTCCAGCACATGCCGCCGAACTTCACCCGCTCGTTCGCCGAACGCCTCTCCAAGGCGTGTGGGCTCCAAGCTCGCGAAGCAGGGGAAGGGGACTTAGTCGAGCCTGGGGTGGTCCTCGTCGCACCGGGGGACTGGCACATGGAGGTGCGCCCGGTCTCGGAAAACTCACCCTTGCTCAAGGTCCATCTTCACCAAGAGCCTCGGGTCCACGGGGTGCGACCGTCAATCGATGTCCTGCTCGCCTCGATCGCCAACCATGCACGCGACCGCGGCGTCGGGGTCATCCTCACCGGCATGGGGCGGGATGGCGCCGCGGGGATGGCGAAGCTCCAATCCTCCAGCGGGACCACCATCGTGCAGGACGAGGCGACTTGCACGGTCTTTGGAATGCCTAAGGCCGCGCTCGAGACGATCACGCCTGACAGGGTGCTGCCGCTGAATGAGATTGCACGGACGCTGACCGGACTGGCGTAGCGCAACCGCCGATGCTTGTTGCTCCAAGGTTGGGAGGGGAAGAGCATCGAAATCGAAGAGTACAAGGGGATGTTCCTCTCCGAAGCCGCGGAACACTTGCAATTGCTCAATACCGCACTTCTGGCCCTCGAGAGGGATCCGGGTGATTCCGAACAGCTGACCCAGGTCTTCCGATCGGCCCACACAATCAAGGGCATGGCGGCGACGATGGGATACGAGACCATCACGAGCCTCGCACATACCCTCGAGAGTACCCTCGACCCCTATCGCAAGCAATCCATTCCACTGCCGCGCACGGTCGTCGATGTCGTGTTCATGGCCATCGACGCACTCGAACGCCTCCTGGGGGCGCTCTCCGCAGACGGGCCCGAACCACCCGTCGCCGAAGCCCTCGAGCGGCTTCGTGGCCTGTCGCCCCCGGGGAAGGTAGCGACGCCGCCCTCAATATCGGCAGGACCGGTGTCGAACCCCGTCGTTGCCCCGTTGGTCGCCCAGCCCCTTCGAAGACCTTCCCCTGCGCCGATCGAACTTGAGGAGGAAGTCGAGGTGCCCGAGGGAATCGGTGGATATCCCCCGGGGCCCGTCGCGCCGACGGACACCCCCGTCTCGCCGCATGCGGACACCAAAGGCCCCCCCCTGCCCGCCCCAACAACCGCCCAGGGGATGCCAAAGCCTGCGGCCAAGAAGACCGGGACCATCCGTATCAGCACGGACAGCCTCGAGCGGCTCCTCAACCTGGTCGAGGAGCTGACGATCAACAAGAGCCGGCTCCAGCAGTTGAGTGCGCAACATGAGCTGGGCGAGCTCAGCGAGGCGATGACCCATGTCAACCGGCTGACCAAAGACCTCCAAGACGAAGTCCTCAAGATGCGCATGGTCCCGGTCCGATACATCTTCGATCGCTTCCCGCGCATGGTGCGTGACCTCGCTCGTGACATCGGCAAGCAGGTTGAGTTCGTGGTAGAGGGCTGGGAGATCGAGCTAGACCGTACCGTACTCGACGAGATCAGCGAACCGTTGGTGCACCTCCTACGCAATTCCGTCGACCACGGGATTGAGTTCCCACCCGTCAGGACGGCCGCTGGCAAGGACCCCATTGGCACAATCCGCCTGACTGCGGTGCGACAGAAGAGCCACGTGGAGATACTCGTCCAGGACGATGGTGGGGGGATCGATCCTGGGGTCTTTCGGCGCAAGGCCGTCGAGAAGGGGTTGATGGACGAAACGCGCGCGTCACAGCTGACCGACGCAGAGGCGGTCAACTTGGTCTTCCTACCCAACTTCTCCTCGCGTGATCAAGTGACTGAGATCAGTGGCCGTGGCGTGGGGATGGATGTCGTCAAGACGAAGGTCGAGGCCCTTGGCGGAATCGTCGAACTCGAGACGCACAAGGGAGAGGGTACCCTCTTCCGGCTACGATTGCCCCTGACGATGGCCATCATCACCGTTCTGCTGGTGGTGGTCAGCGGGCAGACCTACGGGATCCCAGTCACCAACGTCATCGAGACCCTCAAGCTCCCCCTGTCGGCAGTCAAGACCGTTCGTGGTCGCGAGGTACTCGTCTGGCGCGAGGAGGTCGTGCCCCTGCTGCGACTTCCGACTCTGTTCCACGAGAAGAAGAAGGACGATGGGGTGAGCGTGCTGACCACAGTCATCGTCGAACGTGGGGACCGTCGTTTGGCGCTGGTCGTCGACGAGCTGGTCGGCCAGCAGGAAGTGGTGATCAAGCCCCTGGGGCGGATGTTCCAGAGCATCCGGGGCATCGCGGGAGCGACCATCCTGGGGGATGGTCGTGTCGCCCTCGTCGTCGACGTCGGCGCCGTCGAGAGCTAGTCTGTACCCCAGCGACTGGGCCGCGCGGTATCCTTATGCGCCCTTGCGCACTCAGGAACAGCACGGGCGTTTGGGTGGGGCATATGAGCGAAGACATCCGATTGACAAAACTGCAGCTCGATGCTTTGGTCGAAGTAGGCAACATCGGGATGGGGCACGCCGCGACGGCCCTCTCCCGGATGATCAATAAGAAGGTCGAGATGACGGTGCCTTACATCAACCTCCTACCGGTCGAACGGCTCCCGGAGATCTTCGGCAACGTCGAGTCCCTTGTCGCGGGGGTCTACATGGAGATCGAGGGGGATGCAAACGGCAAGGTGTTGCTGCTCTTTCCCCGCGAGAGCGCACTGCATCTTGCGGACTTGCTCATGGGCCGGGAGATCGGCGCGACCAAGGTCCTCTCTGAGATCGATCAAGAGGCGCTCAAGGAGGTGGGGAACATCCTCCTGGGCAACCACCTGACAGCGCTCCATCAGTTCACGGGGCTCAACATGCGCCAGAGCATCCCCAAGCTCGCCTTCGACATGATCGGAGCACTGATGGACTTCCTGATCATCGAGTTGAGCAAGGTCTCCGCGGAGGCGCTGGTGATCGAGACCCAACTCCTGGAACCGACGAACAAGATCAAGGGGTACTTCATCTTCCTCCTCGACCCCGACTCACCGGCAAAGATTCTTGCGGCCCTGGGGGTCGGCGGCGACCCCTGATTCGTGGGGGGGTCGGGAATCCAACGGACGTCTTGTTCGAAGGAGGGGGGCCCATCCAGACCCTGGTGGTTCGGATTGGGAGCGCGAAGGTGACAACCGAGACCGCGCTCTTGGTCGCGCGGGGGCTCGGCTCGTGCGTCGCCATCGGCCTGTGGGACCCGCTGTCCCACGCCGGTGGCCTCAGTCACGTGCTCCTGCCGTCCATCGAGATGTCCGTTTTCCGGGATTCCCCGCACAAGTTTGCGGACCGGTCGGTCCCCTTGATGGTGCGGGAGCTCCGCCGCAAAGGTGCCCCTGTGGAGCGCTTGGTGGCGAAGATCGTCGGGGGGGCACAGATGTTCAATCCCAAGGGACTGTCCCACGGAGGGGTGCTCAGGATCGGAGAGCGCAACGTCACCGCTGTCCGAGAGCAGCTGGCAGCCGTGGGCGTCCCCATCGTCGGGGAGGACGTGGGCGGGACTGTCGGGCGGACCGTGGCCTTCTCGACGAGTGATGGCTCGATGACGATCACCACGATCGAGTCCCCGCCACGGATCCTCTAGGTGGGCGGAATGTCCAACCGCTGGTAGACCCGCTCGGCAACGTCGACTAGCTGGAAGGCGGGCCGCAGGGCGACCGCCATCGATTCGGTCTTTCCCAGGACAAGGAAACCACGAGAGACCAAAGCTGCATGGAGGCTGCGCAGGACATGCTCCTGCTGCGCCTTGGAGAGGTAGATGAGCATGTTGCGGCAGAGGATGAGATCGAAGTACCGTTGCGGGCGGTCTGAGACGAGATCGTGGTACTGGAAAGTGACGCGATCGCGGAATTCCTTGCGCACGCGAACATGGGGACGAGCTTCGCCTTGGGGGTCTGGAGCATCCTCGAAGTACCGGGCCACCACCTCTGGGGTCGCCCCCCGGAGGGTCGCTGTAGGATAGCAGCCCGCCCGTGCCGTCTGCAACGAGGCTCGATCCACATCGGTCCCACGGATGACGATCTTCCATTTCCCGGGGTGCTGGTCGAGGTATTCGATCAAGGTGAACAGGATTGAGTAGGCCTCTTGGCCGTTTGCGCACCCGGCAGACCACACTCGAATCATTGAGCCCTCCGGCCTGTCTGCAAAGAGTGCGGGAAGGACTACCGTCGAGACTACTCGCCAGACCTGCGGGTTGCGGAAGAACTCGGTGACGTTTATCGTCAACTTATCGAGGAGGATCGGGAGCTCACGGGGCTCCCTCTCAAGCAGGCGTACATACGCCGCGTAGGAGGGCAGCTTGGTCGCGCGCACGCGCACGTTGAGTCGACGACGCAAGTATCTGTCCTTGTACTGGGAGATGTCCCGGCCTCCGTCTGCCAGCAGGATTGACTTGATCCGCTCAAGGGCGGCAGCCTCCTCGGGGCTCATCGGTGCAGCAGGATCGAGCAGCTCGCGCTGTGCGGGATTCGTGGGACGAACGACCTTGTCCGAGGGACGCCGGACCATTCACCCACCCCCAATCGGTCATCTGCGGGCGGGCTCTTAGGCTTGCTGCGTCTTGATGTCGCCCACAGGGTCAGTCGACGGCGTGGCGCTCGGGCGTCGGCTGAGTATCAGCACCGCTAGCAACGTGAACAATGCCGTCACGGCGGCCAGGCTTCGATCCGGGAGCGACGAAGGACCGACCGTGAGCAGCTGACTGGTCAGCCAAGGACCGCCCGTGATTACCGCGAGGACTACGACAAGGATCCCCAGCGCTACCGTCATCGACCCCTGTACGAACCAGCGCTCCCGCGACGCTCTGATGACGACACGAGGACGAACGGCAGCGAATCCACCCCATCGGAGGTCGCCATCCACACCCTCGACGAAGAGCACGACGCCGACGGCAATCCCTACCAGCGGCCAGGGAGTGGAGAGGGTGGGCACGGCACCTGCGAGTAGGAACGCAAGGCACAGGGACGAGCTAAGGAATGCTGGTCCTGACCGACGCAGGATGGCCACAATTCCCAACGCACCGAAGGAGGTGAGGAAAGAGACCGCCACAACGATAGCAACGCTCTGGAGGAATTCCGCAGGCCACCAAGAGGCGCAGATGAGTAGGCCCCCGACGCTGCCCCCAAGCAGGGCCACCACCCACAAGCGGCGGGCGCCTCCCTTGGGCAGAAGGCGTGCCACACCCGAGGCAACCTCGCTGAGCACGGTGAGCAGTAACCCACTCCCCAGGATGAGCGCGAGTTCCCCTGCGGGCGCAAGGGAGAATAACCTGGGGACCGACGAGGAGAGTCCGTACAGGTCATCATCGATGAGGGCGACCGAGTAGGCGAGCACGGCCAGACCCGCGCCAGCGACGGCCTTTGGAACCGGCAGCGCTCCGCTCCTCTGAATCCGATCGGGAACATCGGACTGCTGGGATCCTCCTGGTGCGATCATGTACTTCCCCTCATGACGACACGCCCTCCACCGGGGGCGTCCGAGTCCCATCCAGAGGACCAATGTCGGTAGGCCAGAACACCGGATAGACCCGCTGCACATCGTCACGGCCCCAGACGGTGACCGCATGGCCGTGACGGCTCAGAGCGTCGATCCTGCGCTGGTGTGACCAGCGGGCGAGGGCGGCTCGCGCATGGTCGATGGGGGTCGCGGCAGCTTCGAATAGCACAAGAGGCGCCGTTCGAATCGCGATGGGGCGGGGGAGCGCTGCCAGTCCCTCAGGGTCGGTGGGATTCCATAGCGGTGTGAGGAGATGCACCTCGGTATCTGCCGGGAACCGATCGAGAGCAGCCAGGACCAGGGGGGCGAGGGGGCCCTCACCAGAGGCCTTGACCGAGGCGACGACCGAGCAGAGGCGCTCGAAACCCCCGATTCCGGCGACCGAACCGAGCGGCATGGAGTCTGGCTGGAGGAACTCCAAGGCCACCGGGCGGCCCACGACGACTGCGCGGTGGACCTGCGCGAGGGCATCCTTGAGTGCAATCTCCAGGAAATTGCATCGAGGAGAACCTGCCGCCGTCGGTCCTCGGGCGTCGACCAAGACGAGCAGCGGGGGCCGATCCTCGTGATCGAGCTCGTTGACGAGCAGGCGGCGACGTCGGGCACTTGCCTTCCAATTGATCCGTCGCAGAGGGTCGCCTGAGGTGTAATCTCGGATGATGTGGAAGTCACCGCCTCCCCCAGGACGTGGACGTGGGAGGAGCGGCTGCGGGGATTGCAGCGCCACCGTGAGAGAGGGGCCGATCGCTTGAGGCGCGATTCCTACTGTCAGTGTTGATGCTCCGCTGATGGTTCGCTCGATCGTCCGCAGATGGTGCACATCGTGGATTCGCAGTCGTGCGGGCCCGATCAGATGGAGCCCGCGCAAGGGCGCCTTGACCCGGTACCGGAGGACCTCGGTTTCCCCTGGAGCGAGGACGGTCCAGAGGCCGGCGGAGTCACCCTCGGGCAGCAACACGCCACTGACATGGTCGTGGATCGTGAGACTGATGGCACGGGAGCCTCGGTTGCAGGCATGAAGTTCGACCTCGGTCGATTCTCCCTCGAGCAGCTGTGAGGTCATGAGCCGGCGTTCGACGGAGACATCCGCACGGCGGAACCTGACGAGCAGGACCGGCCCGCACAGCCCGATGCCCATGGCCAGGAGCGGACCGTTGGCCAGCAACAACGCTGCCAGCACGAGCAGGGTGCCGCTGCCCAGTAGGATCGCACCCTTGGCGCTCAGTAGGACCCGGTCGGTTTCCGACACCGAGTCTTGGTCAGTCTTCATCGCAATCTCCCGGCTGCAAGTGGCCGTCGCTGGCCTGCGCGTCGTCGATGAGTTTGCCAAGGTCGGGAGCGTCGATTCGCGCAAGATAGTGAGCGACGATGTGCAATTCTGCAGGCTCCCGTTGCCGGTTGGAGAGCAACAAGTCCTTGATGACCGGGTCCTCGATGGCGGCAGCAAGGGCTGCTGATGGGATGGTACGCACCTGATCAAGGGTCGCACCGTTGGCATTCGCCCAGCCTTCGAGCACGGTGGCCCTAAGCAATTCGACCTCGGTGGATTCCCAACGACCGGATCGGACTGACCACAGCCGCCACGCCTGGAGCTGGTCTTGATGGGCCCAATCGGATTCCTTCGGACGTCGGGCTTGGATGAGCACAAGGGGTACACCCCCCACGAGCAGGAGGATCATCGCCACAGCCATGTCAGACCGTGGAATAGCCAGCGCTGCAAGTACCCGGGACCCTGCACGGGACGGAGGGGAGGGGGCATCACGATGGGAGAGGTCCAGGATCACCTGCGGATGTTCCGTGCCAGTGCGCTCGAGCATCTCGAGCAGGAGCATGCGGTGCTCCGCCTGGACCAGAGCTCTGCGATCGAAGATACCGCCGTCCCCAAGGACGACTACGTGCCCTAGACCGATAGGAAGTCGCACCCCCACAACGGGAGGGCTTTCGTACTCTTCAAGAGACCGAAGCGAGTCCCCATCGACGTCCTCCCATGTCTGCGAGGCGCCACGGAGGAGGACCTCGGCGTCGACTGGTGCGTGGATCGCACGAGCACCCTCGAGGAGGAGGGGGACCCCTGGCGGGCCGGGATCCCGATACACCTCGATCGTGGTCGGGGGTGACCGCGAGGTGGTCTGTCGGATGGGATTGCCCAGGCGGAGATTCTCGCGGAAGACGCGCAGCAGGGGGTCGACGAACAGGGAATCGGAGCAGAGCACGAACGTCCCACCGGATCGCACATGGTCGAGCAGCCACTGCTCCTCCTGGGTGCTCATACCCCATTGAGGATCAATCTCGAGGAGGATCATCCCCTCTGCGGGTGTGTCGACTTCAAGGAGACTGCCCTCGACGACCTCAGGCACTATCCCGCGCTCGTGCAGGGCGTCGGTGACTCCCCGCTGCTCGTCCCACGAACCTCGGAGGGCAGTCGCCGACGACTGGGTGAGTGAGGGAAGGGCTAGCCCCGCGATGACCATGGCCACCAGGGCGACCGCGACCCAGGCAATCCCAGGGACGGCGGGCCGCCTCGGGAGGGCAACCGCTGCGATAGCGCCCACAGACATCTCTCGTACCTGCTGCAGCGATGACCGATATCACGTCACCGGTGGAGGGATCGGGTCAGGGGGCTCGACTCCGCCGAGCAGGATGGTACCGCTGCGGCGGATCGGCGTCGAGCCGCTGGAGCACTCCCCAGGCGAGATAGGGAAGCAACGCCGTCGCTTCCCCATCGACGTGAGTCGAATGACTGCGGGCCTTGACCTTGCCCCAGCTGATGGCCTCCTTGACACGAGCCCCGGTGAGCGACCCATCGTGCTCCATCCCCGTGCTCATATAGACGGTGTAGTCGAGGCCAGCCTTGAATTGGTTCCACCAAATCGTATGGTGCTTGGATATCCCTCCACCAATGATCAAGGCACCACTCCAGCGAGTCCCGAAGACCTTGCCCGCGAGAATCTCCTCATCGGCCAGGACATCGATGCTGAAGTCTCGATGGGTTTGGCGGAACAACCACAGCTGGCTGCCGACGGCTCCGTCGGTAATCCCCGGGACGACGATGGTGGTGCCCCTTCGAGCCGCGACGTGCAGCAGCGACACTTCGTCGTCGATCGCCTCACCTAGGCGCTGACACAGCTCCGCAGACGAAAGCGTGCGCATCCCGGCGCGGTACCAGGAGCGGAGAAGCGGTTGTAGCCGACGCTCAAGCAGCACACCATAGGAGGAATCGGGGACGATGACGTTCCCTAGGCGGTTGAGCCCTCGCTGACGGAGCTTCGCGTCATCAAGATCCCAGTGCCCGTGATAGTACGTCCCCCAGGTGCGGGCAAGGTCGTGGTCGAGACTCCCGCAGGTCGTCACCACTACATCGAACAACCCCCGGGCGATGAGGGTGCGCACCACACCCCGCAGACCAGTCGCCATGATGGCTGCTGGGAACGCCAGGAACGTACGGCAGCCCTTACGACGACTCATCCGCTCAAGGATGTCTGCAGCTTCCCCCAAGTGTCGTCCAGTGAATCCGCCCGCAGCGACCTGCTGCCGCAACAGCTCCGAGACGTCACTGACCGAATCGAGGTCGATGTCCTCGACAGGGATCCTCTTGCCGCGAGCCATCGACCTGACCCCTGCTCGCGACCTTGAGCTACCCGGAGCGGCGGCGGAGCGGTCGATGGGAAATCGCCAGCGCGAGCAGGACCCCTAGGACCAACAGTGAGACCTCGAAGCCAGGGAGAGGGCCCGGCTTGGGAGTGGTAGCATTGGGCCCCGGGCCCGGCCCCGGGCCTGGGGTGCCGGGCGGCCGCACATCGAGGGTGACCTTGACCTCGCGCGATTGAGGCTGGGCGGAGTCGCGGGTCTGGTCGCTCGAGACGTTGAAATAGAGGTCATAGGTCCCCTTGGCGAGGCCGACAGGGGCGCCGACCGTCACCGAGATCCGCCCCGACTCACGAGGGCGCAAGGTGATCGCAGTGGTGTTGAGTTGCAGCACCCACCCTTGGCTGCGTGCGACCTCGAGATCGAGGGATTGGCCCCCGGCTGCAGCCTGCGGGACCAGGGCAGCGATCTTGAGGGAGTAGGAATCCAGCCCGTTCCCACCGTTGTTGGTGCGCAAGGGGACCTCCTTGTGCTCGCCTGCAATGAGTGTCAGACGAGATTTGGTCGTGTAGGCGCTCATCTGGAAGTATTGGGCGATCCCGACAAGGATTGACGATTCCCACGAGCCCGACTCACCGAGGCTGGTGCTCCACGACGCGTGCACCTGCAAGGTGGAGGCGTCCTCAAGATTGGCCTCCAAGGGCGGTTGGATCACCACCTGCTGGGTCCCGCTGTTGCTGCCGGTGATGACCAGTTTCGGCGGGTCGGGGGTGCTCGCAGAGATAATCCAGGGATCTCCCTCGCCACTGGAGCTGAGGTTGAAAGTGAAGGTGACCGTGGTGACGACCAGGGGCACGCTCTGGACAGTTGCAGTGATATTGACAGGTGCGCCCGCAAAGGTGCTGGGGTCGACATCGGCCAAGGGGTGCTCTGGGCTGCTCGCGAAGGTGACTTTGGTGACCTCCTTGGGCGGAACAGGGGGCTTGGGGTCGGGGGCCTGGGCGCCGCCAGGTGGCGCTCCCAAGAGCATCGCCACTACCAGCAGGAGCAGGGTTGGGAGGGCTTGTTGCGGCCGCAGCCTCGGGGAGCTCCAGTGCCGTCCTTTCACACGCAACAATCGCCGGAAGTCGATATATAAAGTCTCTCGTGACGGACGACAGGCAGCGAGCCGTGATCGCGCGCTCCCGGGGGAGAAGTCGGAGCTCGAGCGAAGGGCTTAGTAGGGCACAACGGGTCGACCCATCATGGTCGGCCACGCCCACGTGATAATCCTCGGCTCGGGTCCGGCAGGTCTGACAGCCTCGATCTACACAGGTCGGGCGAACCTCGACCACACAGTGCTTGCAGGGAGTTCGCCCGGAGGCCAGCTGATGATCACCTCTGAAGTAGAGAACTACCCCGGATTCCCCAAGGGCGTGACCGGTCCGGAGCTGATGCAGTTGTGGCGCGAACAGGCCGAGCGCTTCGGCGCCAAGATCATCGACCAGGACGCGGTGCGCGTCGATTTCTCTGCTCGCCCCTTCCGTGTCTGGACGGACTCGACCGAGTTCACCGCCGACTCCGTCATCATCGCGACGGGGGCATCAGCCCGCTGGATGGGCCTCGAGAGCGAGACGCGGCTGCGGGGGCGCGGAGTGAGCGCCTGCGCGACCTGCGATGGGTTCTTCTTCCGCGGAAGGGAACTGGTGGTCGTCGGGGGAGGCGACAGCGCGATGGAGGAGGCGACCTTCCTGACAAAGTTCGCGACCAAGGTGACCATCGTCCACCGCAGGGAGCAGTTCCGCGCCTCCCGCATCATGTTGAGACGCGCCCAGGAGAATCCGAAGATCACTCTGCGGACCAACGCACGGGTCGTGGCGATTCTCGGGGAGGACAGGGTGAGTGGAGTCGAGCTCGAGGACACCAAGTCCCATGAGCGGACGATCGTACCTGTCGGGGGGTTCTTCGTCGCAATCGGCCACGAGCCCAACACCGGGGTGTTCCGGGGGCACCTCGACCTCGACGACCTCGGGTACATCCGCACGACGCAGCACACTCGGACATCGGTCGAAGGGGTCTTTGTCGCCGGCGACGTCCATGACCATCGCTATCGGCAAGCAGTCACTGCTGCGGGGTTTGGCTGTATGGCCGCCATCGACGCAGAACGCTGGTTGAGCGAGCATCCGCCCGCCGCTAACCCTTGACCGATATCACCGGCAACAGGCGAGCGACAGTGGTCGACAGGCCCGCAGCCTCGACGGCAGCGACGACCTCACCGACGTCCTTGTACGCTCCTGGGGCTTCCTCGGCCACTCCACGGACGCTGTGGCTTCGCACGAGTATCCCTTGCGCAGCGAGTTCACGGACAACTTGGTCCCCGCGGAAGCGTTGCTTGGCAGCGGTACGGCTGAGGGCGCGACCAGCGCCGTGACAGGCCGATCCGAAGCTGCGCCGCATGCCCTCAGAAGTTCCTGCCAGCACGTAGGAGCTCGTCCCCATCGACCCACCGATGAACACAGGCTGCCCGATCGATTCGTAGGCACTGGGGTGATGCGGCCACCCCGGCCCCAGGGCACGGGTCGCACCCTTGCGATGGACCCAGAGCCGTTGCCGATGTCCATCGACGACGTGCTCTTCCTCTTTGCAGGTGTTGTGCGACACGTCGTAGACCACTTCGAGTTCAGCCTCGGGAAGGACGCGCTCGAAGGATTGGCGGAGCAGGTCGGTGAGCACCTGTCGGTTGGCAAGGGCGTAGTTGATCGCCGCACGCATCGCGCCGAGGTAGGCCAAGCCCTCCGCGGACTTGAGAGGAGCGCCGACCAGCTCCCGGTCAGGGAGCGTGAAACCGTAGGAGGACGTCGCCGCTGCCATGGTGTGCTGGTAATCAGTGGCAATCTGGTGGCCCAATCCCCGGGAACCACAGTGGATGGAGATCACCAGCTCTCCCGCTCGAAGCCCCAGCACCCTCGCGGTGGTCGAATCGTGAATTGCGTCGACCTGTTGGACTTCGAGGTAGTGATTGCCACTGCCAAGGGTCCCTAGTTGGGATCGCTGTCGACGCTTGGCATGTGCGCTGACCTTCGAGGGGTCCGCACCAGGGACGCTCCCGAGTTCTTCGATGAATGGCAGATCCTCGGATCGCCCATAGCCCTGCTCGACGACGAATCGGGCACCTTGGTCGAGCAACTCCTCCAATCGGCCCTCGGTGACCTTGATCGCTCCCTCCGACCCCAGACCTGCCGGGATGGTGGTGAACAGATCGTCCGCGAGCCGTCCGAGCACCTTGGGGGATACCTCTCCCCGAGGGATGTTCGCGCGCACCAGTCGCACGCCGCAACTGATGTCGTATCCGACACCACCCATACAGACGATCCCGTCCTCGTCGAAGGCGGCGACCCCCCCGATGGGGAACCCATAGCCCCAATGGGCGTCGGGCATGGCCAGAGACGCGCTGACGATCCCCGGCAGGGTCGCGACATTCCGCACTTGCTCGAAGACCTTGTTGTCCATCGCTCGGACGAGTGCCTCAGTGGCGAACAGGCGACCGGGGACTCGCATCGCACCCTCCTGGGGGATCTCCCAAGTGTGTGCGTCGACCTGATGCAACTGACCCAGATCCATCGACGAGCACTATCCTATCTCAGACATCGACGATGCACTGGACGTATTTGTAACCGCCTTCCCCTACGGCAGCAGGCAGGGGGCGTCGTCCCGGCTGGTGGTGTTGGTCGGGGACGCCGATGCCCGAGGAGAGCTCACTGTAGGTCGCCGCTTTGACCTCTGTGGCCAGGTGCGCGCGCACCTTGTGCAGGGCTGCCCCTCGGACCGTCCCCGTGGCGCACCACAGCAACGGCGCACCGGGGGCACTCGGAGAGGAACTGACGGAGGCGACGGTGCACCCTGCGAACGCCAACCCCTGTTCGTCGCGCAAGGTGATCAGCGCATTGAGCCATGCGACGAAGAGCGATTCGATATCGGACCCGGTCGTCTCCAACGAGACTTCCACCTCAGGTTCGACCTTGGGGACCTCCCACATGACCCAAAAGAGGGCAAGACTCCCGTTGGCGAACGCCTCTTCCCAGGTTCGGCCAAAGCCCCGGATACCCACGTCGGCATCATGGGCGAAGCGCTCGAACGGAGGCTGGGGGGACTCCATCATGCGTTCCCTCCGGCAGGTCGGCTCCGCAACACAGGCACCGATCGCTCGACGACCACTCCTCCGGGGATCCAACGGGTGCGGAGCGCAAGGACGACGACCCCGGCATCGAGCGCCTCTCGTAGCGTATGGGCGAAGAGCGGATCGGTCGGGTCGTTGGGGGCAAGTGCCCATGCATCCGGGCGCTGGACGACGAACACGACGGCAGCGGCGTCACCGCCCTGCCGGAGCTCGATGAGTTCCCGCAGGTGGCGGCTGGCGCGCTCCGAAGGGGAATCGGGGAAGCACGCCACTCCGCCCTCGACCACGAGGTTGGCGGACTTGACCTCGACAAAGCAGCGCTCGGGGAGTGAGAGGTCATCAGGGGAATCGAGCAGGAAGTCCAGACGACTCCTCCCGACGGCCACCTCGGGGCGCACGCCATGGTAATGCGCGAAGGCCACGAGTCGGCGGTTCTCGAGCAACTGTCGGATGAGCTGATTGGGCAGATGGGTATTGAGCGAGACCCACACCCGTGCTGCCTTGACAGCGACGAGATCGAAGGAGGTCGTGCGGGGCGCCCCTCCCTCAGGCGGGGGGCTCACCAGTGCAGAGGTCCCTGGGAGGAGCAATTCCTCCAGGCGCCCCGGATCGGGGACCCGGCACCGGAAAGTCTTCCCAGAGACGCTCACCATGGCCACGAAACGATTAGGTCTGGTCAGGAAGGTGGCGGGGATTGTCTGTCGGTAGGGGCGCACGCGCAACTCAGACGCGGGGCCAGGAGTCAGGGCGGATTCGGCCACAGCGGCCACTTCCGAGGATGCAACGGCGTCGCGTCCCCCGTACCGCACCATCCCCACCCAATCCCCGTCCATACCCTTGAGCCTTCGTCCCCACCACCTTGGGCAAGCCTCAAGGGTGGATACGGTCTCCATTGTGGCGGAGGTACGCATGGCGCCCGGGGGAAAACTATTCAGCAAGGATGCCAAGGGTCAGATGGTCGGCCCGCTGCGCCAGCGGCTCTTGCGCAAGGGTCGACACTACAAGCGCACCGTCCAAATCCTCGACGCGCTGGTCCGCTATGGGTTCACGACCAACCTTCAGGACACGGCATTCATCCTCCAGCACTTGCACTCGGACCCCACAGCGTGGGAGGAATTGCGTGCCCTCAGCAGAGCACAGCGGCTGCGCAAGCTCTTCGAGGAACTCGGCCCGACCTTCATCAAGCTCGGCCAGCTGATGGCTACTCGGCCAGACCTCGTGCCCCCGGAGGTGGTGGCAGAGCTCGGCCGCCTGCGGGATCAGGCACCCCCCGAGCCTTTCGCGACGATCCGGCAGACAATCGAGGCCGAGCTAGGGAAGCCCTTGGGCGAATTGTTCACCAGTTTCTCCGAGGAATCCCTAGCAACGGCAAGCATCGGGCAGGTGCACCGCGCTACGTTAGAGGACGGCACCACCGTCGCGGTCAAGGTGCAGCGTCCGGGCGTGCTCGAACTGATCGAGGCAGACATGGAGATCCTCGAGGACATCGCCCTGTTGGTGGATCGCAATCTCCCCGAGGAGGACCAATTCGACCTGCTGGGACTTGCGACGGAGTTCCGCCGGATGCTCCTGCGCGAGGTCGACTACACCATCGAGGGACGCAACATCGCACGATTCCACGCCAACTTCGTCGATGTCGAGGGGATCGTGGTGCCCGCGGTCCATTGGACCCATTGTAGCCGACGGGTCCTGACGATGGACTTCATCGATGGTGTCCCGCTCAACGAGGTACGCAAGGTCCGCTCGCGCGTAGGAGACCCCAAGGCCCTGACCATGCGGATCGGCCAGGCGTACATCAAGCAGGTCTTCGTCGATGGGTTCTTCCATGCTGACCCTCACCAAGGCAACCTCTTCGTCCTCAAGGATGGCCGCCTCTCCTTCCTCGACTTTGGTGCAGTGGGCTATCTCGATTCCGACACCCGCGACCAGATCTCGGCGTTCTACCTGGCACTGCTCAATCGCGACGTGCGGAAGGCCGCCCGGGCCCTGGCCGACCTTGCCGAGGCGAGCCATGTCGATTTCGGGAAACTCGAGATGGATCTGCAGGATTTCCTCGACTATACCCTCCTGCGCTCGTCGGGGGTGTCCCTGGCCGAAGGTATGAATCAGCGCATCATCGACGTCGCCGTGGCCAACGAGGTCACCCTCCCGGCGACCATGGTGTTGCTCGAGCGGGCATTGTTCCAGATGGATGGGGTGTGCCGCACCCTCGACCCCACATTCGATCTGGTCGAGGTCGCCCGCTCGAGTCTGGGGACCATCGTCGTCGGGCGGTTGAAGGATCGACCACAAGGCCTCGATCGCATCGAGACGGCGATCGCTTATCGTCGACTGCTGAGGGACCTGCCGCGCAAGGCTGACCGGATCCTCGAAAAGATGCAGCAAGACGCTTTCACGATTCGATTGGACACCTCCTTCCTCGACGACTTACTGGCCCAAGCCTGGCGGATGGTCCTGATTCTCTCGGTATCGCTCGCGATGCTCGCCCTGCTGACCTTCTATGCCATCACCGGTACGCGTCTGCAGCTTCCACGCCTCGGTCTCGATGTCGGGGTAGCAGCGATCGTGGGAATCTGGGCGGTCATCGTCGGCCTCCTGTACTTGCGGGGCGCTCGCGGCGTGCGCCGATCTCCCTAGGTCGAGTCTGCGCCGTGGAGCCCACCACAAGCACAATAGCAGAGTCAGCAGTGCGGTCGGCGCTCCCTCGGGCAAACGGTGAGTGGACATCGGAACTGACCGTTGCCGAGGGGTCAGTTCCCCTCCTTGGGCACGAGCCCAGTCCTGCTCGAAGGTGTCCCAGAGCAGGGGGACCGCCCTGGGCGCGTGCACCAGCAGGTCGATCTCCCGGTTGCGAGCCATCCCGGGAGCATTGAAGTTCATCGAGCCGAGCAACACTGTGTCGCTGCCCAGCAGGATTCCCTTGACATGCAAGGTCGTGGGGGTAAGGGCAACCTGGGAGTACGGCCTGGCAGATGGAGGATCGTACACACGCGCCGCGAGCGGAACGCGGCGATCAGCGGCAAGCAGCGCGAGACGGTCGATCGTCCGTGCGTTGTCGCTCAGCCCTCCCGATGGTTGGCTATCATCGAGGAGGACCCGCACCTCGGAGCCTCGGTGAGCCGACTCAAGGAGGGCGTGGACGATGGGATTCTCCACCCCGTCGGTGGACATCGGCAACGCGAGGGCTTCCAGCGCGATCCGTCGACCATCCGAAGGCCAAGGGATCGACTCGAGGTTCGGCAAGGGGCTGACGATCGGCAGGACATCTCCAAGGTCGAAGGAGCATGACCGGCACGTGGCAGCCAGCCGCCGCAGGAGGGTCTCTCCCCGGCTGCCGTCGGGGGAACCTTCTCGTGATGTCGGCCATGGGGCATCGGGAGGACAGGGAGCAGCGGGTTGTGCGGCCCCGACGCACGTGATGTCACCCCAGCGGGGGGACCCATCAGAGAGGAGCAGGTGCTCCATCGCTTGTGCCAGCCCCACGTCGGCGACCACCACGGCCCACCCACGATTGGCCCGACCGTCAGTCGTTGGACCCGGGTGAAGCGCCCCCTCGACAAGGTTCTCGGACGAGACAAGGGTCAGTGACGTATCCACGACAATCGTCTTTGCATGGGCGACGGCGACGCGGCGGACATCTCCGTCGGGTGGCGCCTGCCAGAGGTGAGTCTGCACCCCCGCGGCGGCCAACCGTGCCAATGCCTGCTCCTCTTTCAAGGGACGGCCACCGACCGGCGACCCCTCCACCGTCACGGCCACCTCCACCCCCGCAGAGGCAGCTGCGGTCAGCTCGTCGATGACCATCCTGTCGGTCAACAAGTAGGTCTCCAAGACGATTCGGTGGTGCGCCGAGAGAAGCAGCCCGTCAACTACCTCACCCAGCGACCCGGGTGCCGTCGCCAGCAGGAGCGGCACGCCAGGACGCTGCTCGAAGGGGGAGGGAAGCGCGAAGGATCGTTCGGATGGACGGTGGGGGAATCGATCCGGATGGTGCCAGTCCTCGGAAGAATCAGAATCCGCGGGTTGTTCGCTGAGACCTCTGGTGGGCACCTGGGGAAATCGGCGCAGCGGAACCCCCTCGGGGGGTGGGTCGACGCTGCCCCCCTTCCATCGACAGTCCGGAGATGAGGATTTGACGGCGCCAACCAGTAGGCAGTCGACGGGTGAATGGTCGGCGGCGCGCAGCAGAAGGAGAAGGCCTCCCGGAGGGAGGGGCCTCCAGGGATCGGCCGCCACCACGGAGCGGTCCGCGACGCCATTCCCCACGACCGCGAGGAGTTCACCCCCACGCGGACCGAGCCAGAGGCGATGGTCCTGGCAGTGCGCTCCACGTGGGATGGTCATCGATTGGTGCCCCACCTGGATCGTCCACTCACCGAGCGGCTGCTCGGACTTGCTGCACCAGAGCAGCAGGTGCTCCCCGATTGGACCTCCCGGGGGAGTGATGAGGACCTCCCACAGGAGCACGTCGCCGTCGGCCAGGGGGATGGCTCCCGCTGGAAACGAGAAGATGGAGCAGAGGACCAGGGCTGCTCCCCAGGTCCTCGAAGGACGGTATCCCCGATGCACGCCCTGCTGTGGCCGTGATTGGCCTTAGGGGATGGGGGGGACCGGCGTGGGTGCGACCGCGCCGGTCTTCAGGCCTGCGAAGGCAATCACCGCGGGGTTTCGGAGCGGCGGCGACGGGCGAGCACGAGCACCGCTAGGAGCGCCCCAATGGCCATCGGACCTTCGAAACCCGGGGTCGGGTGGTTCGGTGTGGGTGGCTTGGGGGGTCCGCCATCATCGACCTTGCGCACCGTGATCTGGACTTCCGTCGTCGCAGTAGCGCCCTTGTCGTCAGTGACCTCGAGGATGACCTTGTGGACGGTCCCGTCCTTGGACGCCGAGAGTGCGTGGGAAGGATTGACTCCGTTGACCGGGACAAGGTCGGAATCGAAGGTCCACTTCCACGTGACCACAGAGCCGTCGGGGTCGACGGAGCGCGAGCCATCCAGCTGGACTATCGCGGTGTCGCTGGAGGTTGTCACCTCGCGGTTCTCCCCAGCGTTGGCCACCGGGGGACGGTTCTCCACCGTGATGGAGACATGGGCGTCGGCCGATGCACCGCTGTCATCGATGACGGTCAGTCGCAGTTGATAGACGCCCGGCCGATCGAAATCGACTCTGACGGTCGGACTCGTGCCCGTCGAGAGCAGGTCGAACGTGTCGGTGCTCCCTGCGGCACTCAACCACCATTGGTAGGTAACGATTGCGCCGTCGACATCGGTGCTGTTGCTCCCGCTGAAGGTGCGGGTGATCTTGCTCTGGAATCGGGTCAGACCGTCGATCTGAGGCACGGGGGCTTGGTTGCGGATGGTCATCTGCTTGATGGCCGAGGCCGAACCACCCTTGTTGTCGATGACGGTCAGGATCACCAGGAAGGTCCCGTCCTCGCTGTAGGCGTGGCTGACCTCAGTGCCCACCGCGCTCGAACCGTCGCCGAACAACCAAGAGATGGTCGCGATCCCGTCAGCATCGGATGAGGCTGAAGCATCGAACCGGACATTCTGGAAGGTGTCCGCGACCTGCGAGGCGGGGTCAATGGCAAAGACGGCCTCCGGCGGCGGGTTGGGCGGCGGCGGGCTCGAGATCGTCACCGAGAAGGTACTGGTATTGGTCGCACTGTCATCATCGGTGACGGTGAGCTTGACCGTGTACGTCTTGGCGTCGGCGAAGCTGTGTGTCGCCACTCGGCTGTCGAGGGTCACGCCGTCGGTGAAGTCCCACAGGTAGGCGACGATGGCCCCATCAGGATCGATCGAGGCCGAGGCATCGAAGGTCAGCGACTGATCCGTCAGGCCTGACGAAGGTGCGCTTCCCTTGGCCCAGGGCAACGCGTTGGGTCGGGCTGCGACGATTATCTGCTTGGTGATGACGGAGGTCGCGACGCCCGTGCCCAGCGAGGTGCCATCATCAGTGACGGTCAGCTGCACGTTGTAGGTCCCTGCGGTGGTGTAGATGTGCGTGGTCGCTCCTGCAGGGCTCACCTTGAGGGCCGAGCCGTCGCCAAAGTCCCACGTGAAGAGGGTGATGTTCCCATCGGGGTCTGTCGAGGAGCTCCCGTTGAACGCGATGGGGGACTTGGTCAGGCGGTCAGCGAGGCCCGTCTCGATGCTGAAGTTGGCAAGTGGCGGGAGGTTGAGCCGGTCGACGATGACCAGCTTGGTGACCTCGGCACCCTCGCCGTCGTCATCAATCGCCTGGAGGGTGACCGAGTAGGCGCC
>JAHFTX010000035.1 GCA_023265395.1 Thermoplasmata archaeon
CGTCCTGGGAGAAGGCCTCCGACGATCAGCCGGGCGGCTCGTTCCCCCTCGAGGTGGAACGCCACCATCCCGGCGGCAGGCCAAGCGGCCAATCTGGAGATGGCCAGCCTAAGGTCGGCCATCCTTCATGGCCGCGCCACTAGCTGATGTCAGTACGAGTGTCAACAAGGTGTGGCGCTCACTCACCCCGCATCGGGATGGTTGGCGCCTCCATCGCCTCGGCCTTGCTGTGAGTGTCATCGCGAAGTCCTTGCCGCCCGGCAGGACCTCCGTCTGAATCGACGGGATCTCGGCCGTGGCCCGCCCTCGAATGATAGACTGCTACGATTGCTCCCAGCGCGAGTCCAGAGCTTGCCGCAGCAAGGATCGGGTCTCCATAATGCACTGGCTTTGGCTCCATCGGTGGGGGGCCTGGAACCCCCTCGCAACAAACCCCCAGAGGCTCCTTGGGCTCCTTGTCTTGGTCGATGTCCGGGATGTGGATCAGGCCTACGCTGAAGGCGAGAAGAACCACGGCCGCAATGTCCAATGCGATAGCAACGTAGAGCAAGGCGCTGAGCTTCAACCCAACCCCCCCAATCACGCAATGGCAGCACGGACATACCATGCTTCGTTATGCCCAGTTCTGTCATCCATGTACACGATCTGCATTTCCTTGCTCTGTCCCAGACCCGCACCCTCCGCAGTCCAGCGCTTTCGTGGTCCAGTTTCCATGGTGGATCCCGCCTGTCCGCGGGGCCCCCAGTCATTGGAAAGTCGATAGGCCTAACTGTCCCAGGATCGATGAAACATGTCAGTCACCACAATCTCATCGAGCGATCCCCGGCCAAGCCGCGGGCAAGGATCACGGAGGCGAAGACGAGCGGTGGGGAAAGATTGGGCCCAGCGGCGCGTGCTGTCGGCACTCCCGGTGCCGCTGCACAGCAGCAGCGCGATCGCCAACGCCAGTACGCACCGCGCCCCCTAGGTTCCTGCAGCAGCAGGCCACCGCCTACTCCCCCTCGTCGGGAGGCACGCCCCTCGTCGAAGGGGATCGCTCAGCGCGCAACCGTGCCGCCTCGACCACGACGTGGCTGGCGTGCTCCGCCAGCACCTGGGCGAGGGCTGACTGCTGTTGTGCCAGCTCACCGAGGGTCGGCTCGAGGAAGAGCGCGCTCTTGACCAGCTCACGTGCCTTGTCGAGCTCACCCTCGAGGGCGGCGATGCAGGCATAACCGAGCAGGTCGAGGCCAGAATTGGGGGAGAGGCGACCGATGGTACGGAAGGCCTCCAAGGCTTCGACGATGTCGCCATGGTCGAGATAGGCCGCGCCACGCCGGAAGTGGACCGTCGCCGCCTCGAGGCCCGCACGAATCGCCTGTTCGTAGTGTTCGTCCGCGCTCTGGGCGTAGCCGCGCGACACCAAGACCTCGGCCTGGAGCAGCAGCGCGTCGGTCTCGATCGGGTCGAGCTCGAGGGCGACCTCGAGGGCGTGTTGCGCCTCCTCGAGGTCCCCCAGGTGACGTAGCGCCAGTCCGCGCAGATACCACGCCTCGGCGTCCTCCTCCTCCTCGATGGCACACCGTCCATAGGCCAAGGCGGCGTCCTCGAATCGTTCGGCGCGCATCAGCAGGTGGCCATGGAGCTTGTGCCCCAGCCCCCAGTCAGGTGCGGCCCCCAGCGCCTCCTCGATGACCTCGAGGGCTTCGTCGAGTCGACCCGCTTCTCGCAGGGTGTGGGCCAAGAAGAAGGCGCTGTGGACGTCACTGGGGTCCTGGGTGAGTGCCTCCTCATAGCAGCGCACGGCCTCGAGGGTGCGTCCTGCCTCACGGTGGAGGCTGCCCAGTGCGCGCCAGACCACCGGGTCGCCGGGGGTGAGCACCAGCGCGCGCTCGTAGCTGCTGAGCGCCTCGTCGCGGCGGCCCAGGCGCCGGAGGACCTCACCGGTGCGTCGCAACCGCGCCGCCAACCGGCGACGTTCGACCTCCTCCACGGGAGCAGCCGCGACAGCGACCTGGTCCTGCAGGATCCGCAACGCCTCCTCCAGGCGCCGTTGCGCACCCTCTCCATCGCCCAGCTCCTGCTGCAGCTCACCCAGCGCCTGGAGCAGTTCGGGGTCCTGTTCGTCGAGGGCCAACGCGCGTTCGAGGATGCGCAGCGCGGCATCCAGGCGGCCCTGCTCCTTGCACAGCTGCGCCCGCAGCAGATGCAGCGGCAACGACTGGGGGAAGTGGTGGATCAGCTGGTCGGCGAACGCCATGCGCTCGTCGGCCGTCGCGAGTGTCTCGATGCGCAGCAGCTGCTGCCGCAGCGTGATCGTCGCGGCGGCTTGCCCATAGAGCTCCTGGGTCACCTCGACGATCAGCTCCGTGCCGCGTGCCAATGAGACCGGGTCGGAGAACTCGCAGAGGATCTGCCCCTTGCCCAGCCGCGCCGCCTGGCTGGTGGGGTTGCGCGTGAGCACCTCATCGAGGCTGCGCAGCGCCTCCTCGGCGCGCCCCAGCTCCTCGAGGGCTTCGGCGCGGCTGAGCCAGTAGCGCACGCCCTGGCCATGGCCACCGGGGTCGAGCCGGAGCACCTCGTCGAAGCTCTGCAGGGCCTCCGCGAAGTGCCGTGCCTGCAGCAGCGCCTCACCCAAGGCCTGGTGCAGCTGGGCCGACTGCGGCTCGGCGCGCAGCAGTGCCTGGTACTGGTGGGCCGACTGGAGGTACTTACCCTCCGAGTAGAGCGCCTCGGCCTGCTCGACGCTCTCCACGCGCAGCCATCCAAAGGAAGGGAGATAGAACCTTGGGCATCGCGTACACCGGGCACGAGCCGGCGGACCGCAATGGGGAAATAGGCCGCGCTCGTGCCTACTCGTCCTGGACGCCGCTGGGGCGCGCGAAGCGGTCGAAGAACCCGCGGCCCTTCGAGCCCTGTGCGTCATCGCCCTCTTCGGTGCTCACCAGGGTGTGCGCGAAGGCCTTGAGGGCTGCCTTCTGCTCGCGATTGAGGTGCTCGGGGACCTGCACTTGCACCTCGACGAGCAGGTCGCCGGTGCCACGGCCCTGCAGCACGGGCATCCCCTTGCCGCGCAGCCGCAGCCGCGTCCCCGGCTGGGTCGCCGCCGCCAAGGTGACATTGGCGACCCCATCGAGGGTGGGTACCTCCACCTCCCCGCCGAGCACCATCGTGGGGAAGGGCACCTCGACGACCGTCAGCAGGTGCGGGCCCTCGCGGTGGAACCGCGGGTCGGCGGTGACGAGCACCAGCACGTAGAGGTCTCCAGGCGGGCCGCCCCGTGCACCCGGTTCGCCCTCGCCGCTGATGCGCACGCGCGTCTGGCCCTCGATCCCTGGGGGGATCGGCACCTGGAGCTTCTTGGTCTCCTGCTGCTGCCCGGCGCCGCGGCAGGTCGGGCAGGGATTCGTGAGCACCTCTCCCTGGCCGCGACAGCTCTGACAGGGGATGGTCTGGACCATCCGCAGACCCCCCTGCGCCAGCACCCGTTGCTGCTGGCCGGTCCCTGAGCAGGTGGCGCAGGGCACTGGCGGCTTGCCCGGCGCACCGCGGGTTCCGCCGCAGGCACGACAGGGCGAGTGCCGCTGGTACTCGATGGTGACCTGCTTGCCTTGTGCGGCCTCCTGCAGCGTCAGCTCGTGGTGGACCTGTAGATGCTGGCCGCGGCTGGGACCGCCGCGGCGCGGGCCTCGAGAGCTTCCCCCAAAGAGGATGTCGAAGAGCGACCCGCCGAACATGTCGCTGGTGGCGCCCCCAAAGAGATCCTCCAGGTCCGAGCGGTGCGAGAACTGCGACCACTCGAAGCCCCCCTCGAAGCCGGCACCGGCGTGGCCGAAGCGGTCGTAGCGAGCACGCTTGTCCTGGTCGGCGAGCACCTCGTAGGCCTCGCTGATCTCCTTGAACGACTCCTCGGCGGAGGCGATCTTGGCTTTGAGGGCATCCTCCGAGAGTTCGGGGAAGCGGGCGTGCAACGTGTCGGGGTGGAACTCCTTGGCCTTCTTGCGGTAGGCGCGCTTGACCTCCTCGGGCTGCGCGTCCTTTGCGACCCCAAGGACGTCGTAATAGTCCCGCTTGGTTGCCATGGTTGCCCCTGCACGGTCGGCGATGGGTCAGCCGGGGCGGGGAGCGTGCTCCCCGCCGCGCGGCTGCCGGGTGCCGTCCTACTCCTGCTCGACCTCTTCGTAGTCGACGTCGACGACCTTGCCGTCGCCATCGTCGCTCTCCTCGGGGGTCCCTTCGACGGTGGTGCCGCCCTTCTTGGAGGCCGCATCGGCCGCCGCGGCCTGGTAGAGCGCCGTGCTGGCGGTGTGCAGCGCCTCGGTCAGCAGGTCCTTGGCCGCATTGATGGCACCGAGGTCATCGCCCTCGAGCGCGGTCTCGAGGTCGGCCACTGCCTCCTCGACCTTCTTGCGGTCGTCGGCACTGACCTTGTCCTTGAACTCCTTGACCATGCGCTTGGCGCCATGGGCCAACCCCTCGGCCTCGTTGCGCTCCTCGGCGTGCTTGCGGCGCTCCTCGTCGGTGGCCTTGTGCGACTCGGCATCGGCGACCATGCGGTCGATCTCCTGGTCGCTGAGCTTGGTCGAGGCGGTGATGGTGATCGCCTGCTCCTTGCCCGTGCCCAGGTCCTTGGCGCTGACGTTGAGGATCCCGTTGGCGTCGATGTTGAAGGTCACCTCGACCTGCGGCACGCCTCGGGGCGCTGGCGGGATGCCCACCAGCTGGAACTTCCCCAGCGACATGTTGTCCCCCGACATGGGGCGCTCCCCTTGCAGCACGTAGATCTCCACCGTGCCCTGGTTGTCGGCGGCGGTGCTGAAGATCTGGCCGCGCTTGGTCGGGATGGTCGTGTTGCGGTCGATCAGCGAGGTGAAGACCCCCCCGAGGGTCTCAAGGCCCAGCGACAGCGGCGTCACATCGAGCAACAGGATGTCCTTGACCTCTCCAGCGAGCACCCCACCCTGGATCGCCGCGCCCATGGCGACGCACTCCATCGGGTCGACGCCGCGCTCGGGCTCCTTCTCGAAGAAGGCCTTGACGGCATCGCGGACGATCGGCATGCGCGTGGGGCCGCCCACGAGGATGATGTGGTCGATGGCCTCCTTCTTGATCTTGGCGTCCTGGACCGCCTGGCGCATCGGCCCGTCCATGCGCTTGACCACCGGCTCGACCAGCTCCTCGAGCTTGGCGCGGGTGATCTTGACCTCCAGGTGCTTGGGGCCGCTGCTATCGGTCATCAGGAACGGCAGGTTGATCGTCGCCGTCGTGGTCGAGGTCAGCTCCATCTTGGCCGTCTCGGCGGCGTCACGCAGCCGCTGCATCGCCTGCGGGTCCTTGCGCGGGTCGAGGTCCTCGTGGTCCTTCTTGAACTGGCGGATGAGCCAGTCGATGAGCCGCTGGTCCATGTCGGCGCCCCCCAGATGGGTGTCGCCGCTGGTCGAGACGACCTCGTACACCCCCTCGGAGATCTCCATGACCGTCACATCGAAGGTCCCGCCGCCAAGGTCGATGACGGCCAGTGTGCGGTCCCCCTTCTTGTCCAACCCATAGGCCAACGCAGCGGCGGTCGGCTCGTTGATGATCCGCAGCACTTCGAGGCCGGCGATCTTGCCAGCATCCTTGGTGGCCGTGCGCTGGTTGTCGTCGAAGTAGGCTGGGACGGTGATCACCGCTTGGGTGACCTCCTCGCCCAGGTAGTTCTCGACATCCTCCTTGATCTTGGTCAGCACCATCGCCGAGATCTGCTGCGGCGTGTAGGCGGTGCTGTCGACCTTGACCGTGAAGTTCGTCCCCATCTTGCGCTTGATCTCGCGGAAGGTCCG
Organism: Thermoplasmata archaeon; assembly: GCA_023265395.1. GTDB lineage: Archaea > Thermoplasmatota > DTKX01 > JAHFTX01 > JAHFTX01 > JAHFTX01. The sequence continues at coordinate 5,802 of JAHFTX010000035.1, forward strand.
TTCGGGGTTGGTGACGGCCTGCCGCTTGGCAGCCTCGCCGACCAGTCGTTCGCCGTCCTTGGTGAAGGCCACCACCGACGGGAAGTAGCGGTTGCCCTCTGCACTGGAGATCACCGTCGGCTTGCCACCCTCGAGGATGGCCACTTCCGAGTTGGTGGTCCCTAGGTCGATTCCGATTATCTTCGCCATTGGGTCTCCCCTCCGTGTTGTGTGTCTGGTCCTAGATGGGCCACGGCGGCAGGGCCGCCCATGCCCATGGACAGGAAGGGCGCGGGGGGTGCGCGCATCAGAGGTCCCCCAGGATGTCGTTGACGAGGTCCTCGTTGGTGACCTCGCCGGCATCCTCCTTGTCTTCGGTGTCCTTGGACACCGTCTCCGCTCCGGAGGTCTCAGCCTCCGGCTCCTCGGCCTCCAGCGACGCCCCGCTTGCCCGCGCGAGGTCCTCGAGCTCCTTGGCTTGGACCTCCAGCTGCTCGAGGTGCTTGCGCCGTTCCTCGTCGGCCTCGGCACGCTTGCGTTGCCGCCGTACCTTGGCCGCCTCGGCAGCCTTGAGCGCCTCGGTCAGCGCCACGCTCAGCGCCGCATCGGGGGTCGCCCCCTGTGCCTCCTGCTCGGCCTCCATCGCCGCGGCGGCCTGCAGCACCTCCTTGTCGAGGATGTTGACCTTGACCCGCGCTGGCCGGAGCACCTTCCCCAGCAGGCGGTAGCCGCGGGAGATCTCCTCGACGACCATGCGGTCGGCGAACTTGGTGCTGGTGACCTTGGCCACGGCGTCGTGGATGGTCGGGTCGAACTCGGCACCCTCGGAGGGGATGGTCTGGAGCCCCTCCTGCTCGAGGGCGTAGGTGAACTGCTTGTGGATCAGCGAGACGCCATGGAGCACCTTCTCGGGCTCGCCGCCCGAGCGCATGGCCCGCTCGAAGTTGTCGAGGGTGTCGAGGAGCTTGACGATCAGCGCCTCGGCGGCCTTCTGCTTGAACTCCTCCTTCTCCTTGCGCGCCCGCTTCTTGAAGTTCTCGAACTCCGCCTGCAGGCGTTGGAGCAGCTCGACGTGCTCCTTTGCCACCTGCTCGGCCTTGGCCGCACGCTCGAGGGCGGCGCCCAGCTCGATGGCCATCCGCCGCGGGTCGTTGAGCACCTCGGGGGGCAACTGGGTGGGTGGTGCAGCGGTAGGAGCCGCCGGTGCGCTCATTGGCGAGCCTCCGCCTTGGTGGCACGTCCGCCCGTGCTCTGGCGCAACGTCGGCAACAGGTCGTCGTCCCGAAGCTGCTGGAGCATCTGCTCGACCTGGTGGCTGCGCAGCTCGAGCAGCCCGCCCAGCTCGCCGACCGTCCGCTGCGTCGCGACCAGCTGGTAGAGCAAGGAGCGCAGGTGATAGTCCCCGTAGAGGGTGTTGATGATCGCCGAGGCTTCCGCCAGCGCCTGGCGCTTGGCCGAGAGCAGGTCGTCGCGTTGGGCATCGAGCTGGGCGACGTGGTCGTCGATGTCGACGACGAAGTCGCGCAATTGGCCGATCCGCTCCTTGAGGCTCTGGATCGCCAGGATGCGGCGGAAGTCGCGATCGCGCACGCCCGCGGCGCGCTCGGCGGCCTCCCCTTGGTCCGGCCCCTCCTCCCCCTCGATGGGCAGGGCGGCGAGGCGCGTCTGGAACAGCTGCGGGCCGACCGAGACGCTGACCGTGAAGCCCTGGGTCGGGTAGTAGCTCTTGCGGCGCGGACCGCCCAACTCGGAGGGCTCGTCGACCACGCGGACGAGGTCGTGCTCCTGCAGGATGCGCAGGTGCTTGGTGACCGCCTGCTGGCTGATTCGCAACTCCTTGGCCAGCTGCAGCGGGTAGTGGGTCTCGGTGGCGATCCGCTGGAGGATCCGCAGCCGCGTGGCGTTGCCCAGCACGAAGAGGAGCTGGTCGAGCTCCTCGCCCTCGGCCGGTTCGTGCGGACGCCGCTGCTCGCGCATAGTTCGAGTCCTAGGACGAGGGGACTAATGAACCCCTAGTTGTATAGTCCTACCCAACGAGGGCTCACATATGAGCCTTTGCAGGATGGAGGCAGAAAGGGGCAATCTGCCCCGAAGGACCGGGGGGGCGATGCCGCCCCCCCGGGGGAGTGCCACAGAGGATCTGTGGCTTGTCGGTTCGTGCGCGTGGATGCGTCGTGGACCCTAGAAGTCCATGTCGCCGCCGCCGCCCATCCCGCCCATGCCGCCAGGGGGACCCCCAGCGCCGGGGCCGCCCTTGGGGCCGCCCTTGGAGGCGATGATGTCGTCGATGCGCAGGATCATGGCTGCCGCTTCGGTGGCGCTCTTGATCGCCTGGGTGCCGGTGCGCACGGGCTCGAGGATGTTGAGCTTCTCCATGTCGTCCACCTCGCCGGTGAAGACGTTGATGCCCGCATTCTTCTTGCCCTTCTGGTGCGCCGCGCGCAGGTCGAGGACCACGTCGATGGGGTCCAGACCGGCGTTCTCGGCGAGCGTCTTGGGGATGATCTCCATCGAGTCGGCGAAGGCGTCGATGGCCATCTGCTCGCGACCGCCGACGGTGCTGGCGTAGCGGCGCAGCCCCATGGCGATCTCCACGGCAGAGCTCCCGCCGCCGGTGGCGACGTTGTTGTTCTCGATCGCCAGCGCGACGGTCGAGAGCGCGTCCTCGACGGATCGTTCGATCTCGTCGACGACATGCTCGGTCCCACCGCGGATGAGGATCGAGACCGCCTTGGCGTTCTTGCAGCCGGTCACGAAGGTCATGTGGTCGTCAGCGATCTTGCGCTCCTCGACCGACGCGGCCTTGCCCAGGTCGTCCTTGGAGATGTCGGCGATCTTCGAGACGATCTTCGCCCCGGTGGCCTTCGCCAGCTTCTCCATGTCGGACTTCTTGAGCCGGCGGGCAGCGTAGATGCCCTCCTTGGCCAGGTAGTACTGCACCAGGTCGTCGATGCCCTTCTGGCAGAACACGACCGTGGCACCCACCTTCTTGATCGCCGCGACGTAGTCGCGCAGGGTCTTCTCCTCCTCGTTGAGGAAGGCCTGCAGCTGGCCGGGGTCGCGGATCTCGATCTTGGCGTCGACCTCGGTCTTCTTGATCTCGAAGGCGGCATCCACCAACGCGATCTTGGCGTTCTGGATGTTCTTGGGCATGCCCGGGTGGACGACTTCCTTGTCCACGATGATGCCCTCGATGACCTCGGTGTCGGAGACGGAGCCGCCGTGCTTCTTGATCACCTGGATGTTGTCGAGGTCGGCCTCCCACTTGCCCTTGGACTTCTCCTGGGCGATGGAGGTGACGGCCTTGACCGCGACGTTGGCCAAGATGGTCGAGTCGAGGCTGGCGCTCTTCGAGTACATCGAGGTTGTCGCCAGCTTCACCAGGGTCTTGGAGTCGGTGGGGTCGATCTTCCACGAGCTCTTCTCGAGGATCTCGGTGGCCTTGTCGGCCGCCTTGCGGTAGCCGGCCGTGATCACGGTCGGGTGGACGTTCTGCTCGATGAGGGCCTCGGCCCGCTTGAGCAGCTCGCCCGCCAGCACCACCGCGGTGGTGGTGCCGTCGCCGCATTCCTCGTCCTGGGTCTTTGCGACCTCGACGATCATCTTGGCGCCCGGGTGCTCGACGTCGATCTCCTTGAGGATCGTCACACCATCGTTGGTGATGACGACGTCCCCCATGCTGTCGACGAGCATCTTGTCCATTCCCTTGGGCCCGAGGGTCGAGCGCACCGCATCGGCCACCGCGCGTGCGGCGGCGATGTTGTTGCTCTGTGCGGTCTTGCCCCGGTCCCGGGTCGTCCCCTCCTTAAGGATGAGGACGGGTACCTGTCCTTGCTGTCCCATCATGCTGTTTCGTTCCTCCGTTATTCCCCCCCTGGCTCCCAGGGGTTTGGGGCACGGACAACAGCAGAACTTCTATTTATATCAAACTCTTGTATAAGAGCATTCTGACAGCCCCTTCGGACGCGTGTGACGCATTCTCTGGGGGTTAGCTGGCACCCGCTACATCGGCCCGCTCGAGCAGCTCCAGGCCCGCCCGCCGGTGGTCGCCGCCTCTGGAGGGGAGATGGCGCCAGGTGGCCTTCGACTCGCGGCAGTGCCCAAGACTTTTGCCTCCCCTCGGGCCTGTGTCGTCGATGGGTCGGTCTGTTGCCAACACCCTCGTGGTGGTGCTGCTGCTCTGCCCGCTGGTGGCGGTTCCAAGCGGCGCACTGCCCGACCATCACCCCATCCGTGCCGTCGTCCCCGACCCAGCATCAGCGGCGCGCCAATCGATCCTCGTCCAGGCCGGCGACCCGTCGTGGCTCTCGGTCCAGCTTGGTGTGACGGTCAGCGCGCGCAGCGTTCCTTTGGCCCAGACGGTGGCGATCAGCGGCAACGTCACCGACACCGGAGGGGCGATCCCCCTCGCCGCGGTCGTCGCTGCCTTTGACGGCTTCTCCGTGGTCAACTTCACCGTCAGCGATGCCAACGGCAGCTACGTGCTGGGTGTGCCGCCCAATGCCAGCTACCTCCTGTACGTCCTGCCCTTCATGGGCGCCATCGTCCAAGGCTACTATCTCCACGGCGCCTTCGTGCGCACACAAGTCGTCACTGTCGCCGACGTCGACCTCCCCCTGGACCTGAGCGTCATCCCCGCCTATGAGCTGGTCCTCGCCCTGCACCGGGCCGATGGGAGCCTGGCCAACCTCTCGGGAGCCTTGGAGACCGCGCAGGGGGACCTCTTCGCCACCACCGGCCGCTGGCGCACCGACCTGGCCCTGCGCAGCGAGGTGGGGCTGTCGGGCGGACTCTCGCCTGCGCCCTCGCTGCTGCTGCCACTGGGGGCGCGTCGGGAACTGCATCTGAGCTGGCCCCAGGGTGCGATGGGGCTCGTGCGGCTGCGCGCCGACGCCAATGGCACCGGCTACGGAGGCGATGCCTCCGGTGGCGCCTATGTCGATGTCCTCATCGAGGGCGGCTATACGCTGCTGGCGCGGGTGGTCGCCCTGCGTCAAGAGGTGATCGATGCTGGTGGCTCGGCCGGAGGCATGGCCGGCGACGAGATCGAGTTCGACAACGCCCTGCCGCGCAACGGCACCCCGGCGCAGTGGGCCGCCTTCCTCGAGGAGCTGGGTCACCTCCACGACCATGCTGAGTTCGCGCAGCGGTACACTGCCCTCGAGCGCATCGCCGCCCAGCGCCAGGGGGACCTGACCACGACCGTGCGCGATCCCTCTGGCACCCCCGTCGAGAACGCCTCGATCACCTTCGCCCTCGACCAGGGCGCCTTCGGCCTTGGGGTGCAAGACACCTACGTGGGCAACGGCGAGGTGGGGGTGGCGGCCCTCGTCGACGCTGGGGCACGTACCTGGGCGGTCCCGCTACCGAGCGCTCGAGTGCAGCCTCAGGCAGGGGTCTTCGACCTGAGCTACCTCCAGCAGACAGCGGGGCTGTCCGATCTGCCGCGGCCGCAGCTGTACCTGCAGGGCGAAGCCCTCCTTGCCCTCGATCCGATCTCGTTGGCGTCGCACATGGGCGATGGCAGCGACCTCTCGGCCTTGCACGCCAACCTCACCACCTACGTCGTGACGCTCGTGGAGCGCTACGGGGAGACGGTCCACACCTGGGAGGTGGGCACCTCCCTCGAGAGTGCCAGCGCGCCACAGATGGATGTCGATGCGACGCTGCAACTGCTCGTCGCGGTCATCGCGGCGGTCAAGCAGACCGACCCGACGGCGCGGGTTCGCCTGACCGTGGGAACCCGCCACTATGGCGAGGGCATCGCCGAACGCTATGCCCCGGAGGCTGGACCGAGCCAGCCGCGCCCCTACGGCGAGGGCGCCATCGACTTCGTCACCGCCGTGCTGGCAGGTGGGCCGCCCATCGACGAGATCGGGATCACGCTGCGCGGCGGCGGTCTGGGCACCCGCGATGGGGTCACCGACATGCCCGTGCCCAGCGACGATCTGAGCGACCTCGTCGACCTGTGGGCGGCGCTGGCGGGCCTGGGCGTACCTCTGGTGGTCGCGTCGGCGGCCGCGCCAGCTTCTGCGCAGGGCGGCGGGACGTGGCGCGGAGGATGGGACCAGTCGCAGCAGTCGCGCTGGCTGCTCGACGTGATGACCCTGGCCTATGGGAGCGGAGCGATGGAAGGCTTCAGCTACGGTGCGCTGGGCGATCCCCGCTCCGACCTCATCGACGGTGGGCTGCTCGATGGGGCCCACGTCGCACGGGAATCCTATGACGCCTTCCTGTTGCGGCTGCAGAACTGGACCACGGCAGCACCGCTGGCCACCGCTGCCGATGGGTCAGCCCTCAGCCGGTTGCACGCGGGCCGATACTCGGTGACCGCGACGGTGGGGGACGTCAACGTCTCGGGCAGCGTCGACGTACCCGCGGCGGGAGCGGCATCGCTGGAACTGACCTTGTCCCAGCCCCTGCTCCCGCAGTTGCAAGTCGCGCTCGATGCCCCGCGGCCGATGGTCTGGGGGGAAGGCGCGCAAGCTGCTCTGTGCGTCTCCATCGCCAACGTCGGGTTGGTCGCGGCGCCAGACGTCACCGTCCGCCTCGAGCCCTCATCGGGGGCGACGCAGGATCTGCAGGTGGGGGACCTCGGCCCAGGCGAGCGTGCGTTCGTGCAGCCGATCATCACGCTGCCGCGAGGAGCGCTGCACCTGGTGGCAGAGGTCGATCCATCGGACCTGATCGCCGAAGGCAACGAGAGCGACAACATCGCGCAGCTCGACCTCAAAGGTGCGGTCGTGCCTGACCTGTGGGTCGGAGAGGTGGAGGGCCTCGGAGATGACGTGGCGCAGGGGGAGCCCCTCTCCGTGGCGGTGACGCTCCACCATCCTGACATCGACCTTGTCGGCGTCGTCCCGGTCCGTGTCTCTGTGCAGAGCCCGGTGCTCCTGCTCCCCCCGCAACCGAGGGACCTGACGCTCTCCTCGGCTGCCACCACCATCGCCTTCGATGGACTGGTGTTCACGGCCGCTGGCGCCGCAGAGGTGACCGTGCGCCTCGAACCGACCATCCTCCTCGAGCAACGCACCATCAGCAACGACGAGGTGACGGTGGTGCTGCAGGTCGTCGCCCTTCCGGATCTGCAGCTGGCCAGCGTGACACTCCTCGACCCCCCACCGACGATCGGTGGCACCTGTGTGCTCGAGGTGACCCTCGACAGCGAGACGGTCCGACACGCCGCGGTCGAGGTGGCGGTCCGCTCGGGCGCCGCGACGCTCTGGAGCGTGCCTGCTGCAGGGAGCGACCAGACCTCCGGGGTCCTGCTGCTGCGTACGCCACCCCTCCCGCTGCCCGCCGATCATGACCGCGGGACGCTGGTGGTCAGCCTCGACCCGAGCGATCGGGTACGGGAACGCAACGAGAGCAACAACGAGGTCGCGGTCACCTTCGAGGCGCGACCGCCTCCGGGCGACGTCAACCTCCTCTCTGCCCTCTCCCTGCGACATCCGGGCAATCTCACTGCAGGGGTCCCCATCGATGTCCTCCTCTCCTTCGAGGTCCGCGGCGCTCGGGCGTTGCACGGCAGCGTGGCGGCGAATCTGCAGGACAATGGCACGATCCTGTGGGCGGGCAGCATCCCCGCCGTCGATGGCCGCGTCCGATGGAACATCAGCCTCGTCCTTCCCAGCGGCAGCCGCAGCCTGGTGGCGATGATCGACCCCACGCACATCGTCGCCGAGTCGAACGAGGGCGACAACGAAGCGACCCTGCTGCTGGAGGTCGCTGCGGCCCCGGCGCTGCCGCCCGTCTCGCCCCACGGTCCGACCTCGAGCCAGGCCCAGGCCTGGTTCTTCCCGACGCTCGTCCTGGCACTGGTGGTGGGCGGTTCGGCGCTCTTCCTCTTCTGGCGGTTCGATCGCTCGGCGCAACTCTCCCGCCCGCCCGCCTCCGACGTCACGCAACCGGCCGAGCAACCATCGCTTGTCCCGCCGCCTCCCCTGGTGGGCGGTCTCGAAGGTCCCTCCTCCGCGGCTGATCCACCCCTCCTCCAGCAGCCGACTGCCTCGGAACCGCCGACACCGACGGAAGAGCGCTCCTTCGAGGAGTGGGTACCGGAGGCCGCACCGAGCAGCACTGCCCCTGTGAGAGTGGACGACCCTCCGACGACGAAGCAGGGTGTCGACCCCGAGGAGGCCATCGACCGCGAGGGCCTCGACGAACTCTTGCAGTCGTTGCGGGAGAAGATGGACGAGGACTGAGCTTCCGCTGCGCCTCGTCGCGCTCCGTGGCGGCCAACGCTCATATAGCGCCCACCGGTATGGAGCCGCGTTCGGGGGTGCGTCGCCTGACCTCGCCTGAGACCGTCCGTCTGAGCCATGCCGCAGCCTTGACCCTCGGGGTCAAGCGCGGCCGCTTCTACAATGACACCAAGCTCGGCTGCATCAACCTGCTCCAGCGCTCGGAGCTGGGCTGCCGCGCCAACTGCGCCTATTGTGGCCAGGCCTACAGCATCCAGGACGACCCCGCCGGCAAGAGCCTGATCCGCGTCGACTGGCCGGAGCGCCCCACCGAGGAGGTCGTCCGTCGCATCGACGCCGCGCAACAGGGCCGCCACCCGCACGTCCAGCGCGTCTGCGTCGGCTCGCTGGTGGGCCCCAAGGAGGCCCTCGCCTCCATCGAGATCACGGCCAAGGTCACCGCGGGGAGCAACGTCAAGATCAGCTGTCTGCTCTCGCCGACCTCCTTCTCGAAGGAGGACTTCGTCGCCTTGCGCGATGCTGGGGCGGAGAACCTGACCATCGCCATCGACTGCGTGACGCCGCGGCTGTTCGAGCAGCTGCGCGGTCGCACCGTCCGCTCGCCCCACCGCTGGGAGCGCTACCTCGAAGGGATCAGCGAGGCGGTGCAGGTGATGGGGCCCGGCTACAACCGCGTCGGAGTCCATGTCATCATCGGGCTGGGAGAGACCGAACAGGAGGCGTGCGCCTTCATGGCCCGGATGTATGCCATGGGCGTGGCGGTGCACCTGTTCGCCTTCTATCCTGAGGAGGGGATCCTGCTCGAGGACCGACCACCGGTGGAGGTGCGGCACTACCGCCACATCCAGCTGGTGCGCCATCTGCTCGACCGTGGGATGGTCGACGCCTCCGACCTGCGCTTCGACGAGGAGGGCTTCATCATCGACTTCGGTCTGCCTGCACCGGCGCTCGACCCCATCATCGACAGCGGCGTGCCCTTCATGACCACCGGGTGCAGCGGCTGCAACCGTCCCTTCTCGAACGAGACCCCGAGCATGGCGATGCACGGGCAGCTGCGCAACTACCCCTGGCAGCCCAAGGGCGCCGAGCTGCTGCAGATCCAGACCCAGCTGCAGCCCATCGGTGGCCCTGCCAGCGGCGATGGTGCCTAGGGCAGACGCCGCAGGGGTGGCCCGATGACGATCGAGCACGAGGCCGATGTGGTCGTCGTCGGGGCTGGCCCCGGCGGGGCGACCGCTGCGCGCGTTGCGGCCCAAGCCGGCGCGCGGGTCGTGCTCATCGACAAGCGGGTGACCTTGGGCGAGCCGGTGCAGTGCGCCGAGTACTTGCCGCTGCTCGCGCTGCCCGATGTGCCCGACCACCGGCGCTTCGTCACCCAGCGCATCGAGTCGATGGAGACCTTCTGGCCCGATGGGACGAGCCAGCGCGTCCGCGCCCCGGGCGTCATCCTCGACCGCGGCGCCTTCGACAAGGGTCTGAGCGGGGAGGCCGGAGCTGCCGGCGCGACGGTGCTGACCCGCACGGTCGCCAAGGAGCGGATCGCTGACGGGATCCTTGCCCGTTGCGGCAGCGAGGACGTGGTCATCCGCGCCGAGGTGGTCATAGGGGCCGATGGGGTCGACTCGACCATCGCCAGCTGGCTGGGGCAGCGCAACGCACTGATCATGACGGCCATGCAGCACGAGGTGGTCCTGCAGGAGCCTGCCAAGCCGCAGACCGAGGTGTTCATGGGCGAGGACTATCCCCGCGGCTACGGCTGGCTCTTCCCCAAGGGGCGCACCGCCAACGTCGGTGTCGGGGTGCTCCCGGCGACCGCGGCCAAGGATTCGCTCGCGGCGTTGATGGACCGGCTCACTGACGCGGGGAGGATCGGCTCGGTCGTGGGCACGACCCAGGGCCGGATCCCCGTCAACGGCCCGCTGCTGACCCTCAACGGCAACATCGCCCTGATCGGCGATGCCGGTGGTGCGTGCCACCCGATCACCGGGGCGGGGATCGCCAACGCCATGGCCACGGGCAAGCTCATCGGTCGGCACGCTGCGCAGGTGGCGCAGACGGGCGACATCAGTTACCTCGACCTCTTCGAGAGCGAGTGGCGGATGCGCTTCCTTGGTCCGCTGAGCTACGCTGCTGCCAAGCGCGCCTACCTCAACGGTGTATGGGACGATTGCGTCAGTGACGGCGTCGCGGCGCTGACGTCGCTGACGCAGGAGTGCTGGGTGACCACTCGCGCCTACTACGACAAGCCCGCGCCGACCGAGGTGGGCGCCCCAGGAGCGGGCCGCTCGGCGCTGGCGGGATTGCTCGGAGGATGAACGTGACCGGCAACTGGGCACCGATGGTGCCACTCGACCACCAGACCTCCCAGATACTCCCAGCGACGCCGCAGCAGGAGGGGTTGCTGGGCAGCGGCTGGACCCCCAAGCACGGGACCCCGCGGCCGGCGCTGGACCCCGAACTCGAGGAGCTGCTGGCCCACGCGCGAGCGGTCTCCCACCAGCATCATGGCGCGCGCCTGGACCTCTACGTCCCGGGGCACACGCTCGTCAACAACGAGAAGGGGAAGTACCCCTCGATCTCCCTGACCGGTCGTGCCTGCGCCCTCAACTGCGACCATTGCCAGACCAAGGTGCTCTGGGGGATGCTCCCGGCGACCTCTCCCGAGCAGCTCGTCGCCCTCTGCCAGAAGCTCGATGCTGCCGGTGACGAGGGAGTGCTCCTGAGCGGTGGGTGCGACCGCCAAGGCCGACTCCCCTGGGGCCGCTTCCTCACGGCCATCGCCGAGGTCCACCGCACCACCGACCTCTACCTTTCCGTGCATACGGGTGTCCTCGATGCCCAGATGGCGGTGGGGCTCAAGGAGGCCGGCGTCTCCGAGGCGCTGCTCGACGTCATCGGCGACGAGCTGACGTTGCGGTCGGTCTACCACCTCGACATCCCCGTGGAGAGCTTCGACACGACCATGGGCCACATCAAGGCCGCCGGGTTGCGCTTGGCGCCCCACATCGTCGCTGGCCTCTACTATGGCAAGATCCGTGGGGAGTACGCGGCGTTGGAGATGATCGCCAAGCACGATCCCGACACGCTGATCATCGTCGGTCTGATGCCGCTCAAGGAGAGCCCCATGGAAGGGGTCGCCCCGCCGCTGCCCGAGGAGATGGCGCGGTTGCTGGCGACCGCCCGCATCCGGCTGCCCAAGGTCCCGATCAGCCTCGCCTGTGCGCGGCCCCGGGGCACGCACCGCTGGATCACCGACAGCCTTGCCGTCGAGGCGGGGGTCAACCGCATCGCGATCCCCTCCGACCAGGCGATCGCCAAGGCCAAGGAGCTGGGGCTCGACGTCCACCTCCATCACGGCTGCTGCTCCCACTAGTGCCCGCGGGCCACTGGGGACCCTGGGAGACCCCCCAGAAGGACTGATGCCTTCACCTCGCCTCCCCCACGCGTGGCCGATGAGGGGCATTGGGTCGAGCCCATGGGCGTGCGTGGCAAGATCGCTGCGAGCATGACGCGTGGGCAGATCGGCCGAGCTGCTGCCAACGAGCTCTGGTTCGTCGCCTTCCTGCAGCTGCACCAGCTGCTCTTCCCACTAGGGGTCTACACAGCCTTGATTGGCAGCAAGCTCGAGCCCTTCGCAATCGATAGCGCCTATGGGTTGATGCTGCTGAGCCTGCCGATGGTCCTGCTCGCACCTCTCTCCCTGCCCGTGATGCTTTTGCGCCGTCGCGTCCAGCGGGAGTGGAACCTGGAGCGGTCGACTGGAGTGGTCGTCGTGGCCTTCCGCGCGAATGGGATCGCCCTGATGTACGGGCTGCTGAGCGTGGCGCTCCAGGCCTACCTGAGTTGGCGTTCGGGTGGATACCACTTCACGCCCTTCCCCCCCAGCCCGGTGGGGCAGCTGCTCCTGCTGTTCTACACCAGTGCAATGGCTGCGGCCCTGGTCGGTGCCTGGAGGGCGTATCATGCAAAGATCCTGCTCGATGCGCTGCCCTTCGCGCGCAGTGGCGCCACCCCACGCTCAGGTCGGCAGCACGCCGGAGGTTGAGCCGATCCCGAATGATCACGCAAAGGATCGGGTGCGCCCTCGGCTGGCTCAGCCTCGCCAAGGCACCACTCCCCCGCCTAGAGCGCAACGGATGCCTGACGATGCGCCGCAGGCGCTTAGCCAGCTGCATCCCGCTGGCCGTCCGCGAGCTCGACGGGTGGCTGAAAAACCTGTCCTGGAGCGTCGGCGGGTCGGGCGTAGAAGGTACGACAGCCTAGGGCCGTCAACTCGCGCCGCAGTTGGTGCAGAGTGGCTCGGGTTTCGGAGCACCGCAGCGGGAGCAGAGCCCAGGAAGGATGGTTGCGTATGGGTTGTTGGTCTGCCCCGGAGGGAGAGGCGGGAGGCGCGTTCGCTCCTGTCGACCCAACCCCCGTTCGGCGCGGAGTGTCTGGAAGAGGAGAATGCTGATCAGCACTACGATGCTCCCGAGGATCACCTTCACCAAACCGAACCAGTGTGACGCTTGTAGCTGGGCGCACTGGGGGTCGTAGCTGGGATCGCACTCTCGGAGGAACTCGTCGATGCCGACCGACGTATACGTCTGATATCCATCCCCAACCAGCGCGATCCCAACGAGGAGGAGTGCGATGCCCACTTTGCCCGTCGGTGTTCTCATTCGCTCACCCTCGTCGTGCGGACACCTCGCCGCCGAGGGCGACGGCGCCGAGGACCGCGGTCACCAGGAGACCGATCGCAAGCCATCGATCTTCGGTCAGGTCCAATCGCCTTGAATCCTGCGTAGCGTGCTTCCGGATAGAAAGCTTCTGCTCGGTTCTCGCCGACGGGGTCGGAGAAGGTTGCACAGCCGAAAAGGTCCTCACTGGTACTGGTCACGGCGTATCCTTCGTCAAGGAGCCGGTTGCCGTCGGTGTCGGGGTCGAGCAGGTCTGAGCGCCCGATGGGGGTCCTTCCGATCGGCAGCTGCCGCACGGGAAGCCTGTGTCTGCGCTGGAAGCCGTTGGGGGGTCAGGGGCAGGTGCCATCTCCGCAGTCGTGGCTGACGCGGCCACAGTCAAGGGATCTGCAGTGCTGCGGAAGCGGCCGCGCACGCTGGCGCGGCCGCGTGGGTCTTTTCTGCGTGGCTGACCCTAGAGGTCCGCACCGCCGCGCTTGCGGCCGCCACCCATGGTGCGGTAGGCGATGTAACCGAGCGCTACCAGGGCGATCACCAGCAGCAGCAGGGCGGCGATGGTGCCCGCCGAGGTCGCCTGCGCGACGTTGACGCTGCCGCCGCCGGTGGTGGCGGTGCGCGCCGTCTCGCCCTCGTTGTCATCGACCTCGAAGTACCAGGAGTTCTGGCCCGGCTTGAGCTGCACCTTGGCGCGGTAGACCGCACCGTCGGCCGTGGTACCGCTGATGCGCTCCATGGCGATGCGCACCCCGTTGACGACGACCCAGACGGTGGGGTCGGCGCTGTCGGGATCGGTCACCGTCACCTCGAAGGTCGCCATCCCGGTCTGCGCGTCGACCTTGGACTTGGGGTCGCTGAGCACTGGCGGGTCGTTGGCCTCGGTGACTTGGATCACCAACGTGGCCGTCGCCCGCAGCTCGCCGTCGAACGCGGTCACCTGGACCTGGTAGACTCCGCCGGTGTCGTACGCCACCGAGAGCACCTGCCCCGTCAGGGTGCCGGTGTCGGTGGTCAGGCTCAGCTCCAACGGTCCATCGATGTCGCTGACGTAGGGCGCAAGGTCGAGCGCCACCATGTGGTCCTCCAGGACGGTCTGCACCGGGATCTGCACCCACACCGGGGGTGAGTTGACCGGTTCGACCGTGAAGCGGTAGCGACCGGTGCCATTGCTGGTGCCGTCGGAGGCAGTGAAGACCGCTTCGTGGTAGCTCACCCCCTCGGGGAAGAGGAAGGTGTAGCGCAGGCCATCGATGCTCAGCACGTACGGACTGGTCGTCGAGACGATGATGTCGTCGAGCGGTGTGTCCTCGTCGATGATCAGCGTCGTCAGATCCAGCAGGTACGCCTCGCTCTCGTTGAGGGCGATGGTTCCCATCGGCACGAAGCGCGGCGGGTCGTCGACGGGGCGGACGACGAAATCGACGTCCACGCTGTCGGAGAGCCCCTCGAGGTCGGTCACGGTCAGGGTCACGACGAAGTGCCCCGCCTGCGGGAAGAGGGCGTAAGCGACGCTGCCGTCGATCGCCACGCGCGCATCGGTGCTGCTCAGGTCCAGCTCGTCGAGGCTGTTGTCGGGGTCCCAGAGGTACTGGGCGACGTCGAGGAAGAAGGATTCGTCCTCATCGATGGTGATCGTCCCCAGCTCCTCGAGCTCCGGCCGGTCGTTGACGGGGATGACCCGCACGTGGATGGTGTGGTTGGTCTGCAGGCCATGGCTGTCGAAGGCCATCAGCTCGATGTCCTCCTGCCCGTCGAAGTCCCCCAGCGCCCAGAAGTAGACCCGGGAGCCCCCGAAGCCGACGTCGATCCCTCCTTCGCCGGTCTCTTCGGCCGTGATCGACCGCCAATCGTACCAGAGGCCGTCGTTGTCGGCAAAGATCAGCTCGATGTCGAGGCTCTCCATGCCCCCCTCCACGACCTCCACCTCGGTCGGCGCGGTCGGGCGAACGGTCGGTGCGGTCCCAAAGTCGAACTCCACCTCGCGGTCCTCGTCAAGGACGATGCGCTCGGACTGGGTCTGGCCCCCAAAGGCGGCATCGATGTCGAAGATGACCGCCTCGGCAGGCGTCTCCCCCGTGGCGTCGATGATGGCGCCCAGCAGGAAGGCGGTGGCGTGCCCTTGGGCATCGGTCACCAGGGTGTCGCCCTGCGGCTGCCCGGAGGAGACGTCGGTGATGTCGACCGTCACTCCCGGCAGCGCATCCCACGAGTCGTCGAAGGTCCAGACATCGATGCGGAAGTCGATGCGGATGACGCTGGTGTCGTAGGCGATCGCCTTGTCGTGGTCGAAGGATGCTCCGCGCAGCGTGACGTCGGCGCCGTTGCGTGCGACCACGTCATCCCCGTCGCTGTCCGAGATCGAGATGCTGTCGAAGATCACGGTCACGCCGTCGACGACGATGCCACCATCGCCCGACTCGAAGGAGACGTCATCGAGGGTGACATCAGCGCTGCGGATGAGCAGACCGCCCTCGGCGGCACGACCCAGCTCGCTGGTGCTCCCAAGGTCCTCGAAGGTGCATCCTTGCGCGTCGAGGCTACCCCCCGGCAGCACGGTCATCTGGAAGCTGTTGCCGTTGGAGCTCCACAGGCCGACTTCGCGCAGGGTCATCGAACCGTTCGCCCCGATGACGATGCCCAAGCCATCGTTGGCCAGCGGCCGCAGGCGCAGGGAGGAGTCGCTCATCGTCAGCGGCCCATCGATCGTGATGTTGGCGCTGAACTCCATCGGCGATTCGTCGACCGAGGCACCGTCGATGATGTGCCAGAAGACGAAGGTCTGGTCGTCGCTGCGGACCCCTTCATAGGTGTTGTCGGTGAAGACACCATCCTCGAGGGTGACCACGCTGCCGTAGTGGAACAGGATCCCGTTGAGGTTGTGCGCGATCGTGTTGTCCGCGAACGTCCCAAGGGTGTAACTGATGTCCATCGCCACGTAGCAGGAGAGCACCGTGTTGTTGGTCACATCCCCAGACAGGTAGTTCATCGATAGGCCGTAGTTGGAGGTCCGCACGAGGTTGTCGCGGATCGTCCCCTGGACGGAGTAGCCATTCAGGCCGGTGTTCTGGTAGGTGCTGATGTAGTTGCGCGCCACCACGACGTCGGAGAGATAGTACAGGCCGATGCCTATCGACCCGAGGCTGAGGGTGTTGTCCTCCAGGTCGACCCCGCGGCTGTCGTGCACCGAGATCCCGACGCTCGCCAGCGAGACGTCGTTGTCAGAGATCAGCAGGTGACCGGAGTCGGATTCATCGTTGCGGATCCCCTCTTCGCCGCCGCGGACGAGGTTCTGGGTGATCAGCATCGGAGCCCGCGGCAGGGTGCCGTAGGTCTGGATGCCGACCGCCTTGTTGTTGGTGATGTCATTGTTGGCGATGATGTAGCCGAAGCCCCGCAGCGCGTAGTCTCCCTCGGGGACTCCCCAGAGTTCGGCACGGATGCCGCCACCCACCGCGTTGGTGAACTGGTTGTCTTGGATGTAGCCCCCGCTGCGGTAGTTGGAGACGCCAAACCCGCTGCAGAGGTCGAGGGTGTTGTCGTAGATCAGGGCCTCGCGCAGGTACTCGACGTAGATGCCTTGGCCGTTGACGTCGCTGATGTCGTTGTCGAAGAGCAGGACATCGTCGTCGTACCCGCTTCCGGGGAGGTAGATCCCCGAGCCACCGATGACACTGATGCTGTTGCCGAAGATCTGCACGGGGGCGACGTTCCCACTGGGGTAGTAGGCGGCGATCCCATTCCCTTGCGCGCCGGAGATGACGTTGTTGGCGATGACCATGCCCGCCGACCAATCCCAGTTGGTCGTGATGCCGTTGCTGCCCGCGCCCGAGATCGTGTTGTTCTCGTAACGCAGTTCGCCGTACTGCGACCATGCCCCGCTCCCGCCGTTGCCCGAGAGGCTGTTGTCGTGGACGCTGCCATAGACGTGGGCCAGCCAGAGCCCGTCGCCGCCGTTGAAGTCCAGGGCGCTGTCTTGGACCACAAAGTCATCCCAAACCAACTCCGCGCGCAGCCCCGACCCACCATTGCTGCTGGCCTCGCTGGAGTTGAAGGCCACACGCGGGAGGGACCACAGGGTCAGTCCGTAGTTGGTGTTCTGGTCGGCCTCGACGCCCTCGAAGGAGAGCGGTCCGGGGTTACCCCCGCTGGCGTAGTAGAACCCACTGTCACCGTTGCGGCTGAAGGAGCTGTCCGTGATCGTGTTGTCGTCGATGGCGTTGAAGGCGCCGCTGGGGTTGTAGAACCCGATCCATCCGTTGCCGTCGAAGGCGCTCTCGTCGATGCTCAGGTGGGTGTTGCCGTTACCGTTGGAAGCGTACAGCCCGGCGTTGCCATTGTCACTAAAGGAGTCCTGGTCGAGCAGGAAGTCGGTCCGCGTCGAGCTGAAGTACGCACCCACCTCGCCGTTGCCGTCGAAGGTGGTCTGCTGGCAGTCGAAGTCCAGGTCCGCGTGGGTGTAGGAGGTCAGCAGTCCACTCGCCCCGTTGTCATCGAATGTCGAATCATCGATGGTGAAGGGGCCATCGGGGGTTGTCGAATAGAGGTACAGGCCATGGTCGTCGTTTGCGCTGAAGCTCGTCGCATCGATGGAGAGTTCGAGGGCGCCCCAGTCCGAGTCGAGGTAGACTCCAGTGCCGCTGTTGCGGTCGATGGTCGACCCTTGGATGGTAAGGATCGCGTCGGAGCCGGAGAAGGGGAGGTCCACTCCATGACCGTTGTTGTCGGTGACGGTGACGGAGCTCAAGAGGAGGTTCCATCCCCACCCCTCGATGTAGAGCCCTTCATCATCGTTTCCGGAGAAGGAGCTGTCCGAAAGGGTCACCTGCGTGCTCAGGCCCGGTCCGCCTTCGAGCGACAGCCCCGAATCCTGGTTGCCATCGAAGGTGGCATCGGAGATGTCGAGGGCAGTGACCTCGCTGATTCGCATCCCATCGTCATTGTTGCCCGAGAAGGAGGTGCCATCCACGGTCACTTCCGGGCCATAGCTCAGATCGGCCCCGTTGCCATCGGTGTTGTCGTCGAAGCTCCCACCGCTGAGGCTCACCAGCGCATACTCGCCTAGTCTCAGTCCCGTGCCGTCGTTGCCATCGAACGCGCTGTCGGTGGCGTCGAAGGAGTTGTCGTCGCCATGGACGAGGAAGCCGTATCCTTGGTTGGAGCTGAAGCTCGAGTCGGTGATGGTGATCCTGTTGTCGTCCGCGGCGCCGGAGTACCCGAAGTAGACCCCGTTGCCGTTGTTGTCATCGATGGTCGTGCCGTCGAAGAGGTAGTCGCCGTCGGAGTTGGCGCTGCCGTCGAGGTAGACTCCGTATCCATCGTTGTCCGAGACGGAGCAGTCCGTCAACTCGAGGTCGAAGGGAAGGCCTGAGGAATAGAGATCGATCCCATCGGCGCCGTTGCCGTCGATGATGACATCAGAAAGGACGAGCCAGACGTCCCCATCCCAGCCGCCATAGACCCCGTCGGCATCGTTGCCCGAGATGCTGCTGCCGGTGCTGCTGAGGAACAGGTCCTCATCAGCCCGCAGGCCGTACTCGCCGTTGCCGTCGAGGGTGCTGTCGACCAGGTCGCTCAGGGAGAGGCTGTACCAACCAAAGAGGCCTGCATAGCCGTTGTCGTCGAAGGAGGTGCCGTCGGTGACGCCATCGATGGTCGGGGCGAGGACTCCCGATCCGGAGTTTCCCGAGAGGGCGCTGTCGGTCAGGTCGATGGAGACTCCATCCGTCGTGTACAGGCCATCGCCATCGATCGAGTCGCTCAAGCTGCTCCCGAGCATGTCGAGCGTCAGGTAGTTGTCGGCCCTGACGTTCGCGTTATAGTTTCCATCGATGGTGGTGCCGTCGAGGCCGATGGAGCTGGGCGTGCTCGATTGGCTGGCGACCCCAGAGTTCTGGTTACGGTCGACGTGGCTGTCGGTGGCTGTCAGGTCGACGGGGCTTCCCCGGATGCCGCTCCCCCAGTTGTCACTGATGCTCGTGCCGTCGAGGGTCAGGTCCAGTGCCCCGTCCACGTCGATCCCCTGCCCATCGGACCACTCGATCGTCGAGCCCGTCAGGCTCAGCGTGCAGTCGTCGTTGCAGGAGATCCCCCCGTTGTTGTTGGTGGAGAGGGTCGTGTCGGTGAAGTCTGCCGACGCGACGTCGGAGAAGTACACTCCCCATCCATCGTTGTTGTCGATGGAGGTCGAATCGAAGGTGGCAGGCCCCCCTGCCAACAGGTAGGCGTTGACGTACACCCCATGCCCGTCGTTGTCGGAGACGTCGGTGCCACTGAGGGCGAGTTCGAGGTCGTCGCCGTCGAGGTAGAGGCTCGTGCCGTCGTTAGAGCTCAGGGAGGAGCCGCTGATGGTCACCGGCCCCCCCTCCGTGTAGAGGTACAACCCAGAGCCATCGAAGTTGTCGTCGAGGGTGCTGTCGATGATGGTCAGGTCCACGGCCCCATCGTAGATGCTGATGCCCTCGGCGTTGCCGCTGAAGGAGGAGTCGATGACCGTCAGGGTGATGTCTTCGTCGGAGCCGGCGTCGACCAGAAGGCCCGTCCCGCTGGCATCCTCGACTTGGTTGCCCACCAGCTGGGCCTGCCAGTCCTCCTTGGAGACGTAGATCGCAGCACTGCAGCAGCCGGCGGAGCCGACCAGGACGTTGTCGTCGATGTGGTCGATGTCCACCGAGGCGAACCCATAGAGCTCGAGCGACGATCCGTCCAGCCCTTGGTCGATGGTGTTGTTGCGGAAGATCAGGTCGTAGGTGCCGTAGAAGGCGAAGCCTGAGGCATCGCTGGAGTACCCGACGTTGTTGCCCTCGACGCTCATGGTGGCATCGAGGCCAGTGAAGGTCGCCGCGGACGACTGCAGCAGGCCGTTGAAGATGTTGTCTGAGAAGGTCAGGTCCGTGGAGATCCCGTCAAAGTCGACGATGTCGCCGCCGTTGGTGAAGGTGTTGCCGCGCACATCCGGGGAGGTGCTGTCGCTGATGTACAGTGCGCTCCCCCAGCTCCCGAAGGAATCGGTGAGGGTGTTGTCGTTGAACGTGGGGGAATCGACGCTCCCGATGGCGACGATGGTGACTGTTGGGCCGGTCATCGAGAATGTGGTCCGCTCGATGTCGAGTGAGCCCCCTTCCTGGCTGACCGCGTTCCAGGTGGCGTCCGTGAATTGCGCATCGGTGATCGTCAGGCTCCCTTGGGAGTCGACCCCTTCGCCAAAGAGTGCGCCAAAGGATTCGAAGGTGGTCCCATCAAAGGTTGCGGTCGCCCCTACCTCCACGACGAGGGAGCTCTGGCCGAAAGAGCCACGGAAGGTCCCATCGGTGGCGTCGATGCTGCCCCCAGGCCCGGTGACCCTAGTCGGCCACGCCCCATTGCCGAACTGGGTGTCTTCGACGATGACGACGTTGTCGAGTGTCAGGGTGGTGTCGGAATCGACATAGAGCGCGCCAAGGGAAAGGACGAGGTCGCAGTCGGACCAGGCGGTATCGACAGATATCCACTCGTCCCCGGCGAAGTAGGCGGGGTCGCAGCTGGGTGCGGCGACGGAGCTGGTGCTGGTGACCAGCAGCGCGAGCAGGACCAGACCAAAGCCAGCAAGCGTTAGGTAGAGCACTCGGCGATTCATGCGATTCACTGGCCACCGCCACGAACCGCCTGTATAAAAGCGCTCCCCGTACTGGAGCTGAGAAGGTCACCGCGCCCCGCGCGGTGAGTCCCCTTCGAGGGTCGGTGGCACCGATGCTCGATGCCGGACCCTCGGGTCTCACGGGAGGGGGGGGCCCGCGGGTGCGGGCCCCCTTTGTCTTGCGGGCACCTCGTGCCTACTCGTCGTCGTCGCCCGCGGTTTCGTCCGAGGAAGCCTTGCTGCTCTCCTCATCGGTGTCCGTGTCGTCAGCGCCAGCAGCGCCCGCGGCGCCGTCACCGCCGATCGCCGTGTCGACCTCCTCGGTCGCCTGGGTGCCGCGCGAGCGGCCTCCCATGACCTTGAAGGTCAGCGCCCCGGCCCCTGCCAGGGCGAGGATCACCAGCAGCAGCATCGCGATGCCAGTGGCCGGTGAGGCTGCTGCGATGTTGGCGGTGCCGCCGCCGGTGGTCGCACTCTGGGAATCCTCCCCCGCGTTGTCGTCGACCTCGAAGTACCAGGTGTTGTCGCCCGGCCTGAGGGTGACCTTGGCGCGGTAGAGCGCTCCGGTCGCGGTGTCGCCGCTGACCCGCTCCATGGCGATGCGCACCCCGTTGACCA
>JAHFTX010000065.1 GCA_023265395.1 Thermoplasmata archaeon
ACCGGTCCAGCAGGGGGAACGTCGCGCTGGTGTAGTCGAGGTCCTCGGTGGTCGCCAGGCGTACCTGGCGCTGCAAGACGTCGGCGCGGTGCCACAGGTCTGCCACCGCCAAGACCATGGGCGGGCCAGGGAGCGACCTGGGCCAAAGGTTTGGCGCCGTGCCCAGGCACAGGGCCTGCGTCCAGTAGTGCTTTTATAGGCCTCGTTGGGGATTGACCGCCATGGGCCTTGGCAGGCAGGGGGCGCTGCCCCGCGCACTGGTCGTGGCGCTGGTCCTTGTGCTGCTCCTGCAGCTCTCCGCTCCGGTGCTTGGTGGCACCGAAAGCAACCCTGAGGTCACCGATGCGCCCGATGACGCCTTCGATCCGCCAGGACCCATCGTCTCGGCCCCGCCAGAACTCGAGATCCTCAAGGCGTGGTACACCTACGTCGACCTTGAGACCTTCCGCCTGACCATCGAGGTCTCCTCCTTCAGCGGTTGGCTGGCCAACAGCTCCTACGGGCTCTATTGGTGCGTCGACTGCAACGCCTCGGACAGCAACCGCGCCTACACGTTGGAGATCAATGCTGGCGGGCCGCTCCGCGCCACCTGCAGCTGGACCGATGACCCGCAGTCGGGTCCGGGCAACATCACCAACGTCACGGTCGACGCAGACCCCTCGGCGACGGCCAGCCCCGGCACGCCCGGCGACATCGCGATCCTCGTTCCGCGGGAGTGCGTCAACGCCGGTCCCGACGGCACCCTCTTCACCAAGACGCAGATCCGGACCAGCTACACCCTCAACGGCACCGGCTTCCCCAGCGGGCAGGTCGACAGCACCGATGCGGGCACCGCGCGGGACTGGACGCTACAGGAGGAGCTCATCGCCGCCGTCGCCCTCTCGTCACCGACCGACCTGACCGAGAGCAGCTTCGAGCTCGCGTGGGGTCGCAGCAGCGATGAGCGCTTCGACCACTACGAGGTCCATGTCTCGACCGACAGCGGTTTCACGCCCTCCGCTGCGACCCTCGTCAAATCCTTCAGCTCCGACGGCGCGACCACCTACAAGGTCAGCGGTCTCAACGCCGACACCACCTACTCCGCCAAGGTGCGGGTCGTCGCCGACGACGACACGTTCGCCGACAGCAACGAGGTCTCCGCGCACACGGTCGCGCCCAGCACCGAGCCCCCCACCGACACCGATGGCGACGGCATCGGCGACTCCCAGGACGCCGACGACGACAACGACGCCTTCAGTGACGCCGTGGAGACCTCCGAGGGCACCGACCCGCTCGACCCCAACTCCACCCCCGACGACTACGACCACGACAAGGACCCCGACAGCAGCGACCCTGACGACGACAACGACGGCTCGGCGGACCAGGAGGATGCGTTCCCCCACAACGCGGCCGAGTGGCAGGACAACGACCACGACAGCATCGGCGACAACACCGATGCCGACGACGACAACGACGGGGCCACCGACAAGGCCGATGCCTTCCCCCTCGACTCGAAGGAGAAGGCCGACCTCGACGGCGACGGCCTAGGGGACAACACCGACCCTGATGACGACAACGACGGCGTCTCCGACGGGACCGATGCCTTCCCCGCCGACCGCGCGGAGAGCACGGACACCGACCGCGACGGCACCGGCGACAACGCCGACACCGACGACGACAGCGACGGCTTCACCGACAGCGAGGAGATCGCCGCTGGCAGCAACCCGCTCGACAAGACCTCCGTCCCCAAGGGCGAGGAGCCTGCCCCCAAGCCCGACGATGGCGACAAGCAGGCCCCCGGCTTCGAGGCCGTCGTGCTGGTGGTCGCCGTGCTGCTGGCGCTGGTGGTCCTGCGGCGTGCCCCGCGCCGACGCTAAGGCGCATGCATGCCGATCCTCGACCGAGGGACGATGCGCGGGCTGCTGGTCGTCCTCGTCAGTGCACTCATCCTGGTGGCGTCGCTGCCCCTTGCCAGCGGGCAGCCCCAGCCGATCTACAACGTCCCCCTCGCCCCGATGCACGATCGCACCGTCTCGGGGAACGTCTCGGTCGCCTACAACGTCGCCGACGCCAGCGGCGATAGCTCGGACATCAGCGTGACCATCTCGGTCGCCGTCGGGGACAGCTCCAACTGGACCATCGTGGCCACCGACCCCTCCAACAGCGGCACGGTCCCCTTCGACTCGCGCCCCTTCACCAACCGCACCCTGACGATCCACATCAGTGCCATCCGCCAGCGGGATGGCACCACTCTCCGAAGCAACGCGACGATCACGCAGGTCCACATTGCCCCCTTCGACCCGCGCGCGCCGGTGCTGGTCCTGCAGCGGCAGACCATGCTCCGGCATGTGCTCGTGGAAGTGACGGTCAGCGACCCCCGCGCCGTCACCACGGTGACCTTGTTCCGCAACTTCTGCACCGATGGAGCAGAGGGCTACGTGTGCATGGTCCCGCAGGCACCGGTGCCGATGCAGCAGCGCGATCAATCGACCTACACCCTGGACATCCGACTACCCGACTACACTGTGAGCCTCTATCTGCAAGCGCACGGTGCGACCAACGGCAGCGTCGAGGTGCTCTCCCCCTTCATCGTCATGCACCTGCAGCCGATCTCCCCTGAATACTCTGGTAGCCTGCATCCTCTCCTTCTCATCCTCGGGGCCATCATAGGGATACCAGTCGTCCTCGTCGTCATCCTCCGGCACCTCGCCCGCAACCGGCTCCGACGATAGGCTGACAGCCTCCTCGGTCTACCGCAAGGGATTTGGCCCCGGGGCGGGCCTGCAGAGGCATGGTGCCGCCCCGGCGCACGGTCGCGGCCTCCCTGCTGCTGCTGGCGCTGGTCCTCCTGGCCGCCGCGGCACCGATGGCGGTCGCCGACCACGCCTTCTCCCACCGCTACGTCGTCAGCGGCCGGGTCATCGACTCGCTGGGCGAGCCCGTCGCGGGGTTGCTCGTCGAGGTCGAACTCCTCAATGTCGACCCGGAGGAGACCGCCTTCCATGGCGCCTGCTCCTACACCCCCGAGGCCAAGCTCGACCCGAAGAACTCGTTCATCCTCCGCACCTACACCAACGGCACCGGCGACTACTTCGCCTGCTACCACCTGCATGTCCTCAAGGGGCCTTCGACCGTCTTCGTGCGGATCGGGCCGCTGATCAAGTCCTTGGGCATGGACCTGGGGCACCGTCACAGCTTCGCCAACTTCCTCCTCGAGAAC
This sequence comes from Thermoplasmata archaeon, assembly GCA_023265395.1. Lineage (GTDB taxonomy): Archaea > Thermoplasmatota > DTKX01 > JAHFTX01 > JAHFTX01 > JAHFTX01. Next base: position 3,200 of record JAHFTX010000065.1, read on the forward strand.
GCCTCCGACCACAAGGACCCACAGGGTGTCGAGCACTTCGCCTGCAGCTATGATGTCCTGGGCAAGGTGTTCCGACCCCAGCCGGGCGTGTACGTCGAGGATGTCGCAGTCAACGGCATCGCCCACGAGGGCACGGCGGTGAACGTGCAGCTGCTCGGCAGCAGCGTCAACCTCAGCGCTCGCCCGCTGACCAACCCCTACGGGGACTTCCTGGCGGCCTTCACCGACCCGATACTGTGCAGCCTGCCGACCAACCTGCGGGTGATCGTCACCCACGCGCGCGCACCGACCCAAGGCCTCAATGCCGACCGCACATTCCGCCTCAGCCAGCTCAACATCGACGAGAAGCCCGTAGAGCAAGGGATGGTCCTCCCTGGCCTTCCGGGCGCCGGGGACACCCAGACGATGCTCCTGGCCGTTGCGGCGATCAGCGGCGTCGCTGCCCTCGTAGGGGTCGGATACGTCCTGGGGAGGCGGCGCGCTGCGCGCGCGCAGGCGCTGAGCCTTCGCCACCTCGCTGGGATCGGCGGGGGCACCTATGGGAAGCTCCAGGCGGCGGGCATCGACGACCTCGAGGACCTCGCCGGCGCCGACCCCGAGGCGCTGGCCCGACGCACCGGGCTCAAGAGCAAGGCGACACGTCGGTTCGTCAAGCAGGCGCAGGAACAGCTGGCGCAGCTCAAGGACCGCAAACCCTAGCGCCCACCCAGTGCCGGGGCGTAAGGCGGCGGCACGACCGGGGCACCGCTGTCGATGGGCGCGCTCGGGGCCTGGACGAGCGTGCGCGGCAGCAACGGGACGATCGAGGAGAGCACCGACCACTGGTCGGGTGTCAACGCCCGAGGGGTGGCGCTCACCAGCAGGACACCGTGGTGGCGTCGGCAGACCTCCTCGCGCAGCCGTCGCAGCAGGTCGGTGACCTCGAGCAACGTCTCCCTCCCCTCGGCCAGGGGCAGGTCGATCCCATCGACGAGCACCACCGGCGTCGACGCTGGGGTCGCACCCTTGAGCAGCGAATCGACGGCAGCGGTGATCGCTGCCACCGTCGCCGGCAGCGCGCCGGTGCTGGCCACGTGGAGGTCCTCGCGCAGCGTCAGGGCGCGCACACCCAGCATCTGATGCGCGCGCTCCGTCAGGCGGCTCAGGCACAGGTGGTCGCGGTTGAGGTCGCGCACGGCGTTGTAGACGTCATAGGGGACCTCGGGGCGGTCGTCGATGAGGTAGGCTTCCCCGGCGGCGATCTCGAGGACCACCGGGTCGATCCCCGACCGCTGCAGGACGGGCCGCAGCACCGGCCGCAGGTCGAGCTGTCCAGCTGTGCGCAAGGAGCGGACCAAGGCCCCGAGCAGCTGCAGCGACTCGGACATGGTCGGTCCCTCGTCGAGCCGCAGGGGCCCGCTGACCGCCAGCGCATAGGCGGCGGCCCACCCGCGGTGTCCCAGGAAGGCACGCTCGAGGGCGCGTGCGCGGGCGGCACCGTAGAGGCCGCCCTGGTCGAGCGCCGCCTCGATGTAGGGGCGCAGCGCCAGCAGGAGCAGCTGCCCGCTGGGACGCCAGTAGCGCACCACGGAGTTGGAGGTCAGGACCACACGCTGCCCATCGTCGACGGTCTGGGCCGGCGGCAGCACCACGATGCCCCGGGCACCCGGCTCGGTCAGGGCTCGGTCGATCCGCGCCAACTCCTCGAGGATCTGCTCCGCCGAGAGGGTGCCGCGGGAGAGGGCCGCGGTCACCACCAGCGGGAGGGCGTCGATGAGCACCACGGCCGAGCTGGTCTCGTGGGTGAACCGCTCGACCACCACGCGCAGGTCGTGCAGCTGGTCGAGGGGCAAGGAGGGGTGGGGCTGCTCACCGTCGGCCAGCCACAGCAGCGGGGTCTGGGTCAATCCCGTCCCCTGCCGCACCATCAATGGGACGCGGTAGGTGACGATCAGGCCGAAGGTGTGCGAGGCGAGGCTGACACGGAGGAGCTCGGCTGCCTCCTCGATCGACGACGTCGGATAGATGTAGATGACCCGTGCCGGGAGCCCCTCGCTGGTGCCCTGCCCCAGCGATGCTTCCAGCCGCGGCTCGGCGGTCAAGCTGCGATAGCGCACGACCGCATAGGCGAGGATCGCCGTCGTGAGCGCCACCACCACCGCCGCCAGGGGGACCGGGTCGGGGGCGATGGCGACCCAGACGATGTCGGTGAAGGTCGCCGCACCGATGGTGGTGAACCCCCAGAGCACCACCAGCCGCCCTTGGGCCCGTTCCTGTGCCAGCTCGAGGTGGCGACGCTTGCGCTCGAAGAGCAGCAAGGACAACAGCGCCATCCCGACGAAGCTGAACGCGAAGGGGGCATAGAGGGGGCCGAAGGTGGCGGCATAGCCGAAGCTGTGCCGCTCCACCCCGCTGGTGACGGCGCCGGTGATCGTCAGCACCACCCAGGCACTGGCAAAGGCGAGCACCCCCGAAGGGAGGAGCGGCAGCTCCAGGCTCGGATCCTCGCGCGGGTACGATTGGGTGAAATTGAGCCACGCCGGCATGATCAGGGCGATGGCGGTGTACTGCACCACCGACCAGAAGCGCGCTTCGTCGACCGCAGAGGAGGCGCGGACCATCGCCTCGGCGGCGGCCCACGCCATCAGGACCGCCACCAGGGGCAGGAAGGTCCTCCGCACGATCGCATCGACCGTGCGCAGGTAGACGAAGGCGCCGAGCACGCCCAGGTAGACGGCCGCCAGCAGCGCCGGCACCATCGTTGCCGACGGGTACACCCTGCCTGCCCCCAACGACGCCGAGCGTCAGGCACCTGCGAGGGGCCCTCCCCTAATGAGCCGGAAGGCGGCGGCTCTCGCCCAAGGTAATCAGAGCACCGGCGGCGGCGCGCTCCGCCACTGCTGGAGGGCCAGCGCCAGCACCTTGTTGGGGATGATGGCACAGCGCGTGTCGTCGCAGCTGATGACCCGCTGCCCCGGCTGGTTCTTGAGCGCCTCGAGGTCCGAGGGGTCCCCATCGAAGGCCAGGAGGCTGAAGACCGACCGCCCCGCCTCGATGCGGCTGCGCCGCTGCATCGACAGCAGCACCCCCGAGCGGGTGGCCCGCACCTGCTCCAAGCCATCGGTCAGTGGGTCGACGATGGTGCTGACCACCTCCCCGGCGCTGACCCACTCACCCAATTCCTTGCGCTGCGTGAGCACCCCCCCGATGGAGCACTTGTGGATGTCGCGCTCCTCGAGCACGAACTGCACATGGGGGACTTGCGGGACGCCCTCGAGCATCTCCAAGCGCTTGAGCAGGTTGGTCAATCCCACAAGGCCACGGGTGACGAAGTCGTCCATGACGATGCCCGCACCGCCGATCTCGAAGTTGATCACGGGCACCCCCAGGTGGTGTCGCGCCTCGGTGGCGAGCATCCCCGCCTTGCCCTCGCGTTGGAGGATGACGTCGGTGCCCATCAGCTGGCCCATGGCCAACGTGATGTCGGTGGCCCCGGGGTTGAGCGGCTCGATGAGCGTGTGGATTCGCGGGTGAGGCAAGAGCACGTTGCGGAGCCCCGCGTCATGGAAGTCGACGCCCACCAGCACCTGGGGGAGCACCTGGTCCCACAGAGCGAAGGCCAACCGCTGCGAGGCCGTGCCATCGTGCGCCCCGGGGAAGGCGCGGTTGAGGTCGGCGCCGTCCTGTGGCACATAGCGGTCCTCCTTGGCGAAGCCCCCAGGGTTGAGCACGGGTAGGACGATCAGGGTCCCGCGCAGCTGCTGCGGGTGGATCTCGTGCAGCACGCGGTTGGCGGCGACGACGCCGTTGACCTCGTTGCCATGCATGCCGCCGCTGACGAGCACGCTGGGCCCTTCCGACGTGCCCTGGAGGATCACCACCGGCAGTTCCACCGCGGCGCCCCCGCCGAGCTCGATCGAGAGGCTCCCGCGGACCCGCTCGCCGGGGGAGGCGCGAGCGCTGCCCACCTGCACCTCGGGCAACCCCGCACCCTCGGTCATCGCTCCAGGGACGCCACGACGGGGCACAAGGCTTGCGGTAGCCGTCGGACCGGGGACGCTCGAAGGGCCAGGGCTGCCCACCCGCACCCTTTTTCATCCCGCAAGGGCTGGCCCCTCCACAAGAGGGTGCGACAGATGGATCACTTCGGCAAGGACGAGGGCGGGGCGTTGCTCCGCAAGGGCGCGATCGTGCTCGTGGCGCTGGCGCTGCTGGCGACGTTGCCGAGCGCTGCCATCGAGGAGCATCTCGACGCCGGTCCGACCCAGGCGATCAGCCCCTTCTCCGGGGTCGCGTGGCACACCGATAGCTCATCGGCCCTGGTGGTCGGCCGCTCCTACAACACCTTCAACTACAGCGTCGGGACGCTGTGGAACTTCGCCGGCGGCACCACTGGCGCGGTCACCAAGGCACCGCTCCCCAACGCCTTCGAGAACCAGGCGACCGTCAACGACGTCGCCATCCACTCGGGCAAGAACGGCGACCAGGTGCTCATGGCTGCCGAGCTGGGCCAGATCCTGCGGCACGACGGCACCAAGTGGACCTTGATCTCGGTGGGGACCAACCACCCCTTCTATGGCGTGGCGTTCAACGACGCGGGCACCAAGTCCCTGGCCGTCGGTGGCTGGGCTCCCAGCGACACCGCGTTGCTCTACAGCGTCGGCGCCGACAGCGCGACCATCATCACGCTGCCCAGCACCATCAGCGGTCCACTCTACGATGTCGCCTTCCTCCCCGGCAGTGACCTGGCCGTCGCCGTCGGCGCCAACGGGTTGGTGCTGCTGGTCAATGGCACCACCGTCACCCCTATCGCCGCCGGGACCGACCTCGACATCCACGCGATCGCCTTCGCGCCCAACGGGACCATCGGCTTGGCGGTCGGCGACTCAGGATCGGTCGCGGAGTTCAGCCAACTCGGGCCGAAGCTGCGGGTCGACAAGGTCGTCTCGGGGGTCAGTGCCGACCTGCGCGACGTCGCCTTCCTGCCGCAGCAATCCGATGGCTATGCCCTGATCGTCGGCGACTCGGGGACCATCCTCAAGTGGGTCGACCACGCCTTCCACCCCCAGGCGCTGCCGGCGGGTGCGGCGACCAACGTCACCCTCACGGGGGTCGCCTTCCGCCCCGATGGCGCTCAGGCGACCTTCGTGGGCGAGGTCCCCGGGGCGCTCACTGGCGTCGTGCACACCCTCTTCGTCAACCGCCCGCCGCCGAGCGTCGACGCCCTCCGGGCGGTCGCCGCCTCCACCTCTCTGACGATTCGCTGGAACGCTTCGGTGATCAGTGACTTCTCCCGCTACGAGGTCTATCACAGCGCCGTCGGACCCTTCGTGGGCATCAATGCCAGCAACGTCGCGACGATCACCGACCGTACCACCACGGAGACCGTCGTCGAGGACCTCATCCAGGCGACTCCCCATTGGGTCCGTGTGGTCGTCTATGACGACGGCGACCCGACGTTGTCGGCCCAGACGTCGCTGCTGGTGGTCAAGACCACCAATGCTGCTCCTGCACCCGTGGCGATCAACCAGGTCGCCGACGTCACCGACGTCTCGCTGCGCATCCATTGGAGCGAGAACCTCGACCACGACTTCGCCGCCTACGAGGCGCGCTACGACACCTCCCCGCTGCAGGGGCCGACCAACGGCACGCTGCTGGCGACGATCACCGACCGATCGCTGACCTCGGTGCGCTTGAGCGGCCTGACCGAACGGACCACCTACTACCTGGGAATCGTCGTCATCGACAACGGCACGCCACCGTTGCGCACCCTCTCGGCAAGCTTCGACTCGACGACACTCAATGGCGTACCGCCGGCGGTGGAGCTGACTCGCGTGGTCGCGCCAGATGCGACCAGCGTCGTGGTCCATTGGAACACCTCCGACATCGACGATTTCAAGGAGTACCAGATCCACCGCCACAAGTCCCTGGCGGACTTCACCCCCGATTCGAGCACCCTGGTCAAGGTCGTCAAGGAGCAGGATGCCAACGTCACGACCATCCACGGCCACAAGGAGCTGAGCACCTACCACTACCGCATCGTCATCGTCGACGAGGGAGGCCTGAGCAACACCTCCTCGGGGATCAAGGTCAAGACGCCCATCTCGGCCTTCTCGGCAGCCTTCCCCTACTTGGTGGTGGTCATCCTCGTGGTCGTCATCGTCGTGGTGCTCGGACTTCTGGGGAAGATCCCCATACTCGGCTCTCGAGGCCGCAAGGGCTCTCCCCCTGCGCCACCGCAGCCGATGCCGTTGCCGACGGGCGCGCCCGCCCACGGCGGCCCAGGCGCGCCGCCGATGCAGCACCCGCCCGGGCAGGCACCCCCACCGGGACATGACCCGGCGGCGCCACCGCCCCACCAGCAGCCACCGCTAGGTGGACCAAGCGCGCCACCGAACCCAGATCCCTGGCCGCCGATGCACGGGCCTCCGCAGGCGCATGGTGGTCCACCGCCGATGCAGGGGCCTCCCCATGTCCACCAGCACCCGCCCCACGGCGCTGAGCCCCACGTCCATGGGAGCGGTCATCCTCCATTCGTGACAGGGTCCCCAGGCCACGCGGGCTCAACTGCTCCGCTCGATCCCCACCATGGGCAGCCCAGTGGCGACCACAGCACGCACCACCCGCCGACACCAGGGCCCATCGGGCCGCACCCGCAGCCCCAGCCGTCT
>JAHFTX010000036.1 GCA_023265395.1 Thermoplasmata archaeon
TGCCCCAGGGGGCCTTCTACGTGCTGCCCAAGATGGTCGGGATCACGATGCCCTCGATGGCCTTCGTCGAGCACATGCTGCGCGATGGCAAGGTGGTCACCACACCCGGGGCGATCTTCGGTCCCAGCGGCGAGGGGCACCTGCGCTTCGCCTACTCCTTCTCGCGGGAGATCATCCACCAGTCGATGGAGCGCCTGCGCGGGGTCGTCACCCGCATGGGTGTGGGCCACTGAGCGGCGGTTCAAAGGACGCGACCACGCACCTTATCCCTCCCTCCAGCGAGGCGACCATGTCGCCCAAGTAGGGAGCGCGCCGAGCATGGTCCAGAAGGTGCCCTCCATGGACCCTCACGAACCGATGAACGCACGCCCTGTCCCCCGCGGCAGGGTCGCACTGCTGCTCGCACTGACGATCGCCCTCTTGCCGCTGGTGGCGGCGACCCCCGCGGCGGCCCAATGGCCCTGCATGATCTTCAACCCCTGCGCATCGGTCGAAGAGAGCTCGTCCGAGAACTCACTGCCTCCGCTGCTGCAGCCCCAACCCCGAGGGGTCGCAGACGACATGTCCTTGGTTGATATCCCCGGACCAGAGGGTTGGGAGCCCGCCCTGTTTGCGCACGATTGGAATTGCGAGATGGGGCATGATTCCCAGAGGCAGCGGTTTGTGTGCCATCCCCAGGTGATGATTGACAATCCCTCCAACGACACGCTCTTCCTCAATGGCACCACGCCCTACTCGTACGCGCTGGTGGCCTTCGACGACGCCACCGATGACACCACCGTCGTTGGTGGCGGAAGCGTGCCTGCCCACGCGGAGGGGACCAACTGGACCCTGACCCTTCCCCCGCACACGCTGACCTATCTGGGGGAGGCCGAATTCTGGACGGAAGGCCCACTGGAGGAGCCCTTCCAATGGGATGGGAACTTCACCTTCGCCCTAGAGGACCGAAGCATCTTCAGCACCATCAACGAGATCAACGCCACCGGCTCGTGCGTGGTATCCTGGGACTTCCTACCCGATGGCGTCGGCTGCGAGACGAGCGGCCGAGGAAGCGTCAACGGCCACCTGCGCTCGCCGCCAACCATGCCCGTGGCCGGCACTCCCATCCCACCGGAGACGAACTCCGCCAACGCGCCGGTGGCAGCGGTCGTCGTCGGAGGGACCGCCACCACGGTTGGCACCGTCGCGCTCGTCGCCGGCACGGAGGCCGGGCGCTATGGGATCGGCGCCCCCCTGGTCAGCGGGTACTATCGGATCCGCAAGCGCCACGTGCTCGACCAGTACACCCGCGGCCGGCTGCATGGCTACCTCGTCGCCAACCCCGGCGCATCGATCGCCGAGGTGCGCGCGGCCCTGCGCATCGGCAACGGCACGACCCTGCACCATCTGCGGATGCTCGAGCGCGAGGGTGTCGTCAGCTCGCTGCGTGACGGGCGGCTGCGCCGCTTCTACCCCAAGGAGGAGCTCAGCCCCTATGACCAGGTGCGCACGCTCAGCCTCACCCAGAGCCTGCTGCTCGCCCACGTCCGCGACCACCCGGGAATCGCCCAGAAGGAGCTCAGCGCCACCTTGGGTGCCTCTGCCCAGGTGGTCAGCTACCACGTGCAACAGCTGCAGCGGGCAGGGCTGCTGGAGGTCGACCGTGAGGGCCGCGCCAGCCGCTTGCACGTCGCGCCCGGTGCGGCAGCGCGTGTACGCTTCCAACCCGACGGCAGCGCGCAGGTGCAGGTCGGGATCGGTAGCGCCTCGCCAGTGCAGGCGGCCCCCTAGGGGAGCCGCTGTGCATCGGCCGTAAACGAGATGACGGTGCCATCCCGAGGGATCTGCAACGCCCGGGGCGGCGCCGTCACCAGCCGCCCCTCAGAGAGGGCGCGGCTGGTCTCCTCGTAGAAGTAGCGCGTCGAGGCGCCCAGCCCTTCGTTGAGCATCCGCCAGACCTGGAAGAAGGGCCACAGTTGATGCGTCTCGTCGGCGAGCACCACCTGGCTGGTCAGCAGCTCAGCGCCGTTGCGCGCCCATCGACCCTTCAAGGACTTGCACCAGACCTCCCCGACGTAGCTGCCCAGCACGTAGAGGGTGCGTGGCAGCAGCACCGGGCGCTGCTCCTGTTGGCCACGGAACCGCATCGTGCCGTCGTCGAGGCTCTTGAGCGATCCTGGGGTGGCATCCAGCGAGAGGGAGAAATGACGGGCGAACAAGTGCGTGCACGTCGCAGCAGCGGCAGAGAAGTCACCATCCTCCTTGGCCAGCAGGAGGCAGTCGAGCTCGAAGTGGACCGCCGGCATCGCCGAAGCGTAGTGCCCGAGAATCTGTGGGATCGGCCGTGGGCTGAGCAGCAGCAGCGGACGGGCGGCCAGGTCGGTGCCACTGCGAAGGGCCAACCGTGCACCGAGCAGATGCGGAAGGTCACCGTTGGTCAGCGGCGTGCGGCTGATGAGGGTCGGCCACAGCCCGTCGACGTCACGCACCACCAGCGGGAGCGCGACGCTCCCTGCACTGCCGCCCGTCGGCGGCATCATCGAACGCTCGATGGCAAGCCCGTAGCGTTGGAGGTGGTAGGTCGCCTGCGCCACCAGCTGTTCCATGGGCGCGCCCCAGTCGAGCGGCAGCAGCGGCGGGTCGTGAGAGTCGAGTCGGGCCCGTGGCGGAGGGGCAGGGGCGGCCGACGCCCCCGACGTGCGCTGCAGGCGCTCCCGCAGACCCATGCGCAGGGCTGCTCCCTGCGCTACAAGGTTCTGTCGCCGCCCTGGGCACAACGTACAAGCCTGGCGCTTGGGCTGCTCTGGCATGGACCCGTGGCTGCCGTTGCAGGGTGCGGACCCGGCCCAGTCCGATTGGGTGGCCTTCGCCATCGTCCTGGGGATCCTCGGAGGCGTCGCCCTGCTGATCAGCTGGCCGATGCTGCGCAAGCCGACCGAGCAGGAGCGTGCTGCAGCCACCGGCGGTACGGATGATCCCGCTGCCGACGACTCCGAAGAGTGAGCTCAGCGCAGCCGACGACCCAGCCACCACTGGCCGCCCAGCTGCAGCAGCGTCCCGGGCCGTCCGGGTTGCAGGGCAGCCCCCAGTGCCCGATGCAAGGAGTCGATGCGCATCGGCTCGAGCTGGAGGCGGACCTCGAGCGGACCCAGTCCATCGACGGCCGCCCCCAGGGCGATCCGCCCGACCAACGCCTGCTCCGATTCGTCTGAGCGTGGTGGGACCAGCGGGGAGGCTAGCTGCACCTCGTGGATGCACCAGGGAGCAGCGCCGCGACGTTGCAGTCGCACGAAGGTGTGCCGCTCCTGCCCCGGGGCAGTCGCTTCAGCCCCCTCGAGCGTGTCGAGGGGTGCGCCTTGCAGCGGGCCACCTGGGGCCAGTGCGGCAGATAGCAGCCCGCTGTGGGCCAGCGCCGGGTGGACCTGTCCGATGAGGTCGCCGACCTGCGCGGTTGCGATCCCTGGGGTGGTCGACGCCTCCTGTGGCATCAGCAGGCGACCAAGGGTCGCCCCGGCATCGTCGATCAGGCCCACGCTGCGGCTCGACTGCGCAAAGGGCGGAGGGTAGAACGTCAACCGGTTGAGCCGGTTGCCCAGCCCCAGGTATTCGAGCTCGCCGGCACCCAGCGGAACCCGAGTCGGCGCCAGGAATGGAGGGAGCTCGACCACCAGCGGCGGCGGGCTGGGCGTCGCGCTCCGCAGCGCCGCAGCCACCGCCAGCGGGTCGGGATGCAGGTCTGCCCACTGCCGCTGGGACGCACTAGGCGCGCGAGAGGGATCGAGCAGGACGGCATCGACTCCCTGCAGCAACGGACGGAGCACCTCCGAGTCGGTCCCGTCGCCGACGACGACCGTCGCCTCCGGAGCGGCGGGGATGCACCGCTGCAGGTTGTGGCGCGCGAGCTGGGCGCGCAGCGGGTCGGCCTCGAGGGCGATCACCTCCAGGCCAAGAGCGCGGGCGGCGAGCGCCTGACCGCCGATGCCGCAGGCGACGTCGAGCAGCCGGCGTACCCCGGCCTGCTGCAGGCGCCGCGCCCGGGCGACACCCGCACCCCAGGCGGTCAGGAACCGCGCACCCTCGGCATCGGCGAGCACCAGGTCGCAGAGCGGCTCGGGCAGCCGCCCCGCGACCATCACGCGGCCTTCGAGCAGGCGCAGCGCTAGTGCCCGTTCGTGCGCCGGTGCATCGGCAAGTGCAGTCGCTGCAGCCTGCGGTGTGCGCACGCCCTTGGCCCAGCAGCGGTCGAGGAGGCTCGCAGCAGGCTCGACTGCGTCGGGCGGGTGCACCGCTGCCTCCGGCCCACGCAGGCTCAGTGGGCGCTCCAGATCCGCACGACCACGAGGGCGCGGTTGGCCTGGTGGCGCACCTCGATCTCATCGAAGGAGCCGGCCAGCGACGGGTAGGTCTCGGTCAGGTGACGCCGCACCCGTGCCGGGGGGATGGTCGTCGGCGGGTTCAGCTCGTCCCCCTCGATCGAATCGCCGAGCAGGACCGTCTCGAGCTCGTGGGCGATGACCTCGACGCCGATCTGTCGGCCCATCAGCAGGCGGATGTCCAGATGGCCGCCATCGGGCTTCTCCGAGACCGCCGAGGCTAGTGCCAAGGTACAGCGGGCGACCCGGTGCTGGTCCTTGGGGGTAAAGCCCCAGGCACGGGCCATCGTCCGTGCCGCCTCCTGGGCGGCGTGGATGTCCTTCTTGCTCTTGATGGTCAAGGAGGTCTGTCGTGACAGGGTCGTGATCTCCTTAGGGGGACGACGCGCAAGGGCTCCCCACCGCTGGGGTCGACGTCGGGGTCGGCCCGCCGATGCCGTCCGCCGCCACCGGGGGGCGATCGGTGGCCTCGAGGACCGATTCCATGGTCTCCGATAGGCGTCCGGCTCCATAGGGCTTGCGGAGAGACTGGCGGCTGCATGGTATCACATGCCGTGCCAACGGCTGACCGCCGTGGGGCCCTCGTTCCGACGTCGGGCGCACCCTAGGCGAGCGGGTAGCCCCCCGTAGGCCCTAAGGGGGGTGCCAGGGCGCCCCTGGCCGCACCGGGGTCGAATCCTTCATAGCAAAGGGGGCGGATGAGCCCGCCGATGGCACGGCCCTACGGCGCGCAGAGCGAGCATGGGCGGCTGCGCAAGGTTCTGCTCTCCCGCCCCGGCCCGGAGCTGCAGCAAGTGACCTTCCACCAGGTCAAGCGCTTCGGCTTCCGCGACCAGGTGTGGTGGCGTGGCTTCTTGCGCGAGTGGGAGGGGCTGCGCGCCCTGCTGCAGGGCGAGGGGGTCGAGGTCATCGATGTGCGCGCCCTCGTCGGCGAGCAGGTCGCCTCGGGGTGCTTCAACATGCCCTACACCCGCGACAGCAGCATGGTCACCGACGCCGGGGCGGTGGTGTTCAACGCCGGCCTGCCCACGCGCGCCGCAGAATCCGAGGCGCTGCGCATGGCCTACGAGAAGCTGGGCGTGCCGATCCTTGGGCAGATCAAGGATCCCGGGACGGTCGAGGGCGGCGGCGTCTCCTTCCTCGACCCAAAGACCCTGCTGGTGGCCCAGTGCAGCCGCACCAACGGCCGAGGGATCCAGCAGCTTCGGGAGCTCCTCTTCAAGAACAACATCGTCGACACGGTGGTGCAGCTCGACATGGGGCGCGACCAGGTCCACATCGACGGCGCCTTCCTCAAGGTGCGCCCCGACCTGGCCATCTGCGCCGACCACCGGCTGCGCGGTCGCCCCGTCCTCGCCTCGATGCGCGAGGGGAGCTCGAAGCAGTGGCCCGACCTGCTCGCCTACCTCAAGGAACAGCAGATCGAGGAGCTGGTGATCAACGAGGTCGAGGAATACGGCATGGCGGCCAACCTGCTGATGCTCAACGACAAGAAGGGCATCGGCTACGAGTGGAACGAGCGCATCGCCGAGCTGCTCGCCGACCACGGGATCGAGATGCTCCCCGCTGCCGGGGCGGAGCTCAGCCGCGGCGGCGGTGGTCCGCACTGTCTGACCGCTCCGCTGCTGCGGGATGACCCCTAGGGGGAGCGGACCAGCGCAGGGCCGCGGTCCGGTCGTCTGCAGCTCACGAGTCGCGGGCGGCTTGTGCCAGGTCGACCGTACCAGCGGGCGTGCTGGCCGCATCGGCGAAGATGAACACCATCGCCGCCACCGTGGTGGTCCAGGTGCCATCCTTGTCGACGACCGCAGATTGGGTGACGTTGCGGGTCTTGACCACGCTGGTCAGGATCTTGAAGACGTCACTGGCCTTGTCGTAGGCCTTGTCGATGTCGATCTCCGTCCCATAGATCACCTTGGCGATCATCTCGGCGGCAAGGTCCTCGGCGTAATCGCCGGCGCCTTGCTCGGTCACACCGAAACCGTGGTGCTCGCTCAGATAGCCGTACATCGACTTGTCCTTGGGGATGGCGACGCCGATGGAGGAGGCGAGCAACCGGTTGGGTTCGTTGGTCTGCTCTTGCGCCAAGACGCAGAAGACCACCTCGCCGGGGAGGAGGTACTTCTCGCCGACCTCACGGGTGATGAGCTTGAGGTTGGGGGGAAAGATCGACGAGACGCGGACGAGATTGTACTTCTCGATGTGCGCGTCCCGCAACGCGTATTCGAACGAGGTCAGCTTCTCCTTGTGGCGCCCCACTCCCTTGGTGAGGAAGCCCATCGACGGGACCAGCGGGAACTGCAGTGCCATCGTCGCGCCTAAAGTTCCGCCGTACTTAAAGCCATGTGCCGGAGGCACTCGCTGCGTGTCAGCCTTGCCTTCCGGTCTGCGCCGGCAGACGAAACTTGATGGCGATGACGGTGGTCCCGCCGCCTTCGCCCGGCGCAACCTCCACATCGTCCATGATCCTTCGCACCCGTTGCAGACCGCCCCCCGAGCCTGCGGCCAGACGCTCCCGCAAGGCGGGGAGGTCGGCGATCCCCGGTCCGCGGTCGGCAGCGACGATGCGGAGCGCTGGCCGACCGCCCGGTGCGGCCATCTCGACGGTCAGGGAGCCGCCGCCGGCATGGCGGACGAGGTTGCGCGCCAACTCGGCCGCGGCGGTGACCACCTGCCGCTCTTGGGAGTCGCTCAGCCCCAGCAGCTGGGACATGCCCCGGGCGAGGTTGCGCGCCCGCAAGATGTCATACTCGGTGCCCACCTCGACGGAGCGCCCGCGACCCAGCGGCACGCCACCGAGCGCTCGCAGGCGCCGCTCGACCTCGTCGCGGCGATGGTGCAGCCCGGCGCTGGAGCTGACCAGCCGCTGGGCCAACTCTTGCAGATGGACGGGCCGCAGCTCGTTTGGTCGGACCCCCAGCCCCTCGCAGGCGTCGCTGAGCGCCCGTTCGGTGCCCGACTCCCCCAGCAGGGGCAGCAGCACCGCCCGGACCTGATCGACGAGGGGTTCGGCCAGCACCAATCCTCACCCTCCGCCTGCGGCGCCACACGTCGACACGGTTTTGAGCGCGATAATCCTTCGCCGCCCATGGATGGCCCGCCACCGCCCCCGCCGCTGGATGACGCACGCCTCGGACAGCTGCGTGCGCGGCTGGCGCGCATCGGCATGGCGTCGGCGCTGGGCATGCGGATCCTCCAGCTGCGCCCAGGGGAGGCGGTGCTGGAGCTGCCCTTCGACCCTCGGGTGGAAGGGGCGTTCGGCTCCTACCACGGTGGTGCGGTCGCTGCCCTTGCCGACACCTGCGCCGCCTTTGCGCTGCGCACCATGCTGCCCGATTCGGTGCGCTTTGCCACCACCAACCTCGACATCCAATACCTGCGACGGACCGCTGCACCCTTGAGGGCCCACGGTGTGGTGCGCAAGGTCGGCGCTCGACAGAGCCTCGTGGCCGTCGAGGTGCGGGAGGCTGCGGGGGAGCTGGTGGCGCTCTGCAGCGTCAGCTTCCTCGACGTGCCGTGGGCGCGCACCGACCAGATCAGCGAGGATGGGACGGAGCCACCCTCATGAGCCCGTGGGGGGCTTCCCTTCGGTGGCAAGATAGCGCTCGCGGCGCGCGGCCAACTCCTTGGCGGCACGGTCTGCGCGCGGCGGGATGCTCGCGGGCACGACGCTGATGGGGGCGCCTGCGCCCGGATGGTCGACGACCACTGCGCCGCCGACGGACTGCTGGGATCCGACCATCAGATAGGTGCTGCGCGGCCAGGGGTCGACGCAGTCGATGAAGGTGAGCACCCCCCCTTCGAGGATCCCCGGGACCGCGACGACCACGGCCCCCTGCACTGCTGCAGGCGCCAGGAGCGCTGGCAGGTCCGGCACGCCGCCGTCGGCGAGCCGGCAGCTGTAGAGGAAGGAACAATCTCCCACCAGCGGCAGCTCAGCGGCAGCGGTGTGGGTGGACACCCCCGCGCAGACCTGGCGCAGCGCCTGATGTATCCGGGGGTCGTTGCCCCCATGGTCCCTCCAGAAGAGCATCGAGAACCCCTGCGGGCGCAACGCCGCGCCGACCCTGCCGGCAAGGTCGACCTCGACCGCACCCAGCTCCAAGCGCAGGAACCGCTCATCGAGCGGGGCGTACAGCGGCGGGCGCACCGCCAGCACCACGACCCTTGGCCGCTGCGCGATCAAGCGTGCGATGACCCCCGCCTGGTCGACGGTCTGCACTGTCGGCAGCTGCCGCTGGCGCCGATAGAGGTTGCGGCGCACAGGCGGTGACCTAGCGCCAGGCGCGCACGGAGACGCCCAGCCGCGCTGCGGCGGCCAGGGTCTGCCGATAGGCACGCAAGGCCTCCAGCCCATCGAGCGCCGCCTGCGGCGCACCCTGCGCCAGGAGCAGCACCGAGGCCTCGAGGACCCGATCGAGGTAGGGGACCAACAGCTTGGCCGCCCCCGCGGGAGAGGTGTGCTTGGCGAGCAGCACCGACCACAGCGCATCGATGGGCAGGCTCGCCTCGAGCGCTGGAAGGGGCAGGCTGGCCCCCTGCTGGCGCGCGAACATGCCCACCGACGGATGACGCAGGGCGGCGATGTCACCGCCGTCGTTGGGGCGGTCGAGCACCCACAGCACGAGCTCGGGCACATCGGTGGCCGCACGGTCGCACAGGTGTGTGGTCGCCAGCGCCAACAGGTTCTCCACCGCCAAGGTCAGGGGGTAGTCGATGCGGCCGTGACAGCCGAGCACGGCCCCGCTGCCGGATGTGGTGCGACGCACCGCATAGGGGCAGCCGCCACAGTAGGGGGCATAGCGGTCGAGTATCGCCACCTGCCGGCGCAGCCGGCGCAAGGTGGTGGTCTGTTCCTCCATCGCACCGCTGTCGTTCCGCACGCTCACGAAGAACTCGACATCCTCAGGAGGCTCCCAGCGCGCCGCGACGGCGAGCGTCTCCTCCTGCAGCGGCAGCACCGCCGCCAGGGCGACCCGTTCCATCGCCAGGCTCAGCGGGAGATGGCCCTTGAGGTCACAGGGGACATCGAGGACGTAGCGGAAGGCCATGCCATCGCCGTGGCTCGGACCGCCAGCGGGACCTTAAGCACTCCCGACCGCGGGCGTGGATGAGGGAGGTCTACACCCGTCGCTCGAGGACCCGCATCGGGGAGGGCGTGAGCCCCAGGGCGGTGAAGAAGGTCTGGAGCTCGTGGGAGTCCTCGGCGACGAGGGTGCGCACCCGAGTGACGTTCTTGTTGCGGAAGTTCTCCAGCAACGCCTTTCCGAGCAGCTGGCCGACGCCCTTGTGGCGCACCTTGGGGTCGACGCCGACGATGTTGATCCACCCGATGCGCTCCTCGGAGCCGAACTCCAGCCCGCTGACCTTGCCGACGATGAAGCCGACCACACGGCCCTCGAGGACGGCCACCAGGTGGTCTTGGCTCTCCCCGACCTCCAGGGCGGTGGCCGCATCCTCCTCGAAGGCGGCGCTGCGGTAGGCCGAGCGGGAGATGGCCCGCTCGATGGCGATGATGGCGTCGACGTCCTCGGCATCGAGGATCGGGCGCACCTGGAGGGACGACATGGACGCTCCGACCCTCACAGGGGCGGGGGCCTAACAAGGGTTTCGCCCACCGGCGGCCCACCGAGCGCGCAGAGGCACGGCGACGACGGTGCCTAGGAGGAGACCTCGATGCCTTCGGCCGAGGCGCCGGTGGTGTACTTCTCCAACAGCAGGCCGCTGCTCTCGAGGTGGGTCTTGAGCTCGCGGTCGGTGATCAGCTCGATCGAGCTGGACTTGAGGTCGCGCTCGATCAGTCGGTTCTTGAGGTTCTGCCCCAGCTCGGCGAGCAGCCCGGTCAGCGACGCGAGGTTGGAGCAGGCCACCAACACCTCGAGGACGTCGTCGTTGCCCCGGCTCTTGGCCATGATGACGATCTCCTCTCCCCCCTGGGCGACCTTGCCGTAGTACCACGTCTCGATGATCGTCGAAGGCGATTCCTCCCGGAACTCGCGGACGAACTTGACGTGGTGGCCCTCGATGGCCTCCTTGAGCAGGTCGTGCCCCGTCACCAGCGGGATGGCCTTGGGCAGCAGGTACATGCGGTTGTCCGTGTAGGCGAAATCGGTGATCAGCCGCTTGAGCATCGCGATGTTGACCGTGTTGGGGGTGTAGAAGATCGGGCAGACGATGTCCACCGGCCGGCGCTTCATGTCCACGTGCTGCAGCTGGCCGCGGTAGTCGAGGTAGGTGAGCGTGCAGTCGATGTGGCTCTCCATGCAGATCAGCGGGTCGAGGTAGTAGGCGACCGTCTTCTTCTCTCCGGGCTTGACCGCCCCCAGCTCCACCGAGGTCCCATCCATCTGGTAGTCGGGCTCGATGTGGTCGAAGCGGAGGTTCTTCTTGTTGTAGGTCATCCGCAGCGTCGAGTCGGTGATCGTGGTCGCGGTCTTGTTGACCGAGGCGATCTTGAGCCGCACATACCCTTGGAAGAACTCCAACCCTGAGAGGAGCTTGACCTCCTCCTTGGTCTTGCGCTGGGGCACCATGGTATGCAACGTCAGGATCGGCCGGAGCATCGGCTCGATGTCGCCGAAGATCCTGGTGTCACCATCCCAGCTGTCGATGATGCCGGCGAAGGTCCCCTCGAACTTGGAGATGACATCGGACATGCGCTCCCGCAGGATCACCGGGGTGGTGCCGTCGACGGTGGCCGCCAGCAGCACCACGCGGCCGCGCTCGAGCACGACGGCCTTCTCGCCAAAGGCGAAGCTGCCCAGCCCCCCTTCGCTCTTGAAGCTCTCCTGGACGAAGCCCTGGATCGCCACAAGCATCGAGCTCATCAGCGTCGTGTCGGTGGCCAGCTCCGAGGTGGCCACGTGGCCCAGCAGCCGCCCATCACCGTGGATGAGGAACACCTGTTCGACGGTGAAGGGGTCGACCGCGTCGCCCTCGCGCTTGGGTGGGTGCTCCTCGAGGGGCTCGGCGCTGCCTGCCGGAGGGCTGCCACTGGAGAGCCACACCGAGCGGTGCCACTCGATGGCCGCACCCGTTCGGGCGTCGATGGCGCGGACCTCGACGTCGAGCGGGAGCTCGCCGGCGTCGGTGGGCTTGAGGGCGATCTCCAGCGCCTGGGTGCTCTCACCCTGCAGCATCGGCAGGTCCTTCATGCGCATGACCTCCACCGGCCCGTTGAGGCGCACGGTCACGTTGCGCACGTGCAGCTGCGAGACGTTGCGCAGCTCCAGCTGGCAGCGGTTGAGGATGTTGGGGGTGAAGTAGGCGGGTGAGAAGCGGAAGTCGAAGTCGTGGGCCGTGGCACCGGAGACGAGCCGGTGCAGCTGCCGCTGGGCGTTGACCAGCCGGTCGGCTGCGGTGCGGAAGTCGAGGGTGAGTGCCGCGGCGGTGGCCTCGTCGAAGAGCCGCTGCGGCTCGCGCACCGACGCCCACTGGCGCACCTGCTCGAGCAACGCGCGCACCTGCAACCCCTGGTCGCGCACCTGCCGGAAGTCCTCGGCCAGCTGCCGCGCCAGCGTCGCGCCCCGCGAGGCCTGGTCGGCGGCGGTGGGGAAGTCGCTCATCTGCCACGCCTGCTTGGCCAGTTGGTGGGCGGTGGTCAGCTCCTTGGAGCTCAGCCCCAGCTGGTTGATGTCGTCCATCGCCGCGCTGAGCTGCCCCAGCGCCATCTGCGCCTGCTCGCGAGCGGCCGACTTGCGCTTGGCGTCGACGACGCTCTCCTCGAGTATCGTCTTGATGCGGGTGCGGAAGGGGGCGATCGCGGCGTAGTCCTTGGCCGCCAGGCGCTGGGCAGCCTGGTCGTGCAGCGCTCGGCTGGCGGTGACGTCGACCCCCGTCTGCGCGATGCGGTCGATCATCACGTGGGTCTCCTCGACCAGCTTGCGGGCCCGCTCGTACTCGCCGATGGCCTTGTCGAGCTCGGCGCTGAGCACCCCGCCCCGGTACTCGGCCTCGTCGAGCTGGTCCTTCTGGTAGAGCGCCTCCGCCTCGGTCAAGCCGGTGCTGATCCCCTGCGGGTCGATCAGCACCTTGCGGTACTGGTCGAGCAGGTCGGCGACCTCGGTGAGCAGCTCCCGCACCGAGGAGCGCTTCTTGACCAGCTGCTGGGCCGCCTGGTGCAGGTCCTCGATGCCCTCGCCCAGCGCCTCGACCTCCGAGACGAGCGTCCGCAGCGAATCGAGCCCCTTGGTGGTGGCAGCCTTGGTCTTGGCCACGGAGAGGCGCACGGTGAAGTCCTTGGTCTCGAGGCCAGCGCGCGTGGCCTCTTCGAGCGATTCGGTCAACAGGGGCAGCTCCTGCTCGAGGCGCTTCTCGAGCCGACGGATCTCCTGGAGCCCCTCGACCTTGGCACGGGCGCTCTCGGCGGCGGCATGGGCCCGGGCTAGGGCAGAGCCGTAGTCCCCATTGCCGTAGGCCTCGAGGGATTCCCGGTGCTGGGTGGCCTCCTCATCGATGGTGTAGCCGTAGCGCGCCAAGGCACCTACGCGGGCGGTGCAGAAGGCCACCAGTTGGCCGCAGCGCTCGACCATCTCCCGCGCCTCGCGCTCGAAGCGGTTGACCAGCCACACCGGCTGCAGCGGCGGCCGCACCATCGGAGGCGGATCGTAGTGGTGCTCCGACTCGGGCGGCACCCGCGGCTTGTTCCCCTGATCGGGGGCGATGTATCCACCAGCAGGGGGGGGTGCCATGCGCCGCCTCGGGGAGAGGCAAGGAGCCGGCCACAGACCTTAAGCCCGTCGCCCTGGTGGCCTTCGCTCGCCCCCGGGAGCGCTTCACACCCTCCCGCTTCCGCCCTGCCGAGATGCCTCACGCACGTGGATCGTCGTCGACCACGCGCGACCCTGTGGTGCACCAGCACCAGGCGAACTCGATCCCTGCTGCCGGGGAGCGCGGTCCCAGTGAGAGAGTCCTAGAGCAGCACCCCAAGGACCAGGGCGACGAAGAGCAGCCCCAGGTAGAGCACAGAGATGCGGAAGAGCCATCGCGCCGCGCGCTCGTCGCTCGAGCGCAGCAGCGCCACGGCAGCGCCGACGAAGCACGCGCCCAGGACGGACGCCACCAGCAGATAGGCCCAGTGCAGCGGGGTCGTCACTGGCAACAGCAGCGCCACGGCAGCGGTCGCCACGACATAGGCCACGCACTGGCGCTTGGTGTTGCGCTCGCTGCGCACCACCGGGAGCATCGGCAACCCCGCCGCGAGGTAGTCCTTGCGATGGAGCAGCGCCAGGGCCCAGAAGTGCGGTGGCTGCCACAGGATGAGGACGGCGATCACCACCAACAGTGCTGCCGAGAGGAGCGAAGCTCCGACAGCGGTCCATCCGATCAGGATGGGCAGGGCGCCGGCGAGGCCCCCGATCAGGGTGTTGTGGACCGTGCGCCGCTTGAGCAGCAGGGTGTAGACCCCCACGTAGAAGGCGCTGGCCGCGAGTGCCAACAGCGCCGTCAGCGCATTGACGCGCAGCCACAGGAGCGCCACGGCCAGCCCCAGCAGGACCACAGCGACCAGGGGCACCAGCAGCGAGCCCTCGGAGCGACCCGCCAGCGGCCGCGAGGCGGTGCGGTCCATCAGCGCATCGAGGTCGCGCTCGAGGTACTGGTTGAGGATGAAGCCCGCCGCAGCCGCCAGCGCACCACCGACCATGGTCCACAGCGTCAGCCCCAGCGGTGGTGGTCCCCCATGGGCCAGGACCATGCTGCCCCAGGCAGAGAGCATCAGCAGCGGGAGCAACCGCGGCTTGGCCAGCACCGAGTAGCGCAGGGAGCTGCTGCCCCCTGCTGCGCTCAGCTGACCACCGCCTCGGAAGGGTGACGTACCCGAGGGTCGAGCGTCACGACGGCGGCGATGACCCACAACGTGAAGAAGATCGTCGCCATCCCCAGATGCGCCGTGACGACGAGTGGTTGGAGCCCGCCGGTGACGGTCCAGCCCCCCAGGCCGATCTGGATCAGCAGCACCGGCAGGGAGAGCAGGATCGGCGTGCGTACGGCCGGACGGACGTCACGCAACCGCCACGAGGCGGCGGCGCACAGCAGCACCAGCACGCCCACGATCGAGGCGACGGCGCGGTGGACCACTTCCGCGGCCACCTGCTGCTGCGAGTAGCCCTTGTCGGTCTGGGTGGTGGTGAGGGTCCCGCCTTCACAGGAGGGCCACTCGGGGCAGGCCAAGCCCGCGCCCAGCGCCTTGACGTAGCCGCCGAGCAGGATCAGGACGAAGGTGCCCAGGACCACCGACAGCAGGAGCAGGCCGAACCACCTGGGGGTGGGCGCCCTGGCGTCGGTGCGGGGGGTCGCCATCGAGCTCCTGCGGGACCCCACGACGTCGCGTCCTGTTCGAACCATCGACGGAGGGGGGAGCCACGCTCAGATCAGGTAGAAGAACGGGAACACCGGTAACGCCCAGATGATGTCGACGAAGTG
Organism: Thermoplasmata archaeon; assembly: GCA_023265395.1. GTDB lineage: Archaea > Thermoplasmatota > DTKX01 > JAHFTX01 > JAHFTX01 > JAHFTX01. Next base: position 14,775 of record JAHFTX010000036.1, read on the forward strand.
CCAGTAGAGGCCGAAGTACTCGATGGAGTTGCTGTTGGTGGGCCCCCAGCCGCGGTTGGCCCCCTTGTAGATGAGGTACCCGAGCACGATCACACCGCCGAGCACGTGGCCCCCGTGGGTGCCGGTGGTGACGTAGAAGGTGGTCCCCTCGACGCTGCCCCAGGGGGTGAAGGGCTCGGGCTCGAGGTAGATCATCTCGTACCACTCGACGGCCTTGATCAGCAGGAACGCGACCCCGCACATGAGCGTGATGACCAGCCCGTACATCATGCGCTGCTGCTTGCCATGACGGGCGGCGTCGAGTGCCGTCGCCAGCGTGAAGCTCGATGAGAGCAGGATGAAGGTGTTGAGCGAGCCCAAGAACAGGTCCTGGTGCGAGGCCGCTGGGACCCAGTCGGCGCCGGCCTCGAGGCGGTAGCGCACGTAGGTGCTCACCAGGCTCGAGAACACCATCATCTCGGTCATCAGGAACAGCCAGATGCCGACCTTGCGCACCTCGATGCCAGCGAAGGGGGCATGGGTGGAGACCACCGGGTGCTCGTCGGCGCGGGTGGGCAGGTACTCGCGCAGCCACAGCCACGCTCCGTAGCTGAAGATCCCCATCCCGAGGAAGATCAGCGGACTGCGCAGGACCAGGCTGGTCGCCGCGACAGCAAGGCCCAGCGAGACCACCAGCGGGGCGATGGTGTAGATCCCTTCGGTGTGCTCCTCGTCGTGGTGGTGGAGGTCGGCGCCAGCCTGCGCCTCGTGCGCACCCCCCGCCGGGGCAGTGGCCATCGCTGCGTCGCTCATGGGGACCCCTTGGTGCGCCGACGGGAACGCTTGGGGAGCGCAGCAGCGGTCAACCCCGAGCCGATGGCGGGGTTGGCCTCGGGGCTTCCCTGCTCCTCCGGCAACGGCTCGACCTCGGATTGCACCAGCAGGGTCGGGATCTTGAGGAAGCTGTGCTCGGGCGGCGGGCTGGAGGTCACCCACTCGAGGCTCCACCCGCTCTCCCAAGCGTCGTCCTTGGCCTGCACGCGGTTGCGGCGGCTGTAGACGATGTTGACCGCTAGCAGCGCCGAGCTGACGGCAAGGATGAAGGCGCCGACGGTGGCCAGCAGGTTGTCGAACTCCAAGCCGCGCCCGGCGACGTAGAAGGCCGTCCGCCGGGGCATCCCTAGCAACCCGAGCTCATGCATGGGGTAGAAGGTGACGTTGAACCCGACGAAGGTCCCCAAGAAGTGGACCAGGCCGATGCGCTCGTTGAGGAAGTGGCCGGTGATCTTGGGGTACCAGTAGTAGACCGCCGAGAGGAAGGCGAAGATGGTCCCGCCGAAGAGGACGTAGTGGAAGTGCGCCACCACGAAGTAGGTGTCGTGGAAGTGCAGGTCGATGGGGATGGAGGCCAGGAACATCCCCGAGATCCCGCCCATGGTGAACGTGGCGATGAAGCCCACCGAGAAGAGCAGCGCGGTGTTGAGCACCAACGCTCCGCCGGTGAGCGTGGCCAGCCAGTTGAAGATCTTGATCCCCGTGGGCACCGCCACCAGCATCGTGGTGAACATCACCAGGAACCGGAAGAGTGGGTTGGCGCCGCTGGTGAACATGTGGTGACCCCAGACGATGTAGCTGAGGGCCCCCAGCCCCACCAGGGCGTAGACCATCGAACGATAGCCGAAGATCGGGCGCCGTGCCATGGTCGCGGTGACCTCGGAGACGACGCCGAAGGCGGGGATGATGACGATGTAGACCTCGGGGTGGCCAAAGTACCAGAACAGGTGCTGCCACAGCACCGGGTCGCCTCCCTTGCTGGGATCGAAGAAGGCGGTGCCGATCAGACGGTCGAGCAGGAGCATCACCAGGGCGATGGTCAACACGGGGATCGCCAGCAGCAGCAGGAACACCGTGATGAGGATCGACCAGGTGAACAGCGGCACGCGCAGGAGGGTGACCCCCGGAGCCCGCAGGGTCATGATGGTGGCGATGAAGTTGACCCCCGTCAGCGTCGAGGAGATGCCCAGCAGCACCTGTCCCATCACCCACAGCTGGGTGCCGGGGGATTGGGAGGTGGGTGATTCGGAGTAGGGGGGATAGCCGGTCCAGCCGACGTCGCCGGTGCCGCCGGTGAACAAACCGAGGTAGATGATCGACGCACCGGCGGGCAGCAGCCAGTACCCCAGCGCGTTGATGCGTGGGAAGGCGAGGTCCCGTGCGCCGATCTGCAGGGGCACGACGAAGTTGGCGAAGCCGAAGATGATCGGCATCGCCGCCAGGAAGATCATCGTCGTCCCGTGCATCGTGAAGGCCTGGTTGTACTGCGACGGGCTGAGGAAATCGTTCTCGGGGAACGCCAGCTGCACGCGGATGAGCAGCGCCATGATGCCGCCCAAGAAGAAGAACGCGAAGCCGGTGGCGATGTAGAGCATGCCGACCCGCTTGTGGTCGGTCGTCGTCAGGTAGGCCCAGATGGTCTGGTAGAAGTCCTCCTTGCTCCAGCCCTTGGGGATCAGCGCGTAGACGACGATGGCGAGCATCGCCATCGCCAGCAGCACGAATGCGGTCGGCCCGTCGATCAGTTCCGTCGAGGTGGTGGGCGCGGAGGCGTCGGGCCCCATCGACTGGGCCGTGGCCCTGTTCCATTGGTCAGGGGCGTCGGGCGAGGCGCTGCCATCGACGGCATTGGTCAAGAGGCGGAAGTCGACGACCTTGTCGGTCTCGGCGGGGGCGGTCCACTGGACCACCCAGGCCCGTTGGTTGTTGCCCGCCGTGGTATGGCCGATCTCCCCACTGGGGAAGACTTGGGTGGTCTCGTTGAGGGAGAGGAAGGCGCCACCAGTGGCGGCGAGGTTGAACCCGCCGGCGTTGACGCCGCCGATGGGCGGCCCGCCCTCGATGGAGATGTTGAGCTGGTAGACCTTGGAGGGCTCGTACTGAGACGGCACGCCATCGAGGTGGGGGGTGACGGCCCCAGGCTTCCCCCCGCCGTGGCAGGTGCAGCCCTCGGCCGGGAGCGTGGGGCTGCTGATCCCTCCCGAGAGCGAGAGCGACGCAGGAGCGACCGCCCCGAGGACCAGCAGCAGGCAGACCGCCACCAGGCTGGCTCCCAGGATGCGGCGGCGAAGGGGCGCGCCTCCCTGGGGTCGTGTCAGCAGGACCGCCTCCTAGCCGCTGGGGCAGGGCCCGTGGACGGTCAGGGTCGCTTGCATCGCCGCGTGGCTCAAGCCGCAGTACTCGGCACAGAGGATGGGGAAGGTCCCCGTCTCGGTCGGCGTGAAGGTGAGCTTGGTGTCGACGCCACGCACCGCATCCTCCTTGACGCCGTACTGGGGGATGAACAAACTATGGATGACGTCCGTGGAGGTGATCCGCGCCTCATAGGCCACGCCGCACCGCACGTCGAGGTGGGCGTAGCTGGTCGTGCCGTTCTCGTATGTGAAGGCCCAGACCCACTGAGACCCGGTCACCTGGATTCGCACGGGGTTGTCGGGGGTGCCCCAGACCTCGTCGAGGGGTGCCAGGGTCGCAAAGGTGAGGTAGGCGACGATCAGAGAGGGGATGACCGTCCAGAGCAGCTCGAGGCGCAGGTTCCCGCGGTGGTGGGGGAACATGCCCGGCTTGGGCGCGTCCTTGGGCCGTCGCCGTTTGGTCCCCTTGGGCGTGCGGAAGAGGATCAGGTTGAGGCAGAGCCACACCGCCACGAAGACGCCGATGGCGATGGAGAACCACAGGAACGTAGGGAAGACCTCATTGAAGGGTGTTCCAGCACCGGGCACGACCTCCTCACCTGACCCGCGCCCTCTCTGGCTCGTGAAGGGAGCGGCGCCTCCACCCCCCAATCATGTCTTAAGCGTTTTCTCCCGGCGCGAAGGGCCGCGGGCCGACCCCCGACGGAGGTCGTCGGCGTCAGGGGCCCAGCGCGACGAGCTTGCCGACATCGGCAGCGACATCCTCGGGGGGCCACTGCCCGCCGCTCCAGAGCACCCGCTTCTGCAATCGAGCGTCCAGCAGGAAGGTCGCTACGGTGTGGTCGACCGTGTAGTTGAGCCAGTCGTCAGGGTCGGAGGGGTGCTCCCCGGTGCCGGAACTCTCGTTGTACTCGGGGAATCCGCCGTGGGCAAGTGACGCCTCCGTCGCCGCGCGCACGGCAGCAATCTGCGTATCGTTGAGCTGGGGCAGTTCGACATAGAGGTCGAAGTCGTCCCAGATCGGTTGCAGCTGTGTGCGGTTGCCGCTGAGGTGCGGCCACGCAAGTCCTCGCGCCTGCTGATACGCCGTCAGCGTCTGCGGGGTGTCGCGGTAGGGGTCGAGGGTGATCGAGATCGCCGCCACGTCGCGAGGATAGGCGTCGCCGAGCAGCTGCAGCACCCGCACCGTCAGCGCCGAGGTGATCGGACAGACGTCGGGGCAGTAGGACCAGATGAAGAGCACGATCACCACCTTGCCACGCAGCCCTTCGAGCGAGAAGCTGCTGTTGTCTGCGGCAGTCAGCGTGAAGGGATGGACCGCACTGGCGGCCAGGTCGGTCCCCTTGAAATGGAGCGTCGTCGCCGGGGTGCCCGGGCCCTGGAGGCAGCCGGCGCTCAGCAGCGCCACCACCACGACCATTGCCACCATCGACCGCATCGAAGGCCCCAGCACGCACGCCTCGATAAGCGCACCTACGAAGGTCGGAATGGTTCGCGGCCCGTCTCTGCCACAACATCTAAGAGCCGCTGCGGGGGGTCATCCCGCGTGCGAGCGCCCCGGAGTATCTCTTTCGGCACCCGGCCATACTGCTCGGTCAGGTCATCCCGCGTGCGAGCGCCCCGGAGCGTGGCAGGTGCGCTGCTGCTCTCGCTGCTAGCGATGATGGCGCTTGCCGCCCCGATCGCCGCTGCCCACGAGGGCACTGCGGTCGGTCCTTACAGCCTCTCGGTCGGCTGGCAGGTCGAGCCTCCCTCGGCGACCCACGCCAACGGGATCGAGGTTCGGGTCACGGCCACCGCCACCGGCGAGCCCGTCGAGGGGCTCTCGGGCCAGCTGCGGGCGACAATCCGCGGTGGTGGGGCGTCCCTGACGCAGCTGCTGCTGACCGATCCGGTGCGGAGCGGTGTCTACATCGCGCCACTGACGCCGACGGTGCCGGGCTCCTATCTCGTCGACGTCCAAGGGAACATCAGCACCACAGCCGTCGACCTGCGGGACGTCGAGATCGAGGAGGTCGCCCCCGCCAGTGCCGGGGAGGTGCCCCCCAGCCACGGCCCCGGACCGGAGCTCGCGACGCTGCGGCGCGACCTTGCGGCGAGCAACGAGCAACTCGCCGCACTCGAGGCGCAGCTGCAGATCGTGCGTGCCCTGGCCGTCGGCGCCAGCCTCGTCGCGGTCCTCGCCATCGCCTTGGCACTGCGCCCCCGCTACGACGGGACCGGGAGGGAAGACCCCGCACCGCAGGCCGAGCGCAAGGAGCCAGGGGAACCGTGAGCTCGGCACTGCAGCGGCGGTGCCTGCAGGCCTTCACCCTGGTGCTGCTGCTCTGCGTGCTGCAGGGAGCGGCGATCCCCGCCGATGCCCATGCGGTCCTCGCCTCGGCGGAACCGAGCCCCAACCAGATCCTCCCGAGCACGCCGTTGCGCGTACGGCTGCTGCTGACCGAGGAACTCGATCCCGCCTTCTCGACGCTGAGGGTCACGGATACTGCCGGTGGTAGCGTCAGCGAAGGCCCGGCACGCATCGAGGCAGATGGCCGCACGCTGGTCATCGACCTGCAGATCCTCCCCGACGGGGTCTACACGGTGCATTGGCGCGCGCTGTCGGCGTCGGATGGCCACGTCACCGAGGGCACCTACGGCTTTGGGGTGGGTGACGTCCGTGGAGCCATCGCCCCGCCCAGCGGCACGACCCTCTCAGAGGCGCGCACCGGTGGTGCCTCGGCCGTGCTCCTGCGGGGACTCATCTACGTCGGCGCCGCGCTGGCAATCGGGCCCGCCCTCTTCCTCGCGGTGCCGTGGCGCTTTGGCCTGCAAGACCCGCAGGGCGGGTTGCGCGCCATCGCGGACCGCACCCTGCGCGGACGGCTCCGCAGCATGGCGCCGTGGCAGGAGATCGACCGGTCCCTCCTCGGGCCGCTTCCTGGGGACGGTCCACGACCGCTGGCCCTCCCGCGGTCGTTGCGTCTGCGCGCCCAGTGGGTGGTATGGAGTCTCGCCGCCGTGGGTGCGACCATCGGCGCGACGGCGGCGATCCTGCTGGTGGTGCTCTCGGCGGAGCTGGTGGGGACGAGCCTGACGGGCTTCCTGCTCGATTCGCGCAGCGGGAACCTCTTGGGCGCCGCCAGCGCCGGCCTGTGGCTGACGGCGGGGCTAACCCTCGGCTACGCCCGCACCTCGAAGGAGCTGCGGGGCTTGACGCCGATCCTTGGGGCCCTCCCCGCCTTGGGTACCCTTGGTGCTCTGGCGTTGCACAGTCATGCGGCAGGCGTGGAACCGCTCTGGGGCCCGATGGTGGCCTTCGTCCACCTGACGGCTGTGACCGCCTGGACCGGTTCGCTGTGCGCGCTGGTCCTGGTGCCGCTGGCGCTGCGTCGAGCTGCCAAGGGGAAGCGGTCCCTCGATGTCGGGCACCTCACCCTCGCCGTCGCCGCCCGCTACGCCTCGGTGGCCGCGTCCCTGGCGGGGGTGACCGTGCTCAGCGGGGTGCTCCTGCTCGTGTTGGTGCTCGGCCCGCTGCCGACCCTGCTGGCGATCCTGCTCGACCCGCTGGGGACCCTCTACGTGCTCCTGCTCGATGCCAAGCTCGCCCTGGTGGCGGTGCTGCTGGGATTGGGCGCGCTGCACCACCTCGTCCTGCTCCCGGCCTTGGCCACGCAGGTGACGTCGCCGCGGGAGCGGGGACGGCGCATCGGCCGGAGGAATGGTGGCGGCATCGACCGTACCGTGGCGCTGGAGGCCACCGGGGCTGTGGTGCTGCTCCTGCTCGTGGGCGCCTTGGTGCAGCAGTCACCGACGAGGTCGGACGTCGACACGACGCCCACGAGCCGCACGCTCATCCTCCACCAATCGGCCGATGAGCTGCTGGTGGAGCTGCAGGTGTTCCCTGCAAACCCGCTGACCGTGGGGTTCCAATCCTTGACCGTCAGCGCCACGCGCCAAGGGGCGCCCTTCACGGCGATCCGTGCCATCGATCTTGAGTTCCTCGGCCCTTCGTCGCTGGTGCCCGAGGTCAACCGCACCACCGCCGATGGCCAGGGCCACTACCTCACCTCGGGTGGCTTCCTGCGCACCACCGGAGAATGGCTGGTCACCGCCAAGGTCCGGCGCACCGATTCGGCCGACACCTTCGCCGCCTTCGTGCTGCAGGTGCAACCGCCGCCGGTCAGCGATGTGCCCGTCTACCAGGGGATGGCGCTCGCCTTCGAGCGACCCGCGGAGGTGCACGCGGAGGTTGAGCAGGAGCTGACCTTCACCCTGCGCGACGCCCTCAGCGGTGCGCGAATCACGGGGCGGCACGTCGACCTGTTCGTCCAGCAGGCACCCACGGGCCTCAGCGGCACCCCCGAGGCCTTCGAGAGTCCGACCATCCTCCCGGGGCAGAGCTGGGAACTGCAGGTGACCCAGCCCGTCAGCGCGATCCCGGTACGCTTCCATGACCATCTGCATTCGAGCGCCGAGGGGAACTTCTCGGTCACCAGCTCCGCCGACGCGCCAGCTGTCGTGGAGCTCGAGGTCACCGAGGCAGGGTTCTCGCCTGCCGACTTCACCATCGCCGCCGACGGCACCATCGTGCTGACCAACCGCGGGGCCACCCCCCATGCCATGAACTACGGTTCCGGGCATCCTGACGTCTACACGATCCCGCCAGTGACCGCCGACGAGGTCTCACCGGGGCGCTACCGGGCGCATGTCGAATTCCCAAAGGCGGGCCACTACATCATCGAAGTGCGCGTGGATACCCTCCGCGGGATCTTCTTCTTCTTGCAGGAGGTCGGCGACCCCCGATCTGCGCTCCCCGCAGGCGAAGGACTGCTCGCGCTGACGCTCCAGTATGGTGCGGTCCTCGGCGCGGTCCTCGGTGGGCTGGTGCTGGTGCGCGCCCGCCTCGGCCGAGCACGCGCGCGCAAGCGCGCTGTGCGTGCCTTGGCGCGTAGGAGCCCCCGACGCTAGGCCTGCATCCTGGCCGAGGCTGCACGCACCGCAGTGCGTGACCCGACGAGGTGGGGGGGGGAACCCCCCCACCGCGTCACCTCATCGCCGCTGACGGCGGAGGAGCACCAAGGCGATCGCGACCGCGCTTGCGAGGGCGACCGCCCCAAAGCCCGGGGTGGTCTTGGTGACCGTGACCACGTAGTCGCTGGCGCCCGAGGGCGTCGTGAGGTCGGCGCTGACCTCCTGGCCCCGGAACGTCGCCTTGGCGACCCCGACGATGTGCAGGGGCTTGCCGCTCTGCCCAGTGACCTGCAAGGTCGTGCTCTTGTTGGCACCGGCAGGGATGTTGTCGATGGTCGACGAGGCGAGCTCGACCTTCGCCTCGTCGAGCAAGGAGACGGTCACCGGGCCACTGTCAGCAGTCCCGGAATTGCGCACCCACACCTCGACGCTCAGGCTCTTGGAACCGCCACCCGTCTTGCCGGTGGATTGCTCCCCAACGAAGCCCGCCGTCAAGACCACGGTCCTGGCGGGCTCGAAGGTGATCTCCGCAGAGCCGTTGATCTCCTCGTGGTTCGCCAGGTGGGCGACGATCAGGTGCACCTCCCCTGGGTGGACATCGGAGGCGACGACCCAGCTGTGGCTCGAGGTCTGGGAAGAACCCGCTGCGAGCAGGTCGATGGTGAAGGTGAGGATCGAATCGCCATGTTCTCCGCCATGGCCTCCGTGCCCGCCCTCCTCCTTCCCCTCGATCTCGACGTCGATCGCGACGTCGGTGGCATCGAGGTCCCCGCTGTTGTTGACCTGCACGCTCACCACCAAGGGTTGCCCGACCTCGGCAAGCTGCTTGTCGAGGCTGACGCGCCCGATGGAGAGCTCGACGCGATCGACATCCCCGGGGATCGTGATCGTGGCGTTGCCCCAGACGAGGTTGCCGACCTCTCCCGCCGACAGGTCGAGCACCCAGTGGGTGTCGTTCTCGGCGGTCAGTGCCACGAGGGTGACGCTGACGCTCCAATCGCCCCCGGGGGCCAGCGGCGTGGGGGCCTGCTCGGCCGCGAGCGTGGTGTTGTTGGCCGCTGGGTCGGAGACCGTCAAGGATGGCGTGCCGGCGCCGTTGCCGACGTTACGGACGACGACGGTCACGTTGACCTGTTGGTCGTCACCGACCTCCTCGAGGGCGGCCACCGTCGGGGTCACCACGGAGGTGATCTCGTACCTGGGGGCCGGCACCGGTCCGATGGTGATGTCATCGTCGGCGATCCAGAAGGCTGCCACGTCGGCGTCCTCGAGGACCCAGGCGTCCCAGGTCCAGCTCCCGACATCCGCGGCGACCGTGGTCCAGTTGACCCAACCGGTCCACTCGTCGCCGATGGCGATGTCGCTGGGGGCGTCCGCGGAGCCTTGGAAGATCCCGTGGTCCCCCGGGGTCCCGGTGGTGCCGTTGGCCGCGTCGACCTCGTTGACGTTGACCGTCACCGAGACGTCGCTGGCGTCACGGGTCGCCGAGGCGCTGTTGGCCACGGTGAACTCGAAGGAGACCGTCTGGGTCCCCAGCGGGTTGGCCGGGGTGTAGGTCACCGCGCTGGTGAAGCCCAGGTCGGATTCGCGCCCGACGACCGAGATGATCGTGTCGTCCCAGGTGGCGGTGCCCGCGTCGATGGTGACGCCCCAGGCGAACTCGGTCCCTTCGTCGGCAGCGCTGAAGTTGTACTGCACGACGGGGGTCTCCCAGTCCTCGGAGGAGTTGAGCTGCAGGTCCTGCCACGAGTCGACCTCGATGGGGGTGCCGGTGGCGTTGCCCTCGGTGTCCAGCTCCGTCAGCCAGAGGCTGACGTCGAAGGAGAAGGCGTCCCCGGCGCCGGTGTTGGCGATGGTGGCGCTGGCGGTGGTGTTGCCATCGGAGAAGACCTCGTCGCTGGTCGCCGGGGTCGTCGTGAACCCGGTGCCGTTGAGCATCGGTCCGCTCCAGGTGACGTTGACCATCTGCGTGCCGTTGGAGGCGTTGCCGTCAGCGGCGTCCGACGCCGTCGCGGTGACCGTGTAGATCTTGTCCGCCTCGGTGGGGACGATGGTGCTGTCCCACCACGCGGTGATGGTCAGCACGTCGTCGCCGGCGGTCGCATTGGCTGCATCCGAGATGTCCGTCTGGGTACAGGGGAGCGTACAGGCAGAGCCGTACGCCCAGTTCCAGTCGAAGATGTTTGGATCAGTCCCATTCTTTGCACTGAGCGTCACTGCCACGTCCGTCGCGTTGCCTTGGCCCACGTTCTGGATCGTCATGGTGATGCTGATGTTGTCGCCCAAGCCGGGGGTCGTATCGTCGGCCACCAGGGTATTGATGGTCAGGTCGGCCGC
>JAHFTX010000037.1 GCA_023265395.1 Thermoplasmata archaeon
GATCCGAACTGGTCAGTTCGACCACGATGTCGGAGATGGTCAGCAGCCCGCGGTTCTCGACCTCGACATCGACACGGACTACCGTGCCTTCGAGTGGTGTCGTATCGGAAAGGATCACCGTGGAGGGCGAGGTCGCATAGTCGGGCTTTCCCCCATCCATGACGATGCCGCTCTCGCAGCCGTCGATGGTAGTGCGAGAGATGATGGGGGAGGAGTTGAAGACATAGACCGCCGTCGCTGCACAGTCCTCGATGGTGGTGCGGAAAAGGGTCCCCGCGTCGGACCGCAGCTGCAGGCCGCTCTCCAGTCCGCTGCCACCGAGGTGGCGGATCGTCGAGCCGTCCGAGACGAACATCCCGTGGACGATGATGGTGTAGGGGAAGACGGGATTGACCGCCTCCACAAGGCTGCGGTTGAGATAGAACTGGCCACCCTCCAGAACCTCGATTCGCAGGGGCGAGCCTGCAGCATCGCCCATCAGGAGCGTGGCATCGTCGACAGCGAGGATCCCTCCATCGACGACAATGAGGTTCTGACTGATGGTGAAGGTCGTATTCGTGACTGTGAAGAGGGAATCGATGACCAGGTCTGGACCAGGATCACCGCTGACCGGTAGGCCGACAAAGGTTGCGGACAGGACCATCACGAGGGCAAGGATGAGTCCCCGTAGCGTACTGGCGGCAGTTGGTCTGGCGTTCTTGGCCGGGTCTATCAAGTCCGAGTCCCCCGCGCCTGCAGCCCTGGACTCACTTATGAATGAGTGTGGAAGGTACCCGTGACCTGCCGCTGCGATGAGACGCGGGGATAGTATCATCGAGCGCGTTCCGGGCAGCTCATGAACATTCCGCATTCTCCATACCCTTGGTGCCATACGAACGGCCACCCAACCCCTTATCGCCCCGATGGACCGTGCGCCGCGCGTGCCGCAGGATCGGCCGCGGGTCCATCTCAACTGCGCGATGTCCGCCGATGGGAAGATCGCCCTGCCCAACCGGACACAGACACGCATCAGCTCCGAAGAGGACTGGCTGCGGGTGCACCAGTTGCGCGCCGCCAACGATGCCGTGCTCGTGGGCATCGGCACGATCCTCGCCGACGACCCATCGCTGCTGGTCCGCAGCGACCTGGTCCCCAACGCTCGCCAGCCCTTGCGGGTGGTCCTCGACAGCCACGGTCGGATCCCCCGCACCTCGCAGGTGCTCAAGGGGGAGGGGTCGACGTTGGTCGCCGTCGCCCAAGGCGGGACCACCGACATCCCCGGCGCCCAAGTGCTCGTCTGCGGCCAAGGGCGGGTGCACTTGCCGCTGCTGCTGGAGAATCTGCAGGGTCAGGGCGTCCGCACGCTGCTGGTCGAGGGCGGCGAGGAAGTCAGCTGGTCCTTCCTGCGCGCGGGGCTCTTCGACGAGCTCGACATCTTCATCGGGGACCTGGTCATCGGGGGTCACGGGCCGAGCGCCGCCGGCGGCAGCGGTGCCCACGACCTGAGCTCGACCATCCCGCTGCGCCTGCTCGAGGCGCGCCGCATGCAGGGGGGACTGCTGGTGCGGTACGCCCCGGTAGAACGATGAGCCACGACCCACCGGCGCTCCTGTGCGACCGGATGCTCGGCGCCCTTGCCCGGTGGTTGCGCCTGGCGGGGATCGACACCGCCTACGCCGCAGAAGGCCCGCACGGACCGACCGACGACGCGGTCCTGCTGGCGGAGGCGTCGGCCCAGGGACGGATCCTGCTGACCCGTGACGTTGCGCTCGCGGCGGCTGCCGGGACAGGCGGCCTGCTGCTGCACAGCAGCGGCACCCTCGATCAGCTCCGCGAGGTCGTCGTCGCGCTGCACCTTCCGCTCGACGGGGCGTTGCAGCGGTGCAGTCGCTGCAATGGTCTCTTGGGCAAGGGGGAGGGGCCCCCCGCAACCCGGCTCCTGCAGGTGCTGCCCCCGCAGGTGCAATCGGGGCAGTGGCCCTACTGGGTCTGTCCGTCGTGCGGTCAACACTACTGGGAGGGCAGCCACACCCCGAAGATCCGCGCGACGCTGGCGGCGATCGCGCTGCCGCAGCCCTAGCCTACCGCAGCATCCCCTTGGCGCCGCAGTTGGGGCAGAGGATGCGCAACGGCCGTTGCTCGATGTAGATCGGCAGGACCGAACGGCAGTTGCCGCACTTGATGCGCTTGAGCGGCTCGCGGCCAGGGATCGTCTGCCCCGCGATCGGGGGTGCGCCCCGGGGCTGCCCCGCCTCCGGCGGTGGGGCTCCCGCCGGCGGAAGACCGCCAGGGGCGCGCTCGGGCGCCGGCCGTCGCGGCGGGCCAGCGGGGGGAGGGCCACGGGCATCGAGGCCGCTGGGACCACCCGGGCGCCGCTGCGGCGCGGGGGGGCTCGGCGGTTGCCCTTGGGATTGCGGACCCCACTCGTCGGCGGCAGGAGGTGCCTGGGGCGCTGCCGGCATCGGCGGCTGCGGATAGTAGGCACCCGGGGGGCGGCGATCGGGCTGCGTCGGTGGCAGGGCGCTCCGTTGCTCGGGCTCCTCGACGCTAGGTGCCGGAGCCGGGCGCTCATAGAGCAGCACGAGCATGCGCACGATGCCGAACTGCAGCACGGCGAGGATGCCCAGGGCCATCATCGGTAGGTCGGGGTCGTAGACCTCGATGGTGAGCTTGTAGTCGAGGGAGGCCTCGGTGGCGTTGCTGCCCTCGGGCGGGAGCACGAGGACGGCGAAGGAGGTCTCGTGGGAGTTGGGGTAGGGGGTCGAGACGTGCACCGAGCGGCCCGAGCCTGCGGCGACGACGGTGTTGTCGCGCAACACCTCGTCTTGGGGTACGTCCAGGTCGCGGATGTCCATGCGCACGAGCAGCACCTGGACCTCATCCTGGGCGACGACCTCGGCCGAGACGCTCCCGCCACTCCGCACCGGCTGGGTGAGCACGGGAACGCCGGTGACACCGGAGGGCTTGTCGACGCTCAGGTGCTGGCTGTTGGCGCCAAAGGGGTTGACCGCGCCGACGATCAGCACGATGCCGAAGGCAAGGACGAGCAGCTGCAGCAACATCCGAAGGAACGCCTTCAGGGCACCACCCGCCAGCGCACCACCCGGTTGGTGCTACTTAAAACCCTGCGGGGAGGTCGGGCGCGGCCGCCTCGGTTGGTCGTCGCAGACGTCCCTATTGCAGGGGGCGCTTGCGATAGGTCGTCACGTACCCGGCGATCCGGTTGCGCATACGCTTGTAGCGGACGTCGGTGAGCGCGCTCACCTGGAGCTTGTTGTGGTTGTAATCAGTGGTGAACTTCTCCGGATGGGTGCGCACCAGCTCGATGGCCACGCGCTTGATGTAGGTGGGCCGGACGCGTCCCATGGGAGGCGCGCCATCACGGGGGGGGTATTTGAACCTGCACCCCGACGGCGGTGTCAGCCCCCGCTGCCCTGGGCCACCGCAGGGGAGAGACGCTGCGAGAGCAACCGCTCCATGCCCAACTTCTCCAGCTCCGCGGTCGGCGGCGCCGGTAGCACCGGAGCGCGCCCTTCGACGTAGCCGCGGATCAGTTCGCACAGCCCTTCAGCACCATCGTACCGCTGGGCGAGGGCGGCGAACGCAGCGACGGTGCGATGGACCTCCTTGTCGTCGAGCAGCCGCTCGACCGCGCGCACGATGGTGCGCTCCTCGACCTCCTCCTGCGGCACGCACAGCCCCAACCCCAGCGCCTCCATCGTGGCGGCGTTGTGTTCCTGCTCGGTCTGGTTGGGGGTCGGGATGAGCACCGCGGGCTTGCCGTAGCGCAGCACCTCGCTGATGGTCGTCAACCCAGGGCGACTGATGACGACGTCGGCAGCGGTCAGCAGGTGGTACCGCTGGTCGCTCCACCCGCTGGCCGCCACCGCGCCCGAACGCACCTCGGGATCGCTCATCGGACTGCCGGTGGTCATGCGCACGTCGAAGGGCGCGTCGCGCAACGCGCTGCCCAAGCGCTCGGCGATCGCCCCGCGCGACGCACCCGGGCCGCTGAGCGCACAGAAGACCATCGGCCCATCGATCCCCAGCTGCGCGCGCACCTGCGCTGGCGGGGGGACCTCCGAGGGACGCACCGGGCAGATGGGACCGACGAAGCGGAGCAGCCGCGCCGATTCGTTGGAGGGCATGTTGTCGCGGGAGATCGCCAGGGGCAGCGGCAGGTCGGGCACCACCACGGCCCGGACCCTGCGCAGGACCAGGCGGTTGGCGCGGTTGATGGCCCGCTCGAAGGCCGCCTGCAGACGGTCGTTGCCCATCTGGGGCATCAGGAACTGGACCTGGTTGGTGACGAAGAAGTCCGGCATGGGCTGACCAAACATCGCCATCCAGGTCGTATAGCGGCTGTCGCTGACGATGGCATCGGGCAGCTCCTGCTGCACCCACGCCCGTTCTTGACGCACCTGGTCGCGGATCGAGCGCAGGAGCTTGGGGCCCGTGCGCAGCGTCCCCTCGACGTCGACGCTGCCATCGGGGTGCTCGGCCCACATCAGCGGCGTGCCTTCGTGGACCGCAAACCCACTGCGGCGGACGAACTGGCAGGCGGAGTTGTAGGTCGAGAAGACGCTCCGGTAGCCGTGCCGTTGCAGCGCTTTGGCCACGGGCACCATCCGTGCGGCGTGGCCCAGCCCCATGCCGCACACGCCGAAGTAGACGGTGCGCTCGAGCCCTTTGGTCGGCGCCGCCTCCGCGGGGGGTGGTGCGGACACCCCCTGCAGCTTCGGCGGGGAGTACAAATGGGTTGCGACCGGCCGTGCGCGGACCCTTCAGCCGTCGAGCTCGCCCGCGAGCATGGTCAGCTTCTGGATGACGTCCTTGGGGCTGTTTCCCAGCAGGCGGATCGTGCTCTCCTGGTTGGGCGCCCCGCTCTCGGCGATGAGGTCGGGGACGGAGCCGCCGAGTGCCTCGATGGCCGTGCGCACACCCAGCGATTCGGTGTCGCGAGTGGGCCCGCCCAACGCTCCGTGGTCGAAGGTGCCGACCCAGAAGTTGAGCGCCTTGGCGGCCTCGAGGACCCCCTCGCGGGCGGCGATGCGCAGCGCACAGCGGTAGCGGTGGTCGAAGGACATCACAGCACTGACGGTGGCGGTGATGGGGTCGGAGGAGCTGAAGTCGGCGATCCCCGCGGTGAGGATCTTGCGACCGGTGGCGATCATCTTGCCCTCGAGGGCACAGATGTCGGCCGGCCCGTTGACGTGGGGCAGGCCGAAGCCGAGGTTGGCTCCCATCGCCGGCACCAGCGCCACCGGCAACGCCCGCTCGAGACGGCGCAACCCTGCCCGGACCTCCTGGAGCACGCGGTACTTCTCCGCCTCGTTGAAGAGGGTCGCGAAGCTATCGACGACGTCCATCCCCTCGCCGATGTCGTAGCCGTGGCGGATGTACTGGGTGATCAGCTCCTTGCCGATCCGACAGGCATCTTGGGTGTTGCGTCCCTTGGCCAGCAGCGCGGTGATCAGCGCCGAGAGCGTGCCCCCCGAGCCGAGCAGCTGGGCCTCGAAGCGCGCCTCCTTGAAGAGGCGCACCTCGCCGTCGTAGTAGACGTCGATCGCCTCGCGCCCGGGCAGGTGCCCGCCGGTCACGAGCACGGCGCGGCAGCCCAGCTGGTGGATCTCCTCTGCGGCGCGGACCATGTCATCGAGGTGCGTCACCTTCCATCCCACGAGCACCGAGGCCTCGTGCAGGTTGGGGGTCACCACGGTGGCCATGGGCACCAGGGCCTTGCGCAGGGCCGGGACGAAGTCCTCGCCCACCAAGGGGACCCCGTAGGTCCCGGTGATCTCGGGATCGACCACCAGCGGGCTCTCGCTGCGACCCAGCTGCTTGGCGACGGCGGCGACGATCTTGGCCGTCAGCAGCAGGCCGGTCTTGGTCGCTGCCGGGGGCAGGTCGGCTAGGATCGACGCGAGCTGCTCGCGGATGTGGGTCGTCGAGAGTGGATGGGCCGCCTGCACGCCGCGGGTGTTCTGTGCGGTGATGCCGCTGATGACGGTGGTGCCGTGGACCCCCATGCCCGAGAAGGCCTTGAGGTCCCCCTGGATCCCGGCGCCGCCACTGCTGTCGGAGACCCCGATGGTCAGGGCCGTCTTGCGAACCCGGGTGCTCATGCGACGATTCGCTCCTCAGGGGGGAGGGGGGCTTGAGCCCTTGCCCCAGACCTGCCGCCGGACGTCCTACTCCTCTTCGGAGTCGAGGGCGCGGTTGCCGTGCCGACCCCCGCGCTTGCGGCGCGCTGGGGGCAGCGGCTGCGCCAGCGGCGGGATCGGCGGCGAGCGCAGCGCCACCACCAAGGTCGCGACCACCAGCACCATCGCGACCACCAGACCGACGAGCCAGGGGTTGGGTGCACCCAGCCCATCGTCGTGCCCATCGGGGGGAGGGCCCTCCGTGAGCTCGAGCCGTGGCACGTCGTTGCGGAGCGTGCCATTGGGCAGGATCAGGTCGTTGTAGGTGAGCGGCTGGTATCCCTCGGCGACGATCGAGATGGAGACCATGCGCCCCTTGGCGCTCTCCCACAGGGGGAAGGTCGCAGTGCCCCCAAGCCCCAGCGGTCGTGCCAGTGATTGCCCCCCGACGACGAAGAGCGAGACGTTGCCGACCGTCACCACGCGATCGGTGGTGTCGAGCACCGGACCGAGGACGAGCAGGAAGGTCGGCTCCGGCGGTGGCAGCAGGGGGAGCAGGGACCGTACCGCCATGCGCCCGGTGGTGCTGGTGTTGGCCCACAGCTGGAGGATCCCGCTGCCCTGCAGCGGTCCGATCGGCGCCCAGGTGCCGTTGGGTTGGAGCACCATCAGACGGAGCGCGCTCAGGTTCGCGTCGAGGGGGAGCTGGTCGAGGCTCCCGAAGGCCGAGATGTTGACCCAGCTGAGGTTGGTGGACGCACCACTGAAGTTGACCCAGAAGTCGATCCCCAGCGAGAAGGGGTCATCCTGCTCCAGTGGGGCTGCAGCCATCAGGCTTGCTCGCCCCGTCCCGATCGTGGCGTAGTCGATCACGATGTCGACCAGGCCGTCGAGCAGCGTGAGGTTGAGCGGCTGCTGGATCGTCCACGCTGGCCGCACTACGAGCGATGCCTCCGCTGCCGGGGCAGGCCAGCGGCCCTCGTTCCCGCTGCCGTCGGTGGCGGTCAGCCAATAGCGCAGGGTCCCGATCTCATCGATCCGCAGCGGGAAGGTCGCGATCCCACCGCTGATGTTGGCGGTCGCCGAGAGCGGCGCGCCTCCGGTCGGCGCCCCAGGGGGCGACCACCAGAGCGTGGCGCTGGGGACCACGCCACTGTCATCGCTGACCTCGGCGACCAGCTGCAGGGGCACGCCGACGACCACGAACGCGGGGGGCATCAGGTCGATCGTCGGGGCGCGGACGTCGGGATGGACCACCACCGTCACGGTGCGCCGGCCATGCTCGAAGGCGGGGTCCTCCACCGAGGCGTCGATCTGCACGCTCACGGTGGAGTTGAGCGGTCGCGGCAAGAGCACGCTCGCCGATGCGGTGCCGTTGTCGTCGGTGTGCACCAGGGGAGGGTCGAGCTGGGAGTCGGTGCTGCTCAGCGCCACCGCGATCTGCGGCAGCGGCGCACCCGCCTCCGTGACGGTGAGGTCGAAGGGTAGGCGCGCACCGCCGACGCCGCTCGGGGCGACCTCGAGGGAGATGTGCGGGATGCGCAAGCTCCCGGGCAGCGGCTGGCTCTGGTCATCGAGCTCGACGAGGTACTCCTGGTAGTCGACGGTGCTCAGGGTGATGTCGGTGTAGTGGGTCACCCACAGGTCGGCACCCAGGTCGGGGCTGTAGGCGCGCACCTGGGCGAGCGCCTGGTCCTGCAGGATCGACACGGGGAAGTCCTGCTCGAAGCTGTGGAAGGTGCTCGCCTCCAGCAGCCGCTCTTGGACCAGCTCCTCGACGTCCCCCTCGACCTGCAGCGGGGGCTGGCCGTCGGTGGTGGTGATGGAGGTGGAGTGCGTCAACGAGTGGGAGGTGGCGGTCTCCCCGACTTGGAGGGACTGCACCGGCGGTTCGTAGCGCACGGGGAGGTAGAGTCGGTCCAGCTGCTCGGTGCTCGTCGAGAGGGTCTGCGGCGGACCGCCGGTGGGCGTGCGGATGGTCGATCGGCCCATGGAGGAGGCGGAGGCGACGATACCGCCGACGCTGCGGTTGTACTGCTCGGTCCGCTCCACCTGCAGGGATGCCGCCGTCACACCACCGCCGTCGTCGGTGATGACGGTCCGTTGTTCCTGCCAGTGGACCTGTTGCACCAGGCGCAGCTGGTCGCCCACGAGGGCGATCGCCTCGGGCTGCGCGTCGATGGTGCGGTTGCCCCCGGAGAGGTCGGCCACGAGGCCGGGGACCGTCGCCGGGACGACCCTGTAGCGGAGGTGGGTGTGTGCCAAGGCAAGGCCCGCACGGACCTTGCCCTCCCCCAAGGCAAGGACCACGACCTCCTGCTGCAGCAGGACGCTCCCGTAGGTGGGACCGAAGGCGGTCCCGGTGAGGTTGAGCAGGCCTCCACTGAGGAGGGCGGGGGCCGTCACCTGCAGCTCGAACGAGCCGTTGGCGTCACTGCTCCCCACCGAGGGGCTGACGGTCCCCTGGTCGATCGAGAAGGAGAGGCTGACCCCCGCGGCAGCGGCGAGGGATTGCTCGCTCAGCTGCAGTCGCAGCAGCGTCGTCCCCCCGGGGGCGACCTGGGGTGCGGCCGGCACGAAGGTCGCCACGAGCGGTCGCGGCGTCGGCGAGCCGGGGATGAACAGCAGGGTCTGACCGACCGCACCGCCATCGGCAGAGAGGCCCCCGCTGACGAAGATGGTGCCGTTCGGGAGCGCGGTGACGACCGGTTGGTGGACGCCGATGGGCAGCGCCGGCACCTGGTCCCAGGCATCGGCGGTCGCGTTGTAGAGCTCGGCGCTCGAGAGGGTGGCCGCCGTCGCATCGATGCCTCCGACCACGAGCACCTCGCCGCTGGGCAGCGCCGCGGCCCCATGGTCGTAGCGCGGCTGCATCAGCGGGCTGATGCCGCGTGCCACACCCAGGGCGGGGTCGACCACCTCGGCGATCGGCGGGAGCCCCGTCGGTCCCCCGGCCTCGGCGTGGTAGCCGCCGCTGACGAGCAAGGTGCCATCGGGCAGGGTCGTCGTCTGATGGTGGGACCGGTTGATTGACAGGCCCAGGGGGATGGGCGTCCAATTGCCGGCGCCGAGGTCCCACACCGTCATCCCCGGGTAGGTGAGGTTGGGCTGCGAGCTGTGGAGCAGGCCGTTGCCGCCGCCGATGCGCATCCACGAACCGTTGGTCATCGCCGAGGTGGTGGCACCCTCGCCGAGCGTGACGTTGGTGAGCGGTGTCCACTGGCCACTGAGGGGATCGCGGCTGAAGGCCGCGGTATACAGCGCCGGATCGAGCGCACCGAGGTCCCCGCCGATCCCGCCCTCGAGGGTGACCGTGTCGTCGGCCAAGAGGATGGATGTGCCGTTGCCGATCCCGCTAGGGAGCGGCGGTTGCGGCGTCCAGGTCGGGGTGCCAGAGAGACTGAGCAGCTCGACGGCGGTGGTCAGAGTCCCCGCGCTGCCCGACTCGGTCCATCCACCAGCGAGCAGGACGCTGTCGTTGCTCAGTACCTGGGCGATGCCCCCGTAATGACCTGCTTGGGAG
The DNA here is from genome assembly GCA_023265395.1 of Thermoplasmata archaeon. Taxonomy (GTDB): domain Archaea; phylum Thermoplasmatota; class DTKX01; order JAHFTX01; family JAHFTX01; genus JAHFTX01. Next base: position 9,646 of record JAHFTX010000037.1, read on the forward strand.
GGGGGGAGCAGGGCCCACGCTGAGGTCGTGACGTCCCACAGTGAGACGCTGGTGGTGGGCAGACCATCGACCAGCCCGCCCAGCAGGAGCAGTGAGCCGTTGGCCAGCACGACATCGATGGCGCCCCCCTGTGGGCTGGGGTCGGCGGGCAGCAGGACCCATGCCCCGTCCCAGAGGTAGCGTCCCTGCGCAGCGTGGGCCGTAACGGCCGGTGGGATGCTGGCAACCACCAGTGCCAGCACCAGCAGGCACGCCACCACGATGGGAGAGCGCGAAGGGTACCGCTGCACCTGCTCCCAGCCGGTCAGCGGGAGGTTATAGGTTGCGCTGCACCGCACCAGGGGCACCGCCCCAACCTTCGGCCAATGCCACGCGCGCCGCCAGCGGCGGATGGCTCGCCAGCAGCCCCCAGGGAGCGGGTGGCGCCTCCTCGAGCAGGGCGATGTCCCCCAGACGCCGCAGCGCCGAGGCCAGCGGCCAGCCCTGCGGGAGGATCGACAGGGCGAATCGGTCCGCCCGCTCCTCGCGGCTGCGCGAGAGCGCGGCTTCCAGTGGGGTCAGCGCCAGGCCGGTCCCCGCCGCGCACAGACGCAACAAGGGCAGGCTCGCGACCGAGGTCAGGGAGAGCGTCAGCACGGGGGCCACCAGGGAGGAGGCCTGGGCGATCGCAAAGAGGCTGATGATGGTCAGCAGTGTATGCAACGCGATCCCCTGCGGGACGTCCCCAGCGACGTGATGCCCCAGCTCGTGGGCGACCACCGCCTCGACCTCTTGAGGGCCGAAGTCGCGCACCATCGTGTCGGTCAGCACGATGCTGCGCCCGCGGCCCAGACCGGTGACCATGGCGTTGGCCACGGGGCTTGCGCTGCTGCTCTCGACCACGAGCACCGCGTGCACCCGTCCCACGCCTGCGCGCTGGCATGCCTGCAGGATTCGCTCCACGACCACCGGGTCCTCCAAGGGGCGCACCCGGTGGAAGAACCGCAACCCCACGGTCGGTGCCAGGGTCGCCAGGACGCTGACGAGGGCGCCCCCCAGCAGCGCGGCGATGAGCCACCACCAGGGGCTGAAGCGGATCAACGAGAAGAGCCCGAGCACCACCAACAGACCGATCCCCAGGCCCACGAGCAACCCCTTGCACCAATCGCGCAACCACCGGCGCGGGCTCTGGACGCTCAACCCGTACCGGCGTTCGTGGCGGTAGGCCAGGGCGTACGACAGCGGCAGCGCCACCAGGGCGCTCAGCAGCAGATAGAGCAGCACCGCCAGCGCATCGGCACGCAGCGGACCGCCGGTGTGCGCGCGGGCCAGTGCCACCAGCAGGATGCCGCCGCCACCGAGGACGAGCACGAGGTCGAGCAGCGCTTGGGCCGCAGCCGAGATCACCGAGCGGCGGCGGCGGCCTGCGGCGTAGGTCGGCGCACGGGCACGCCGCAGCGGATCGAAGGCGTAGCCGCGCTGCGGCGCACCCTGGCCTGCCCCATCAGTCGTCGCGCGTGCCAGCAAGGCGTGCCCCGACGACGGTCCAGTCGATGGCCTTCCAGAAGGCCCCCAGGTAGGCGGGCTTGTCCAGCTGGTAATCGGTGACGTAGGCGTGCTCGAAGACATCGAGGACCAGCAGCGGCCGGCTTCCCGCCAGGATGCCGACGTCATGCTCGTTGACCCAGGTGGTGAAGAGCCCCTTTCCCTGGGGGTCCTGCGCGAGGATCACCCAGCCGATGCCGCGGGCCTTGCCGGCACCGACGAAGTCCGCCTGGAACTGCTCGAAGGAGCCGAAGCCTTCGGCGAGCGCCTTCTTGGTGGCGTCGGCGGCGGCGGTGGGAGCCTTGCTGAGGTTGCCGAAGTAGTACTCGTGCAGCCGCATCCCGTTGAACTCCCAACCGAAGCGGCGCCGCACCTCGGCGAGGTCGTACTCGGTGCTGGTCCCGGCCTTGGCAGCCTCCTTGAGCTTCTTGGCGGCGTTGTTGGTGTTGGTGACGTAGCCGTTGTAGAGCTTGAAGTGGTTGTTCAATAGGGTGTCGCTGAACCCGGCAAGCCCCAAGAGCTTGCTGTAGTCCTTTGCCTCGTACTGCTGCATCGCCTCACGCATCCGCGGCCGCCGCAGGGGCGACGGCCCATCGGGTGCGCCAGCGCGGTGTGCTACAAGAGCCTTGTGTCGTTCGCCCCCGCGACGGGTCGGTTCAGTCCCACCGGAAGGTCCGCACGGCGATGATGAAGATCACGATGCCCAGGATCGCGAGCACGCCGAGGTTGGGCACCAGCGCGGCGAGGTCGCCGCCGTCGATCATGATGGTCCGCAGCCCGCGGGTGAAGTAGGTCAGCGGCATCAGCTTGCCGACCACCTGCACCTGCACCGGCATCAGGTCGATGGGGATGAACACGTCGCCCAGGAAGATCATCGGCATGCCGATGACGTTGATCAGCGCCTCGGCGCTGTCGGCGGACCTACTGATCGACGAGACGAGGAATCCTAGGCTCAGGAAGGTCAGGGCGCCGACGGCCAGGACCAGCGAGAGGAGCACCGCGCTGCCGACGACCGTCAGGCCAAAGAGCAGGATCGCCACCACCAGGATGATCGCCGCCTGGATGGCCGAGACCACCAGGCCCAGGATCACGCGCGAGCCGAGGATCAGCGCCGGGTGGATCGGGGTGGCCTTGAGGCGCTTGAGGATCCCCTTGCTGCGCGCGTCGACGACGAAGAGCGTGAACCCGAACATCCCACTGTTCATCACCGCCATGGCCATGATCCCCGGGGCCAGATAGTCGATGAACTTGAGGTCCCGCGACTGGACCTTGGTCTGCTGGACCGAGACGAGCTGCACACCGTTGGTGGCCCGCTGGTTGACCCCGCCGATGACCTGCCCGACCACGTTGGAGGCCGGGACCGCCGAGTCGAGCTTGGCCCCGTTGAGGAAGAGGGGGAGCTGCACCGGCTGGAAGGTGGTGTTGGTGCCGTTGGTGGCGTTGCCCGGATGGTAGTTCGCCAGCGCCTGCCCGTAGCCAGCGGGGACCACCAGCACGATGTCGTACTTGCCGTCCTCGAGTGCCGCCACCGCACCCTCGCGCGTGCGCGGATGGCTGACCGAGAGCGCGTCGACGTCGCGCAGGGCGTGGTCGAGCGCTGCCGACTCGGAGGAGTGGTCCTCGTCGACGATGGCGACCTTGAGGTCGACGTTGCCGAGGTTCCCAAACGCCGCCCCCAACAGCAGCATGAACATGATGGGGAAGGCCAGGCTCCAGAAGACCGCCTGCTTGTCCCGCCAGTGCATGCGCAGGTTCGCCCGCACCAACGCGCTGAAGGCGTGCATCGTCCCCATGGTCGTCCCTCACTCCCGCAGCAGCCGGCCGGTCAGCTCCAAGAAGACGTCCTCGAGCGTCGCATCGCGAACCTGCAGGCCGCTGACGTCCCACCCCTTGGCGGCGCGCGCCTCCATCAGCGAGGAGAGGCTGTGCTGCAGGTCCCCACAGTAGAGGATGACCTGCCGTGCCGCCCCCTCGCCCTCCTCGGCGCCCCGCTGCAGGATCACCCGCTCGACGCCGGTGATCGCGGCGTACTCCTCCTCCGTGGCGCTGGCGCGGGTCTGGAACTCGATGGCCCGCTGGCGGCCCAGGCCGTCGATCAGTCCCCGCACCGTGTCGAGGGCGATGACCTTGCCGCCATCGACGATCGCGACGCGGTCGCACAGGCGCTCTGCCTCCTCCATGTAGTGGGTCGTGAGGATGATCGTCTTGCCCCGCTGGCGCAAGGAGAGGACGACGTCCCACAGGTTGCGCCGTGCCTGGGGGTCCAGTCCGGTGGTCGGTTCGTCGAGGAACACCACGGTCGGGTCGTTGACCAGCGCCATGGCGATGCTCAGCCGTTGCCGCTGCCCGCCGCTGAGCTCGGCGGTCAGGGCGCCGGCCTTCTCCTCGAGCGAGACGAAGCCGAGCAGGTCCGCCGTCGGCAACGACTTGTCGTAGAAGGAGCGGAAGAGGTCGAGGGTCTCGGCCACCGTCAACTTCTCGAACATCGCCGTCGCCTGCAGCTGCACCCCGATCAGTTGCTTGACCTTCTCGGGGTGGCGCAGCACGTCAACGCCGGCGATGGTGACCGTGCCGCTGTCGGCGGCCTTGAGCCCCTCCATGATCTCCAGCGTCGTGGTCTTTCCGGCGCCGTTGGGACCGACCAGGCCGAAGATCTCCCCTTCGGTGACGGCGAAGCTGATGCCCTGGACGGCGTGGACGTCGCCGTAGGACTTCTGCAGACCTTCGACGCTCACGAGCGACATGACCGATCCAGCCGCGGCGACGGGCTTGGCCTACTTAAGCGCTCGCCTTCGTCGATTGCGAAGGCGGTCGCGATGCTCACATCGCGCCCGATGGTGCTGACGCAAGGCCCCCCGCGGGTGCGTTTGGCGGCAGCAGATCGTCGAGGTCGACCCCTGCTAGCGTGGAGAGGCGGAGGTGGACCTCCCTCAGCCGCTGCGCCGAAGCGTGCAGCCCCTTGCGGTCGAAGAGCGCGGCGGCGGCAGCGGCTGGGCGATAGCGGTCCCCGCCGACGAGGTTGTCGACGTGGCTGACCACCTCCTCCTCGAGGCTCTGGGGCACGAACGACTCGTCGGGCAGCCCGTTGGCGACCGCCTCCTGCGCAGTGATCCCCGAGCCGATGTGGCGGCGCACCGCCAGCACCAGCGCCGGGTGGGCGCCCAGGGCCGCCAGGCGCTCCGAGCCGACGATCCCGTGCCACAGGTCGTGCCGCACGCTGCGACCAAGGTCATGGAGCACGCAGCCGGCCAGCACCACGCGGCTATCGATCGGCACCTGGGCCTTCTGCAGCTGGGCGCAGACGATCTCTCCCAAGCGCAGCACCGTCGCGACGTGGCTGCAGACCGCCGGGCCGGCGCCTTCGTGGCGCATCAGCTCCAGCGCCTGGGGGGGGGTTGGCAGCCACCAGCCCGAGCCTGCGGTCCGCTCGGCTGCTGGGGTGTGGGGCTGGGTCGCTTCGTCGCGATCGAGCAGTCGCTGCAGCGGCACGGGCCGATGGGGCGGCAGCTCCTCAGCGGGCGGTTGCGTCATCGACCACCTTGCCGCGTGCCTGGGGCACGATTCGCAGCGGCCCGCCGAAGTCAGCCTGCAGCGCCTCCCTCCCGCCGAGGTTCTCGAGCAGGATCGCCAGCGCGGCGACCTCGCTGTGGGGCTGGTTGCCCACGGCGACGTTGAAGTCCGCCAGCGCATAGACCTCCCCCGGCACCTTGGCGCCACCGACGACCACCAGCAGCTCCTCCTTCCCCGTGCGCTCGACCAGTGCCTGCAACGCTGGTAGCACCGTAGGGAGGTTCTCCCCGTACATGGTCAGGTGGATCGCCCCCCCGCGGCGCTCCTTGAGGACCTTGCGCCAGTTGCGTTGCACCACCACCTCGAGGGTGGTGCCCCAGCGGCGCTGCAGGGCCGCGACGGTCTGCTGGACCTCGGGGTCGGGCGCGGTCAGGTAGCAGCGGTGCGCCCCCAGCGCCCGGGCGGTCAGGATCAGATGGGTGGTGGTGCGCTTGTCGCGCCCTAGGCGGTGACCCAGGCGCAGCACGGCGACGGGCACGGTGCAGCCAGGGCGCCACGGGCGATAAAGCGCGCGACGGGCGGGTGCCCTCAGTCCCTGTGCGGTTCGACGCGATGCCCGCGGTACTCGAGCGCGATCGACCGCTTGACGAAGCTCTTGAGCATCGTCGAACTGATCCCCAGCGCCTCGGCGATGTCCCCTGCGAACTTGCCCTCCTCACCGATCAGCTGCAGGATCTTCTTCTCCGTCGCGGCGAAGTCGGCCTCGTTCATGACCGCCACCGAGAGCACGTCGGCGATCTCGGTCACGGGGCAGCTGGTGTTGATGTGGAAGGAGATGTAGTAGCTGTGGAAGGCCTTCTCCGAGCCGGTGTCGGTCGCCTCCCACTTGGTGTCGACCAGCTTCATCTGCTCGAAGAAGGAGATTGCGAAGCGCCCTTCCTCGCCGAACTCCGTCTCGATCTGCGAGAGGGTGACCCAGTCGTGGGCGACCTTGGCGAAGACGGCACGCTTGACGGGAGTGTCGACGGCCCGCAGGATGGGGACCAGCTCCGTCGGTTCGTTGATGACCTTGATCCGCTTCATGGCTCTACAGGGGAAATGGCCGTGGGGCGCTATAAAGGCCTAAGAGCGGCCAGCCCGGCTTGGGGCACTCAGGAGGTCGCCGTGGCCTCGGCAGGACGTGGCTGCAGGTCGGCCCCCACCATCGCCTCGGCGATGCGGTCGAGGCCATCGGCGATGACCCCGCTGCTGCAGGCGTAGCTGAGACGGATGTGGTCCTCGCGAGTCGGTCCGAAGCTGATTCCCGGAGCGACTGCGACATTGGCGGCCTCGAGCAGATGGTCGGCCAGCGCGGTACCCCGCAGCACGAAGGAGGTCTCGGGGAAGACGTAGAAGGCCCCGGCGGGCGCCTTGCAGGCGAATCCCTCGATCCGCTGCAGGCCCGAGACCAGCAGGTCGCGGCGCTGGCGCAAGGTGGCGACCATGTCCTTCTGGTACTGGGCGGCGGCGGGGTCTTGGAGCACGGCGAGCGCTCCGGCCTGGACGAAGGCGGGCAGACAGGTCAGCGCGTGCTGGTGCAGCGCGCCCAGGCGCGCGACCATCTTGGCTGGCCCCGTCAGCCAGCCGATGCGCCAGCCGGTCATCGCGTAGGACTTGCTGAAGCCCGAGACGGTCAACGTGCGCTCGGCCATGCCTCCCAGCGCGGCGATGGAGTGGTGCACGGAGTCGTAGGCGATGCGCTCGTAGATCTCGTCCGAGAGGACCCACAGGTCCTTGCGCTGCGCGATGTCGGCCAGCTGCTCGAGGTGCCGCAGGCTGACCATCGCCCCGGTGGGGTTGTGGGGACTGTTGAGGATCAGCAGGCGGGTCCGTGGCGAGATCGCCGCCTCGACGTCGGCGGGGTCGAGGACGAAACCGCTGGTGCGGGTCTTGACGAACACCGGGGTGCCGCCGGCAAGCTGGATGATGGGCACGTAGCTGACCCAGGAGGGGTCGGAGAGCAGCACCTCGTCGCCTTCGCCGATGAGGGCGAGGATGGTCGCGAACACCCCGAACTTGGCAGGGGTGACCAGCACCTGGTCGGGGTTGAGCTCGAGGCCGTTGTTGTCCCGCAGGTGCTCGCAGAGTGCGGAGCGCAGCGCGGGCAGACCCATCGACGGGGCGTACTTGGTGTACCCCTGCGCCAGCGATTTGCGCGCAGCCTCGACTGCCGGGGGTGGCGAGGGGAAGTCGGGTTCACCGACGTTGAAGGACAGCACGTCCTTGCCCGCGGCACGCAGCGCCTGCAGCCGGTCGTTGGCGGCGATGGTGCTCGATGGCGTGAGGGCAGCGAATCGCGACGGATTCAAGGAGCGGTGGGTCAGCAATCGCACTATTTGAGCATTCTGTCCACCACGAGGGGGCAGGCATCACCCTCGGCGCCTCTGTGGCGAGGGGCTAGGCGTCGCAGGCGTCGGCCACGGCCTGCGCCATCTGGGTGGTCGTCGCGCTGCCGCCGAGGTCGGCCGTCCGAACCCGGCCAGCCTCCAGCACGGTCGCGACCGCACGCTCGAGCCGCTGCGCGAGCGCTACCTCGTGGAGGTGATGCAGCATCATCGCCGCGCTCAGGAGCATCGCCAACGGGTTGGCGATCCCCTTGCCGGCGTACTTGGGCGCCGAACCGTGCGTGGGTTCGAAGAGGGCGAGCTTGGGACCGTAGGAGCCGCTGGGGGAGAGCCCCAGCCCGCCCACGAGTTGCGCGCACAGGTCGGAGAGGATGTCGCCAAAGAGGTTGGAGGCGACCAACACCCCATACTCCTGGGGGCGCTTGACCAGCCACATGGCCGCTGCATCGATGTTGACCTCCTCCAGCTCCAAGAGGGGGTACGCTGCCATCACCGTGCGCGCCGACCGCACCATCAGCCCGGAGGTCGCCCGCAGGACGTTGGCCTTCTCCACCAGGGTCACCTTCGTCTCCCCGCGCGCAAGGGCCAGCTCCGCGGCGAAACGGACGATCCGCTGCGCCCGTCGTGCGCTGATCACCCGGACCGAGAGCGCCACCTCGCCCTCTGCGCCCTCCGGCGCATCGGCGTAGGGGGCGTAGGCCGACTCCGACGAGAGTGCGGCCTGCAGCTCCGCCGAGGGGCGGTCGAACTCCAACCCCGCATAGAGTCCCTGGGTGTTCTCGCGCACCACGACGAGGTCGATGTCGGACCTGGCCTGCAAGGGGTTCCCCGCAAACGAGCGGCAGGGCCGCACGTTGGCGAAGAGGTCGAAGTGCTGGCGCAGGCGCACGATCGGGGAGCGGTAGCGCAGCCCCGTGCCTTGCAGGGTCGGCACCAGCGCCGCCTCCGCCTCGGGTCCGGGCAGGCTCGTGACGGCACCAAAGAGCGCGGCGTCAGCCTGCTCGAGGATGCGCACGGTCCGCTGCGGCAGCGCGTCCCCTTCGGTGCTCCACAGCCGCCAGCCGATGTCGGCCTCCACGTAGCGTGCCTCAAAGCCGATGGCATCGAGGACGCTGCGGGCGGCGGTCAGCACCTCCGGACCGATACCGTCGCCGCCGAGGAGCGCGACGGTCGGCGGGCTCATCGGTCCTCCTTTGGTCGCGACCGCAGGGCGGCAGTGCGCTCGCCGATTGGCAGCCGCAGCTGGTACAGCTGCCGTGGGCTGTGGGGCCCTACCTCGGTGCGGCCAGTGTAGTCGCCATGGATGTGACGCACCTCGAACCCCGCCGCCTGGCATTCGGCGCGTCCCTGCGCCGGGGTGAGGAACGCCAAGGGCTGGGTCTGCTCCCACCGGAGGCTCCCCCGCGGGGAGTCGACCTCGTAACGGGAAGTCAGCTCCAACTGCTGCAGCTCCGGCTGACCGATGCGGCGCAACCGCACCAGGCGGGACACGTTGGTCCCCGCATCGAGCGCAGCGTGCCCATCCTCGATCCATCGGTCGAGGACCCTCTCATCGGGAGTGGCGTTGAAGATGTCGAGCACGGCGCGCCCCTGCGGATGCAGATGGGCATGGATGACCGCCAGTACCTGCGCGCGCTCCGCGGCGGTGGGGAAGAGCAACCAGGTGTTGGCCGGGACGATCACGAGCATGAATCGCGTCGGCAGGCGCAGGCTGCACATCTCCGCCTCGATGACCTCCACGCGCGCGCGCACCTGTTCCGATTCGTCGTCGAGACGACGGCGCAGCTGTGCCGCCATCGCCGGATCGCGCTCGACGGCGCAGACTGTCGCCCCCACCCGTGCCAGGGGCAGCGTCAGCCTGCCCGTGCCCGCCCCGAGCTCGAGCACCGGCCCCGTAGCCGCACGCACCAGGCGCTGGTAGTAGGGGATGTCGACCAAGCCCATGGTATCGAGCAGATCGGTCAGGGCAGCAGTCCGCTCATCTGGAGCCAAGGACCACAGTGACCCAGCCGCAAGCCCGACCGACATCGGAGCGCGCAATCGTGCGGCGTGCCCCTTGAGCCTGCCGACCTCGCGCCGCGCCTCCTTCGAGGCGCACGCTTAAATAGCGGCGCCGAAGTGGTCGTCGCTCCCGAGGGAAGCTATGGCGCAGTGGCAGGGACGTTCCCGACGCAAGCGCACCGGCGGTCGCTACCGGCCGCTGCGGAACAAGCGCAAGCGGGAGATCGGCCGCGAGGCGATTCCTGCCCTGGTGGAGACCCAGGGCGATTCCCGCGCCACCTACCGCGGGCGCGGCGGGGCTCTCAAGGTCGCCCAGATCAAGGTCGCCACGATCAACGTCACGGACAAGGCCAAGGGGCGCACCTTCGTGGCCAAGGTCAAGTCCGTGGTCGAGAACCCTGCCGACCCCAACTTCGTCCAGCGCAACATCGTCACCAAGGGTGCGATCCTCCAGACCGACAAGGGCAAGGTCAAGATCACCTCCCGCCCGGGGCAGAACGGCGCCCTCAACGGCGTGCTGGTCGGCGAGTAGGGTCCCGCCACCTGCGGCGCATCGGAGCGTCCATGCCCACGCGCAAGGAAGGGCTGCTCGTCCTTTATCCAGAGTACTTCGACCGTAACCTCTCCCGCGCGGAAGGTCGACGGGTGCCCCGCAACCAGGCGGTCGAGGAACCGACCGTGCAAGCGCTCTTCCGTGCCGCGACAGCCGCTGGACTCGACCCGCAGCTGCAGACCGACCACCACCACTCCGCCAACTGGCGCTCCCGCAAGGGTCGAGTGCTCGTGCGCAAGTCCGACGCGGGGCGCAAGGAGCAGCTGCTCGGTCGCCTCGCCGCACTCCTGCCGGCACACCTGGGCGAAGCGTCGACCACGCGCTCAACGACGGCGCCACGATCCATCCCCGCGGCGGTCGCGCCCACGGGCAGGCCCGAACGCAAGCACAAGGGCAAGCGCAAGGGCGGGTTCGCCAAGCGCCGCAAGGGGTAGCGGTCGCCCGGCGCCAAGGCCATCGAGGGGTTCCTCGCCGGGCCGGCGACCTTGGGGACCCCAGCTCCTCATCGGACCCCCTAGGGCCAGGTCGATCGGGGAAAAGGCTTATCCCGGCCCCGCGATTCAGGTTTTCCTGAAAAAGTTCAGGGAAATCTGAAGGTGGTCCGTCTGTCCGCTCGTCTGTGGAGTCTGGTGTTCGTCGTCCTCCTGATCCTCGTCCCTGCCCATCTGACCATCGGGGAGGGTGACGACACCGGGTCGGCGAGCCGCGACTCGTCGCTGCTGGTGAGCGTCCTGTTCGACTTTGGGGATGGCCGCACCCTCTGGGGGCAGGCGCAGGTCCCCGTCGACAACGCCACGGCGCAGGTCGCCACCGAGGTCGCGGCCGCGGGCCTGGGCCTCCAGCTGGAGGAAGCGGAGTTCCCAGGCTTTGGGAGCTACCTCCAGTCGGTCGATGGCGTGCAGCAGCCCTCGGACTTCAGCCGCTTCTGGCAGTTGCTCAGCTACAATGAGAGTGGTTGGCACGCCGCCGACGTGGGCATGTCGGGCCTGGCGGTCACCAATGGCAGCACGATCGGCTGGTTCCTCGGACCCTATGGGATCCTCCCGCTGGTCGACCCGCAACATCCCTACGCCGGCGTCGCCAACGTCACGGTGCTGCTCGACTTCGGTGACGGACGCTACGACCACCGTGACGCCGTCATCCGCGCCCCCAACGGTACGGCGTTGGAGGCGACGCGCTACGCTGCGGCGCTCGCCAACTGGCAGTTGGACCTGCAGACCTTCAGCTTCGGCACCTTCGTCTCGGGGATCGCCGGTGTGCAGACCCCCGAGGACTTCTCGCGCAGCTGGTCGCTGGTGCGATGGCACCAGGGCGCCTGGGAGACGTCGAGCGTCGGCTCTGACGCGTTGGTGCTGCAGGAGGGAGACACCATCGCCTGGCAGTTCGGGCCCTGGGGAGCCCCGCTCCCGCTCTCGACGCCCAGCGACCCACAGCCCACGGTGGCGGTGGGCCACTTGTTGCTCGATTATGGCAACGGCACCCGCCAATGGATCGATGTGCTCGCTCGCGACAGCGGCGCGCTCCATAGCGAGGACCTCTGGCGTGCTGCCCTGGGGCAGTCGGGCCATGCCTTCGAACTGGTGATCACCCCCGAAGGGCCAGGCACGGACGGCCCGGCACGGTTGCTCGAGGTCGACGGGGTCGGCATCGGCGAGGACCCGACCGCCCTGTGGGACCTGCTCTGGTGGTACGACCTGGGCCCTGGGCCATCGGTCTGGGACCGACTCTGGTGGGGTGCCTACGAGGACTCGAAGCTCGGTTGGAACTCCACCGCCAACCTCACGCTGGCGCTCGTCCATCATTCGCTCTTCTCCGGTCCGCCCGATGCGACGCCCCTGGTGCCCGACGCACCGCTGGACCTCCCGCCGGTGTTCGATTCGCCCACGAGCCTGACCATCGTCGCTGGGACCCCCACGACCTTCTTCCTCCAAGCACACGACCCCGAGGGGAGCGAGAACCTCCTCTTCGCGCTCGTGAGTGCCGAATCCGAGGGTGGAGACGAAGGTGCCGCCGGCGACGAGGGGGCTGTGGAGGTCAGTCCCCAGGGGATGCTGACCATCCGCACCTCGCGCGCGCAGCAGGCGGACCTCGCGCTGCTGGTGCGGATCAACGAGGCGGGGCTGCTCAACGGGCAGATGATCGGGAGCTCCAAGGGCATCGGCGTGGCTCTCCACGTCGACGTGCTGCCACCACAACCCAAGGACGTGATCCTGCGACTGGGGCCCCTGGTGGACGCCGACGGCCGCCCGCTGGTCGGTGCCACCCTGCGCGGGACGATAGATGGCGTGGCGGCAGAGGGTCGCACCGATGCCGCTGGTGAGGTCGTGCTGACCTTTGCCTCGGTCCCCCTGAGCAGCAATCTCACCGGGAGCTGGAGCCACCGCGACTACGCCAATGGCACCCTCCAACCCCTCTCAATCCCCTTGGCCACCCTCGAGTGGTTCGCCGCCCTGGGCGCCGACCCCAATGCGACCACGTGGAGCCTGCAACTGGACCAAGACTCCATCAACGGGGTGGCGCCGCAGACCATCGGCCATCGACGCTCGGTCGTGCAGCCTCACGACTCGATGCCGCTGGTGCTCGCAGCGCTGTTGGTGCTGCTGGCCCTCGGGCTGGCTGCTGCCGTGCGGCGGCGCCAACCACGCTGAGGTGCCGATGGGCCCATACTCCAGGAGTCGCCTCCTGGCCCTCCTCGCACTGTTACCCCTGTTGGCGCTCCTGGCGCCGCAGGCGGGTGCAGCCCCGCCCCTCTTCGAGGGGGATCCCTCCACCTTCGCGGCCGGCGGTGGGGTCGTCGCACCCAACGTCACCACCCACAGCGCGATCGAGGCGGCGATCCTCGAGCAGGTCGCGAGCCTCGACCTGGGGAATGGATTCATCGACGCCACGCCGGTCGTCTTGGGTTCGACGGCGTTCGTGCTCAGCGGCGGCACGTACCCCGACCAGCCGCCGAAGCTCCACGCCATCGACCTCGAGAGCCTGACCCTACGGTGGAGCGTGGGGCTGCCCCCGGGCGCCGGATTCGAGACGAGCACCCCGGCAATCGTCGGCCCGAGCGTGGTGGTCGCGTCCTCCGCAGGTGTCGTCCAGGCGCGCGCTTTCGATGATGGCGCGCTGCTGTGGGAGCATGCCGAGTCGCACAGCCTCTACGGGATCACCGGCGGGGTCGCACCGATCGGGGATGACCTGCTGGTCGCCACCTGGGCGGGCGACCTGGTGCGATTGCACGGCGCTGATGGGAGCGTGCGGTGGCGTACGGCCCTGGGTTCCCCCAGTTACTTCTCGACCCCGACGGTCTGCGCACAGGGATCCGGCCTGTCGGTGGCGATCGGTACCGACGATGGTGCGCTCAGTGCCTTGGCTGCCGAGGACGGGCACCTGCTGTGGCGGAGGCTGCTCGAGGGACAGGTGCGCAGCAGCGCCACGTGCCTCGGCGGCTCGGTGTTCGTGACGACCTTGGTCAAGGAGGGAGCGACCCCACGGGATGGCGCACTCTGGGCCCTTTCGAGCGATGACGGCTCCCTGCGCTGGGTCGAACGCATCGGACCTTCGGCGACCACGCCGCGCATCGACGGCACGGGCACGCGCGTCCTCGTCGGCACCCATCTGGGCGCGCTGATGGCGCTGAGCGTGGCCGATGGCTCCGTGCTCTGGCAGCAGGATCTGGGCGCCCCGGTGCACGCAGCACCGGTATGGGACGCTAGTGGGCAGGCACTGGCGCTGACCGACGCCAACGACGCGCGGGAGGTCTCGACGCTGTGGGTCCTCTCCCCCCAGGGGGAACCGTTGGGCAGCTGGCCCTTGCACCCGCCGCAGTTCGCGCTCGCTTCCCCGCAGGTCGTCCACGGGGCGGTGCTGCTGGGGTCCGACAGCGGGCAGCTGCACCTGCTAGGAACGCCGCGACGCGCCCAGCTGGGCGTGGAGGTCGTCACGGTGGCGCAGGGGACGATCCTGTGTGCCTCCTCCAAGGGCGACGACCCACAGGCGTTCTCCGTGCGCGTGCGCGTCGATGGTGGTACGTGGCTCGTTCCGCAGCAGCCACCGACCGATGGCAGCACCAAGGTGTGCAGCGGCATCATCGATGCGAAAGCGCATCGGGTCGAGGCGCACCTGACGCAGAGCGGCGCGCTCCTCGAGCGGGCGAGCATCGACCTGCCGCTGCCCCACGAGGACATGACCGACGAGCCTGCGAAGGTGGTCGACCCTCCGTCGGGCGATCTGGCCACGAAGGGACCCCCAGAGGGGGGGGCGGTGGCCTTGCACCTGCCCGATCGCACCCCATCGGGGACCACCGGGGCCGCCAGCAGCATCGACTCTCCTGCCTTCGTCTGGCCACTGCTGGGTGGTGCCCTGCTGCTGGGGAGCGCAGCGGTGGGGATCGGGGCGTGGCGAGGTCGTCCCGACGCACCGAGCGGAGCCGCCGACGATTCGCCTGCCAGGCGGCTGCGCCGGGCGCTCCGTGTCGAGCGGGCGCACCACGCCCATCGGCGTCGGATCCAGCGTGCCGTCACCGCACTGGGGGCCGCCGCGTTGCTGGTGAGCCTGGCGACCCTCGCAGGGGTGCTGCCCGACCCGCTGGGCGGCCAGGAGGTGCCGCACGGGAGCGTCGAAGTCACCTTCGTGCTGCGCTTTGGGAGCGCCCAGCCCCAGGGCCTCGCACCCGGCGACTACCTGCTCCGCTGGCAGCAGACCCAGTGGCAGAGCCAGCGTTCTGAGGCACAGCAGGTCAACGTCACGGTGATGCTGCCCACGACCGCCCGGAGCGTCGAGGAGGGGTTGCGCGAGGTCACGCGCTTGCTCGGATGGCACGTGAGGGTCAGCGTCTACCCCTTTGGGCGCTACGTCGAGTCGATCGGCGGTGTCGTCGACGGCGCCGATGGGCGCTACTGGATCTACCTCATCGACGGGGCGTATGTCCCACGGGGCGCCTCGGCGCAGCCGCTGGCGCAGGGCATGGTCATCACCTGGGTCTACGGTGCCCTGCCCTCGGGAGGGGTCGGCTGATGGGCATGCCCACCTATCGCCATGGGACGACGGCGTTGCACCAGGCACCACCCTCGCTCAAGTTCGCCTACGTCGCCGCCATCGCCGTCCTGGTGATGGCACTCTCCTCACCCATCGCCGTGGCGTTCCTCTTCGTCGCGACCCTCCCCGCGATCGCGCTGGGGCGTCTGTGGCGGCCCTGGCAATGGATGGTCGCGATGGCGCTGCTGGCGATCGGTCCTCTCGTGCTGCTCAATGGCCTGCTCGTCGGCACCACGCCCCTGGTCGGCCCGCTGCTGAGGGAAGGGGTGCTCTCGGGGGTGGTCCTTGGCGCGCGTCTGCTGGTCGCGGTCTCGGCGATGGTGGTGCTCACCTATGGGACGCCCCCGGACGAACTGTTGTTGCTGCTGGGCTCGCGGCCGAACCGCCTGGGGCTGCTCGTGGGGCTCTCCGCGCGCTCG